>NZ_CP022336.1:2189908-2834816 GCF_002218195.1 Sphingorhabdus sp. SMR4y | reverse complement strand
TTTCAAAGCTATAAGCGACCAATTAAAGGCAAGCAGCCCTGATCTGGTGCAGATCCAGACCGCCGCAGCGGCCGTTCCGAAAGAGACAGCCAACATGGTTGACTGGTTTCCGGAAGGAACCGGACCCGAATCTGGCGTAGAAACCGAAGCGCTCCCGATCATCTGGGAAGATAAAGCGGATTTCAATGACAAGGTGACAGCGATGCAGGACGCAGCCGCCAAGCTGGAGACCGTTGCACAGAGCGGTGATGTCACGGCAATTGCCGCCGCTTTCCAAACCACGGGCGGCACGTGCAAAGCCTGCCATGACAAATATAGACTGGACGACTAGTTCGCGATGACCGTGGATACGCCGCGCATCTTGGTCTGGGACAGCGCCGTCCGTCTGGTGCACTGGCTGTTGGTGATTCTGGTCCCCCTGCTCTGGTGGACCGCTGAAGAGGGCTATATGGACTGGCACAGGCGCCTTGGCCTGACCATGACCGGACTGGTCCTGTTTCGATTGATATGGGGGCTAGTCGGAACATGGACCGCGCGCTTTGTTCCGATGGTGCGTGGTCTCGGATCGATAAAATCCTATATCCGGCAGTTGCGGTCCGGGGAATATCGCGCAAGCTTTGGCCACAGTCCCTTGGCTGTGCTCGGTGTCTTTGCCCTGCTGCTGGCGCTGGCGACACAGGTTGCAACCGGATTATTCTCGGTCGATGTCGACGGACTTGAATCCGGGCCACTGGCCGTGCTGGTGTCTTTCGATACCGGCAGGCAGCTAGCCGAAATCCACGAACTGAACTTCAATCTGCTGGCGGTACTGATCGCACTCCATGTCACAGCGGTCGCGCTCTATCATTTTGTCCTGAAAGCAAATCTTGTCGGACCGATGATTACGGGTCGTCGGTTCCGCACGGATTTTCCCGGCAATACGATACCACGGAACCACACGCGCCCCTTGCCGATGGCTGTTGCAATCGTTCTGTCGCTGGCCTGCGTTTTCGCAATCTCAAATTTTGGCTGAAGGGGGCCGTGTGATCACACCATCTCCGATCCTGGTCGGGATGATGGTGGGCGATGACGGGCTCGAACCGCCGACATCTTCGGTGTAAACGAAGCGCTCTACCAACTGAGCTAATCGCCCCATGACGGGATGCTTTTCAGCATCGTCGAGGTCAGGCGAGCGCCATTGCCAAATCCCGAGCCCTTTGGCAAGCCTAATTGCATACCGCAGCGGATAAGATGTTCGGCGACCGGTTTTCGATGGCAATTTGCCATGATCACTTCGCTATTAACCAGAACCCAAGCAAACTCCGCGATTCGCGACTTATACATCCTTATCCACAGAATTATTTTCTGATATTTCAGTGACTTAAAAAGATATTTAGAAAAATCCACGGCTTGTCGCTGTCAATCGATATATTTCATTTTTTTTACAGCAGCGCCCTTGATCGACTCATGAAGAGGCGCTTACTAAGGAGGCTCGGCTTGTGGCTGAAACTGCCATTACGAAGCCCAATTTGAAAATAGAGATCATCGTTGAAAACGTGTTTTCAGCAACGCATATTTGTGCCTGACCGATTCCCATGGCTGGGGGTGTTGAAGGCTGCAGAGATCAGGATCTACGATCAAATTGCGGCGTTGTGATCGCGCCAAACGGGGAAGTTGTCGGGGGATGTTCGTGAGTAAAAATCTACAAAGCCGTGCTAGCGGACCGTCAGTAGACGCTGTTGTCGGGGAGAATACTGTCATTTCTGATGATCTCGAAGCTATCTGGCGCAAGATCTGTACCGGCTTGCGCCGTGATCTGGGCGCACAGATTTTTGGTCAGTGGATCAAGCCGATCACCCTCGCTTTGTTTGACTCAGACAGCGGATCATTGCATCTCGAGCTGCCTTCGGAATTCGCCGCTACCTGGGTCCGCGACCGTTATGCCGAACGTTTGTTGCTGGCATGGAAAGCTCATCACACGGCCGTCACCGAGCTGGTTTTTCAAGCCCAGTCGGGATCTGCGAAAATTGCCAAGATTTCACAGATCAACGGCACAGCCGCAAAAGCCAGCAGGCCAGCGGTTCCGGAAAGCAAGTTCCGGCTGGACCTCGATCCGAGAATGACGTTCGACCAGTTTATTGCCGGTCACTCGAATGTGCTGGCGCTCAATGCCGCGCAGCGCACGGCAGCTGCCGAAAAGCCGTTATTCAGCCCGCTCTATCTCCAGTCCTCCACTGGTCAGGGCAAGACCCATCTGATGCACGCCATCGGCCACGCCTTTCGCGAAGAATTTCCGTCTTCGACGATTATCTATATGTCCGCCGAACGGTTCATGATCGAGTTTGTATCAGCGATGCGCCGTAACGAGGGCATGGAATTCAAGGCATCGCTACGCGAAGCGGACCTGCTGATGATCGATGACATCCAGTTCATCGTCGGCAAAAATTCAACCCAGGAGGAATTTCTCCACACGGTCGATTCGCTCATCAGTCAGGGCAAACGGGTTGTTGTCGCAGCAGACCGTCCGCCGCAGGCGCTCGATGGCGTCGATCAGCGTTTGCTGTCGCGCCTGTCCATGGGCCTCGTCGCCGATATCCAGTCTGCCGGCCTCGAACTGCGCCGCGATATTCTGAAACATCGCCTGGCCTCCATGCCACATCAAAATGTGTCCGAAGACGTCGTGGATTTTCTTGCCCGCACGATCAGCCGCAATCTGCGCGAACTGGAAGGCGGCCTCAACAAGCTGCTCGCTTACGCGCAGCTCACCGGACGCGAGATCACCCGCGAGCTGGCCGAAGAGCAATTGTCTGATATATTGAGCGCGTGCCGCCGCCGGATCACGATCGACGAGATCCAGCGCACGGTCTGTGAATATTACCGGCTCGACCGCAATGAAATGTCATCGAAACGCCGCGCTCGGGCTGTAGCCCGGCCACGCCAGGTCGCAATGTATTTGGCAAAGGTAATGACCCCTCGCAGCTATCCGGAAATCGGACGGAAATTTGGCGGTCGCGATCACAGCACCGTCATTCACGCCGTCAAACTGGTTGAACATCTGCGCGGAGAAGACAGCGAAATGGACAATGACGTCCGGATGCTGCTGCGCCAGCTTGAAAGCTGAATAGCCTTCAAACCGGAGAGCAACCGGCCTGCTATTTCTCGGGCGCTATCGAAATCCGGACACGCTCACCGCTATTGCCGGGGAAATTGGTGAACATCGCCTCGACTAGATTGGGCACAAGATAGGTCAGGTTTTTCGACCGCGACAGCGCTTCGGCCTTGCCTTCGAACAAACGCTCGCCATCGGCAGCCCGGTCAATCTTCATATCCAGCTCGGTGGTGTAGACGGTAAAGCTGCGGACTCCATTATAACCTGAGAAGCCATATCCACCATAGAGAAACGGGTCGTGGAAACCATAGCGATAGCCGGGACGTCTGTAATATCCGCCGAAACGGGCTGAAGGATAAAAAGGATCAACGTCGGCAACAACTTTTTCGCGCCCTTTGTCGATTTCATAGTCCATGCTGACAATCAGCTCAGCCGCAGCCGGATCGTCGCTGCGCTGATATCCAAGTTCGAGCATTTTCTGTTCGACCAGCATCGCATATTGACCAAATTCCAGGCCACCCGACAGATCGGGATCGGCGGCCACCACAGCGAAGCTCTGGCCAGTCGTGTCCGGAAGTGCGACAAACCGCTGGACATCCGCACGAAACGGCGTTGCGCAAGCCGCCAGCGACAGAAGTGCTACCGGCGCCAACAGAGACAGGCTCCTACGATCGAAGACGTGTTTCGTGAAATTAGTCATGTTTCTTCCTTCAAATTACCCACCAGCATGGCGAGCAAGATAGAGAAGCCGGGCTGAACCGGCTTTGAACAGCGACAGATTGACGCCCTTTCCCGACTTGAACCGTTTCGGATCAACAGCACAAGGAAAAAACGGGAGCATCAGACGGTCGCAATATCAAAGGCCCGATTTTTCGCTATTTGAAGCGGCGCGATCGCCCAAAAGAAAACCCGCCACAATCGGGCGGGTTATTCTGTGTAAACTGTTTGAGTTGCTTAGAGCGCCGCAACCCGTTTTGTCAGACGGCTGAATTTCCGCGAAGCCGTATTCTTGTGATACAGGCCTTTGGAAACACCGCGTGCCAGCTCTGGCTGCACAGCTTTGAGAGCTGCAGCTGCGACGTCCTTGTCACCGGCTTCAACAGCAGCGTCAACGGCTTTGATCTTGGTACGGATCTGGCTCAGGCGATTCTTGTTGATCGCGGTGCGGCGCGTGTTGCGACGGATACGTTTTTTTGCTTGCGGCGTATTAGCCATGAAAAACCCTCAAAATCTGAAATTAAATGCCGGTACCAATCGGATAGCTTCCGGCTCAAGAGCGCGGCCAATAGCGTGACAGCCGATTCTCGTCAATAGCTTAGTGAACGGCTTATTTCTGACATTGCGGACAATAAAAGGTCGACCGCCCGCTGTCGACTCGTCGCCGCACCACAGCACCGCATTCACAGGCGTCGCCTTCGCGGCCATAGACCCGCCAGTCCTTGGCAAAATATCCCAGTTCTCCGTCCGGTTGCACGAAATCGCGCAGAGAAGAACCCCCGGCCGCAATGGCGGCGATCAGGACCTGCTTTATCGCGGCAACCAGCCGATCATAGCGCGGTTTCGATATCGCGCCCCCTTTTCGGGCCGGAGAGATGCCTGCCATGTGCAGGGCTTCACAGACATAAATATTCCCGAGTCCCGCGACCGTCCGCTGGTCCAGCAAGAGTTGCTTGATCGGCGCTTTGCGATCCTTGGTTGCAGCCTTCAGATGCGCACCGGTAAATTCTTCGCTCAACGGTTCCGGTCCCATCATTGTGAAAGGCCTATAACTGGCAAGTTCCTCTCTACGCACAATATCCAGTGACCCGAATCGGCGCGGATCATTGAGCGTCAACCGGTGACCCGAATCGGTTTCCATCAACAGATGATCATGTTTCTCAATTTCTTCCGGATCGATCCGCCAGCGACCCGACATGCCGAGATGAAAGATCATTATGTCACCGCGATCCGTTTCGATCAGACCATATTTCGCCCGTCGGCCGAGCGAAGTCACCACGGCACCGGTCATCCTTTGTCGCAAATCAACCGGGATCGGCCAGCGCAGATCGGCGCGGCGCGGCTCGACCCTGGACAGGCGCTGACCTTCGAGCACCGGCCGCAAACCTGCGACGGTCGTCTCCACTTCAGGTAACTCGGGCATGTCAGTCCTTATCTGTTACGGTCCAAAGGGCAGCTATAGAGTGATTGCAGTGCTGCCAAGGCTCGTCTACTCGGGATTTCATAGAAAAATCAGCACGGACAAAAAATGGCCATCGAAAGCAAAACCGTCTCCTTCGGCTATGAAGAGGTCGACGAGAGCGAGAAGACCGGCAAGGTTGGCGCTGTCTTTTCCAGCGTCGCCTCGAAATATGATGTGATGAACGACGCCATGAGCGCCGGCACCCACCGCTTGTGGAAAGACCGTTTCGTACGCCGCGTCAAGCCGCGTGCTGGAGAAACCATCCTCGATATGGCCGGCGGAACCGGCGACATAGCTTTTCGCATGGTTGACAGCGGTGCCGACATCACGGTTGCCGACATCAACGCGGAAATGCTGGCTGAGGGCGTGGACCGGGCGCTAGAGAAAGATGAGACGCGACTGGTCTGGAGCCAGCAGAATGCCGAGCAGTTGAACTTTCCCGACGCCCATTTCGATGCCTATACGATAGTCTTCGGCATCCGCAACGTCACCCATATCGATAAAGCGCTGGCCGAAGCCCATCGTGTCCTGAAATATGGCGGACGCTTCTATTGTATGGAATTTTCGCAGACCAAATGGCCGGGCTTTGATAAAGTCTATAATAGCTACTCCCACCATATCCTGCCGAAAGTCGGCAAGCTTTTGGCGAATGACGAAGCCAGCTATCGCTATCTTGCCGAATCGATCGCGAAATTCCCGCCAATGGAAGAATTCCGCGACATGATTAAAGCCGCCGGATTCAGCCAGACCAACGTCGAGCCGCTGATGGGTGGGCTGGTCGCCATTCACAGCGGCTGGAAAGTCTGAGCGCGCAGCAACGATGACCAGTTCCCGCACCCATATATTCCGCCTGCTCAAATGGGGCCGCGCGCTCGCAAAACACGGGGCGCTGCGCGATCTCGAAAAGCACAAGGCAACCCCGCCTCAGGTTCGGCGTCTGTTTCGTATCGCCCGTATCGGCACATTCCAGCCGAAAGAACCAAACTATTCCGCGGCGTTACAGGCCATTGGCCCGGCTGCGATCAAGCTTGGCCAGACGCTGGCCACCCGCCCGGATATAATAGGTGAATCGGCCGCTAGCGATCTGCTTCATCTGCAGGACAGCCTGCCACCGGTCCCTTTTGATCTGATCCGCGACGAGATCGAGCTCAGTCTCGGCAAGTCGCTGGATGAACTGTACAGCCATATCGATCCCGATCCGGTGGGCGCAGCCTCAATCGCCCAGGTGCATCGCGCGACGACGCTGGACGGCAAGGATGTAGCGGTCAAGGTGCTTCGCCCCGGTATAATCAAGAAATTCTCCCAAGACATCGAAACCTACGAATGGGCTGCGGCGCATCTCGAGGCTTTGGGCGGCGAAGCCAAGCGTCTGCGTCCGCAACTGGTCATTGCCAATTTCCGGCGCTGGACCATGCGCGAGCTGGATCTGCGCCGAGAAGCCGCCAGCGCGTCTGAACTCGCCGAACATATGGCGCAGGTGGATGAATATGAGATTCCGGCCATCGACTGGGACCGGACATCCGGACGGGTGCTGACGCTCGACTGGGTCGACGGGATAAAAATCTCGAACCGTGACGCTCTGGTAGCAGCGGGACATGATCTCGACGCAATCGCCAGCCGGCTCGTCCACACATTCCTGAAACAGGCCATCGAGGCCGGCTATTTCCATGCTGACATGCATCAGGGCAACCTGTTTGTGAAAGCGGATGGCACGATTGTCGCTATCGACTTCGGCATCATGGGGAGAATCAACAGGAAGGCGCGGTTCTGGCTGGCGGAGATTCTCTACGGTCTGACCACCGGCAATTACAAACGCGTCGCGGAAATCCATTTTGAAGCGCAATATGTTCCCGATCATCACAGCATGGAAGATTTCGCCACAGCCTTGCGCGCGGTCGGCGAACCGATGCGCGGCAAACCGGTCAGCGAATTGTCGGTCGGCGACATGCTCGACGGCCTTTTCGCGATAACACGCGACTTCGACATGGAAACCCAGCCGCATTTGCTGCTGCTGCAAAAGACAATGGTCATGGTTGAGGGAATCGCCACCGACCTTAATCCAACGATCAACATGTGGGATGCCAGCGGCCCCTATGTAAAGGAATGGATCCGCGGCGAACTGGGACCGGAGGCCGCGATCGCCGACCGGATCAATGCGGATGTCGACACGCTGATGATGCTTCCGGATATTGTTCGCCGCCTAGATGCCCAGCTCCCCCGTCAGGGAGGTGCGCCACCGCCACCGCCTGTGGCCGATGTCGAGTTGATCTGGGAGAAGCGTAAAAAAGACGAAGGCGGCGGATTCTGGCGCTATATGTTGACGGCGGTGATTGCGGGTGCAGCGGGCGCAGGGTCGCTCTGGCTTTACGTCAATCTCTGAACTCACGGCGGTGGTGGCATGGCCTCTTCGTTCCGCAGTTTGTCTCTCAGATAAAAATAGCCTCCGATCATGCCCCCCAGCAGGGCAAGCACGGCCCACCAGAATTCAAGCAGCAGCTTGGCCATTCTGGTCCAGAAACTCACTTCCTTTTCTGCCTCCGCCCGCTTTCTGGCCCGCTCGGCTCTGGCGATCTCACGCGCCTCGCCTTGCGAGATGGTGACTTTGACCCTGATCAGATCGCTCGGATAGCGGTTGAGTATCGTGCCGTCGGTAGCGAGAACCGTGATTTCGGCGGACAAGGGGTGTGTGCCTTGCCTTTTTGGAGTAACATCCCAGGTCCACACCTTACGCCGCGAACGCCCCATCTCGAGATCGACCGGAATATCCGGGTCGATGTCGAACGCGCGACCAGTCAATCGGGCGCGCATCTTCGCGCCAATTTCGATGCTGGCGGTTACCGCCTTGCCCTGATCACCCGCTAGCGATTTTATGCGCGTAGCTTCTTCCTCCGGTCCGATCGCCAGACGGACTTCGCTGGCTTGCCCCTTCACCATGTCGCGCGGCGGATCAAATGCGGCCATCCCCTGATCAAGATCTGCAATCTGATCACGATAATCCTGGCAGAGCCCAGCCGGAACGCGCTTGCGAACATCACTGCACCAGATGGTCTTCACAGGAGAAACATCGGCCGATTGTCCGGTAACATACCGGGTCGGATCTTCTTCTGCCGCTTCGCCATCGCCGGTCCCGTCTTCGGCTACGGCATCTGCCGCAGCCTCAGCGGCATCGTCCAAAGCGTCTGCGGCAGCCTCGCCGCTTGCCTCATCCATTGCCTCGACAACCGCTTCTCCGATATCGATCGAGTCTTCCACCGATTCACTGACAGTTACTGCGTCTTCCCGCTCCGTCTTGTCGACAGCGCCGGAACAGGCCGTCAAAACCAGCATCGGGGCAATCGCGATCGTCGTCGTCAGTGATCTGGAATCCATGTCCCGCCTCCCGATGGCAATTTGGAGTGCGACCCGCTGTTTTCTTTGGCGATCAGATATCAAAAGCCGCCACGATAATCAAATGGGTTGCATGGCGATCAACCAAAATGCAGAAGACAGCGCTATGACCAACCCCAAACATATCCTGTTGATTATCGGCGGCGGTATCGCCGCCTACAAGGCGGCAGAACTCATCCGCCTGATCAGGAAGGCCGGCATGACCGTACGCTGCGTACTGACCGAGTCGGGGGCGCAGTTTGTCACCCCGATGACGCTGGCGGCGCTATCGGGAAATGAAGTGCACACCACGCTCTGGTCACTGAAAGATGAAGCGGAGATGGGCCATATCCAGCTTAGCCGCGAGGCCGATCTGGTAGTCGTTTGCCCGGCTACGGCCAATCTGCTGGCAAAAATGGCGGGCGGAATTGCCGATGATCTGGCCACGACATTGTTGCTGGCAACCGATACACGGGTCATGGCGGTCCCCGCGATGAATGTGCGGATGTGGCAACATGCCGCGACCCAGAGAAATATTGAACAGCTCCGCTCCGACGGGATCGTCGTAATGCATCCGGATGAAGGCGATATGGCCTGCGGAGAATATGGCCCCGGACGATTGCCGGAACCCGCCGCGATCATGACGGAAATCAGCGCTGTGCTGGGATCACCCTCTTTAGCGACACCCGGTCTTGGTCAGAATCCGCTAGACGGCCAGCCTGCCTTTGCCCCCGACAGCCATCGGCCATTGCGCGGCAAACATGTGCTGATCACAGCCGGCCCGACCCATGAGCCGATCGATCCGGTCCGCTATATCGCAAACCGATCTTCCGGACGACAGGGCTTCGCCATTGCCGCGGCCGCGGCCGAAGCGGGCGCACAAGTGACCTTGGTTGCCGGTCCCGTCCACCTGAAAACACCGGCGGGCGTGTCGAGGATCGATGTCGAAACAGCACTCGAAATGGAAAAAGCTGTTCACAGCGCTCTCCCCGCTGACGTCGCGATCATGGTAGCGGCCGTCGCCGACTGGCGCGCCGACAGTCAGTCCGGTCAGAAGATCAAGAAAAAGGGTGCGGGCCCCGCGCCACTGAAGCTTACTGAAAATCCCGACATATTGGCCGGTCTGGCGCAGCATGCGCAACGTCCGCATCTGCTCATCGGCTTTGCGGCCGAAACCGAGAATGTCGTCGAACATGCCGAGACCAAGCTCAGGAAAAAGGCCTGCGACTGGATCGTTGCCAATGATGTTTCGGGCGATGTGATGGGCGGCGCTGAGAATAAGGTCCACATCATCACCAAAACCAGCAGTGAAATCTGGGAACGGCTCCCGAAACCGGATGTCGCCCGGCGGATAGTCGCCAAAATCAGTGAGGAATTTGCCTGATGTTCGAACCCGTTGCAATTGCGGTTAAACGACTGGATCACGCCGGTGACCTTCCCTTGCCTTCCTATGAGACAAGCGGCTCGGCCGGCATGGATATTCGAGCTGCGGAAGATCTCACGATCGCTCCGTCCGGTCGCGGGCTGGTCGGATCAGGCTTCGCCTTCGCCATCCCGCATGGATATGAAATCCAGGTTCGGCCCCGTTCCGGGCTGGCCCTGAAAAAAGGCGTCAGCATTCCCAATACGCCCGGCACCATCGACAGCGACTATCGTGGTGAACTGAAAGTCATTCTGATCAATCACGGCGAAGAAGGCTTTGTCGTCCGGCGCGGCGACCGGATTGCCCAGATTGTCGTTGCACCGGTGCAGCGCGCTATTCTCAAAGAGGTTGACCGACTCGACGAGACTGCGCGAGGAGAAGGAGGCTTTGGATCAACGGGAGTGTAGGAAATGACAGTTTCAACTCTGATACTTGCAGCAGCGCTGCAGACCGGCTCGATCGCCAGTTCAGAAATCCCGCCAGTGCCCGACGATCTGCGTGCCGTTCCGGTTGCGGAGTTCCGACGCAAGCCATCGTATAGTTACAGGGAATCACTGGATGCGAAAAAACTGACGGATGGTTGCACGCCAACTGAAAAATTGTTTGACGGAGAAAATTATTTTGTCGAAGTGCTGTTGCTCGTGGATGGCCAGAGAAGCCTGCGCCAGGTGACGCCTATCTCCATCCAGTGTCCGGCCCTGGAAGAATATGTCGCCCGCTATTTCGCGAGAGCCGGCAAGAATAACATGCAGTCGACACCCGACAAGAAACCCGCTTGGCGACGTAGCGTCCTGAAATTCTACTGGTAGGCTATTGAACCTTTCTGACGAACAGCTCGACCGTTATGCTCGCCATATCGTACTCAGGGATATTGGCGGAGCGGGTCAGAAGAAAATTCTCGACGCGCATATTCTGATCGTCGGAGCGGGCGGTATCGGCTGTCCGGCGATTCAATATCTGGCGGCCGCGGGAATTGGCACGCTGACCATTTTCGACGATGATGTTGTTTCGCTCTCCAATCTGCAGCGGCAGGTTTTGTTTACCGAAAATGATGTCGGAAAAGCAAAAGTCGAAGTTGCCAAAGCTGCTGCACAGCGGATCAATCCTGAAGTCAGCATAATACAGGTAAATCAAAGACTTACCGCGCAGCATTTGGAAGAGGACAGCGCAGCATTTTTTGCGCCCTTCGACGCGATCATCGACGGATCGGACAATTACCAGACCCGCCTGCTGGTATCCGACCTCTCGGTCCGACACCATATTCCGCTGATTTCCGCGGCGATCGGGCAGTTCCAGGGACAGCTCGGCACGTTCCGCGGCTGGGAGGAAGACAAGCCCTGCTACCGCTGTTTCGTCGGCGACGCGCTCGACCCCGATGACTGCGACAATTGCAGCGAAGTTGGCGTTCTCGGCGCAATGGTCGGCCTGATGGGCAGCTTCGCGGCGATGGAAGCGATCCGCGTGATCACCGGCTTCGGCCAGGACCCCACCGGAAAACTCCAGCTTTTCGACGGTCTTGCCCCCGCAATGCGCAGCATCAACCTGCCCAAGGACCCGCATTGCAAAAGCTGTGGCACGCCGTCGCAAACTTAACGCACCATTTTACCGGCGCATACCAGACGCCGGAGGGCCTTACAAAAAGTGGGAATTGGTTTCGCGGCATATACAACAAGACAGCTTAAGCCCAGCTTGACCGCCATGCCGTCGACGGTCGAGACCAGAACTATATTGGCGGAAAAAGTGGGGTCATTGTCCTAACGGCAAAATGCATTCTACGCTATTGTCTGACCATGATGAGAAAAGACAATAGAAATCAGCCCGCAAGCGAAGCCCGGAATGTGGTCATGGTCACATATCCGAACGCGCATATATTGGACGTCGCGGGACCGCTCGAGGTGCTCACCGGCGCTGCGCTTTTTCTGCCGGAAGGCCCATCGTCCTACACAATCCACCTTGTCGCCCATAGCAAAGGCAATGTCTCAACAACCAGCGGTCTCAACCTGCAGGCCAGCCAGTCATTTGCCACCGCGAAACGGGACATCACAGACATTGACACGCTGATCATTTCGGGCGGCCACGGAACCGCCGAAGCGATGCAGGACACGGCCTTGATGGATTATGTCGCGGAGGCAGCCAGACAGGCCAAGCGGGTGGTATCGATTTGCACTGGCGCTATGATTCTGGCGGAACTTGGCCTGCTCGACGGGCGCCGCGCAACGACACATTGGTGGTGGTGCCCGATACTCGCCCAGCGTTATCCAGAAGTCATGATCGAACCGGATGCAATCTTCATCCGCGACGGGAACATCTGGACGTCAGCAGGTGTCACGGCCGGCATGGACCTGGCTCTGGCGTTGCTGGAAGATGACTGGGGCCATGAGGTCGCCCTGAAGGTCGCACGCTATAACGTGATGTACATGATGCGTCCCGGTGGCCAGACCCAGTTTAGCGCCAATCTGATCGCCCAGAAAGCCGAAGACGCCAAAATTGCAGAGACGCTTGAACATATCCTGACAAATAGTGCCGAACATTTGACCGTCACATCACTGGCCTCGCGTGCTGCCATGTCCGAGCGCAGTTTTACTCGCAAGTTCAAGGATGAAACCGGCATGACACCGGCCCATTATGTCGAAGCGGCGAGGTTGCAGAAAGCGCGGGTCGAACTGGAGCAGACGGATGTTCCCGTTGAACAGATTGCCCGCCAGACCGGTTTTGGCAGCGCGGAGCGAATGCGCCGGGTTTTCCAGCGCCATCTTGGAGTATCCGCGACCGATTATCGCGATCGTTTTCGTATAACCTCAGCCAGGACAGAGGAGGAGCACGCGCCATGAACCATGTTTCGTGAAACCTCTGAAGACCGTGACTAGCCTCTAGCGAACGGCCTCTCCCCCAATTTTCCAACCCATTCATTGCGCCAGGCTCGTCTGGCGCAGCGGATCAACTCATCCTCAACACAGACCCAATATAAATCAAAAGGAATGGAATATGAAAACCGACAAAACACAACCAAGGCTAGCCCCATCCAGCGCCATAGCGATCTTCATGATCGTCGGCGTGGCCTTTGCCTCACCCGCCCATTCGCAGCCCAGTCAGAAATATTTCGACGGTATCGCGATCGGTGCGCAGGCTGGCTGGGAAGAACGCTCGATCAATGAAACCGTATTGCCTAACACGCTCGATGTACCTCTGGCCGATAAAGGCAATGGCATCGCCTATGGCGGCATCGTTGGATATGATCACCAGTTCGACAATATTGTTGTAGGCGTCGAAGCGGGCTTCAACCCCGATGGCAAAACACTCACGGCACCCGTACTGGCCGGCGGATCGATCCAGCTCGATTCAAAATGGTCCGGCGATATTTCGGTTCGACTTGGCATAGCGATCACCCCCAGACTGCTCGCTTATGGCCGCGTCGGCTATAGCATCAACAAATACCGTATTCGTGCTTTTGTCCCCGGGGACGCTTCGCCCGTCGCGAGCGAAAGCGAGACCGCCGAGGGGATTATCCTCGGCGGCGGCCTGGAATATGCATTGGATGAGAATGTCTCGTTGCGGGCCGAATACCGGCGCAAGGAATTCAATGGATCCCTCGCATCCGACCAGATTCTCAGCGGCGTTAGCTTCCGCTTCTGATCCCCCATGTCCGGACGGGATGTCCCCTGTTCCGTCCGGACTACCCTCTATTTTGAAAGTCTATGATCGTGAAAAAAATCGCTATTTCATCGTTTTGTATAATTGCTCTCGCCAGTGGCTGCACCACCGTCGAACAGCGGGCTGCGAAATTCAGCAACCTGTCATGTGACCAGCTGGAGACGGCATTGAATTATGAACGCCGGGCAGAACGCTCAGCCCGCCGCACCGGAACGATCGCCGGCGTGGCCAGCATTTTCGAAAGTGGCCGCGACGAAGATATGTTGGGTCTCGACTCCGATTTCAGCTTCATCGAAGCCGATGACCACCGCATGTCGAAGCACGCCATTCAGCGCGAGCAACAGCGACGCTGCCACTAATATCCTAAATTCAGAAGGCATCCATGACCGACTCGAAAATCACCGTCCTGATTGCTGGAGCAACCGGTTATCTTGGCCGACATCTGGTTACGGCATATCACAAGGCAGGTCATCGGGTGCATGTCCTTGCGCGACATCCGGAGAAGCTGATTAGTCTCGACGATCAGATCGACCGGGTCATCTTCGGGGAGGCGACACAGGCAGACACTCTGGCCGATGCCTTTGATGACATTGATCTGGTCGTTTCCGCGCTGGGCATCACAAGTCAACGCGATGGCCTCCGCTATGATGACGTCGATTATCAGGCCAATATGAATCTTCTGGATGCTGCCGTGGGGGCGGGCGTGGCGCATTTTGCCTATGTACACGTGCTGCACGCCGAAGCCATGCTGCACGTCCCCATGGCGGCAGCCAAGGCGCGATTTGCCAAAGCCCTAGCGGATGCGCCGATCGGATCGACAGTCATCTGCCCCAGTGGCTTCTATTCCGATCTTGCCGAACTGCTCGAAATGGCCAGGAAGGGCCGGATATTTCTCTTTGGCAATGGCGAAGCGCGGATGAGTCCCATTGACGGGGCCGATCTGGCTGCCGCCTGTGTCGGTGCGACCCGGGACAGGATATCCCGAATTCATATTGGCGGCCCCCAGTCGCTGTCCCAAAACGAAATCGCGCACAAGGCGTTCGAAGCGCTGGGCATGAGACCGCGCATCACCCATATCCCGCTTGGATTGACCCAGTTTTTGCTGAACTGCGGCAAGAAACTGGGATGGGGCCAACAGCTTGGTCCGATCGAATTTTTCCTCGCCGCGTCACAAATCGACATGACAGCACCTGCCCATGGCAGCATCACGCTCGCCGAAGATTTCGCCCGGCGGGCCGATGGGAAAAAACATAGCGCCTCTTTCGCAAGATGAAATGGCCTGCGCCACCTCGGGCTGGCACTGGCAAGGCGACGGCGGTGGCAATTGATTAATTGCACATGAACCATATCGCGTTATGCTGCCCCGCTAGTGGGGGCATCAGATTTTGGATTTTGCGAACAGGCAGGAGAAATTGTCGCAACCCGTTGCAGCGGCGCGCTTTTCGCTGTTTGGCGGTTTTCAGTTGCTGGCGCCCGACGGCAGCGAAATCATCATTTCCAACCGGCGCGCTCGCGCCGTCGCGGCGATGCTCTGTCTTGCACCGGACGAGCCGATCGACCGTGACCATCTGAGCAAGCTTTTGTGGCCCGGCCGATTTGAGGCACAGGCGCGGGCAAGTCTGCGGCAATGCCTGCTCGATTTGCGGAAATTGCTGGCAGCAGCCGATTGCGAATTGCTGGAAGTGTCGCGGAGCCGGGTGAGTCTGAATGGCGGCTCGGTCCGATCCGACCTGGCTGATCTGGAAAATGCGCTCGCCGCCGGGGATTGGGCGCAGGCGACAGCATTGCTGCTGGCGATTGGCGGCAAGCAAATTCTTGATCAGCTGCATTTTGGAGAGGATTTCGAAACCTGGCTTGCCGAACGCAGGCAATCCATAGAGCAGCGGCTGCAAACCAGCGTCAGCGACGCCCTGGCCAAATTGAAAGCGTCCGGGAATCTTGCAGACCATGAAAAGCTTCTAGATGCGTGGATGGTGCGGCACCCGGCCGCATCACGCGTCATCATGGCGGGTCGGCAGAGCGGCAGGACGCGGTTGGCGATATTGCCGTTCGCTTCCCTGGACAGCAAAGATGATCACGGATATTTTGCCGACGGCATTGTCGACGAACTGATTACGACGCTGGGACAGATACCGCAGCTGCTGGTTGCCGGGCGAACGTCGTCCTTTCAGTTCAAGGATACGCACCTGTCTTTGCCGGAGATTGCCGATGTCCTTCGTGTGTCCCACCTGGTCGAGGGTTCGGTTCAGCGGCAGGATGCTGATGTCCGCATCAACGTACGCCTGATCGACGGCCAGACCGGTTTCGAGAGCTGGGGCTACAGCTATGATGGCACGGAAGACGATATATTCGCGTCGCGCGAGCAGGTTGCCCGCACGGTCACCAGGGAATTGTGCACGGCGCTCGAGCTGGACATAGTGGACCATGACGTCCGCCGGATGACGGATAACAAGGCGGCCTATGGACTCTATCTGCAGGGCCGGGCCCTGACCCGCCGGGCGATCGGCGACGGTGTGCTCGAAACGGCCATCAAGCTGCTGGAACAGGCGCTGGAGCTAGAGCCGGAATTTGCCGAATGCTGGACCGCCCTGGCCGAAGCGCATGTCTACACATCCGTCTTCACCCCTTGTCTCGACAAATTGGGCGAAGCAGAACGCATGGCCGAATGCGCGAGAAACGCCATCGCACTCTCGCCGAAACAGGGGCATGCCTATGCCATGCTTGGCCTGTATCAATGGACCAGGAATGACGCTGTCGGTGCCCTGGATCTGGCGTTCAAGGCCTATGAACTGGAGCCTGAAAATCCCGCTGTGGTCATGCGCCTGGGATCCTTTCTGCTCTATTGCGGACGAACGGCAGAGGCATTGCCCTACGTCGAAGCGGCCATTGATCAGGATCCCGTCGATGGCCGGAATTATGCCATGTTATGCGCGGCCCATCTCAACCTCGGCAATATCGAAGCAGCGATAGAGGCGGGGCAGCGGATGGCAGATATGGGCCAGCCTTCGCTGCACCTGGCGGCGGCGACGGCGACATCGGGCGACCGCGATCTTGCCATGGAGCAATATCAGAAATCGCGGTCGCTCATGAACAGCGTGATTTTTGCGCCGGCGGGCATGACGCCCATGGCCCCCGAAGCGATGGACGCCTATTGGCTGCTCGCGGCCAGAGGCATCCATAGCGGCGATGAAGAGGCGCGACAGCAATATTGCCAGGTGCTGGAAATGCTGCACGCGACGTTACCAGACCCCTGTGATCCGACCATCGTCTGGCCCGCGGTATGGATGGGCTATGCGCCGATGGTGTTCAAAACCCTCGGCCAGCAGATCACGCCGCCCAATATGGTTGGCCTGATGTCGCTATGGGCCGACGTCGAACCGATAAGACAGACGCGCATGCACCCGGAGTTCATGGACTTTGCCCGGCGCATCGGATTGGTCGCGGCATGGGAAAAATATGGCTGGCCGGACCTGCTACCCGACCCCTCAGCACCGAATTGACGTATTATTGACGGTAGCGCCGTTGACGCGATGTTACCTTTGGGCGCACTGTCGTCCCATCGAATTTGCAGACATAGATAGCGTGTCAGGCGGCCCGGAAGCCCCGGTTTCCGCCAATGGGAGAGCTGTGTTTGCCGAATGGGGGGCTGTGAAATTCGATATCGCCTTGGCCTCGCTGACCGAAAGAGAACAGGAGAATGCAAATGAAACTGATGAAAAAAATGATGGTGGCCACTGCCATCACGGTGGCCGCGCCGCTAGCCTTGTCCGCACCGGCTATGGCCGACGAATTCCCGCTGGTAGCCGGTGATTACACGACCATGACCGGTATCTATCTGGAGGATGCGGGATGGACGGCTTATGCCAGCTATCTTGCCGGCGAATGGAAGAAAAACCAGGAATTCGCCAAGTCGAAGGGCTGGATCACCGATTATAAAATCTATTATAATGTCGATCCCCGCGACGGTGAGCCGTCGATGTATCTGACGCGGACCTTCCCTTCCTGGCCCAGCGGCGCCGAAATGGAAAAGCGCAGCAAGGAATGGGAAGAATTTGACAAGAGAACCAACGCGCAGCTCGATGCCGAATCCGGCAACCGGGCGAAATTCCGCAGAGTCACAGGGTCGATGACGCTGCAGGAAGCGACCGTCCGCTAGCTTCGCAGCCTGGTCCGGGCGGACGGTGCAACCCTTAGCAGCGCCCAGCCCGGACTATACCCCAGTCCGGCGGATGATTTTGCGACCCGCCATCCGCCGGATTCTTCTGCGTGGCCCGAATACAGGAAGGGGATGATATGAGTGATCTTGGTGATCTCGCACATGATTTTTCATCATTGCTACTGAACGGGCAGGCGGTTGCTGCGGCAGAAAAATACTGGGCCGTCGATATCGTCAGCATGGAGCCGGAGAATAGCAGGGAACATGGCCCGGCCATCGTAACGGGATATAAGGCCGCGCATTACAAGCTGACAAGCTGGCTGGATCACAGCGCGATGGAAGAACTCAGCATCGATGGCCCTTTTATCACCGGCGACCATTTTGCCCTGTTTATCGACATGCTGATCAAGCGCCGGGCCACCGGCGAGCGGCAACCTTTTAGCGAGATCGCCATCTACACCGTCCGTGACCAAAAGATCATCGAAGAGCGATATTTTTATGAGTGAAACAAAATCGGCCCTTCGCAGGGGCTACCCGGCTGTTCCGGCCATGTCCGAGAGTATATATTTGCGGTGTATCGCAATCATATTGCTCTATTTCATGCAGGGTATCGTTGTCGGGTTAAGCACGATCGCCATACCCGCCTGGCTCGCGGCCCGCGGCGCCTCGCCGATAGAAATTGGCGGCTTTGTGGGAACAGCCCTGCTTCCCTGGTCGCTGAAACTTTTCAACGGCCTGCTGATGGACCGGTTTACCTATCGGCCGATGGGCAGACGTCGGTCATGGATATTGGTTGCCCAGATGTTGATGATGGCAACCCTGTTCGGCCTGGCCATTGCCGCCCCGTCGGCCAGCCAGATTATTGTGCTCACGGCCTTTTGTTTCACGCTCAATCTGTGCGCCACCTTCAATGATGTGGCGGTCGACGGCATGACGGTGGACCTCGTGCCCGAAGAAGAACGAACCACCGTTAACGGATTTATGTTTGCTTCCCAGACCCTGGGCATTTCTGCTGCCGGCTTTATCGCCGGGCAGCTGTTGGTCGATGACCAGATTTCGATCACGGCGTTTCTGTTTGGCGCTTTTGTCGGGATTGCCTCCCTATTCATTTCCCTGTTCCGGGAACGGCCCGGAGAACGGCTTTTCCCCTGGACCGGCGGCCAGCCTTCACCAGAATGTACCGAACGCCAGCACGCAGCCTGGCTTCCGATCCTCGGGGGCATTTTTCGGTCCTTGCTATCGCTGCCGACTCTCCTGTTCCTAGCCGGGACCGGATTGTCCTCGGCGACTTTTGCCTTCATGGATTCCGTCGCGCCAACGCTCTCGGTCCAGCAACTGGGCTGGGGGAGTGACGACTATAGCAGTTTTGCGAGTATTGTCGGACTGATCGCAGCGATCGCCGGTGCCACGATGACCACATTTCTTGTACGCTGGGCGGGCCTTCGCAATTCCATGACAATGCTTTTTCTTGTCCTGGCTCTTGCGGCGACCATAGCGGGTGCCACCTATGAAATGTGGCAAGGCAGCACAGTCTTCATGGCAATATATGCGATCCAGTATGTTGCCGCACTTCTTCTGACCATCGTTCTCATCGTCTGGGCGATGCGACTTTGCGATCCGACCATTGCCGCGAGTCTGTTTGCGCTGTTCATGGCCGCTCCCAATCTCGCCAGGTCGCTCCTTTCGGGCGGCTCGGGGTGGGTCGTCGAAGGCAGCGGCTATGCGGCGGCCTATTATGCGGTAGCCGCCCTGTCTCTTGCCGGACTGGCCCTGTGCCTGTTCGCCGGAGTTGGCGCCGGCAGTCTGGCGAATGAAGACAAACAGCAGGCCGGCTAGTGGACGATATCAAACCCCATATTCTGGCGCACCTCGGCCTGGCGCTTGCCTCATCCCGCCGACGATACCGCGGACAGAGCAATTTCGGGACGCGGAAGACCGCGCCTTTTCCCGAACCCTCATGACCACAGGAGCAGCTTCATGATCAAACCACCATCCGCCCTTGCCCACGTGGTCTACAGGACCCGCCGTTTTGAAGACATGTTGCAATGGTATGCCACGGTTTTTGGCGCGAGAATCCAGTATCAGAACCCGGCGCTGGCCTTCCTCGCCTTCGATGAAGAACATCATCGCTTCGCTTTCGCCGATCTCGGCGTGATCCGTCCGGACGATCCGGACGACAAGGATGACAGCGGTATGATTGGCGTCGATCATGTCGCGTGGGAATATGACTCGCTGCAGGATTTGCTGGCAAATTACGAAACACTGAAGGCGGTCGGGATCCGGCCCTACTGGTGCGTCAATCACGGCATGAGCGCGTCGCTCTATTATGCCGACCCCGATGGCAACCAGATGGAATTTTCCGTCGACGTGTTTCCGACCAAGGCGGAAGGCACGGCCTATTTCCACGGCGAAGCCATCGGCCAGAACCCCGTCGGCGCGGAATATGACCCCGACGACTGGCTGGCACGGCTCCGCAGCGGAGTGCCGCCAGAGGAGCTCATGAAGATGGATCCGGCGGCCGCGGTTTCGCCGATACGGGGCAGAATGACCGCGCCCCTCGCATGACAATAGCTGCGCGGCGCATCCTGCTGCTCGCCAGCAAAGCCGCGCGTGCAGCACCCGCGCCCGCCTGCCCCGCACGTTGCGCTTCGCCGAGAATTGGTTAAGCTCCCGAAAACACAGGGAGGAAAAACATGACATTACCGGTAACCGGCCTCGCCGCCGCGATTTGTGCGCTGCTGCTGATCTATTGCGCCTATGCGACGGTCAAGGTCCGCCTCGCCACCCGGATCGGCTTTGGCGACGGCGACAATCCCGATCTGCTCGCCGCCCGGCGCACCCATGCCAATCTGTCGGAACATGCGCCGGTCTTCCTGATCATGCTGGCGATACTCGAACTGGCCAATGCCCATCATATCGGCATCACGGTCATCGCGACGATCTTCCTGATCGGCCGGGTCTCGCATATCGTCGGCATGGCCCAGCATCACAGGGGCGGCTCGCCGCGCTTTCGCCAGCTCGGTGTCCTGGCAACCTGGCTCACGACATTGGCGCTGGCACTATGGATCATCTTTCTGTTCGTGACCATGCACATATAAACCCCGCGCCGCGCTGGCCACGGGAGATCATTTGTTCCTGATTTTACGGCGCGACGGACCGATTGATCAGCAACTCGCCGCCGCGCAGATCGGCCGGGATAATGCGCGTCACCTCTCCGTCCGGCCATTGCACCTCGACCAGTGAGACTCGCTGACCCTGCCCGAGTCCGAAATGCGCGGCGATCGGGTCGAAGGACATATAGCCCCCGCTTGCCCGCACCCAGCGACGCTGGCAGGGGCCTGGCCGGATAGTGATCGAGCCGCCGCTGCACATGGTGACCATCGCCCCCACGCCCATGCTGTTACCGATCGAGTCGCGCAATCTGACCCACAGAGCCTGACCGGCAGGCCGGTCATTGCGGTGCACCACCATCGACAGGCTTTCCGGCGGGCGCAGCACGTCGATATCGCCGTCGCGATCGAAGTCGGTCAGCGCATAGCTGTAGGACGGCGCGATATCCCCGAGACCGGAGCTGTCGGTGGTATTTTTGAAGCGGCCCTGATCATTGCGATAGAAAATATTGGGTGTGGATCTGCCGGGGGACAGCCAGACACCCGTCATGACCAGCAAATCCTGCCAGCCATCCTGATCGAGATCCGCGAAGCGGCTGTTCCATCCCCAGCCCGGCATACGTATCTTTTGCGCCTCGGCTTGATCGTGAAACGCGCCGTCGGTTGACCCGGTGAACAGCATATTGCCGTGCACCACCATCGGTACATGACGCTGCGCCAGCACCTCGCCTTTCAATTGCGGCGAACGATTCAGGATCAGTCCGGCACACATATATTGCAGCGCGGGCGTCTCTGCCAGTTTCTGGTGACACGAACGGAACGCGTGCTCTGCGGATGTCCCTTGATTTTTCTGGAGGTCGATTTCGAGCTGGTTGAGATAGGCCATGGCCGCGCAAACACTGCGGTCCCGATCACTCATCAACTCCCGGCATTTGAATTTTGCGCTTTGGCCATTTTCCCGAATCTGGTCGATGGAGCGCATTTCGTTGGAGCATTGACGGATATCGTCGCTGTTCCAGCTGAGGTCTGCTGCCGCCTGTGAACAGATTTCAAAATGCCGCGCACCCATCCGGGCATCGTCACGGTCGCGCAGATTGCGATCGGATATCTGCACGCCGTAGACATCCGGCACCAGATCATTGTTCCAGTCACCCAGATCATAGCTCATCGACGTCCTGAGCAGGTAGGGAAAGGGTTGGGTAGCAGCGCCATTTGGCAGGGTCTGCCGACCGGGCCCGAAAAATAGCAGTTCGTCCGTCCCGGCAATATCGTCGCCCTTGAGCAGATCGGGATAGCCGTTGCCATCAAAATCATGCGCAAGCAGTGTCAATGTCTGCCCCGGCGTCACTGGCAATGGCGTCAGTCCGGGTGTGCCCGGACCATCATTCCAGACCATGAACACCTTTGCATCGATGGCCTGTCCATATCTGATGCTTTCCCGCCCGGTTCCACTTGCCCAGCCACCGATGGCCATATCCAGCCTGGAATCCCGGTCGAAATCGGCGAAGGCAAGGGTGAGCGCGCGAATTCTCTCCGGCAGTTGCAAGACGAAAGTACCGGCATTGGAGAGAGCAAATTGACCGGCATCATTGGGAATGACCAGAACATCGCCCATGCGGGTAGACCCGATCAGATCAAGCATGCCATCGCCGTTCCAGTCGGCAAAGGCGACGTCGAGAAACTCGCTGGCCTCATATTTGCCGAGATCCACATCCTGCCGTGCGAAATGACCGCCGAGATTGCGGTATAGTGACAGGCCGGTGCCGCCGGTCGGGCGACGGACCAGCACGTCATCCCAGCCATCGCCGTCGACATCACCGGCCGCGATCGCGCCGCCGAACATATAGGTGTCTATTTCAAAAAGCGGCGTGGTCGTGCCTTCCTCGGCCAAGCCCAGGGCGCGGCCCGGCAAGCGGGTGAAGATCGTCGTCCCGGAGTCCGGGCCCACAGGCGATTGCCGCGCGGCGGGGTAGAGCAGGCGGCTCGTCGTTATGGCGCTGCCGTTGCTGCTGGTAATTTGCCCGGACAGGGGCTCACGTACCAACCGTATCGCTGCCGAGCGGCGAGACAATTCCGCCATCGGCAGCGCAGCCGGTGCCGCAGGCGCCTGCGGCAAGGCGATCGGGCCGAGATCCGCTACTCCGGCCAGCACCTGCTCGCGCTCGTAACGCGCTTCGACAGGGCCTGCAAAATGGGCCAATATTCCGCCCGCGACAGCCATCGCGATCACAGCACCGAACATCACTAGCGCGGTGCGCCGCGAAATCACGCGCCACAGCACGATGACGGCATAGATGCTCGTGCTGCCCAGCGCGATCAGCGCCACCGTTGCATAGCTGCCGCTCAGGCCGATGTTGAGCAGCACAATGGTCAGGATCACGTCCAGAGCAATCGGCGCGGGCACGAATGCCGCGACCAGGGCCACGGCGATCATCGCCAGCGGCACCATCAGCATGCCCCCTCTGGGCAAAATACCGGCAATCGCATTGGTATCAAAAAATGAGGCAATCAGAGCGCCTAGCACCGCGGCGGCAAACATCATCGGTACGGTCAATATCGAAATGGTGAACAGATTGCTCAAGAAATTGCGCAGATACCAGATCAGCGCTCCGAACAGACTGGCCGACTGCGGACCGGCATCTTTCGGTGCGAGGCGCCGGGCAAGCCAGCCGGTCACACCGGTCGGTTCGGCCACGGGCGCTATCGCACCGAAGTCGGACCGGGTTCGCTCCGTCTCGCTGCGCAAGAGGAAATGGCATAAAAGCGGCACCGCCACCAATACCAGCAGCAGCGCCAGCACCAGCTTGATCACCGCCATATGCAGCGGCAGCAGCGCGAAGGTCATCGATACCACGATCACGTTCAGCGTGGGCGAAGCCATCATCGCAGCCAGCGTGGTTTCGAGCCGCATCCGTCCCATGTGCAGGCCGACCGCGATCGGCATCGCGCAATTGACGCAGACGCCGAGCGGCGCACCGATTGCAGCGCCAAGGGCGGCATTGCCGAAACTGCCCTTGAGTTGCCGTCGCTGCAACAGCGACAGCAATGTCAGCAAGGCAGCGCCGAACAATATGCCAAAGGTCATGCCCTTGATATTGGTGATGATCCAGTTGGCCGTATTGGCGACCAGCGCCCACCACAGCGCACTGTCGGGGAAAATATCGTAGACGATATCGAAAGCCAGACCCGACAGCGGCGTATCACCACCCATGGCGGCTTTGCTGTTCAGCGCCGGATAGCGGGAACCGGTCCAGAAAGTGATCGCGAGGCCCGCCATCGCCAGCAGGGCAATGGCCAGCCGCGGATCGCGTCCCGTGGTCCGAGGAGAACTGATCTTCATATGAATGGCGGAGTTAACCCCAATAGACTGGCCATACGGGAGCCGCGTAGCGCGCAGTGATGTCGGCTATTTAACTTGGACCAGAAGTGCCGATAAAAGTGCTTTCAAACGGTGCATAATCTTTGCCTTCGGCGCTCGCCGTGTCGCTCAACAGAACGAGCTCCGGCTTTTGATATACTCTCTTGCCGCAAGTTACGGTCTGGCTTGGAGCTATTTGGCTTTTGTAATTCATGATCATTCCCTTTTGCCATCCCCAATGCCGGGTTTCTTGGCTCGAATAGATGGTCAGGAGCGAACCCGCTCCTGCCCTTCTTTAAGCATCACCCCGCTGAGAAGAAAAGCCCTTTTTTTACTAGCAAGTTAAGGCGACGCGAAGACAGGAAAGACCGGAGAACATTCGTCGCAAGCGGAGGAAACTCCCGTGCTTGGGGGCATAACAAGCTGACCGTCCGTTCTCAGCCACTACTTCAGAATATAGCAGGTCATCATGCTATCTTGCAGGCAGTGCCGCTGTGATGTCGCCGGACTAGCTCAAACCAGCAGAAGTGAAAGGACCTGAAGTCTCACTGGTCCAGACCGTTGGCTTGCCTTCGGCACTCGCTGTATCGGTCAACAGGACGAGCTCCGGCTTTTCATATAGTTTTTTCCGGACTTGGCTGACAGATTGTTGCCCATCGTGGTTCATAAATTTCTTTCCCTGTTATTAGCGCGATCGCGGATTGCCCGTCACGTGACCTAAAATATGAATCATGTATCAGTGCGACCGTATGCTTGCCCCAATTAGGCAACATCATATTAAAAAGAAAGGCGTTTTTGACAGATCGCACTGAGGTGCATGGAGCGCATTAAAGCGGAAGTCCCCCATCATAAGTGGAGAAAGGCAACAGGATATATAATGGGGTTCGGGACCCAAGCAGGATAGTAATCCGTCAGGCGATTCCTGTTGAACGTTGCCTTGATCCTACGATCTCTGCAACCGCGCTTGTGATCAGCTCGGCCCAAAACTAAGGCCAACAGTCGTAGTCTCGTAGGAAAGAGAGGTTTTTCCTTCGACCCTAGTCGTGTCGCTCAACAGAACGAGGGACGGTTTTTCATATTTTCTTTTCCGGTCCCGGCTTGCAGGCATTGGCTTATTCTCTCGCGTCATTGTCTTCCCCGTTCATTGCTCGATCGCGGATTGCCTGACATGGAACATGAGCAAGAGCGGACCCGCGATTGCCCCAGTTAAGCATCATGAGACGGAGAAGAAAAGTTTTTTTTGTCGGACCATGATGAGACTGTGCCGGCACTGGCGCCCGTGCCGATCAACGGGTCGCGAGGGCGAATCAGAGACGCGCCCCGTCCACTTCGCGGACCGGCAGATGGTGCCATTCCCCTGTCTCGAACATTCGCATATTCACACCCATACGCTCCGGCGACGCGGTCAGCGGAGTCCAGTGGGTGAAACAGCCGCAGCGTCGGCAAATCCAGCCGGTAATCGTCCGCTTGCCCTGGACATAGGGGCTGATCGCGTCGGCCTGTGCGGCGATGGTCACTTCCCCGGGAGGCCAGTAGCCGCCGCGCCAGCCGGTCTTGCGGCAGAGCGTGCAGTTGCAGCGCAGAACTTCGGCCGGCGGTGCCGCCACCGTGATCTGCACCGCGCCGCAATGGCAACGGCCCTTCATCGCACCCGCCACGACATCCTCCCTCAACACAGCCCGTGCGAGAGGACCTGCTCGACCCAGTCCGGCACCAGCGCGCCTGCCTTGCCCATCCGGCTCTCGTGGAAGTGAAAACTGCCCTCCGAGGGATCGAGGTTCATCTCCAGCGTGCGCGCGCCGTGATAGCGGGCGGTCTGGACGAAGCCCGCAGCCGGATAGACCGCGCCCGATGTGCCGATCGACACGAACAGGTCGCAGCGGGCGAGCGCTTCCTCGATCCGCTCCATCTGATAGGGCATTTCGCCAAACCAGACGATGTCGGGCCGCAGGCTTCCGGCCTGGCCGCAGGCGGGACAGGGCGGGCCGGCGGCCATCACCCCGTCGAACGGCGAGCGCGCGTTGCAGGCCAGACACCAGGCGCTGTTCAATTCGCCGTGCATGTGCAGCAGGCGTTGCGATCCCGCCCGGTCGTGCAGGTCATCGACATTTTGCGTGACCAGAAGCAGTTCGCCCGCCCATGTCTTGTCCAGCGTCGCCAGCGCCTGATGGGCGGCATTGGGCTGCACCGTCCGGAGCTTGGCGCGGCGCTCGTCATAGAAATTCTGGACCAGCACCGGGTTGCGTTGAAAGGCCTCGGGCGTCGCGACATCCTCGACCCGGTGGCCTTCCCACAGCCCGTCCGGCCCGCGAAAGGTGGCGACCCCGCTTTCGGCGCTGACGCCGGCCCCGGTGAGGATTACGATATTGTTGACAGTGTTTAGCATATGACCTTTCTTCGTCATGCTGAACTTGTTTCAGCATCCATTTCGTCTCATAGAAATAGCCTAGAGGATAAGTGGATCCTGAAACAAGTTCAGGATGACGAATCTGCGATCAGGACCAACAGGAATTATATTATGACAGCCATCGGAATTATCGGCAGCAAGGGCCGCATGGGACAGGCGCTGGTCGCGGCGATATCGGAAGCGGGCCAAGCCCACGCCGGCGGCGCGGATCAGGGCGATGATGTCACGGCGCTGGTCGGCGCCAGCGATGTGCTGGTCGATTTCTCCTCGCCAAAGGCATTGCAGGCGACGCTCGACGCCTGCGTGGCGGCGAACAAACCGATCGTCATCGGCACCACCGGGCTGGAAGACGCGCATCATGCCGCGATCGACGCGGCGGCGAACAAAATTCCCGTATTGCAGACCGGTAATACCTCGCTCGGCGTCAATATGCTGGCGGCGCTGGTCCAGCAGGCGGCGAGCCGGCTGGGCGATGACTGGGATATCGAGATCGTCGAAATGCACCACCGGCACAAGGTTGATGCGCCGAGCGGCACCGCGAAGTTACTCGGCGAAGCGGCTGCGCGGGGGCGCGGCATCAATCTCGCCACTCACAGCGAAAGCGGCCGCGACGGGATTACCGGCGCGCGCGAAAGAGGCGCGATCGGCTTTGCAGCGCTGCGCGGCGGATCGGTGGCCGGTGATCATACAGTCATACTGGCGAGCGACGAGGAACGGATCGAGCTGACCCACCGAGCAGAAAACCGGATGATCTTCGCGCGGGGAGCAGTGAAAGCGGCCGGCTGGCTGGCCGGGCAGAGCCCCGGGCGCTACGGGATGGACGGGGTTCTGGGGTTTTAATTCTGCAACCGCACGGACAGCGTCATCGGCGTCTTCGGCGGATCAGTTGAAAAACCCGGATCGTCCAAATAGCGGCTGGAGAGATTGTACCAATTGCCTTGAATACTGAATTTGGAACATAAAGGCTTGCCTGCATAAGCTTCAGTGATATCAATGAAATATTGAAATACGGGGCTCAAATGCAAAAACTATTCTTGGTCAGCTGTGCTTTTTTGTGGGCGGCACCCGCACTTGCCGGAGAAGAGATTATATTTGCACCGCCGGGAGACTGGGTCAGCGAACAGTCCGTGGATATGGACCGGGACATATCCAACAAGGAAGCTGGCGCCGTCATGATGGGGATGCAACAGCAATTGCGTTTTGCCCAAGACAGTGACGAAATGTTCATTGGCAGCCAGATCCTCATCCAAACCCCACAGGGGTTGCAGACGATGGGCACGCTTTCCATTCCCTGGTCTCCGGACGTTTCAACGCTGATCATCCACAAACTGCATATTCTGCGGGGAAAGGAGATCATCGATATTCTGGGGAACGGGCAAACGTTTACGATCTTGCGCCGCGAAGCCAATCTGGAATCCGCCGCCCTGGATGGCATCCTGACCGCTGCCATTCAACCTGAAGACATGCGGGTCGGCGATATTGTGGATATGGCCTTTACCATCCGCGCGCATGACCCTGTTCTCAAGGGCCACTCGGAAACCATGGTGGAATTCTTCAACAATGCCCCTGATACGGAATTCTCGCTGCACGCCTTCTGGGACGATGGTTCCCGGATGCGCTGGCAGAAGAGCGATGCCCTGCCCGCACCCAAAATCACCAAGCAAAAGAACCTGACCCGATTGTCGCAACAGCTGTCGGGGACCTCCAATCTGGTACATCCGGACAAAGCCCCCGCTCGCTATGCCCCTGTACGCACGATTGAATTCAGCGATTTCGGCGGGTGGAACGAAATTTCGGCACTGATGGCTCCGCTTTATATCGAAGCGGCAGAAATCCCGCCTGGTTCGTCCCTGATGGCCGAAGTCGACAAAATTCGTGAAGCGAGCAACGACCCAAAAATCCAGACCGACCTAGCCCTGACACTGGTGCAGAACCGCGTGCGGTATGTCTATCGCGGCATGAATACCGGCAATCTTGTTCCGGCAGATGCGCTCTCGACCTGGAAAAGAAAATTCGGTGACTGCAAGGGCAAGACAGCCCTGCTGGTCGCCATTCTTGCAGAACTTGGAATCGAGGCCGTGCCGGCCGCGGTCAGCACCTCGCGGGGCGACGGACTGGACAAAAGACTGCCATTGGTCGGACATCTCGATCATATTCTGGTCAAGGCAAATATTGCCGGGAAGACATATTGGCTCGATGGAACCCGGCAAGGGGATGCCAACATCGACAACATCCAGATACCCCCGTTTCACTGGGCATTGCCCGTTCTGATTGAAGGTGCGGAGCTGGAGCCTTTGAACCAGCAGCCACTGGACCAACCGAATGAATTTACCGATATCTGGATTGATGCAAGCGCGGGAACAACGTTGCCCGCCATCATCGAAATCAAGAGCGTGCTGCGCGGGGACGGCGCGATCGCCAGCAAGACTGTTCTGGAGCAGCTTTCAGCCCAAGACCTGGACAAAGCGCTGCGCAATTACTGGAACGGCAAATTCAAATTCATAGAGCTTTCGGATGTTGGCCATCATTTTGACCCGGAAAGCGGCGAGTATCGCTTGACGGCATCGGGAACCACAAAGCTGGACTGGGGATGGAAAGGATTTCGGCTCGACTCCGCCCGGATCGGCTGGGCCGTCGACTATGAACGCGAAGACGGCCCCAATATGGACGCGCCCGTCGCCATACAATTTCCCCATTTTTCCGCGCATAAGCTAACAATGGTTCTGCCCCATGACGGGGCCGGCTTTTCTGTAGCAGGCGAAGATATCGACACCACTACCGGAAACTATGCCTTCAAGCGGGTCACAAGGATTTCCGGCGATGAACTGGTCATGGAATCAAGCCAGCGCAGCCTCGCCGGCGAAATATCCTGGACCGACGCCATCGCCGCAGCCGAGAATATAACCGAATTGAGCAAATCTTTCGTCTATGTGAGGCGCCCGTATGATTATCGACTGACCCCGGCGGAAATTGCAGCGCTGGATGAAAGAAAGCCGGAAACCGCGACAGATTATTCCGTTCGCGGCAACGACTATCTGGACCTGGGGAAATTTGACAAGGCCATCGCCGACTTCACCAAGGCGGTGGAGCTGGACCCGGAACATGCTTATGCTTGGGCCAATCGCGGTGTCACTTATGCGCATATGAACAATGCCCCAGCTGCAAAGGCCGATCTTGACAGAGCGGAAAGTATTGATCCCCGGGTTGAAGTCGTCTTTCACGGCCGTGCGGTTCTGGCGCAGACGGCCAATGATATCCCATCGGCGATTGCGGCCTTGACCAGAGCGATCGACCTGAAAGCGAAAAATAGCTGGGCGCTCGCAAGGCGGGCCGACTTGTATTTTTCCCGGGGAGATTATGACAGCGCGATGGCCGATGCCCAGACGCTGCTGGATTTTGATCCGACATCCAAGGCTGGCGCATATTATAAGGCAAAAAGCCTCTCCCGGATGGACCGTCATCAGGATGCCCTGTCTTTTCTGGACAATAGCGATCCAACAATATCCGGCGACATGGAGTTTCAGCTCATCCGGGCAGAGATTCATGTGCGAATGGGGGATGCCGAAAGAGCGCGCGAAATTTATGCCCGGATTCGCAACGATGCGGAGGAAAGTGGCAGACGGTTCAATGCGCTTTGCTGGAGCCTCGCTACGGTGAGTTTCGATCTGGAAACCGCTCTTCTCGACTGCAATGCAGCGCTCAAGCTCGAGCCCGGCCAGCCCGCCTATCTCGACAGCAGGGCCATGGTCTTCCTCCGGCAGGGCAGATATTTGGAAGCGATTGACTCTTATGATCAGGCGTTGGAAAAGTCTGAGGATTTCGCCATTTCCCTATATGGACGGGGGCTGGCCAAACTGCACAATGGCGATCTGGCGGGCGGCGAGGCTGACCTGAAAGAGGCGGAAGATTTGCAACCGGGAATTGCCGCAGACTTCAAGGATTTGGGCCTCGAACGGCCCTGACCGAAGCCAGCCTGCACGACACCGCGAGCGCTAAACTCCGCTTGCCTGCATGGCTGTCATTTCAGGTGCATCCCTGACCGCGCCCACATCGATCGGGCCATGGTCCTCGACTTGCGCTTCCGCATAGCCCGCATCATCTTCCTCGTGGCCACCGTCAGCGCCGAAATTCCCCTCGCTCCAGGCCTGCAGACGCTCCAGACGGAGCCGGTCGGCCTTGCGGGCCGGTTCCTCGGGCGCCAAGATGCGGGTGCCATTCTGATAGCGGCCGATTTCATAACCGGCCCTGGCATATTGCACAGGCTGCGCCGGGGTTGTGCGGGCCGGAACATGGGGCATCTTGTAGGCATTCTGGCCGAGCGCATAGCGCTCGACCGGATCGATCGGTGGCGGCACGGACAGGCGGGCATGCATGGATTGCCGCGTCAGGTCGCCGAGCACGATCCCCGCCATCAGCGCCAGCGACAGGCCGATCATCATGTAGGAAAAAATTTCCGTCCGTGTCATTTTCGTTCCCATGGAAGAATTACGCGCATCGGGACGATCCGTTCCCGGTGGGGCGGCATCTGCGAAACTCCGGGACCCTGGTCCTGGCTTCGGGCAAGGATCCGGGCGGGATGCCCGGCTTGCCAATATCGCCCGGACCGCATAAGCCCGGCCCATGGATTTTGATGACCAGTTGCAACGCTATTTCGGCACCGCCGATCTGGCCGCGATCCAGCCGGAGGCGCTGGCGGCGGGGATCGAGCATATGCGCGTCGATTTCGGCCTGGAGAAGGACCGCGGGCGGCGCTTCGCGCTCTGGACATTGCTGTACATGCTCGGTGCACCGCTGGACCTCGAAACGGCTTTCGAGGACGAGACCGACCGCAACAGCGCGCGCGATTTCATGGACATGATGGCCCGGGTCGAGGGCGACTGAGCGGGAAAGCGCAGGCCGGTACAGCATCCGCGATCGCCGTTCCCAAGTCGCGCGTGGACTTTCCGCCAACGATGTGAAAAAGGTGGCCGCTTGTCAATCAACGGGAGAATGCGGGTGTCGATGAAGAGCTTATTTGATGTGCAGGGCAAGGTCGCCGTGGTAACCGGCGGATCCAGCGGTATTGGCGCGATGATGGCCCAGGGCCTGATCGAAAATGGCGCAAAAGTCTATATCACCGCCCGCAAGGAAGAGCGGCTTATGGCGAAAGCGGCCGAGCTGTCCGCACTGGGCGAGTGCATCGCGATCCCGGCGGACCTGTCCCGCGTCGAGGGCATCGAGGCGCTGGTCGCGGCGGTCAGCGAGCGCGAAGAGAAGATCGATATCCTGATCAACAACGCCGGCGCCAACTGGAGCGCGCCGATCGAGGATTTCCCGGAATCGGGCTGGGACAAGGTAATGGACATCAATATCAAGTCGATCTTCTTCGCCACCCAGAAATTCCTGCCGCTGCTGAAGGCCTCCGGTACTGCGGACGAACCGGCGCGCGTGATCAATATTGCCTCGATCAACGGCATCCGCAATTCGGGCATGCCGACCTATGCCTATACCGCCAGCAAATCCGGCGTGATCAATCTGACCGAGCATCTGGCCACCGATCTCGCCCCTTTTAATATCAACGTCAACGCCATTGCTCCCGGGTTCTTCCCGAGCAACATGACCAAGCAGATCGTCGAGAATGACGGGATGACCAAGATGGCGATCTCGCAGATCCCGCGCGGCCGGATGGGCGCGCCGGAGGATATTGCCGGCACCGCACTCTATCTCTGCTCGCGCGCATCCTCCTGGATGATCGGCCAGGCGCTGGTGCTTGACGGCGGGATGATTTCGCGGCCCTGAGCCGGACTTGCGGCACGACGGGGGCGACGGGCATCTGTTTCTGACGGCATCGCCCGTCTGTTCAGTAAAGCGCAATGAACCTGTTTTTAAGGCAAGACACGATCGGGGGGTTGCCGTCGACGGGGCGGAGCAGCGAAAAGGCCAGTTCATGTCTTGCAAAAATGTCGCAGTCGCCGGGGCCATCATCATGGCAGGCCTGTTCTGGTCGACCGGCGCCGCGGCCGACCCGGCTCCCGATCTCGACACGCCGGAGCGGATCAACATTCTCGTGACCTTTGGCGACGACGAATGTCCGGAGGCAGAGGGCGACGAAATAGTCGTCTGCGCCCAGCGGCCCGAATCGGAACGCTATCGAATCCCTCCCGAATTGCGCGAAAGCGAAGAGGAACAGGCGGGCGAACAGAGCTGGTCCTCTGCCGTGGCCTCGCATGACGAAGCCGCACGTCCCGGCCGTCCGGGCAGCTGCTCGGTTGTCGGCACATACGGCTTTTCCGGCTGTCAGGCCGCGATCATGCGGCAATGGTTCGACGAGCGCCGCACCGATCGGTGAGCACGGGGCACCGCTGACCAGCACACCGGACGGCGGCTGTCATTCCATGCCGGACGGTCTGGCGATTGTATTTTGCGCCGCTACCGGCCATGACGGCGCGCATGAAAAAAGCCGATATCTTCGAATTCTATTCCCGCCTCGCCGCCGACAATCCGGCGCCGGAGACCGAGCTCAACTATGGCAATGTCTACCAGCTGGTGGTCGCCGTGGCGCTGTCGGCGCAATCGACCGATATCGGCGTCAACAAGGCGACCCGGCGCCTGTTCGCCGAAGTCACAACGCCGCAGCAGATGGTCGATCTCGGGCTCGACGGGCTGAAGGAGCATATCAAGACGATCGGCCTCTATAATACCAAGGCGAAAAATGTCATCGCGCTGTCGGAGATGCTGATCGCCGACTATGGCGGCGAGGTCCCGGCGGATCGCGACGCGCTGGTCAAGCTGCCCGGCGTCGGGCGCAAGACCGCCAATGTCGTGATGAACTGTGCCTTCGGTGCCGAAACCTTCGCGGTCGACACGCATATTTTCCGGGTCGGCAACCGCACCGGCCTGGCGCCGGGCAAGACGGTGCTGGCGGTGGAGAAAAAGCTGGAGAAGCAGACCCCTGCCCCGTTCCGCGTCCACGCCCATCACTGGCTGATTCTGCACGGCCGCTATATCTGCAAGGCGCGCAAGCCGGAATGTTGGCGCTGCCCGGTTGCCGACCTGTGCCGGTTCAAGAAGAAGACACCGGCGCCGGACGGCTGGACCGGCACGTCCTAGCAGGGCCGGCAGCATTCAGCTTTGCGAAATGTGAAGCGGTGTAAAATGCGCCGTCCAGATGGAAATCATCCGCAGGAGAAGAACATGCGCTTTCAGACCCCTCTCATCCTCGCCTCCGCTCTCGCTGCAGGCAGCGTCGCCTTTGCCGCCGACAGAGCTTCGGACGATGACAAATACGAGATTCGCGATATCGGCGAGCCGGAAAACTGCATCACGCGCTCAAGCATCCGCTCGACCGACGTGATCGACGACCAGACCATCGATTTCAAGATGCGGGGCGGCGATATCTATCGCAACCGCCTGCCCAACAGATGCGGCGGGCTCGGCTTTGAAGAGGCCTTTTCCTACAAGACTTCGACCAACCAGCTGTGCAGCGTCGACATCATCCACGTGCTCAGCCAGACCGGCGGCCGGCTCGACACCCGCAGTGCCTGCGGTCTCGGCAAATTCCAGAAAATCGAGAAAATTCCGAAAGAAGAAAGCGCCGATTAGCACGACGGCCGGACGGATTTCCCGAAGGTGGAATAATCTATTGGCAAAGCGGCAAATCCGCTGCTAGATGCGCACCCGGCGAGACACCGCCCCGGCACCCGTAGCTCAGCTGGATAGAGCGCTGCCCTCCGAAGGCAGAGGCCAGAGGTTCGAATCCTCTCGGGTGCACCAGTTTTTCGATCCCCCCCTATTTTTGATCCTCCCTATATGCGTCAGGCAACCCGCTGTCCCGGGTGGTAATTCTCGCTGGCTGCCCCCCAACTCTATCGAGCCAAGTAAACCGGCGCGGTTCTTGGGCAGGATTACTCGCTCCTTATTTTGTTAGGGCATTTTTGCTAGGCGCAAAAATTTTGCAGTCAGATACCTTCCGGCCAAGCGCAAGAAAAAGCGCAGATATAGTTCAACTTGAGGAGGGATAACGGAATGGCAAAGACCGCTTTGCGTACAGATTTACTTTACGGAACATCGATTGTGGTGGCCATGCTGGCAACCTCCACGGCAGCCCACGGGCAGACAGCCGCGCCGAACGCCGCCGCTGCGCAACCGCTGGCCGGATCGGTCGCGGTGCAGCCGGTTTCCATCACCGCCCCGTCCATATTGAGCCAGGCTGCTGTCGATTCGACCGAGTCGCCGGAAGCGGAAATCAGGGAGCAGTCCGGCGGACTGCAGGCGATCGTCGTGACCGCCCGTCGCCGGGAAGAAACCGTCCAGTCGATTCCGGTATCGGTACAGGCAATCACCGCCGAGGAAATCCAGCAGCGCGACCTGTCGAGCCTGGAAAAGATCGCCGCAGCGACTCCGAACTTCACCATCGCCCGCGCTTCCAATGGCGCCGGCGCGCAGCTGACCCTGCGCGGCATCGGTTCCTCGGCGACATCGATCGGGATCGAACAGTCGGTCGCGATCGTCGTCGACAGCGTCTATTACGGCCAGGGCCGGATCATCAACGAGGGTTTTTTCGATCTCGCACGGGTCGAGGTGCTGAAAGGGCCGCAGTCGCTGTTCTTCGGCAAGAACGCGACCGCCGGCGTGATTTCCCTGACCACCGCCGATCCCGGCTATGACCCGGAATATATCGGCCGGGTCGGCTATGAATTTGCCGCCGAGCGCGCCTTTGCCGAAGCGATTATCTCGGAACCGCTGACCGACAGTCTCGGCGTGCGGATTGCCGTTCGCGGATCGCGCATGTGGGGTGGCTATTATACCAACCGGCAACAGACGATCGACTATCCGACGCTCGATGTCGCTACCGGCGCGACCAACCCGCACACTGCGGCACCGGCGGCAAAGGACGCACCGCAGGAACGCGAGCTGATCGGTCGGGTAACGCTGAAATATGAACCGGATGACCGGCTGACCGCAAAGCTCAAGGTCTCCGGCAGCTACAACCGCACGGTTGGCAATGGCTGGAACTATGTCGCCACCAATTGTGTCACGGGCCAGACCACCAACGCCCCCAATTATCCGTGCGACGGCGGCTTTGTCACGCACCAGAATGATTTCCCGGTCGATATTGCACAGGATTATCCGTTCGCCCGCGATGACGGCGCACTGTACAATAAATATAAAAGCTGGTCGGCAACCGGATCGCTTGAATATGCGCTCGACAATGTGACGATCAGCTCGATCACCAATTATAACTGGAACAACAACAAATTTGCCTGCGACTGCGACTTTCTGAGCGCCGGCGTCTGGGCAACGGAAAATGCCAGCTACCACGCCTTCAGCCAGGAATTGCGCGCGCTCACCGATTTCGACGCGCCGGTAAACCTGATGATCGGCGGACTGTATCAGAGCACCAAGCGGGACTTCTACCAGGCGGTGATGTTTGCCAATCTGGAAGATTCCAGCGCATCGGCGAGCAACCGCTATATCGCCTATTCCAAAGAGTCGGAAACCGAGGGCGAGACCCTTTCCGCTTATGGTCAGGTGATGTGGCAGATCACGCCGACACTCGAAGCCACCGGCGGTGTCCGCTATATCCACGAAACCAAGGAAAGCAGCTTCACCCAGCCTTATGTCAATGCCGGGCTGCAGGGGCTGTTCCTGCCCGAAAGCGCAGCGGTGAACGGCACGATCTTCGGCGACCAGACCTTCAACGACTGGTCCCCCGATTTCACCCTGCGGTGGAAGCCGACCGACGATATCATGCTCTATGGTGCCTATCGGGTCGCCTACAAGTCGGGCGGTTTTTCAAACAGCGCGATCAACTCGGCGCTGTCTCCCGATCCGGAAGGCGATCTCACCTTCAACCCGGAAAAGGGCAAGGGCTATGAAGTCGGCATCAAGTCGAACCTGGCCGACAACCAGCTGCAGGCGAACCTGACCTATTATAACTATAAATATACCGATCTGCAGGTCGACTTTTTCAACAGCGCGATCTTTGCCTATATCACCTATAATGCAGGCAGCGCCCGCAGCGAGGGTGTCGAACTGGAGCTGGAATATGCGCCGTATTCGATCCCCGGCCTGCGCTTGCGCGGCAATCTGAATTATAATGAAGCGCGCTATGAGGACTTTATCGCGCCCTGCTACGGCGGCCAGTCGATCGCGGCCGGCTGTTCGCTGGTGGTCGGCGGCGTGCCTTCGCAGGATCTCAGCGGTACCGCTACATCGGCGGCACCGGACTGGACCGGTACCATCGGCGTTTCCTACGAAACCGAAATATCGACCGATCTGAAATTCGGCACCAATGTCGATATGCGCTATAGCGACTCCTATATCGCATCGAGCTTTGGTGATCCGGGTACCACGCAATCCTCTTACGCGATTCTCGATGCCGGCCTGCGCATCGGCGCGGCGGACGACAGCTGGCAACTGGCCCTGATCGGCAAGAATTTGACCAACAAATTCTACTTCACCGGCGGTGGCACAGCGCCATCGACCGGCTCGGGAACCGGCACGGCGAACGCGGTTCCGGGCGACAATATCGGCTATGGCGCCTTCCCGCGGACGGTGACCCTTCAGGCCACCGTGCGCTTCTAGGCGACACGGGAATAGAGGCATGGCGGTCCCGGCGGATCGCCATGCTGCTACAAAAGGAGACAGGATCATGACCTCAGCCCAACCGCAATCTGCTGCATCGCCCTCGCGCGAACAGCGCATCTCCGACATGCTCGACAAACAGGACTGCAGCGAACTGGTGCATCGTATGGCCCGGGCGATTGACCGCTGCGACAGCGATCTGGTCGATGAACTGTTCCATCCCGATGCAACGGATGATCATGGCAGCTACAAGGGCAGCGCCAGGGATTTCACGCCATGGGTGATGGAAGTCCTGTCGGGCATGCACCGCACCCAGCATGTGATAGGCAATATCCTGATCCGGCTGGATGGCGACACCGCTTATGGCGAAAGCTATTTCATCGCGCATCACGCGATTCCCGCCGAGGACGGCAGCGACAACTTCATGATTGCCGCCGGTCGTTATCTCGATCGCTTCGAACGCCGGGATGGCGCGTGGCGATTCGCCCATCGCGGCGCGGTCTACGACTGGAGCAGCATCAGCCCGTCGACCGACATCTGGGACCGCACCAATATGCCCGACTACAGTTTCGGCGTCCGCGGGAAAGACGACCCGTCCTACGCCCATTTCAATCGCTAGTCCGAATATGATATCATAAGCCCAGAACGGAAAATTTTAGGAGAAACCCATGTCCAAAGTCATGACCGACGAACGCTCCGCCGCCTCGCTGAAGGCCGCGACCGAAAAGCTGCGTGATCCGGAATTCCGCAACACGCCGATCACCCCGGATCGCTATTATTCGCAGGAATGGGCCGACAAGGAATGGGACACGATCTGGACCAAGACCTGGCAGATTGCCGGTGTTGCCGACCAGCTGCAAAAGGCCGGTGACTGGATCACCGCCGATTTCGGACCGGAAACCATTGTCTGCATCCTCGGCGAGGATAGCGAGACCCGCGCTTTCTACAATGTCTGCCAGCACCGCGGCATGCCGCTGGTCACCGGTGAACAGGGCAATGCCCGTGGCAAGAGACTGACCTGCCCCTATCATGGCTGGGCCTATGAATTCACCGGCAATCTCAAGTCGGTTCCCGACGAGGCCGACTTCTTGCAAGGCTCGCCCTGCGGCAAGCTGAATCTCAAGCCGGTGCAGTGCACGGTCTGGGCCGGGTTCATCTGGATCAACATGGACGAGAATGCCGTTTCGTTGCGCGAATATCTCGGACCGATTGCCGAGCAGATCGAAACCTATCCGATGGACAAGATGAAGCGGACCCACTGGGTCACCGTCGAGGGCAATTTCAACTGGAAACTGATCCAGGACAATTTCAACGAAAGCTATCACGTGCCTTTCGTCCATCCGCAGACCAAATTCGTGATGGAATATTCGCACCATCACTGCAAATTCGATCTCTATCCGGAAGGCCATGCGCATATGATCATGCCCGGCGCCGGACCGACCAAGAATCTGCGCGGCGGCGAAAAGGAAACATTGGAGCAACTGGCCGAGGAACTGGAATTCTGGGGGCTCAATCCGGATGATTACCGGCAGGGCAAGACCGGCGAGATCCGGCTGGCGCTGCAAAAGGCCAAGCGCGAGCTGGGCGCGGAAAAAGGCTTCGACTTCTCCGCCTATCAGGACTCGCAACTGACCGACCACTGGCATTATACGATCTTCCCGAACCTGTCCTTCAGCCTGAAGCCGGACGGCAATATCTGGCTGCGCGCCCGGCCGCACGAGAGCGATCCGCAGAAATGCTATTTCGACATGTGGTATATGACGCTCTTCCCCGAGGGCACCGACCGCTATTATTCGCAGAGCATGGCCGAATGGGTCGACACGTCCGTGCCCGCGCCGCATGTTCAGGGCAAGGTCGAGGACGTGTCGATGGGCCCTGGCATCGATCAGGATGTCGAGGTCTGGGAAGTCCAGCAGCGCGGCCTGAATTCACGCGGCTACGAGCGAGACTATCTCGCCTGGCAGGAACGGCGGGTTCGCTATTTCCACGAGAATCTCGAAGCCTGGATGGCCAAATAATCCGAATGCAACAGCAGCGCACCGGCGGCGGCAAGGCCCGCGCCGGTGCGGATATCCCGCTCTGACGGGTTAGCGCTTTTTCGCGATGCCCTCTGCTAACAGGCTATGGGCCAGCTCGGCGATTTCGCCGGGCGATTTTTCTTCCGACCAGATGCCATAGCGCAGCCCCAGGAAGACGTTCATCCCCATGATCGCCCAGGCGTGCGCCTCTTCCAGCCCGCCGCGCAAGTCTCCGGCGCTGCTGCCTTCCTGCAACCGTTCGTAAATCCGCCGGGCGGTCTCTTCATAATGTGCGCGATAGCTTGCCGGATCGACAAATTCGGCTTCGTCGATGATCCGGTAGATTTCCTTATGCTCGCGGGCGAAGGTCATGAACGCTTCGAGCGCCTGCTTCTCCCGCTCCAGCGCATCCTGCCACTGGGTCATTGCCTCTGCAGCATGACTCTTCACCCGCGTGCTCATATCCTTGACCAGAGCGCTGAACAGCTCGTCCTTTGAATCGAAATAGGTGTAGAAACTGCCTAGCGCGGTCCCGGCCCGCTGGGTGATGCCGGTGATCGAGGCTTCGTGAAAGCCCTTCTCGCCAAATTCCAGCGCCGCGGCGTCGAGCAGCTTGCGCTTGGTTTTCAACCCGCGTGCGGTGCGCGGCTGTTTGTCTTTGGACTCAAGATGTTCGGAATATTCAGTGGCCATAATGTCACGGCTAACCGCATTTAACCGGATAAGCAAATTTCTAAGTTGAATATTGGTTCAACTTTCAATATAGGTCCGGCAACGACCTGGAAATGCCAGGCAGATATTCAAGGAGGATGCTTTCATGAAATTCCAGCACACCGTTAGTTATGCAGCGATTGTCACAGGGCTTGCGGGCGGATTGATCGCCCCGGCCGCGGCTCAGGCCCAGTCATCGGAAATGGCATCAGAGAGCAATGATGACGGCGCGATCGTTGTCACCGCCCGGCGCCGTGAAGAACGGCTAAACGATGTGCCGATCGCGATTACCGCTTATTCTGCCGAGATGCTTGAACAGCAGGGCGCCGTCGACATTACCGATATCGGTTTGACCACACCCAATACCACGCTGGAATCGTCGCGCGGCACCAACTCGACGCTCTCCGCCTTCATCCGCGGCATCGGTCAGCAGGATCCGGTCTCCGGTTTCGAACAGGGCGTCGGCATCTATCTCGACGATGTCTATCTCAACCGGCCACAAGCCGCGGTGCTGGATATTTATGATGTCGAGCGTATCGAAGTGCTGCGCGGACCGCAGGGCACGCTTTATGGCCGCAATACCATCGGCGGCGCGGTCAAATATGTGACCAAACGCCTGCCGCAGGACCCATCGTTCAAGGCGCGGGTGACTTATGGTACCTATGACCAGGCCGAAGCGGTGGTCACAGCCAGCATGCCGATTGGCGACCTGGTGCGTGTCGGCGCTTCCGGTGCCCGGCTGTCGCGCGGCGGTTTTGGTGACAATCTGACAAATGGTCTGGAAAATTATAACAAGGATATCTGGGCCGGTCGCGGCACCCTTGAAGTGGGTGGCTATGGCGAGCCCGTTCTCATCCGTATTTCCGGCGACTATACCAAGGACAAGAGCAATCCGCGCGGTGGCCATCGCCTGATCCCGGGCGCCGTGTCCGGCGCGCCGGTTCTCGACGATGTGTTCGACACGCGTGGCGGCCTCAACGATCCGGTTCAGGATATCGAAGCTTATGGCGTGGCGATGAACATCACCGCCAATCTCAGCGATACCGTGACCCTGCGGTCGATCAGTGCCTGGCGCAAGGATGATACGGCAACGCCAATCGACTTTGACGCGCTGCCGGCGGTCGATCTGGATGTCCCCGGATTTTATCGCAACGAGCAGATCAGCCAGGAATTCCAGCTGCTCTATGAAGGCGACAAGCTCAACGGGCTGGTCGGTTTCTACTATCTCGATGCCAAGGCCGACACCCTGTTCGATGTCCGCCTGTTCACGACATTTGCCGGCCTGACCGCCTTTACCCAGGCCGAAGTCGACACCGAAACCTATGCGGTTTTTGCCGACTTTACCTATGATTTCACCGAGCAGCTGAGCCTGTCGCTCGGCGGCCGCTATACATGGGACGAGCGGACAGCCAGCATCTTGCGGCAAAATTACCTCGGCGGCGGCTCGCCGACCTTCGGCGGCGCAGGCATTCCCTTCGGCGCGCCCGGAACGGACTTTGAAGGCAGTGCGAATTTCAAGAAATTCACGCCGCGCGCCTCGCTGAGCTACAAGCCGACCCCCGATCACAATATCTACGCCAGCTTCTCGCAGGGCTTCAAGGGCGGCGGATTTGATCCGCGCGGTGTCGGCGTCAATGCGCCGACGACCAATGCCAGTGGCATCCCGAGCGATGCCGAGGTGGCGACCTTCCTGAGTTTCCAGCCTGAATCGGTCGACAGCTATGAAGTCGGCTATAAGGGCAGCCTACTCGACGGCGCGCTCAATATCGCGCTTGCCGGCTTCTATACCGATTATACCGATGTGCAGATTCCCGGATCGGTGGCCTGCACCGTCGCTGGTCTGCCGTCCTTCTGCGGTGTGATCAACAACGCCGGCAAGGCAACGCTCAAGGGCATTGAACTGGAAGCGTCGGCACGGCTCGGCGAGGATCTGATGGCAGGGGGTGACCGGGTAATGTTCTCCGGCGCGCTCGGCTATATTGATGCCGAATATGACGAATATATCACCAATATTGGCGGCGTTCCGACCGATGTTGCGGAATTCCGCTCGGTGCAGAATACGCCGGAATGGACCGCCAGCGGGACATTGTCCTACTCGGCACCAGCAGGAGATGGCGATATCTATTTCGGCACCACCCTGTCCTATCGCAGCAAGACCAACCAGTTCGAGATTGCCAATCCCTTTATCGACCAGAAGGGCTTCGCGCTGCTTGATGCCAATCTTGTCTATAACGCACCGGACAAGCGCTGGAGCATTGGGCTGCACGGCAAGAATCTGACCAACAAAAGGTACAAGACTTCCGGCTATACCTTTGTCGCCGCCGATCCGGTGACCGGTGCCATCATCCCCGGAGCCAATGGCCAACCGATTGGTACGCTCGGTCCCGAGGGCACGCTGACCGCCTTTTACGGCAATCCGCGTCAGGTCTTCATCACAGCCGGGGTGAAATTCTGACCGGCACGTAGGCAAATCCGATGACATATGCCGATCATTTCTACCGGAGCGCAGACGACCGGCTGAACCTTTATGCCCGACTCTATGACGGCGATGGTCCGTCGCTGCTGCTGATGCACGGTCTGACCCGGAACAGTGGTGATTTCGACGGGCTCGCCGAGCATCTCGCCGGACGTTATCAACTGATCGTCCCCGACCAGCGCGGTCGCGGACGGTCAGATTATGATCCCGACCCGGAAAATTACACGCCCGCCGTCTATGTCGAGGATATGTATGCGCTGATTGACGGCCTCGACCTCGGGACCATCGGCATGGTCGGCACGTCGATGGGCGGGCTGATGGCGATGATGATGGCGGCCAGAACGCCGGACCGTTTCAACAGCCTGATATTGAACGATATCGGCCCCGCGGTGGAAGCGAGCGGCCTCGCCCGGATACAGTCCTATGTCGGCCAGCCGGCGGTCTTTGACGACTGGCAGCAGGCCGCCGACCATTGTCAGGCGGTGCAGAGCGACAATATGATCGGCTTTGCCGCGCAGGACTGGATGGCTTTCGCCCGGAACACCTGCGAAGAAACGCCCGAGGGCAATATCCGCTTTGCCTATGATCCGGCCATTTCGATAGGTCTGTCGGGCAGCGAGCAGACCGTTGTGCCGCCGGACCTCTGGCCAATGTGGGACAGGCTGTCTGCTCTGCCCGTGCTGGTCATTCGCGGGGCGTTGTCAGACATATTGTCCCGCACTACCGTCGCAGAAATGGGACGCCGGCATCCGGACCAGTTCACTGCTGTCGAAATAGACGATCGCGGCCATACACCGATGCTGGACGAAGCCGATGCGCTGGCAGCGATTGACCGTTTCTACGCACAAATCGGACAATGATGGCGGAGCAGAACAGCATGAAAAGCCGGACGACCTCGCCCAATATCGCGCTCGGCATGTTGCTGCTCGTCTATATTTTCAATTTCGTCGACCGGCAGATCCTCGCGATTCTCGCCGGGCCGATCCAGGCCGACCTGGGCCTCAGCGACACCCAGATGGGCCTGCTCGGCGGCATTGCCTTTGCCCTGCTCTATTCAACCCTGGCCGTGCCGCTCGCCTGGCTGGCAGACAAGACCAGCCGCAGCTGGGTGATCACCATTTCGCTGGCGGTGTGGAGCGGCTTCACCGCGCTGACCGGACTGGCGCAGGGTTTCTGGTCGATTTTCCTGACCCGGCTGGGCGTGGGAGTCGGCGAAGCGGGCGGCGTGGCGCCTTCCTACGCGCTGATCTCCGATCATTTCCCGAGCGCAAAACGGGCGCGGGCCTTGGCCATCTATTCGCTGGGCATTCCGCTCGGATCGGCCACCGGGGTGATCGCGGGCGGCTATATTGCCGCGACCGTCGACTGGCGCCTCGCCTTTTTTGTCGTCGGGCTGACCGGTGTGCTGATCGCACCCTTTTTCAAATATCTCGTCCGCGACAAGGTCAAGGTGCCGGCACCGGCGGACCAGAACGTCGCCGGATATAGTTTCAGGGGGACCGTGGTCCTGCTGGCGAAGAAAAAAGCTTTCTGGTTCCTCGCCTTTGGCGCCGCGTCGAGCTCAATGCTCGGCTATGGCATCGCCTTCTGGCTGCCCAGTCTCTTGCAGCGCAGTTTCGGCCTGAGCCTGATCGACACGTCGCTGTTCTTTGGCGCGATCCTGCTGATCGGCGGGGTTGCCGGCGTGCTGGGCGGCGGTATGATCGGCGACTGGCTGGGGCGCAAGGACAAGGCCGCTTACGGACTGGTTCCGGCAGCGGCTTTCCTGCTGGCCGTGCCCCTTTTCGCCGCCGGAATCATGAGCAGATCGGCGACCGTCGCTTTCATCCTGTTCCTTATCCCGCAGGCCCTGGCCTATTTCTGGCTCGGCCCGGTCCTCTCGGCGGTCCAGCATCTGGTGCCGGCCGATGCCAGGGCCACCGCTTCGGCTTTGTTCCTGCTGATCAACAATCTGATCGGCATCGGCGGCGGGATATTCTTCCTCGGCGCCCTGTCCGACGCGCTGATGCCGATATATGGCGAAGACGGCCTGCGCTATTCGATGCTCTACTCACTGAGCTTCTATGTCCTTGCCGCCCTGCTGATGGCACTCGCGGCAAAACCGCTGCGCAGCGAGTGGGTCGATGAAGGCTGATCAGCTCTCCGGCACCGCGTAACAGTCGCGGTAGGAGGTCAGCTGGCCGTCCGCGACGCGATACAGGCCGACGCCCTCGATATCGCCGTCGGGGCGCTTCCACAGCCAGCGCGACCAGGCGACATGTTCGTCCCCGGCAATTTCCAGCACTTCGAAATGCATTTTCTTGTCCGCCAGCTCTTTGGTCAGCCGGTGCAGCAGCGCGGAAATCGCCGCGATGCCCTCGACCCGGCCGATCGCAGGATCTTCAAACACCGCATCATTGGCGAACAAGGGGATCAGCTTGCTATAGTCATTATCATTCTGAAGCTCCCAGAATGTCTCGATCAATTCTTTTGCCTGTGCCATGTCTTGTCCCCTCAATTGCTCATAATCGCGTTATATTTTAGCGTCTGCTTTTCCAGTTCCGCTTCAAAAGCCTGTTCCATTTTCGCGATGAAAGCAGGAAACCCGCTGTCATCGACGAAGGCCAGCGGATCGCCAGCCGCCAGTTTCTTCTGTTTAGCCGCCATGTCGAAAAACTGCGGATGATTGGACAGGAAGATATCGGGTTTCCAGTCCCTGGTCCGCGCGAAGGTCTTGCGATAATCGTCGACAATGCCCTCATATTGCGGCGGCCCGATCAGCCGGTTGGCGGCGACCGACGCAGAGCAGAAGAACAGCGTCTGATAGTTCTTGCCCCCCTGTTCGACATCCATCGTCCATGAGGTGCAGCCGCGGGTATGGCCCGGCGTCAGATGCGCGGTGAGCGAAACCAGGCCAAGCATCACGACTTCTCCATCAGTGATGATCCGGTCGACCATGACTGGTGGCGCGCCCATCGACGCGTCATCCTCCGAACCCAGATAGAAGCCGCCTTCGAGCGCCGACCGATCGCCTTCGCTGGCGAGCAATGTCGCGCCGGTCAATTGCTTCAGTTCGGCAAGACCGCCGCTATGGTCAAGATGAGCATGGCTGTTGAGCAGGATTTTGACATCAGCCGGATCATAGCCGAGCTGCTTTATATTGTCCCAGACCTGCTTGCCCTGCCCCGGCATGCCGCCGTCGATCACGATATGGCCGTCATCGGTGGGAATGAAATACATGCCCAGACCTTCGGTGCCGACAAAATATACGCCCAGATCTGCATCACCGATCACCCGGAACGGTTCGACCGGGGCAAACCATGAGGGGAATTGCTTCTTCGCGGCGGCCAGCGCGGCGTGGTCGGCATCGGCCTGTTCGCCGGTGGTCGCCTGGACGTCGGACCGGCCGCTGCTTTCGTCCGGCGCTACCGGTGCGCAGGCCGCAAGAGCCGGTAGCCCCAGCAGCAAAACCGATTTGATCGCGCGCATAAATATTCTCCCTCTTTCCACCCTATCCATCGAGGGCGGACCATGCCAGCCGCTATCTTTCGAAAAACTGAACTGTTTCCGCATCCATCGGGAACATCAGTTCGATCCGCGTCTCGCCCGCCCTGATATCCAGCACCGAACCGAATTGCGCGATCACCGAGAACAGCGACAGGCGATTTTCGCCAACCCGGAAGATCGTCGGGATCACCGCCTGATTGAGATTGATCGATGCCATGTCGACCTTGCGCACCCGTTCATGCGACGCCAGCCGTGCGGCCAGCGCGGACAGTTGTTCGTCGCCACCCAGCTCCAGTATCTCGGTGCGCAGGCGCGAGAGGGAGAGGATGGCGACCTCGTCCCAATTTGCGATCAGGTCGAGGCCGGCGCTTTTGATCAATATGTCGATCAGATTGGCCGGTCCGCCGGGGCTGGCCAGCGCGAGGATCATCTGCGCGCCCTGGTTGCTGCTGACGATATTCCAGTGCCGGTCGATGGCATAGCCGGGGAACGGATCATGATGGTCGAGCATGGCGCTGATTGCCTGATGAACCGGCGCCAGTTCGGGCGCATTGTCGGACAGACTGGGATAGACCGGCGCAAAGCCAGCCGCATTGAGCGCCTGATTGGTAGCCGGCCGGGGAAGGTGCAAAGCTTCGGAAAGACGCAGCACCATCTCGCGACTGGGATTGGCGCGGCCGGATTCGAGGAAACTCAGATGCCGGGCCGACATCTCGGCCTCGAGACTGAGGTCAAGCTGGCTGAAACGGCGCGTCTTGCGCCAGTCCTTCAATATCGCGCCAAATTCCGATGGCATGATCGTCTCCCGCATCCTGTTCCCGGCTTACAACCCGATAGCATGAAACGCGCCTCATGCACTTACCCGGGAGGTAATTGTTTTGATGACCGCTCCATGGTCTAAGGATGACGCAACCAATGGAGAGCAGATCATGTCACCACAAGCCGCTGGCCGCTATATCCGTATCGTCGGCTGTTTCTCGATCATCGTTGCCATCATATTCGCGTTCGCCGGGGTGAACGACTTTACCGGTGCCAACGAGATATTCTTCCAGCTCGCCTCTTCCGGCGGCAATGGCGTGGCCGGGCTGGACACGCCCGAAGCAAAAATGGCGATGGCGATCGCCGGCGGGGTCTTTGCCGGGCTGATGGCCATGTATGTGTTCATCACCGCCCCCGGTATCGAACAGGGCAGCGAGCTGATCCGCAAGGGCACGATCTCCACACTCCTGGTCTGGTTCGCAGTCGACAGCGGCGCATCGGTGGCGTCGGGCAATGCCGCCAATGTGATCCCCAATAGCGTGTTCCTGATCGTCTATCTGGCGCCCCTGTTTCTCGTGAAGCGCGCGGCCTGAAACGGCCACTCAACACGCCAGTGCTCTGCACAGGATGCGGCGCTTTGCCCGGCGGGCAGCATTTTAACCTCCAGAGCTCCGCATCGAGTGCGGAGCACATCGCCTGCCGCTAGCTGCGTTCGTTCACGTCCTTGACCCAGGGACCGAAGGGTGAATTGCCGAGCATCGCGACCTGCGTCTGCGCGCTCACCTGATTGATCGCCAGTTGCGGCTTGCCGCCGGGATGGACCGGCAGGCGCAGCGGACGTTTGCCGGGCGCCTTGGCGATCACGTCGGCGATAGCGCGCGGCACATCCACCGGATCGGTCGACCCGCCACTGTTGCGCAAGGCTCCGTCGACCAGCGCCTGATAGGCCGCCTTGCGCTCGTCATCGGCACGCTCGAGCATCGGCGCGGTATATTGATTGCCATTTTCCCATATCTTGGTCGGAAAGCCGCCGGGCTGGACGATGGTAACATCAATGCCGTGCGGGACCAGCTCATAGGCCATTTGCTCGCTCATCGATTCGACCGCGAATTTGGTTGAACTGTAGAGCCCCATGCCCGGCACCATCACCCGGCCAAGCTGCGAGGAGACATTGACGACCAGGCCGGACTTCTGCGCGCGCATTTTCGGCAGAGCCGCGCGCGCGACCCGCTGGTAGCCCATGACATTGGTGTCGAACAGCAGCTGCATCATTTCCATATCCTGCAACTCGACCGGAGCGCCGGTGCCGATTCCGGCATTGTTGATGACCACATCGAGCGCGCCGCCATTCCGCCGTTCGGCCTCGGCCACCGCCTTGCTCACCGATCCGTCCGACAGCACATCCAGCTCGAGGATCGTGATATCCAGATCCTGGTCGCTGGCGGCCTTTGCCAGGGCATCGCCCTCGGCGCGCGGCAGGTTGCGCATGGTGGCAAAGACTTTCGCCCCCCGTTCGGCATAATGGAGCGCGCCGAGATAGCCGAAGCCGGAGGAACAGCCGGTGATCAATATGGATTTGCCGGTCAAATCCGGTTTGCTCTCGCCAGCGGCGGCGGACGCGGGACCGGCGGTCAGCGCGAAGCCGGTTGCGGCTGTGGCACCAAGCAACTGGCGGCGGTTGAGAGACGGTTTGCGAACTTGGTCAGTCATGGGCACACTCCTGAATTTCAGAATGGCTGTTACACTATCATAAAATCCTTTGCAGGGTGAGCGCTATCCGCCGGGACCGACGGTGATCCATGCTGCAATGCAGAACCATCCCAAGCGGCTATCGAATCAGACCGCAAAGCCGAGAGCCAGAAAAGCGATGCTTCCCAGTGCCAGCGAAGCCAGGGCCTTGCGGCGATAGGGCCGCGCCATCAGCCCCACCACCAGACCGCCGACTATGACCAGAAACAGCGCGATTCCAGCGATCAGCTGGTAGGTTTTGAACAGAGCGGGCCCATGCCCCTTGTGCAGTTCCATCATCGCATATTGAAAGCCGGGCTTGTGCAGGGAGGCTTCCAGGCCATCGGGCGTCTGATTGATCCGGGCAAAGGTCCGCGAGGTTGGCCGGGTCGTCATCTTGCCCGCGCGGCTGCGGACGCTTTCGATATCGAGATGGATATTCTGCGTCGCAAGCACGGCCGCAATATCCTGTTTCAGCGTCGGGCTGTCCGGATCGATCCGCGTTTCGGCCGGCAGTTCAATCGGGATATCCTCGATCGACGCTTCGACACCGGCCAGCTTGAGCGCGCCGGTTAGGCCGACAAGCAGAAAGGACGGCGCCAGAAAGGCGGCGAGGAACAGATGTACCAGTACCAGCAGGTTCCGGGTTTTGACTTTATTCATGCAATGCTTCCCTAGCGCCGGAACCGGCTGGTAAACTTGGTGAAGCCGAGATGCAGCTTCTGGCGATCCGACCGGCCGAGCATCTCGCCGAGCAGGCCATGGAAATGGTCTGCTTCGCGCTGCACCGCCGCGGTGGTCAGATCGAGCATCAGCATCTCGTCATAGCTTGTCTGCTGACAGCAGGGACGGTGCACCATTATCGGTTCGGGCCAGCAATCGCTCATCAGTTCGATGATATGCGCGAAATGGCGCGCGGCGGTTTCATCGCCCAGTTGCTTGACCAGATAGGGTTTGGGGTCCTGACCCTTGCGCCACGCCAGGACGGCAATCCGCATGGCGACAACTATCCGCATTTGCGCAGCGGGCAAGGCGGCGATCTTGGGGGTCGCGGCCAGCGATTGCGCAAATGCGGATATCGGCTCCGGCATCAATAGTCTGCTGATGCCGGAGCTGTCTGTGCAGCGCCTTGCGCGGGTTGCTTGCCGGTGGCGTCCCGGATCAGCGACCGCGCTTCGTCAACCGCAGCAGCCTCGGAGAGTTTGCCATCGGAAATTTCCGTGCCCATGGACAATAGCCGCCCGCTGATCACGGTGCCGGCATGCGCTTCTTCCTCGACGGTCACGCCGCCATGTGCAGCGATCGCGGCATCCCATTCCGCCCGCACCTGCTGCCAGTAGCCTTTGGTTTTCGCCCAATAGTCATCCGCCGCGCTGACGCTATAACCGTCGAACTTTGTGTAGGTGTTGAGCACCGATTCCTGGACATAGGGCAGCGCCTTGCCATCAACGGTCTTCATCTTTGTATTGTCCTGCCAGTGGATCCAGCCACCGGGCATCGGCTGGTGCCGGTTGATCGCCTGATAATGGTCATAGACCGGATCGCGAACCGCATCGCGGCGGGGCAATGGCCGGGCGGTCCAGTCGCTGGTCCAGCTGCGCAGTCCGTTGACCGTTTGCCATTTGCCGATGCCGCCATAGCGCGGGCTGTCATCAACCTGCCAGACGGTTTGCGACCAGCGGCCCTGCCGCTGTGATTCCGGCACATCCCGGTTCACCCATTTGCCGGCTCCGGCGTAGACCAGCACTTTCGCCGGTTCATAGATCCAGTCCTGACGCCAGTGCTTGATGACGAATGTCTCGCCCTCATGCTCGGCAACCAGCAGGTGCTGCAGGATGATCTCCGTGCCCGTATCCTTGATCACGCGGACGCTTTCATGGCCGCCGGAAATCTTCGCCTTGATCGGTTCATAATCGCCCCGCCAGGCCGTGGTTTCGGCCATGTCGAACTTGACCTTATAGTCTCCGGCCATCGCCAATATGTCGGCGCGGTCCTGTTCAAAGCTTGCTTGCGGCGCCGTCGCCGCAGCCGGTTGCTGCTCGGCGGCGGCGAGCGCGGGTGATGTCGCCATGGCCAGTGCGAACAGGGCCGCGCCCCATCGTGTCGTCAATTCCGTCTTCATCGTTATTCTCCCCCTTGGAACTAGAATGATATGCTGAGTGAAACGCTGGCATTGCGGCCCGGCTGCGTGAACGCGTCGATAATCGGCGACGTTGCCGCCAGCCCCCGAACGCTGCTCCAGACCCAATATTTCTTGTCGGTGATATTGAAGATGCCGGCCCGCAATTTGAAATTACGGGCGATCCGGACAAAGGCGGTGGCGTCGACGATCAGCGACTCGTCCGGCCGGAAACAGGCCGCACTGCAGACGCCGGTCGTCTCGTTAAATTCCTTCTGCGCATTATAGCTGAGGATCACTTCGCCGCCGAACGCCCCGGTCGGTTCGCGATAGCCCAGACCCAATATCGCGTTGATCGGGTCGACCGTGCCCAGCGATGCCGGTGAATTGTTCGGCGATTTCACCGTGCCGTCGGCAAAGGCGATGGCAAAGCGCGCGCGGAACCCGTTTTCGGCTTCGTAGTTTGCCTTGGCTTCGACACCCTTGACGCTGACATCATCAAGATTGACGAATTGATAGACGGCGGGATCGCTTGGCGTAAAACTACCGCCAACCACTTCCTGGCTGATGAAATCGCTATAGTCTGCGGTAAAGGCGGTCAGCGACAATCCGACATTGTCCGTCGCATAGCGGATACCCGCCTCGAAACTGTCGCTGGTTTCCGGGCCGAGATCGGGATTGGCCGCCGAAGTATAGCCAAAGGCGAGATTTTCGAAGAAATTATTGACCTGGCTGGGCGTCGGCGCGCGGAAACCGCGGGCATAATTGCCGAACAGGCGGACATCGCCAAGCTTCACAACCGCACCCAGCTTCGGCGACAGTTTCGATCCGCTTTGCGCGCTCGGGGTAAAGCTCGGCAGCAAGGGATCGTCGGTCGGGTTCAGATCGTAAAAGTCGTATCGCAGCGCCGGATAGAGCGTCACCAGACCATCGGCAAATTCGATCGCGTCGCCGATATAGAAACCGCCGAGCGTGAAATCCGTCTTCGGAAAGGCGCGGGTCGGAAAGACCTCGCCAAACGGCGGCTCGGTGCCGTCGCGCAGACCATCCTGTTCGGTCTTGCTGATGTCACCGCCGAAGGTGATGGTGTGCTCGACCGCGCCGGTGCGGAAGCTTGAACGGAAATCGGCGAGCGCCCCGATCACTTCATTGTCGAAGGTGTTCAGCCGTTCCCGGTCCGGTCGCGGGGTGGCGGATGTTGCCGTCCGCTCTTCCAGCGCAAATTGCCGGTCGGTGCCGTCCTGCCAATAGGCGGCGAGATGGGCATAGTCGATGAAACCTGCGCCGTCTTCGCCCGCATCATAGCTATAGTCGATCGATACCCGGCTGCGTTTGGTTTCGTCCTGAGCTGTGAGATTGTCGACAATCCAGCTCGGCGTCGGGCCAAAGAGGAACACCGGTCCGCGACCGGACAGAACGTCCGAATAGACCTCGCGTTCAAGATATTCACCGGTCAGCCGGATCTTGTGCGACCCGCTGTTCCAGATCAGCTTGCCGAGAAAGGCATTGGATTTCCCATCCTGCGGATTGGGTGTGGTGCGGCTGGCATCTTCGGTATCGACCGTGCCCTTGTTATCCAGTTCCTGAAAATCGCGGCGGGAATAAGCCAGCATCGCAGAAAAATTACCGGTCCTGCCGGCAAGCACGACGGTCTCGGCAAATTCCTCGTCTGCCGAACTGTAATGTGCCCGCGCGAAACCGCCAAAGCTGTTGCCCTCGCTGATAAAATCGACGGGGTCGGAGGTGATGAAACTGACCGCGCCGGACAGGCCGTCGCTGCCGTACAGCGCCGAGGCCGGACCGCGCAGGATTTCGACCGACTTGATCAGGCCGACATCGGTGGCATTGCCGCGGCCGACTTCCTGCGCGCCGAATGTATAGCCCTGGGGAGAACGGATGCCGTCGACCAGAATGAGGACGCGGTTGCCGCCAATACCGCGAATATTGAAATCCTCGTTGCCGGCCCGGCCCGTCGTGCCCAGCGCCGCACCGAAGCGCGCCGGCGCCCGGCGCACCGTTACGCCGGGTTCAAAGCGCACGATATTGCGGACATCGGTCGCCATTTCGTCGGCGATCCGCTCCTGGTCGATAACGGTGACCGTGGCGGGTGCATCCTCGACCTCCACAGGCGCACGGGCTGCCGTGACCGTAATCGTGTTGTCATCCGCAAAGCCTGCCGCATCGTCACCTGCGGCCATTGCCGCCTGGGAAAAGCCTAGTGCGAGAAAACTGCAGGTCAATGCGGCTCCCCGGTGACGGAAGTTCGGTTTCATGAATTGTGCCCCTGTTTATTGATAATGCGAATGATTCTCATTCTTAATTAAGATGCCTGGACACAGGCTGTCAAACGCTAATTGGAAATTAGTTGGAAATGGGGGATTTTCCGGCTTTACGGACCACAGAAGAGCTGGGGCGGCACCGTGTCACGATGATGGCGGACAAATATCGGGGGCGTTCGATGCGGGTCAGCCCGGCAAATACCGATGCCGACCCTGCCCCGAAGCAGGCTATCCTGATCGGGCACAGATCAGCCCCGGAAGCAGGCGCAATTGTCGGGTATCAGGATCCGGTGAATTTCGCCCGGGTCCGGTTGGCGATCGCGACCAGCGACAGCATCACGGGCACTTCCACCAATACGCCGACCACGGTGGCGAGAGCGGCGCCGCTACCCAGTCCGAACACGCCGATGGCCACGGCCACGGCCAGTTCGAAGAAATTGGACGTCCCGATCAGCGCACAGGGGGCCGCGACATTGTGCGGCACTTTCCAGGCCCAGGCGGCGGCATAGCTGACGAAGAAAATGCCATAACTCTGGATGATGATCGGCACCGCGATCAGGGCGATCAGCAGCGGCTGGGTCACGATGGTCTGCGCCTGAAAGGCGAACAGCAGCACCACCGTGAGCAACAGACCCAGTACGGACAAAGGTTTGACCCGGCCGGTGAAGGCCGTGACCGCGGCTTCCCCGTCGGCCGAGCGGGCCAGCAATGTGCGGCGGGTCAGTGCGCCAGCAACCAGAGGAATGACGACATAGAGCAGGACCGACAGCAGCAATGTTTCCCATGGAACGGCAATTTCGGCGACGCCAAGCAAAAGCGCGACAATCGGCGCAAAGGCGAAGATCATGATGATGTCGTTCACCGACACCTGCACCAGTGTGTAGGCAGGATCGCCCCTGGTCATCTGCGACCAGACAAAGACCATCGCGGTGCAGGGCGCGGCGCCCAGCAATATCAGTCCGGCAATATATTGCTCGGCATCATCCGCGGACATCAGCCCGGCAAAAATATACTGGAAGAACAAGAGCGCCAGCGCCGCCATCGTGAACGGCTTGATCAGCCAGTTGACGACGATGGTGATGAACAGCCCCTTCGGCTTTTCACCAATATGTTTGAGACTGGCAAAATCGACTCCGACCATCATCGGGTAGATCATCGCCCAGATCAGCACCGCAACCACGAGATTGACCGAAGCATATTCCAGCCGGGCAAGAATGGCCACCGCATCGGGCGCGATATTGCCGATCAGGAGCCCGAGCAATATCGCACTCCCGACCCACAGCGACAGCCATTTTTCAAACAGGCCGAGCCCGGCATCTGCCGGACTCTCAAGGGGTTGCGTTGCCATGGTTCAAGCCTCGATTTTCTCTGCGCCAATTTCCCTGAGCCGGTTCTGCAGGCTCATCCTGTCTATGCTTTCCAGCGGCAAGGCCAGAAACAGGCTGATCCGGTTGAACATCATCCGATAGGCTTCGGTGAAGGCCGCGCGCTTCTCGGCCTCGCTGCCGGTTGCTGCGGCGGGATCGGCTATGCCCCAATGGGCGGTCATCGGCTGGCCCGGCCAGACCGGGCAGGTCTCGCCGGCGGCATTGTCACAAACGGTGAAGACAAAATCGAGCGCGGGTGCGCCCTGTCCTGCAAATTCGTCCCAGTTCTTGGAGCGCAGTCCGGCAACGGGATGCCCCATGGTTTCGAGCAGATCGAGGGCATAGGGATGGACCCGTCCGGCCGGATTGCTGCCTGCACTCAGGGCATTGAACCGCCCCTTGCCTTCGCGCTGCAAGATCGATTCCGCCAATATCGAACGGGCAGAATTGCCGGTGCAGAGAAACAGCGCGTTATAGACCTTCTCGCTCATGACAGGGCGGCTTTCGAAGGCGCGCAGCAGCTGGTTTCGGCAGCATTTTGCGAAACGGCGGACAGTTCGGGTGAATCGCCGTAGACGACGGATTCACCATCGGTGTAAAAGGCTTCCCAGACGACGCCGTCGGGGTCGGCGATCCAGCTCTTTTCGGACTGGGCATAACAGCAGGTGGTCTGCCCCTCTTCCAGAACGGGCGCGTCGGCCTTGCGAAGGCGGGTGAAGACCTGCTGAAGCTCTTCGGGATTTTCCGCCTGAATGCCGAGATGCTCGATGCCCTTGGCCGCATGATCTTCCGACGAAATCGCGAAATTGACACGCGGATCATCGAGCATCCACTTGGCATAGTCGGTCTTTGTAACCGTCGGCTCCGCGTCAAACAGCGTGGAGTAAAATTCGATCGAGGCGGCGAGATTATCCACGCCGACATGGATGTGCATCCGTTTCATTGGCAGAGCCTTTCGAGCTGGTTGGTAAGGGGCGCGCAATCATCGCCGGAACAGCAATTTTCCAGCAGGAAGGCGACGAGGCCGTTCATCGCGGCGAGATTGGCACGGTAGATTATCATGCGGCTGTCGCGTCGCGAGGAGACGAGGTCCGCCCGCGCCAGGATATTCAGATGCGAGGACATGGTGTTTTGCGGCACGTCCAGCCGCCTGGCAATTTCCCCCGCGGGCAGACCGGACGGTTCGTGCCGGACCAGCAGCCGGAACACTTCCAGCCGGGTATTTTGCGCGAGCGCGCCGAGAGCCTCTATTGCTTTTATCGAATCCATATATCTATGTATGTCGATATATGGATTTTTGTAAAGCGAAATATTCCTGTCGCTTCCTCCCGATCCGCCAGACGCTTGTCGAAGCCTGCCGCAACGACTAGGACTGGATCGAAATTTTCCCTTTCCTGATGGAATCCCGCATGACCCTGATTGGCCCCGCCTCGCACAGCTATTTCTCCCAGCGGCTCAAGCTGCATTATGCCGACTGGGGCAATGAGGACAAACCGCCTTTGATCCTGCTGCACGGCGGCAAGGACCATTGCCGGAACTGGGACTGGACGGCGCAGGCCCTGCGCGATGACTGGCATATCATCTGCCCCGACGTTCGCGGCCATGGCGACAGCCAGTGGAGCACCGACGGCAATTATGCCAATATGGCGATGGTCACCGATCTGGCGCAATTGATTCACCAGCTCGACCTGTCGCCGGTCACCATTGTCGCGCACAGCATGGGCGGCAATATCGCGCTGCGCTATACCGGCCTCTATCCCGACACAGTGCGCAAGCTGGTCGCGATCGAAGGGCTGGGCCCCAGCCCCGAATTGCTCGCGGAGCGCGAAAAAATCGGTCAGATCCAGCGCGTGCGCAACAGCATTGAGGAAAAGCGCAAGGCGGCCGGGCGACAGGTGAAACGCTATCCCACTTTTGAAGATGCCCTCGGCCGGATGCAGGACGCCAACCAGCATCTCTCCGACGAACAGGCCCGCCACCTGACCACCCACGCGGTGATCCGCAACGAGGACGGCAGCTATAGCTGGAAATTCGATCCCTATGTCCAGCACTGGGACAGCATCGACCTGTCGCAGGATGCGATCCACGAGCTGTGGGGCAATATCAGCTGCCCGACCCAACTCCATTACGGCGCCGACAGCTGGGCGAGCAATCCGGAGAAAGACGGCCGCATGCAATATTTCGGCGACAATGTTTCGGTGAAGGAATTTGCCGACGCCGGCCACTGGTTGCACCATGACCAGTTTGATGAGTTTGTGCAGACGCTGCGGGATTTTCTCTGATTACAAGATGCGATATTTTTATCATCCAGAAAATTATTGTCTATAAACAGCGTGGTAGAGGCTTATTCTTGGCTGGACATTGTGGAGAATCCTACGCATGACAATCGAGTAAGCCCACCATCTAAATTGGAGATTCGAATTGACCGGTCCTAATGTGGAAAAAGAAACGCCAGCAAAGCAACGCTATGTGAAACCCGAACTGATCCTGCTGGATTGCGCAGGGCGAACGGATGGAAAAACTAGCGTTGCCGGCGTTGAAATCAATAATGGTACGATTTTTTACGCACCGAGCTAACACCGGGCCGCGTTCCGGTAGCAGGCGCAACAGCCCAGCAAGATCGCGCTCGCGATCGGGCGATGCGGATATAGCATGGAGAGGTCGCCAACGATGAACGGTGCAATATTCTGTGCAACGCGATATGGCAGCACGGCCCAATATGCCGGCTGGATTTCTGCGGCGACCGGTATTCCCGCATTTGACGTGAACCAGTCTGACGCCGATCACGGTATCAGCGCTGCTAGGTCGCGAGGTTGTTTGTAAACAAACAGTCGGACGCCACCGTGATTCTGGTTCGGGCGCCCGCGATCAAGGGGCTTGGCCCCAGCCCTGAAATGCTCGCCGAACGGGACCGGTCCGCTGGCGCGCGTGCGCAATTCGATCGGGGAAAAGCGCAAGGCTGCCGGGCGTCAAGTGAAACGCTATCCGACTTTCAAGGATGCACTGAACCGGAAGCAGGACACGGTTCATCAGCTTTGGGGCAATATCAGCTGCCCGACCCAACTCCATTACGGCGCCGACAGCTGGGCGAGCAATCCGGAGAAAGACGGCCGCATGCAATATTTCGGCGACAATGTTTCGGTGAAGGAATTTGCCGACGCCGGCCACTGGTTGCACCATGACCAGTTTGAATTGTTTGTCGAAACGTTGCGCGACTTTCTCTGAAATATCCGGTCATTCTGCCCTGACCGCACGCGGGAAAAGCTGGTAAAATTGCTACTGCCTTGCGGCCCGCCAAAAGCCTAGCCTGTCGAAAAGAAACAGGGTTGGGAGACGGCAGAATGATCAGGAGCACAGACGTGACTTCCGTAGCGATTGATGGCGAACGCTATCATGATCCCCGCCACGCCCGTGTCGAAACCGATCATGTCTGGCGCAAAACATGGTTGCTGGCCGCGCTGGAAAGCGACCTGCAAGGTTCGGGAAATATCGTCACCTTTGATATCGGCCATGATTCGATCATCATTGCGCGCGCCAGAGACGGCGCGCTGCATGCCTATCACAATGCCTGTACCCACCGCGGCACCCGGCTGCTGGAAGAGGGCGCGCACAGCGCCCCGCTGATTACCTGCCCCTATCATGCCTGGTGCTTCAATCTCGACGGCAGCCTGCGTGCCGCCCCCGATCCGGGAAGCTTCACCCCCGGTCTGCCTGCCGATCGCTTGCGGCTCAAGCCGGTGCTGCTCGAAACCTGGCAGGGTTTTGTCTTCGTCAATATGGACGCCGACGCTCGGCCCCTGTCCGACTTTCTCGGCAAGATGGTCGAACGGGCCGCGCCCTATTCCATTGCCAGGATGGACCTGATCGAGGACCAGACGGTCAGTGTCAATTGCAACTGGAAAGCGATGATCGACAATTTCTCCGAACTCTACCACGTTGATCATATCCACCCGCAGCACAAGCGCTTCGTCGATTGTCCCAACGCCACCGACGAACTCTTCGAAAATGGGCATACCGGTTTGCACGTTCCGGGATTTGTCACCGACAGCCGCTATCCGGTGCCCGACCAGCCAACCGATTACCAGGAAATGCAACTCGCCGCGCTCGGCATCGATGCGAATGCATTTGTCGGCCGGGTTGCGGATATTCCGGCAGCAATTACCAAAGCCAAGCGAGAACAGAGCGGCAGGAAGGGTTATGACTATTCGGCGCTGTCGGATGAGCAACTCACCACCGTGTTTCAATATAATCTGTTTCCCAACATCATCCTGTCCGGTTCCCCGGAAGGATTATGGATGATGCGCTCGCGCCCGCACCCCGAAGATCCGTCAAAATCCTGTCTCGACAAATGGACGCTGCAGCTCAATCCCGATCCGGCGCTCGGCGGCGGTTCGGAGCATAAGCAGACGATGCACGCGGCGAGCGGGAACAGCACTGTCTCAGACGGGCGCGTGCCCCGTGACTGTTTCGGACATGAAGACATTTTGTCCGGCAGAAAAAGCATGACCGAAACGATCGACCAGGACATCAGCCTGCTCGCCCGTGTGCAGGCCGGCGCCCGGTCCAGCGGCTTCGATCGCGCCTGGCTGAGCGATCAGGAAGTGCGTGTGGCGCATTTTCACGATGTGCTGAACAAGACCTATCGCGCGGCAGGGCTGTTGGGAGACTGATCCTTCTCCCTTGCGGGAGATGAATAGCTAGGAAATCATCGCCTGCAAGGTCGCGATCCGGTCCGCTTCCTCGGCCGGCTTGTCCTTGCGGATGCGGTGGATGCGCGGGAAGCGCATGGCGAGACCGGATTTGTGGCGGCCGCTTTCGTGGATCGAATCGAACGCGACTTCCAGCACCAGCGACTTCTTCACCTCGCGCACCGGCCCGAAGCGGTTCAGCGTATTCTGCCGGACGAAGCGGTCGAGCCATTTCAGCTCTTCGTCGGTGAAGCCGGAATAGGCCTTGCCGACCGGCAGCAGTTCGCCGTCCTCGGTCCAGCAGCCGAATGTATAGTCGGAATAGAAGGACGCACGCCGCCCGTTGCCGCGCTGCGCGTACATCATCACGCAATCAGCATTCAGCGGGTCGCGCTTCCATTTATACCAGTGACCGGTGACCCGTCCGGCGAGATAGGGGCTTTCGCGCCGTTTCAGCATCACGCCTTCAATGGCCGCATCGCGAGCCCCGGCGCGCATTTCTTCGAGCGCAGCGAAATCATCGACATCGACCACCGCCGAAAGATCGAAATGGTCTTGATGCAGCTTGGGCACAAAACTTTCGAGCCGCTGCCGCCGTTCGTGCCAGGGCGACAGGCGCAGGTCCGTGCCCCCGTCCATCAGCAGATCATAGACCCGGACAAAGGCGGGAAATTCCTGCCGCATCTTTTTCGAGACGGTCTTGCGACCGAGCCGCTTCTGCAGCGCGTTGAAACTCGCCGCTTCGCCGCCCTGGTCGGTGCCACGGACCAGCAATTCGCCATCGATCACGCCGTCGCGGTCGAACGCTTCGACAATGTCGGGGAAAGACGCGCTGATATCATCGCCGCCGCGGCTGTAGAGCCGGGTCTCGCCGCCGAGATGCACCGCCTGCACGCGGATCCCGTCCCATTTCCACTCGACCGCATATTGATCGAGATCAAGGCTATCGCCCTCGAACGGATGAGACAACATGAACGGCCGGAAGAAGGGCGTTGCCGACAGGTCGGGACGCGCGCCGCCCTTCTCTGCCCATGCGAACAGTCTGTCATAGGGCGGGTCAAGCGCGTGCCAGAGCTCCTCGACGTCATCCAGCGCCACGTCAAAGGCCTGCGCGAAGGCGGTCTTCGCCAGCCTCGCCGACACCCCGACCCGCATCCCGCCGACCGCCAGCTTGAGCATCGCATAGCGGCTGTTGCTGTCCATGCTGTCGAGCAAGTCCGCGACAATGTCGGGCGCGGTCGTGCGATTGGCGGCAACCAGCGCCTGCACCACTTCGTCGATGCCTGGATCGCCCTGCACGCGCCCTTCCGCTTCCGGCCAGACCAGCGCCACGGTTTCGGCGGTGTCGCCGACATGGTGGCGCGACAGACGGAACAGTTCGGGATCGATTCTTGTGCCGGCGAGATTGCGGATGGTCGCGGACTTGACCGCCGGAAAATCCAAACTGTCGGTCAGCGCCGCCAGCGCCCAGCCGCGATCGGGGTCGGGCGTTTCGCGCAAATAGCCGGCGATCGCCGCCAGCTTGGCGTTGCGCGATCGCGTATAGACCAGACTGTCGATCAGGGCGGCAAAGCGGCGCATCAGCCGTCATCCCCTTCTTCGCGCCCGACCATCGACAGCGCCCGCGCCCTGATCTGGTGCAGCTCGCACCAGCGCAGCAGGCCGTCCTCGCTGCCATGGGTGATCCAGGTTTCCTTCGGCGCCAGTTCGCGGATCGTGCCGGTCAGCTCGTCCCAGTCGGCATGGTCGGAAATGACCAACGGGATTTCGACCCCGCGCTGCCGCGCCCGCCCGCGCACCCGCATCCAGCCCGACGCCATCGCGGTGACCGGATTGGGCAGCCGCCGGCTCCACTTGTCGGTCAGCGCGGAGGGCGGCGCGATGATGATCTGGCCGCGCATTTCTTCCTTCGGCGTATCCATGACCAGCCGCAATTCGCCCAGCGAGACGCCGAGCTCTTCGTATAATTCGCACATCCTGACCTGCGCCCCGTGCAGATAGATCGGCTGGTCCCAGCCGGCGCGGCGCAACTCGGCAATCACCCGCTGCGCCTTGCCCAGCGCATAGGCGCCGACGAGGATGCTGCTGTCCGGTTCGGCCTCGAGCCGGGCAAAAATCTTGGCAATTTCGCCGGCAATCGGCGGATGCTGGAACACCGGCAGGCCAAAGGTCGCCTCGGTTATGAAAATATCGCAGGGCACCGGTTCGAACGGCGCGCAAGTCGGATCGGCGCGGCGCTTGTAATCGCCGGTGACGACTACCCGCTCGCCCTGATATTCCATCAGCACCTGGGCCGAACCCAGCACATGACCCGCCGAATGCAGGCTGAACCGCACCCCGCCACGTTCGAACCCGTTGCCATAGCTGATCGGCGTCCCGGCTTCCGTGCCATAGCGCAGGCCCATGATCGCCAGCGTCTCCGGCGTCGCCCAGACATCCCCATGTCCACCGCGCGCGTGATCGGCGTGGCCATGGGTGACCACGGCGCGCTGCTTAGGGGTCGACGGATCGATCCAGACATCTGCCGGCCGTACATAAATGCCCTGCGGATGCGGCTCGATCCAGTGTTTCGCTTTTGCCATGGTGTAAAAGCGTATTGGGTCGGGAAAGGTTCCGGTCAAGGGTGGGGGGGCTTTTGCGGCAAGGATTACCGTCATCCTGAACTTGTTTCAGGACCTCAGGCGGTAAAACCGGAAGGTTGCGGGAGGAGTGATGGGTTCCTGAAACAAGTTCAGGATGACGAGAGCACAACACATCATGTGAGCCCAATGTGATATTTCCTCTAGACCAATCACACTTCAATGTGATACCCGATTCCCAATATCACATTGAAAGGCCGAGTCCATGAGCAAGATCCTGATCGAAAAACTGGTCGCCCTGATTGAATCCGGCGAGGAGACGCGGGCCGGGCTGGCGCGGGCGGCTGGCCTTCACGCCAACAGCCTGCGCAGCCTGGGACAGGAGGACTGGAACCCGACGGCGGAGACGCTCGGCAAGCTGGAGACCTATCTGGCGCGCGGCGGCAGCGGGGTCATGGCATCGGCAGAAGAGATTATCAACGAGGCGCGCAACGGACGCATGTATATCCTGGTCGATGACGAGGATCGCGAGAATGAAGGCGACCTGATCATCCCGGCGCAGATGGCCACGCCCGATGCGATCAACTTCATGGCCAAATATGGCCGCGGCCTGATCTGTCTGGCGATGACCCGCGACCGGGTCGAGGAACTGGGTCTCGACATGATGAGCCAGAACAACCGCGGCGCCTATGAAACCGCCTTCACAATCTCGATCGAGGCGCGCGACGGCGTCACCACCGGGATCAGCGCCGCCGACCGGGCGCGCACCGTGGCGGTGGCGATCGACCGGACCAAGGGCAAGGAAGAGATTGTCACCCCCGGCCATGTCTTTCCGCTGCAGGCGCGCAACGGCGGCGTGCTGGTCCGCGCCGGCCATACCGAAGCGGCGGTCGATGTCTCGCGGCTGGCCGGCCTCAACCCGTCCGGCGTGATCTGCGAGATCATGAAGGATGACGGCGAAATGGCACGACTCGACGACCTGATCGAATTTGCCCAGCATCACGGCATGAAAATCGGCACGATCCGCGACCTGATCGCCTATCGCCTGCGCCACGATCATCTGACCGAACGGCGCGCAGAGGCCCGCTTCACCAGCCGTTGGGGTGGCGAATGGAATGCTATCACCTATTATAACATGGCGACCGAAAGCGAGCAGATCGTGTTGCAGAAGGGCCATGTCGACCCCGACCAGCCAACGCTGGTACGGATGCACGCAACCACCATGTTTCCCGACATGTTCGCCCAGGACACCGGTCGGCCCAGCATGATCGAGGAATCGATGAAAATCATCGGCAAGGAAGGAGCCGGCGTGATCGTCTTCATCAATCCGCGCCAGCCCGATTTCTTCTCGCAGCAGGTCCGCAGCCTGGCGGGAGTCAAGCCGCCGCCCATGGATCAGCAGCGCGACTATGGCGTTGGCGCACAGATCCTCAGCGAGCTAGGCGTCCATGATATGGAATTGCTGACCAACACCAGCCACGATCTGGTCGGTCTCGACGCTTATGGCTTGCGGATTGTCGGGCAGCGCGCCGTACCTGCCATCGACAGCGACACTGCAGACAAAGAGCTGGAGAACGCCTGACCGGCCTGGCGTCCTGCACCGGTTCCAGGCCCCGCGAGCATCTATCCACCCGATCCTGAAAGATTTCAGGATGACGAATTTGAAAGAGACAGAAAATGGCAAAATTCCTGATCGTCGAAGCGCGTTTCTACGACCATCTCAACGACATGCTGATCGAGGGCGCGACCGATGCGCTCAAGGCGGCGGGACACGAGCACGAGATCATCACCGTCCCCGGTGCACTGGAAATTCCCGGCGCGATCTCGATGGCCATAGACGCCAACCAATATGACGGCTTTGTCGCCATCGGCGTGGTGATCCGCGGCGAGACCTATCATTTCGAGATTGTCGCCGGCGAAAGCGCCCGCGGGATCATGGCGCTGTCGATGGACGGTGCAGCGGTCGGCAATGGCATCATCACGACAGAGAATGAGGAACAGGCGCTGGCCCGTGCGGACAAGACGCGCAAGAACAAGGGCGGCGAGGCTGCCCAGGCGGCGATAGCGATGTATGAACTGGGATTGAAATTCAGCTCCTAGCAGCGGCAGGCTCCATGACCTGCCGCCGCCAGGGCGATTGGCTTACTGGGTACCGGAAAGCGCGGCTTTGAACTGGTCTTCGGTCATCGTGATCGAAACACCATCGGCCTGAGCCATGAAAGCTTCGACCGGCAATTTGACCGGCACACCTTCATGGTCGACGGTCACATATTCTTCGTCATTTTCCTGAATGGTGCCAATGACTGCAGCGCCGGTTACGGTTTTCACTTCGGTGCCCGGGGTCAGCGCGGCGAGCAGCTTGGCTCTGGCATCGGCCGCCGCTTTTTCAACGGCTGCGTCCAGATCGACCTTGGTCATGGTGATCGACAGGCCGTTTTCCGCCTTGGCAAATGCATCCGGCGAAAGCGCCGCCTTGTTGGTGCCGGTATCCACAACGACAGCACCACCGGCTACGGATTCCACCGTACCGACGGGACCGCCATTGGGTCCGAATACCTTCATGCCGGCCTGAACGTCGACAGCCGTAGCGGCTTCTTGCGCCAGGGCCGGGGTCGCCGCGAGCAGCGCGGCGCCGGTCACGAGGGTCAGAAAATTCTTCATATGTTACTCCTTGGGGTTACAAAAATGGCATTTTTCCATACGAAATGCTCGCTAAAAAGCGACGGCCGGTTTTGTTAAGGTTATTGAGGCGAGTCGACGCAGGGGCAGGACAAAAGGCAAATCTGCCGTTATCTGCTGCGGAGGACCGGCTCCGGAAGAGCCCGTCCTCACATGGCCTGCGCCCCGATTCAGGCCGCCTTTTTCGTCCGGTTGTGGATGCCTTCCCGGACTTCCTCGATGATCTTGCTGCAGAATGCGTCGAGGTCGCCAGGATTGCGCGAGGTAATCAGGCCGTTGTCGACCACCACTTCGCTATCCTCAAATCGCGCGCCGGCATTGATCAGGTCGGTCTTGATCGATGGATAGCCGGTGACCTTGCGGCCCTGCACCAGATCCGCCTCGATCAGCAGCCATGGCGCGTGGCAGATTGCGGCAACCGGTTTGCCGGCATTGAAAAAGGCTTTCACAAAATCGACCGCCTTATCCTCGACCCGCAGGATGTCCGGGTTCATCTGACCGCCGGGCAGCACCAGCGCATCAAAATCGCCTTCGCTGGCCTGGTCGACGGTGATATCGACATCGATGCTTTCGCCCCAGTCCTTTTCATCCCAGCTTTTGATCGAGCCGCTTTCCAGCGACACGATCGTGACATCTGCGCCGGCGTCGGCAAGCTGCTTCTTCGGTTCGAACAGTTCGGATTTTTCAAACCCGTCTGTGGCGAGAATGGCTATTTTTGCGTCGGAAATCTTTGTCATTTCTGTCGTCCTTTCGTTGGGGGTTATGACGAGTCTACGCAGCGGAAAGCGGATTGGTTCCCCTTTCCCGGAGGCGCTTCCGCCGCTCTTTCCTTCACCCTGCCGGTACCCGTCACGATGGAGCGGAATATCACCTGATCTTTCCGGCGGTTAAACGGAACCAATTGTGGGCCGGGGCGTAATCATTGTCAGGGAACGCGCTCCGCCAGTTCGTTGAGCGCACCATCATGAAAGGAAGAACATATTATGACAGCAACGATCAAATCCGCAGAACTCCGCGAGATGAAAAGCGATATCAAAAAAGCCGACCGCGCCACCATGGCAGAGAAGCTGGGCAAGGCGCTGGCCTCCACCTATGTGCTGTACCAGAAGACGCAGGCGGTGCACTGGAATGTGACCGGCCCGCAATTTCACGGTGTCCACAAGCTGACCGAAGCCCAATATGAAGATCTGGCCGCCTCGATCGATGAAATTGCCGAAAGGATCCGGGCGCTCGGCGCGAAAACGCCGGTCGGGCTTTCCACCTATATCGAGAATAGCGTGATCAAGGATCAGGTCGAATATGGCGACGTCGAATCCATGCTCAAGCAGCTGTCCGACGACACGCTCACTGTGGCCGACCAGATGCGCGACTTTGTCAAAACGGCCGAAGAGGCAGACGATGTTTTCACGGCAGATCTGCTGACTGCACGGATCGGCGTGATGGAAGAATCATCATGGATGCTGTCGGCCAGCATATAGTCCGCCTTCGCCATTAGCATCCAGGAAGAACCTATGAAGAAACAATTGGACAAAACCAGCGCCCGTCAGGGTTTCACCACCCGCCATATGATTATTGTACTGGGTATATCGACCCTGTTGGCGGCCGTGGCACTAGCCGCGGTTACCGGCTTTTTCTGAACCGGTTGCAAGGTTGCAAGTGCGCCTGGCCCGCTTCTGTCTTTGCAGAAGCGGGCTCTTTTTTCGAACCGGCCTGTCCGGATATCCGCATCTTTTTCGGGATATTGGCCCGCTCCGGGCAGCGTTTGGCTGTCCTCCGGCAGTGCCGGATCCGTGGCCAGACTTTTGGCCAGACTTGTGGAATGGCTTGACCCTGCGACGCGCTTCTCTAAATTAGAACAAACCATGAACAATATCGATTCGGATTCGGGCGGGGGCTGCAGGGCTTTACCCGACAGACCCTCTACTGCGCCAGCGGCGCTACCAGCGAAGGCTTCTGCCTTGCGGGCGCGGCTGGCCAAAATCCTGGCAGCGTCCGGGGTCAGAACCGCGGAAGATGACGGAGCGCCGTTGCATTTCGGTTTCGGGGTCGAACGGATCGACGCCGCCTTGCGCGGCAATGCCGGAGCCGATGGCCTGCCGCGTGCGGCGCTGCACGAACTGCACGCAGAGAACAGGGATGACCGGACCAGTGCCGCGGCGATGGCGCTGCTGATGGCGCAGCGGTGCCGGAATCTGGATCAGGAGAAGCGCCCCGTCCTGTGGATCAGCGAAAGCAGCGAAGCGAGACGGCAGGGCCGGCTCTACCCGCCGGGACTGGCGGAGCTGGGCATCGATCCGGACAATATCCTCCATGTCGATGCACCGGATGCTATCGCGGCGCTGCGCGCGGCGGCCGACGGGGTGCAATCCTCGGCCATGGCGACGGTGATCATCGAACTGGCGGGCAAGAAACCCAGGGGCCTCGACCTGACCGCCACCCGCCGCCTGTCGCTGTCGGCGCAGAAGTCCGGTACCCTCAGCCTGATCCTGCGCTCCGGCAGCGATCCCGACAATCCTCTGCCGACCGCTGCCTTCAGCCGCTGGTCAGTGGCCGCGGCGCCGTCGCTCGCGCTCGAAGCCAATGCTCCGGGCCATCCTGCTTTCGACATCAATCTGCTGCGCCACCGCAGCGGTCTTTACGGGCTGAGCGCCCGACTGGAGTGGAACCGTGACGATCAAGTCTTCCGCGAGCAGCCAAGCGGGCAGCCAGAGGAGAAAGGCGCGCCGGATACTGGCGCTGTCCCTGCCCTGGCTGCCGTCCGAACGGATCATCAGGGCACACGGGCCGCCTGACCATCCCTTCGTGCTCACCGAGAAAATCCGCGGCGCGATGGTGATCATGGCAGCCGACCGGCAGGCCGTGTCCCTGGGCCTGGGCACGGGCATGAAGCTCGCCGACGCGCGGGCGCGGGTGCCCGATCTGCTCGCCTTCGACCATCAGCCGCTGGCCGACGCCGACCTGCTGTCGCGGCTGGCCGAGGCCTGCGAGCGCTACACGCCGATGGTCGCGGTCGAGCCGCCGCATGCGCTGATCCTCGATATCACCGGCGCGGCGCATCTTCACGGTGATGAGGAAAGGCTGGCGCAGGATGCCGAGGACCGGCTCGACGCGGCAGGCTATAGCAGCCACTGGGCGCTCGCTGGCACGCCGGACGCGGCGATGGCGCTGGCCCGGCATGGCCTGAAGGAAGGCGCGGAGGCGCAGCTGCCGGTGGCGGCGCTGGCGATGGACGCAAAGACCCACCAGTCGCTGGAACGGGCGGGGCTGTACAGGATCGGCGATCTGGCCGAGCGGCCGCGCGCCAATCTGGCAGCGCGCTTCGGGATGGACCTGACGCTCCGGCTCGACCGGATATTGGGGCTGGAGGACCGGCCGATCGATCCGCTGCGCCGGATCGGCAATATCGTTACCGAGCGCCGTTTTGCCGAGCCGCTGACCCATATTGATGCCGCGCTTGCCTGTCTGTCGGAACTGTTTGCCGAGGCCGCCGAACGGCTCAACGAGCGCGGCCAGGGCGCGCGGATGATCCGGATGATGCTGTTCCGCTGCGATGGCGATGTCGCGCGGCTCGGGCTGGAGACCGGCGCGCCAACCCGCGATGCGGCCCTGTTCCAGCGGCTGCTGCGTGAACGGATCGCCGCGCTCAACGACGAACTCAATCCGGGCTTCGGCTATGACCTGATCCGGCTGAGCATCACCGCTTCGGAGGCGCTGGCACCCCAGCAGTTGCGGCTCGAGGGTGGCGAGGACCGGCGCGGCGATGAAGTTGCTCTAGTCAGCCAGCTCAGCACGAGGCTCGGTCGCGACCGGGTGCAGAAATTTGCCCCCGCCGACAGCCATATCCCGGAACAGGGCCTGCTCGCCCTACCCGCGCTCAACGCCCCGCCGCCGGTGCCGTGGAAGCGGCAGTCTCCCGACAATCCGCCGATGCGCCCCTTGCACATGTTCGACCCGCCGCAGCGCGTCCAGGTGATCGCCGAGGTCCCCGACGGCCCGCCCTATCGCTTCACCTGGCGGCGCAAGAGCCATCAGGTGATGCGCTATGAAGGGCCGGAGCGGATCGCCTCGGAATGGTGGCAGCGCAAGGACGGGCAACAGCCGGGCAAGGGCGGCCTGACCCGCGACTATTACCGCGTCGAGGACGCCCGCGGCCGGCGCTACTGGCTGTTCCGGCACGGGCTTTATGGCGAGGAGAAAGCGAACCCGGACTGGTATATGCATGGGCTGTTTGCGTGATGGAGAATAAGTGTTGCCCTGAATCCGTTCGTGTCGAGCGAAGTCGAGACACCAGCGGCCTCTCGACTTCGCTCGAGGCGAACGGATATGGCCCCTCGCAATGACGACCTTTGCCGAACTCGCCGCCTCCACCCATTACAGCTTCCTGCGCGGCGCCTCGTCCCCCGCCGACATGGTGCTGCAGGCGATGGCGCTGGGGATGACCGGCATCGGGATTGCCGACCGCAACAGCGTCGCCGGTGTCGTGCGCGCGCACGCCGCGCTGCGCCGGGCGCATGAGGATGCGGCGGAGGAAGGGCTGGTGCTGCCGGATTTCAAACTGATCGTCGGGTCGCGGCTGGTCTTTGCCGACGAGACGCCGGAAGTGATTGTCTATCCCCGCAACCGGCGCGGCTGGGGGCGGCTGACGCGGCTGCTCTCAACCGGCAATTTGCGGGCGGAAAAAGGGGATTGTTTTCTCTATGCGGCGGATTTGCTGAAATGGTGCGACGAGGACTGGGCGCTGATCATCCTCCCTGAAGCGCCAGCTTCGGGGAGGGGGACCGTCAGCCAGAGCGCAGCGACGGCTGATGGGGGAGGGGCCGCCGGCGGGAGAGTTTCTGCGAAGCGGCCCCTCCACCATCCTTCGGATGGTCCCCCTCCCCATGCTGCGCACGGGGAGGATATATTTGGGCAGCTCCGCTCCCGCACCCCTCATATCTGGCTCGGTGCGGCCATGCCGCGCTCGGGGCCGGACAAGCGCTATCTCGCCAGATTGCACGGCCTCTCCCAGGCGACCGGCATTCCGCTTATCGCCACCAATGACCCGCTCTATGCAACGCCGGAACAGCGCCCGCTGCACGACATTCTCACCTGCATCGGCGAAAAGACGACGATCCCCAAGGCGGGCCGCCTGCTCGCCGCCAATGCCGAACGGTTTCTCAAGCCCCCAGCAGAAATGGCGCGCCTGTTCCGCGATCATCCCGAAGCGATTGCCGAGACGCAAAGACTGCTCGGCTTGGTCGATTTCACGCTCGACGAACTCAGCTATCATTATCCCGACGAACCAGTGCCGGAAGGCTGGACGCCGCAGGGCTGGCTTGCGCATCTGACCTGGACCGCCGCCCATGATCGGCATGGCGAGACCCTGCCCGAACGGTTGCGCGCCAAGGTCGAGGAGGAATTGCGGCTGATCGAAAAGATGAAATATGCGCCCTATTTCCTGACCGTCCACGACATCGTCAAATTTGCCCAGGATCAGGGCATACTCTGCCAGGGGCGCGGGTCGGCGGCGAACAGCGCGGTCTGCTATCTGCTCGGCATCACCTCGGCCGATCCGATGGAACATGACCTGCTCTTCTCGCGCTTCATCTCGGAAGAGCGCCGCGAGCCGCCGGATATCGACGTCGATTTCGAACATGAACGGCGCGAGGAAGTGATTCAATATATCTATGCGCGCTATGGCCGCCACCGCGCCGGGATTGCCGCAACCGTGATCCATTACCGCTCGCGCAGCGCGATCCGCGAGGTTGGCAAGGCGCTCGGCCTCTCGGAGGATATCACCAGCCGCCTGTCCAGCACCGTCTGGGGCAGCCACGGCGGCAAACAGCCCGACAAGCGCTTTGCCGAAACCGGGCTCGACCCGGACAATCCGGAGATCCGGCGGCTCGGCGATCTGGTGCAGCAGATCCTGCAATTTCCCCGCCACCTGTCGCAGCATGTCGGCGGCTTCGTGCTGACCCAGGACCGGCTCGACGAGACCGTGCCGATCCACAATGCGGCGATGGACGAGCGCACGTTCATCGAGTGGGACAAGAATGATATCGACACGCTCGGCCTGATGAAGGTCGACATATTGGCGCTCGGCATGCTGACCTGCATCCGCAAGGCGTTTGATATGCTTAATGCATTAGAGGGGCGTAGGGAGGGACCGTGCTCCGCACTTGATGCGGAGCCCTGCATGGAGGTCAGCGATCGCCGCCCCGGGCTCCGCATCAAGTACGGAGCACAAGCCTTCACCTTGCAAAACGTCCCCCACGAAGACCCCGCGACCTATGACATGCTGTGCAAGGGCGACAGTATCGGCGTGTTCCAGGTCGAGAGCCGGGCCCAGATCAACATGCTGCCGCGACTGAAACCGCGCGAATTTTATGATCTGGTGATCCAGGTGGCGATTGTCCGGCCGGGGCCGATCGAGGGCGAAATGGTCCATCCCTATCTGCGGCGGCGTTCGGGCGTGGAAAAGGTGACCCTGCCCTCGCCCGCCCCGCCGCATGATCCGGACGAGCTGCAGTCCGTACTCGGCCGGACCTTTGGCGTGCCCCTGTTCCAGGAACAGGCGATGAAGCTGGCGATCGTCGCCGCCGATTTCTCCCCCGGCGACGCCAACAAGCTGCGCCGGGCGATGGCGACCTTTCGCAATGTCGGCACGATCCACCATTTCGAGGCGAAGATGATCACCGGCATGACCGCCAAGGGCTATGACCGGGATTTCGCCGAACGCTGCTACAAGCAGATCCAGGGCTTTGGCAGCTATGGCTTTCCGGAAAGCCACGCGATCAGCTTTGCCCGGCTGGTCTATGTCTCGAGCTGGATCAAATGCCACCACCCGGCGGTGTTCGCCGCGGCTTTGCTCAATTCGCAGCCGATGGGTTTCTATGCGCCGGGCCAGCTCGTCCGCGACGCGCGCGAACACGGGGTGGAGGTGCGGGAGCCGGATGTGAATTTCAGTGACTGGGACAATCGGGTAGAGGTTGAGGAGCAGGGGATTTCAAAAGATCCGTTCGGGCTGAGCTCGTCGAAGCCCCTGGCCAGCGTGTCCGGAGGGGGCCTTCGACAGGCTCAGGACGAACGGCGTTCCACTTCCTCCCCTTCCCTCCGCATCGGTCTGCGCCAGATCGACGGGTTTCGCGAAACCTGGGCCGAACAGATTGTCGCCGCGCGGCCGTTTCGCACGATCGAGGAGCTGGCCCACAAGGCCGACCTGCCGGCGCGGGCGCTGCGCCTGCTCGCCGATGCCGATGCCTGCCGGTCGCTGGGGCTGGACCGGCGGCAGGCGCTGTGGGAAGTGCGCCGCACGCCGGTCAATACGCTGCCGCTGTTCGAGGCGGCAGAGGCCAAGGAACTGGGTCGGGAACAAGACGCACATCTCCCCGCCATGACCAAGGGTGAACATGTGGTGGCCGACTATCAGAGCGTCCGCCTGTCGCTGAAAGGCCATCCGATGGAATTTCTGCGCGAGCGCTTGCGGGAAATCGGCGTGCTCAGCTGCGCGGAACTGGCGCGAGCCAAGAACGGCTCGCAGGCGAAGGTCGCCGGCGTTGTTTTGATCCGTCAGCGGCCCGGCAAGGGCAATGCGGTGTTCATCACGCTGGAGGATGAAAGCGGGGTCGCCAATCTGCTGCTCTGGGCCAGCCGCTTTGAAAAAATGCGCCGTCCGGTGATGGCGGCGCGGCTGATGCTCGCCACCGGAGAGGTGCAGCGCAGCGTCGAGGGCGTGACCCATTTGATGACCAGCCGGGTCGAGGATTATAGCTTCATGCTCGACGAGATTACCGCCCGCGACCAACCGGATATGCCGATGGCCCGCGCCGACGAGGTCAGGCGCCCGGTCTATCGCAACGAGGACCGCTGGGCAGCCCGGCAGCAAGAGCAGGCGACAGGACCGCAGCCCGCCTATCCCCGCCACGGCCATCCACGCAATGTCCGGATATTACCCAAGTCGCGGGATTTTCATTGATGCCGTCCGGCAGGCGCAGAAAATCTTGCATATCCTGGTCGAAATCCCTATAGTATCATTTGTAACTATAACGCGCCCCTGCGCATCATTGTCTCGAGGAAATATTGTGGCTGATCTGTTTGAAAATCCCGTCGGTCTCGACGGCTTTGAATTTGTCGAATTCTGCGCGCCGGAAAAGGGCGTGCTCGAACCGGTGTTCGAAGTCATGGGCTTCACCCGCATCGCCCAGCATCGCAGCAAGGATGTCCATCTGTGGCGGCAGGGCGGCATCAATCTGATCATCAACTATGAGCCCAAGTCGGCGGCCTGGTATTTTGCCCGCGAGCACGGACCATCGGCCTGCGGCATGGCGTTCCGGGTGAAGGACGCGCGCAAGGCTTATGCCTATCTGCTCGACAAGGGCGCCGAGCCGGTCAATGTCGAAACCGGCCCGATGGAATTGCGCATCCCGGCGATCCGCGGCATCGGCGGCGCGATTCTCTATCTGGTCGACCGCTACGAGGGCGGCGAACGCGGCGAGAATCTGTCGATCTACGATATCGACTTCGAATATCTGCCCGGTGTTGATCGCCATCCTGTGGGTGCGGGGTTCCAGATCATCGATCACCTGACCCACAATGTCTACGGCGGCCGGATGAAATATTGGGCGGACTATTACGAGAGTCTGTTCAACTTCCGCGAAATCCGTTTCTTCGACATCAAGGGCGAATATACCGGCCTGACCTCCAAGGCGCTGACCGCGCCGGATGGCAAGATCCGCATTCCGCTGAATGAAGAAGGCGAAGGTGGCAAGGGCCAGATCGAGGAATTTCTGCGCGAGTTCAACGGCGAGGGCATCCAGCATATCGCATTGATCTGTGACGATCTGGTCGCCTGCTGGGACCGGCTGAAAGAACTCGGCGTGCCGTTCATGACCGCGCCGCCGAACACCTATTACGAGATGCTCGACGGGCGCCTCCCCGGCCATGGCGAGGATGTCGATGCGCTGCAGACCCGCGGCATCTTGCTCGACGGCACCACCGAAGGCGGAGAACCCCGCCTGCTGCTGCAGATTTTTGCCGAAGCGCAGGTCGGACCGGTTTTCTTTGAATTCATCCAGCGCAAGGGCGATGACGGCTTTGGCGAGGGGAATTTCAAGGCCCTGTTCGAAAGCATCGAACGCGACCAGGTATCGCGCGGGGTGCTCAACGTAGAGGAGCCTGCCTGATGACCGCCCCGAAGATCAACGGCATCCACCATGTCGCCTATCGCTGCAAGGATGCGAAAGAGACGGTCGATTTCTACCAGCGCGTGATGGGCATGGAGTTCCAGCTCGCCTTTGCCGAGAATGAAGTGCCTTCGACCGGCGAGCATGATCCCTATATGCATATCTTTCTCGATGCCGGCGGCGGCAATGTCCTCGCCTTTTTCGAACTGCCCGAGCAGAAGCAGATGGACCGCGACCAGAACACCCCCGCCTGGGTCCAGCATATCGCCTTCAAGGTGAATTCGCTCGACGACCTGATGGCGGCCAAGGCCAATGCCGAGGCCGAAGGACTGGAAGTGCTTGGCCCGACCCATCACGGGATTTTCAAGTCGATCTATTTCTTCGACCCCAACGGCCACCGGCTCGAGCTCGCCTGCGATATCGGCACGGACGAGGAAATGACCGAATTGCGCCGCGTTGCCCCCGCGATGCTCGAGGAATGGAGCCGCACCAAGAAGGCGCCGCAACATGCAGCGTGGCTGCACGAAAAGGCCCGCGACGAGCATTAGGTTTTCGCATTGAACAATGTCGTGCTCCTGCGTAGGCAGGAGTCCATCTCCTGAAGCCTCGACAAGAGGCACTGACAAGAGATGGGCCCCGCCTTCGCGGGGGCACGGAGCAGGATGAAGGAACGCATATGAAACTCGCCACCCTGAAGAACGACACCCGTGACGGCCGTCTGGTCGTGGTCTCGAAAGACCTCACCCGCTGCAGCGAAGCGAGCCATATCGCGCGGACCCTGCAGGCGGCGCTCGACGACTGGGAAAATTGCGCGCCAAAGCTGGAAGCGCTCTACCGCGACGTCGAACATGAAACCGTCCCCTGCGAACGCTTTCACGAACGGCTCGCCGAATCCCCGCTGCCCCGCGCCTATCAATGGGCCGACGGCAGCGCCTACATCAACCATGTCGAACTGGTGCGAAAGGCGCGCGGCGCGGAAGTGCCGGAGAGTTTCTACAGCGACCCATTAATGTACCAGGGCGGCAGCGACGCCTTTCTCGGCCCGCGCGACGATATCCCGCTCGGCGATCCGAAATGGGGCTGCGACATGGAAGGCGAGATCGCAGTGATCACTGACGACGTGCCCGCCGGCACCAGCGCCGCAGACGCCGCCGGCCATATCAAGCTCATCATGCTGTGCAACGATGTCTCCCTGCGCGGCCTCATCCCCGGCGAGCTGGCCAAGGGCTTCGGCTTCTTCCAGTCCAAGCCGCCCTCGGCCTTCTCCCCGGTCTGCGTCACCCCCGACGAGCTGGGCGATGCGTGGAACGGCTCGGTCATCCATCTGCCGCTGCAGGTCGACTATAACCGCGAACCCTTCGGCCGCGCCAATGCCGGCAAGGACGCGACCTTCAGCCTTGCCGACCTGGTCGCCCACGCCGCCAAGACGCGCCCTTTGTGCGCCGGCACAATCATCGGTTCCGGCACCGTCTCCAATCAGGGCCCCGACGGCGACCCCGGCAAACCGGTCAGCGAAGGCGGCCTCGGCTACAGCTGCATCGCCGAAATAAGAATGATCGAGACGATCAATGATGGCGAGGCAAAGACGCCGTTTATGTCGGCTGGCGATACGGTGAAAATCCAGATGCTGGATGCGGACGGCCACTCGATCTTCGGCGCGATCCGGCAGGAGGTTGTGGCGGTTTGATGGGGGTCGTTAGATTGTGATTCCCACCATTTCTCGCCCGCTAATTGCCACACTCTTTTTGGCCGGTTGCATGGAGTTTGATGAACCTGAACCAGTTGACCCAGCTCCCATTCTTGGTTGCTACACCGCACCTAACGCACCGTTTCTCAACGTGACTGCCAATGGAGTGTCAATTGAGCACCTAGCTGAAAGCATTCCGTTCTCTTATCAGCAAAGGAAAGTTGGCATGATCATAGTGATGCCCGTCTTGGCACAGACAGCTGATGGTCAATTCGATTTCCGTAGATCAGAAGATCATTTCTATCGAGTGATCCATACCTCTAGAGGACCATTGATCCGAATTGCCTTTGGTCCACAGGGCTTCCTTAAAGATTACAAGCGTCAGTCATCGACAGATTGTGAAATCTGACGATACGCAAGAAGAGGCAACCCGACCCACTGCAATCGTATCCGCGATGTTCTCTTCTTTGCTTGATATGATACTAAGCTTTTCGCCCTCACCTAGCGCGTAGATCATTCAAACCGGCACCGCCGTCTCATATTTAATCCGCTCCATCGCAAAGCTCGCCGACACATCGGATAGCGGCACCGCCTTGATCAGCTTCTTGTACACCCGGTCATAGTCGGCAACATCGCGGACCAGCAGCTTGAGCATATAGTCGACCTCGCCGGCCATCCGGTAGAATTCGACCACTTCCTCGATTGAAGAGGCTGCTGCGGCGAATTTTGTCAGCCATTTGTCGCTATGGTCGCTGGTCCGCACCGCGACGAACACGGTCATCGACAGGCCGACCGCTTCCGGATCGACAATCGCCACCCGCCGCGCGATGATCCCGTCCGCTTCCATCCGCTTGATCCGCCGCCAGCAGGCATTGGTCGACAGGCTGAGCTGCGCCGAGAGATTCTCCAGCGACAGGCTGGCGTCGCGCTGCAAGGCTTTCAGGATATTCCGGTCATTATCATCAATATTTTTTATCTTTGATGGCATTACTAGATTTTTATCACAATATTTTGCTCCATCAAAGGATTATTGGCAAAGATATTTGCCATTCGCCCATCCATAACGGGCCCCTGTTCAAGGGGGACCCCATATGCTCGACCGCGTCGGCCGCACATCAGACGACAAATTTCACTGGCTTTCGGGACTGATCGGCAACACGCCGATGCTGCGGATCAACACCCGCTGCGAGGGGCGGGACATCACCGTCTATGCCAAGGCGGAAATGTATAATTTCTCCGGCAGTATCAAGGACCGGATGGCGCTGAACATAATCCGCAACGCCACCCGCTCGGGCGCGCTGAAGCCCGGCCAGCGGATCGCCGAGGCGAGCAGCGGCAATGCCGGGATCGCGATGGCCGCGCTCGGCACCGCGCTCGGCCATCCGGTGACGATCTTCATGCCCGACTGGATGAGCGTCGAACGGCGCGCCATCATCGCCAGCCACGGCGCCGATATCCGGCTGGTGTCGAAGGAGGAAGGCGGATTCCTCGGCTCGATCGCCATGGCCGAAGCCTTGGGCAAGAATGAAGGTGCATTCCTGCCGCGGCAATTCTCCAACGATGACAATTGCAACGCCCATTGCCAGGGCACCGCGCCTGAAATCTGGAGCCAGGTCGCGGGTGACGGTGGCCAGATCGGCGGTTTTGTCGCCGGTGTCGGCACCGGCGGCACGGTGATGGGCGTCGGCCGCTATCTGAAACAGCGCGACGCCGGCATCGCGGTTCATCCCGTCGAACCGTTTGAATCCCCGACCCTTTCGACCGGCCACAAGGTCGGCCACCACCGCATCCAGGGCGTATCCGACGAATTTATCCCGGAGATCGTCAGGCTCGACCAAATCGATCCGGTCATCGCGGTGAATGACGGCGATTCCATCCTGATGGCGCAGAAACTGTGCAAGCAGTTCGGGCTGGGCGTCGGCATTTCCAGCGGCGGCAATCTGATCGCCGCGATCCGCTGCGCCTTGCAGCAGGAACCGGACGCCGACGGCAAATATCGCGCCGTGGCCACGGTGTTCCCGGACAGCAACAGCAAATATCTCTCGACCGACCTGGCGAAGGAAGAACCCTGCCGGGACGGCTATCTGACGCCGAAAATCGAGCTGCTGGAGATGCAGACTATCCGCTGAGCTTGGCGATATTGCGTTCGTCCGCAGTAACCACATCGACCGCCAGCCCGATCAGGTCGGTGTCCTCCGGCGCATCGGGCAGGATGCCGATCGCGGGCAGGCCCTGCTCGTCCTCCAGCCACAGGCTCGCCGCGCCGCGGCTGGCCTTGCCATAGGGCATGGCATAGCTTTTGATCACCGCCTTGCCGCTGAAGAAATGGTCGGGCTTGACATGATCGGGCTTCGATATGCGCACAGGTTCGGCAATCCTGTCGGGGGACCAGCCGCCAGCCACCGGTTGCGCGGCGTAGATGCCGACCGATTCCTTGTTGATCACCCCGCCATTGGCGGAAATCATGCCGGGCTTGCTGCCATCCTTGCGCAAGGCCTGCACCAAGGCGACCATGCCGTGAGCGCTGTAGCTGTTGCCGGGACCGCCAAAGAAGCTCAGCCCGCCGGTCAGCGTATAGGACGCCAGCGAGCGGTCCGGCGATCCCAGCGCGTCCATCGCCAGCGAAACCGCGACCGGGAAACAGCTGTAGATATCGATCGGGCCGAGATCCGCGGCTTCCACTTCCGCCAGTTCCAGCGCCTTGGGGAAAGCCACCTGCATCGCCGGCGAGACCGACAGATCGTCCTGCAGGCTCATCAGCGGCACGCTCGCGTCGGCGCCGCTGTGCAGATAGATCATCTTGTCCTCGGCGATGCCCAGGTCCGCGGCATGGCCCGCCGTGGTCAGGATCACCGCCGCGCCCAGTTCGACCGCATCCTGCGCCACCATCCAGCGGCGGTAGGGATCGTTGAGCCGGTAATTGCCGTGATCCTCGGCGAGCAGTTCCTCCGCCGTCCAGTCGCGGGCAAATTGCGCATGCTCGCGGGTCAGCGACACACCGGCGAATGCTGACCACAATTCGGCCATGTCTTTTGCATAGCTGTCCCGGTCCATGCCCAGCCGCGCGCGCCGGGCATTCTCGACAATGCCATAAGCCATCGGCATGCTGATGATGCCCTGCCGCCATTCATAGGCGGTCAGCATCTTGTCCTCCGCCGTCACCAGATCGGTCATGTCGCGGGTTGCCGGCTGGCTCCAGTCCAGCTTGTGACCGCTGCGCCGGGCCCGTTTGACGGTGCCCATATTCTCTGCACTCGACAGGACCACCGCCTTATATTCGCCGGCATGGACCTGGGCCGCCAGCTTGTTGAGATGCTTCTGCGGGCTCTGCCCCCCGATATCGCCATAGAGCAGATGTTCGGGATCGAGACCGGAGGCCGTGGCGACCGCTTCGGGCAGATTTTCCGGCGAGCCGCAATCATGCGGCAGACCGCTGTCGTGGAACAGGCGAATCGAGAGCAGGCAATCGATCGACGCGGCCAGTTTTTCACCGGCACCGCTGTCGGCCAGCGCCTCGGCAATAGCGGCCGATGCCAGATCGACCGTCGAGGGCCATTCAAGCCCTTGCGATTGCTTCAAATTCGCGCCGCTAGCCTCACCAACACCGATCAGCACCGGTGCCTTGGGATCTGCCAATTCCATCCTAATTCCCTCAAAATAAACAGTTCATCAATCGATTAAACATGATAACAGCATCAGGGAATCATGCACTAGCTAAAATGGAGAATATTGAATGAGCGGCTGGCCGGAACTTAAATGGGACACGGAACCGACAGGCCCCCTGAAGGGTCTGAAAATCGTCGACATGTCTACCGTCGTCCTTGGCCCTTTTGCCACTCTCAATTTTGCCGACATGGGCGCCGATGTCATCAAGATCGAAAATGGCGAAGGCAAATTTGGCGGCGACATGATGCGCCATGCCGGCGACAATCCGACCGGCGACCTCGGCCCGATCTTCACCTCGCTCAACCGCAACAAGAAATCGATCACGCTCAACGGCAAGAATGACGATGACAAGGCGGTCATTCTCGAACTGCTGAAACATGCCGACGTGTTTTTCCACAATGTCCGGCTGGCCGGAATGGAACGGCTCGGCCTCGACTATGAAAGCGTCAAGGCGGTCAATCCGGGCATCGTCTATGTCCATTGCGCCGGGTTCGGTCAGGGCGGCGAATATGAAAAGCGCCAGGCCTATGACGATCTGATCCAGTGCGCCTCCGGCTTCGCCAGCCTGTTCGAGATGCGCGGCGACAGCGGGCGGCCGCTCTACATGCCATCGCTGGTCGCCGACAAGACGATCGGCCTGTTCGCTGTCAACGCCACGCTCGCGGCGATGTATCACAAGGAAAAGACCGGCGAAGGGCAGTTTGTCCAGGTGCCGATGTTCGAAGCCTTCACCTGGTTCAACATGGTCGAGAATCTGTGGGGCGAGACTTTCATCCCGGGCAATGGCAAGCTGGCCTATACGCGCTCGATCAACGCCAACCGCAAGCCTTATCCGACCAAGGATGGCTATATCGGCCTGGTGCCCTATAATGATGCCCAGTGGCGCAAATTTTTCGAACTGGGCGGCAAACCGGGTGTCTTCGATGAGCCCCGTTTCTCGGACTATTCGCAGCGGACCAAGAATATCACCGCGCTCTATGCCCTGATCGAGGAAATTGCCGCGACCAAGACCACGGAAGAATGGCTGCCGCTGCTCGACGAACATAATATTCCGGCGATGCGCTATAACAAGATGGAGGATGTGCTGACCGATCCGCATTTGCAGCAGGTCGGTTTCTGGCAGGAACGCGAAGGCGAGAAGATCGGCAAATACAGAACGATCAAGCATCCGGTGCATTATTCCGCCAGCCCGGCCAATATCTATGCCGATCCGCCAACGCTGGGCGCGGACAATGAGGAGATACGCGGGGCGCTGAACATGCCTGCCAATGACGACTAGGATAATGATAAGAATATAAACAACGGGATGAGGCCTGAACCATGAATTTTGATTTTTCCGACGATCAAAAATTTCTTCGAGACGAAGCGCGCAAGTTTCTGGAAGCGCAATGCACCAGCGCGCATGTCCGCGCCGTGCTGGACGATGACAGCAAGAGCCACAATGAAGACGTCTGGAAACAGATTGTCGAAATGGGCTGGCTCGGTGCGGCGATTCCCGAGGAATATGGCGGGCTTGGTCTCGGCATGCTCGAACTATGTGTCATCGCCGAGGAACTGGGCCGTGTTCTGGCCCCGGTTCCGTTCGGATCTTCGGCCTATTTCTTTGCCGAGGCGCTGAAAATCGCGGGCAGCGACGAACAGAAGGCACGGATGCTGCCGAACGTGGCCGACGGCAGCCTGATCGGCTGTATCGCGGTCAGCGAAGGGCCGGGCGAGATCAAGGCCGGCGCGCTGGCCACGCGGCTGAAGGACGGCGTGATATCCGGCAAGAAAATCCCGGTGACCGACGGCGATATCGCCACCCATGCGGTGGTGCTGGTGAAAGACGGCAGCGGCGAGAGTCTGGTCATCGCTGACCTCAGCCAGAGCGGCGTAACGCGCGAGCCGGTGAAGACGCTCGAACCCACCCGCAGCCACGCCACGATCAGCTTCGACGGCGCAGCGGCAGAGCTTCTCGGCGAAGCGGGCAACGGTATGGCGTTGCTCGACCAGATCAACGACCGGGCGGCGGTCTTGCTCGCTTTCGAACAACTGGGCGGCGCCTCGCGCTGTCTCGAAATGGCCAATGAATATGCCAAGGAACGCGTCGCCTTCGGTCGCGCCATCGGCGGCAACCAGGCGATCAAGCACAAGCTGGCCGACATGTATGTCAAGAACGAGGTCGCCCGTTCCAATGCTTATTATGGTGCCTGGGCGCTGTCGAGCGATGCGGCGGAACTGCCCGAAGCGGCCGCCGCAGCGCGGGTCGCGGCATCGGAGGCCTACTGGTTCGCCTCGAAAGAAAATATCCAGACGCACGGCGGCATGGGCTTCACCTGGGAAGTGGACTGCCACCTCTTCTACCGCCGCGCCAAGTTGCTGGCGGTGCAGGCGGGCAGCCCGGCGGTCTGGAAAGAGAAGCTGGTCAGCGCGCTCGAAGCGAAGAATGACTAAAACTGGAACCCTGGGTGCACACTCGTACTTCGACGAGCTCAGCACGAACGGACGGTTTCGAAAAGTTTGAAGGAAGGTCACAAGATGGATTTCAATGATACGCCTGATGAAGCAGAATTTCGCGCCGAGGCAAATGCCTTTCTCTCGCAGCATCTCAAGCCCAAGACGCCGGGCGCACTCCGCTCGGGTGGCCGCGAGGATTTTCTCGAGCGCGCCAAGGCCTGGCAGAAGACCAAGGCGGAAGGCGGCTTTGCGCAGATCACCTGGCCCAAGGAAATGGGCGGCCGCGGCGGCACCGTGATGCAGCAGGTCATCTGGGGCCAGGAAGAAGCCAAGTTTGACGCGCCGACCGGTCCCTTCGCCATCGGCCTTGGCATGTGCGTACCGACGGTGATTGCCTTCGGATCGGACGAGCACAAGAAACGCTATGTCCAGAAAGCGCTGATGGGTGAGGAGATCTGGTGCCAGCTCTTCTCCGAACCGGCCGCCGGTTCCGATGTTGCCGGTCTCAAGACAAAAGCGGTCAAAGATGGGGACGAATGGGTCATAAATGGCCAGAAAGTGTGGACATCTGGCGCCCATTATTCCGATTATGGCATCCTTCTGGTCCGTACCGACCCCAATGTGCCCAAGCACAAGGGCCTGACCATGTTCATCGTCGACATGAAGCAGAAGGGCGTCGATGTCCGGCCGATCCATCAGGCTTCTGGCGGCAAGGAATTCAACGAAGTCTATTTCACCGACGTCCGCATTCCCGACAGCGATCGGCTCGGCGAGCCCGGCATGGGCTGGAAAGTGGCGCTGGTCACCCTGATGAACGAACGGCTGGCGGTTGGCGGCTCTCCGGGCCCCGACTGGAAGGAAATCATGGATTATGCGCGGTCCGCCGGCACCCTGTCCGACCAGGCTTTCCGTGCCAAGCTGGCCGACTGGTATGTTGCGGCGCAGGGTTACAAGCTGACCAAATTCCGCACCCAGACCGCCCTGTCGCGCGGCGAAACGCCGGGTCCGGAAAATGCCATCGGCAAGATCATCAATGCCAATCATCTGCAGGACATCTGCAACAGTGCGATCGAGATGCAGGACCATTTCGGCCTGATCGTCGACAAGGACGAAGCGCCTTCCGATGCGATATTCCAGGAAAGCTTCATGTGGGCGCCGGGCCTCAGAATTGCCGGCGGCACCGATGAAATTCTGAAAAATATCATCGCCGAACGGGTCCTTGGCCTGCCGCAGGATGTGCGGGTCGACAAGGACAAGACCTTCGCGGAAATGAACTAGGAAGCAGAAATATGACCGAACAACCCGTCCATGTCGTCGCCAATTTCACCGTGCAGGATGCAGCGAAGTACCGGGAATATGAAAAGGGATTCTTCCCGATCCTGAAACGGCATGGCGGGGAGTTCATCACCTATGATGACGGCAGCGTCACCTTTGAAGGCGCGGCCCCGCCGGAAGGCCGGGTGGTGATGTTCCGCTTCCCCAACGAGGCAGCGGCCACCGCCTGGTATAATGATCCCGATTACCAGGCCCTGTCCGAACATCGCCGTGCCGGAACGACGCTGCAGTTTATCACCATGGTGCACAGCATTCCGCCACGCGACTAGGCCTTTGACCAAAAGTTCGCTTGGAGCGGACGCAGAAAAACTTGCGTGATCAGTGCGCGTACCGATGCTATCGCTTGCCCATAGCAACAACGGCCCATCCAAAAAGGAATGATCCCATGACCGACAATCTGCCCGATTACACGCCCCCGAAAGTCTGGAAATGGGACAAGGCCAATGGCGGCCGCTTTGCCAATATCAACCGTCCGATCGCCGGTCCGACCAAGGAAGTCGAACTGCCGGTCGGCAAGCATCCGCTGCAGCTCTATTCGATGGCCACGCCCAATGGCGTCAAGGTGACGATCATGCTCGAGGAGCTTCTGGCTCTCGGTCACAAGGGCGCGGAATATGACGCCTATTACATCAATATCGGCGAAGGCGACCAATTCGGCAGCGGCTTTGTCGACATCAATCCGAACAGCAAGATCCCGGCGCTGATGGATCACAGTACCGAGACGCCGACTCGCCTGTTCGAATCCGGTTCGATGCTGCTTTATCTCGCCGAGAAATTCGGTGCACTCCTTCCCGAAGATCATGGCAAGCGCACCGAAGCGCTGAACTGGCTGTTCTGGCAAATGGGCAGCGCCCCCTATCTCGGCGGCGGCTTTGGCCATTTCTATGCCTATGCGCCGGTCAAGATCGAATATTGTATCGACCGCTTTGCGATGGAGGTGAAACGCCAGCTCGACGTGCTCGACCGGCATCTCGCCGACAATGAATATATGGCCGGCGACGAATATAGCATCGCCGATATCGCGATCTGGCCCTGGTATGGCGCGCTGGTCAAGAATATCGTCTATGAAGCCGCCGAATTTCTCGACACCGCATCCTACAAGAATATGAACCGCTGGACCGACATGATTGGCGAGCGGCCGGCGGTGCAGCGCGGCAAGATGGTCAATCGCGCCTGGGGCGAACTCGAAGGCCAGCTCCGCGAACGCCATGATGCCAGCGATTTCGAACTGCGGACGCAGGACAAGCTGGAACCCGAAGGCGAAGCGGCGGAGTAGAAGCTACTTCCGCGTCAGGCTCGCATAGGCCCGACTCAGAAAGCTTGGCAGCATCATTGCATTGGCCTGGAACTCGGCATCAAATTCCGCTGTTGGTTTCGCCGCCATGATTTCCTCGAGGCTTTTGCCATCGTCGATCAGCGCCTGGACCCGGCCCTGGATGATCGTCAGAACCTCGATATAGCGGGCCAGCTTCGCGCGGTCGGCGACCGGCCCGTGCCCGGGGATCACGATGGTATCGTCGTCGATCATGTCGTGGACGGCCTGACAGAAAGCGATCATTCCGGCCAGGTCGCCGCCATTGTCCGCGTCGATGAACGGATAGCCGGCATTGTTGAACACATCACCGAGATGCACCGCGTTGACGCCGCGAAAGATCACCGCCGTATCACCATCCGTGTGCGCCGGACCGACATGCAGCAGCTCGATTGTCTGACCATTGATGTGAAACTGCATGGTCCGGTCAAAGGTGATGTCGGACAGCGCATGGTCGGGATAGGCCTTCTGCTCGCTGGCAAAGGGGCCAAAATTGATGACCCGGTCTTCCAGCATCATCGCCCGGCTGTTTGACTGGCTGACAATCCAGCTGCCTTCCCTGCCAAGCGTCATATTCCCGTCGGCATGGTCAAAATGCCAATGGGTGTTGACGACAAAGTCGACCTCCTCGCTGCCGATATCCTTGAGGGCCGTCTTGATTTTCGGCATCAGCTGCGGAAACTGGTCATCGACGATCAGCGTGCCGTCCTGGCCGACCGATACCGCGATATTGCCGCCCAGTCCGAACAGGACATAGAGACCATCGGCCACCTTTTCGGTCCTGATCTCGGCCTTGTCAAAGTCCCAGCCGAAAGCCGAATAGACCTGATCCGCGTTCATCACCGGGCCGTGCGCGGCCGGTTCCGCCGCGCTGCTGCCGTGGGCAAGCGCCGGCGAAGCAATCGCGAGTGACAGTGCCAGTCCGAATAGTCCCACAGCCTTGGTCATCCGATCATACCCCTCTTACCGATATATTGATTATTGTTTCAAAATCCCTGCCATGATCAGGTCGACGGTCTGCTCGCGATAGGAATCACGCATCCGCTCGTCAAAATCGTCCCGGCCATAGCAATATTTCCAGACCAGCTTGCCGGTAAAGAAACGGTCCGCTGCGCCGGTCACTGCGGAGTAGAACAGATCCGGATTCATCTCTCGGAATACGCCGGATTCGATGCCGGCACCGACAAAGATATTATAGGCTTCCGACAGCGGTTTCAGATATTTGTCGGCAATCTTGCGCGCGCCTTCGGGTGGCAGGTCACGGATCAGCCGCATGGTCAGCCGGTTGAGATAAGGAAATTCGTGATAGGTATCGATCACCGCACCGATATGGTGGCGCAGCTTGTCTTCGGGCGGCATGTCCTTCTTGATCAGCAGGCCGACCTGTTCGAGAATATTGTCCATGTCCCGCTCGAGAATCGCCTCGAGCAGCCCGTCCTTGTTGCCGAAATAATATTTCACGAGCGCGCTGTTGAGACCCGACAATACGGACAGCTCGCTGAAGGAAATATCGATCGTGTCGCCCTTGCGCATGATCTGGCTGGCGGTCTCGATCAGCTTGTCCCGCGCCCCGGCTTCACTCTCCTTGGCCCCCATTTTATCGACGGTCATCATTCTTCCCCTACACGCACTACGTCACATTTTTGTCACTTATAAGCAGGTTCTTCCCACCATGGAAAGCTGTCTGGCAGGTCACTGGACACTTTATCCGGATAGTCGGGACTGCGCTTCTCCAGAAAGCTTGCAATACCCTCTTTTGCGTCGGCAGATTTTGCCCGATTATAGATCATCCGACTATCGACCTTATGCGCTTCCATCGGATGGCCGGCGGCCGGCAATTGCCACAGCATCTGCCGGGTAACGGCAATCGACACCGGCGCCGTATTGTCGACAATCTCGCGCGCCAGGGCATAAGCGGCGGGCAGCAGGTCTGCCGGCTTGTGCAGCGAGCGGACCAGCCCCCCCTTGAGCGCTTCTTGCGAATCAAAAACCCGGCCGGTCATGCACCATTCCAGTGCCTGTGCGCGGCCGACGAGATTGGGCAGAAACCAACTGGCCGCGCCATCGGGCGCTATGCCGCGGCGGGCAAAGACAAAACCGAAGCGCGATGTCTCGCTGGCCAGCCGCATGTCCATCGGCAGCAACATGGTCGCGCCGACGCCGACAGCAACGCCGTTGATCGCGCCGATCACCGGCTTGAGACATTGATAGATGCGCAGCACCAGCAACCCGCCCCCGTCGCGCACACGCGGATCGGAATAATCCTCCACCGGTTCGTCGCTGGCAAACGGTTTCTTGCCGTCTTCCGGTGTGAGATCGGCACCAGCGCAAAAGGCACGATCGCCGGAACCGGTCACCACAACCGCCCGGACATCATCGTCGGCGTCAATCCGGTCGAAGGCGTCGATCATTTCCGTCATCATCGTGCCGGTGAAGGCATTCATCTTTTCCGGCCGATTGATCGTGATCGTCGCGATACTGTCGGCAACGTCATAGAGGATCTGCTTATACTCGTTCATCTGCTTCTCCATCAGATACAAAAAGGGCCGCGAGTTTCTCGCAGCCCTTGATCGTTCGGTCCTAGCGTGGTGCCATCCGGATGCCGCCATCGAGCCGGACATCTTCGCCGTTGAAATATTGCGTTTCGATCATGCACATCGCAAGCGCGGCATATTCGTCCGGCTGCCCGAGGCGGGGCGGATGCGGCACCATCGCGCCCAGCGCATCGCGTACATTCTGCGGCGCACCGGCGAGCAGCGGCGTATCGAAGATGCCGGGCAGGATGGTGTTGACGCGAATGCCTTCGCGGGACAGGTCGCGCGCGATCGGCAGGGTCATGCCGACAACGCCGCCCTTGGAAGCGGAATAGGCTGCCTGGCCGATCTGGCCATCTTCTGCAGCGACCGAAGCGGTGTTGACCATGGCGCCGCGATCGCCGTCCTCGAGCGGATCGAGCGTCAGCATGCCGGCCGCCGATTTGGCGATGCAGCGGAACGTGCCAACCAGATTGACCTGAATCACGAAGTCAAACTTGTCGAGCGGAAAATGACGGATCGAGCCATCTTCCTTGGCGCGGCTGGCGGTTTTCACGGCGTTGCCGATACCCGCACAGTTGACCAGGATACGCTCTTGTCCGTTGGCCGCGCGGGCTTTTTCAAAACCTGCATCGACGCTTTCGTCGCTGGTCACGTTGACGTTGCAGAAAACGCCGCCGAGTTCGGAGGCCAGCGCTTCGCCTTTTTCTTCATTCAGGTCGAACAGGGCGACCTTCACGCCCTTCGCGGCCAGACGGCGAGCGGTTGCCGCGCCGAGGCCGGAAGCACCGCCGGTGATGACGGCTGAAATATTGCTGTTGAGTTCCATAATCTTGTCTTTCCTTCTTGACCGTTAGTGGTGAGCCTGTCGAACCGCGCCTATCGACGAGCGGCGCCCTTCCACAAGCTCAGGGCTAACGGATATTATTTTGCGACAGAGCCTAGCCCAGTCGTTCGATGATCGTGACATTGGCTTGGCCGCCGCCTTCGCACATCGTCTGCAGGCCATATTTGCCACCGCTCTGTTCCAGTGCGTTGAGCAGGGTCGCCATCAATTTGGTACCGGAAGCGCCAAGCGGGTGCCCGAGAGCAATCGCGCCGCCATGGACATTGATTCTGGCACGGTCAGCACCAACATGCTTGAGCCATGCGAGCGGAACAGGGGCAAAGGCCTCGTTTACTTCATAAAGATCGATGTCGCCGATATTCATGCCGGCGCGCTGCAGGGCACGGTCGGTCGCGAACAGGGGTTCCTCGAGCATGATCACCGGGTCGCCCGCGGTCACGGTCAGATTGACGATCCGCGCGCGCGGGGTCAGGCCATGGTCTTTCAGCGCCTGTTCGGAACAGACGAGAACCGCGCTCGAACCGTCGCAAATCTGGCTGGCATTGGCTGCGGTGATGGCGCCGCCTTCCTGCAACACTTTCACTCCGCTGATGCTTTCCATGCTGGCGTCGAAGCGGATGCCCTCGTCGACCTTGTGGATTTCCTCACCTTCCGGCGTTTCAATCTTCACGCCGACAATTTCGTTGTCAAAGGCACCGGATTCGGTGGCCTTGATCGCCTTCTGGTGACTTTCCAGAGCGAACTCGTCGAGCTGCTCGCGCGTGAAGCCATGTTTCTTGACGATCATTTCCGCGCCCATGAACTGGCTGAAATGGACGCCCGGATAGGCTTCCTCGAGACGCTCCGACTTGTTGGTGCCGAGACCGGCATCCTTGAACAGTTTGAAGGTCGAACCCATGGGTACGCGAGTCATACTTTCGATACCGTGGGCCAGCACCATGTCCTGCGTGCCGGACATGACGCCCTGCGCGGCGAACTGGATCGACTGCTGCGAGGAACCGCATTGCCGGTCGATGGAAACCGACGGAATGCTGTCCGGCAGCCGGGACGCGAGAACGGCATTCCGGCCGACATCGCCGCTTTGCTCGCCGCCCTGCATGACGCAGCCGGTGATAACATCCTCGATAGCGCTCGGATCGAAATCATTGCGATCGGCGATGGCGTCAAGCGTAGCAGCGCCCAGGTCTACCGGGTGCACACCGGCCAATCGGCCGCCACGACGACCACCAGCGGTCCGAACCGCGTCAACAATATAGGCTTCTGCCATAATCTTATTCCTTTGATTGATTGAGAGTCGAAAATTTAACTGACCGGTTAAACCGCACGGGCGCTAGCGTCAAATGAAAAAGCCGATCATCACAATAGTGATAATCGGCTGATTCCTATCCCGCTGCCGCCGGCTCAGGCCGGGACATTATCCTTCTTGACGGTGATCACCTGCGGATAGGTGAATTCGAGCAGGCCTTCCTTGCCATATTCGGCGCCGAAGCCGGACTGCTTGTGCCCGCCGAAGGGCGCGAATGGCGACAGGTGCAGGAATTCATTGACCCATACGGTGCCGGTTTCGAGCTGTTCGGCAACACGAACGCCTTCATCCGGGTCCGCGGTCCAGACAGCGCCGGCCAAGCCATATTCGCTGTCATTGGCGCGGGCGATCGCCTCTTCGGTGCTGCTGAATTTCATCAGTGGCATGACCGGACCAAATTGCTCCTCGGCCACAATCCGCGCATCTTCCGGCGGGTTGTCGAGAATCGTGATCGGCACATAATAGCCCGGGATGCTGTCGTCCGGCGTATCGCCGCCGACCAGGAATTTATAGTCATTGTCCTTGGCGTCCTGGATCAGCTCCAGCACCCGCTCATATTGTTTCCGGTTCTGGATCGGGCCGACCGCCGTGCCCTGCTGCGAGCCGTCACCGACTTTCACATTCTTGGCAAATTCCGCAATGGCAGCACTCAGTTCGTCATAAATATCCTCGTGGATATAGATGCGTTTCGCAGCCACACAGATTTGTCCGGCATTGGTGAAGCTCGACCAGAACAATTGCTCGGCAACCTTTTCGACATTGGCGTCGGGCAGGACGATCGAGGCGTCATTGCCACCCAGTTCCAGCGTGATCCGCTTGAGATCCTTGGAAGCGCCTTCCATGATTTTCTTGCCGGTCGCGGTGGAGCCGGTGAAGGTAATCTTGTCGATATCGGGATGACCTGTGATCAACGGGCCGAGACTGTCCTCGCCGGTGATGATATTGACAACGCCCGCCGGAGCCACGTCCTTGATCAGCTCTGCCAGCCGCAAGGTGGTCAGCGGCGTGAACGGGGACGGCTTGAGCACGATCGTGCAGCCGGACAAGAGCGCCGGGGCAATTTTCTGCACCGCCATCATGATCGGAAAATTCCATGGCACGATGCCGCCGACGACACCGACCGGTACGCGGCGGGTGCGGCTCAGGCGCTCGTCGCTGTCTTCGTTGATCTCGTCTTCCAGTTCGAGAGTCGCCTGCGAACCGGCCATATAGGCAGCGCCCATGATCTCGCCCTGCGCCTGCGCGTGCGGCTTGCCCTGTTCCGCCGTCAGCAGACGGAACAGCTCGTCATTATTTTCGTTGATCACGCCGGCAATCGCCTGGACCACCTTGCGCCGCTCGTCGATCGGGGTTTTCGACCAGCTCTTGAACGCAGCGCGAGCCGCGGCAACCGCCTGATTGAGCTCGGCTTCTCCGCAAGCGGGGACCTGACCGATCACTTCTTCGTTGGCCGGGTTGACAACATCCAGCATCTGCTGGGTGCTGATCATTTCGCCGTTGATCAAATTCTTATATTGGGTAACCATTTCGCTCTCCTTTGGGATCTGCCGTTCATTCTATTTGATTCACATATAGCCGAATACAAGGCTTTTGCGCGCCCATCATTTTGATAGACTGTAGCGGATCGGCAGGGTTTTCAATCCGCCGACAAAAGTGGATTTGGCGCGCATCGGTTCGCCCGCCAGTTCGAGCGTCTCGATTCGGTCGAGCAACTCGTTGAACAATATCTTCATTTCCATGCGCGCCATGTGCAGACCGAGGCACTGATGCGACCCGGCACCGAAGGCGATATGCCGGTTGGGGGACCGACTCGCGTCAAACTTGCGTGGATCGGGGAATATACTGTCGTCGTGATTGGCCGCGATATAGCTGATCATCAGCCAGTCATCCTTGGCGATTTTCTGACCGCCCAGTTCGGTGTCTTCGGCTGCCGTGCGCATGAAATGCTGCACCGGGGTGGTCCAGCGGATCGCTTCCTCGACAATGCCTGGCAATAGATCACGATCGGCCTTCAACCGCGCGAATTGCTCCGGATCCCTTGCCAGTGCCAGCATCGCGCCCGCAGTGGAGGCCGATGTCGTGTCGTGGCCGGCCGCCGCCAATATGATATAATAGCCCGCCATGTCGCGGTCGCTGAGATGCGCGCCGTCCACTTTCGCATTGGCGATAACGCTCGCCACGTCCTCGGTCGGATTGGCGCGTTTCTCCTCGGTGAGCTTGGCAAAATAGGCTTCGAAATCGGCAACGGCGCCGACCACAAGCTGCATGACCTGCTCCGGTGTCATGTTGGCCATGCCGGACTTGTTGAGATCCTCGTCCTGTCCGCCGAACATCTGCTGGGTGAGGAACAGCATGCGTTGCTCGTCCGCTTCCGGGACGCCCAGGATCTGCATCACCACATGGAGCGGATAAGGCGCAGATACCAGCGGCACAAAATCGGCTTCACCGCCCGCATCGACGAGCCGGTCGACAGTGGTTCTCGCCAAGGCCCGGATTTCGTCTTCCATCTTGCGAATATTTTTCGGCATGAACCAGTCCTGGGTCAGCCGACGATATTTCGGGTGGGTCGGCGCATCCAGAGCGACCAGCGAACGCACCAGATTGGGATCACCGCCGGTGATCGATCTGACAAAGGCGCCGCTGTTCTTGTCGCTGAAGGTCACGCTGCGGGGACTGTTGAGGAACAGCTTGTTGTCCTTGCTTACCTGCATCACGTCGTCATAGCTGGTGACCAGCCAGAACGGATCATGAATCTCGTCGTTGACCACCCGCACCACCGGCGTGTTCCGGCGGATCCGGTCAAACTGATCCAGCAGGCCGTCCCAATCGACATAATTGGCGGGGTCGACAATCGCCAGTGCCGCTTCACCCGTCAGTCTCGGTTCTGCCTGCGAAGCCATCAGCTGTTCCCGTTTTTCTGCTGTGCCCAATATTCATCGCGCAGCAGCCGCTTGTAGAGCTTGCCGGTTGCGTGACGCGGCAGTTCCGGGCGAAAATCGATCCGTCGCGGGACTTTCACGCCGGAGAGCGTCTGGCGGAGATAGGCTTCCAGCTCCTGTGCCAGTTCGTCGCCCGCCTCCGCCATGTCCATCGGCTGCACGACCGCCACGACCTTCTCGCCCATATCCTCGTCCGGCGCGCCGATGACGGCGGCGTCCGCCACCTTGTCATGAGTGACCAGCAGATTCTCGATTTCCTGCGGATAGATATTCACCCCGCCGGAAATGATCATGAAGCTCTTGCGATCGGTCAGATAGAGAAAGCCGTCCTCGTCCAGCTTTCCGACATCGCCCAGCGAGGTCCATCCTTTTTCATGGGTTGCCGCTTTGGTCTTCTCCGGATCATTATGATATTCGAATGTCGAGCCGCTCTCGAAATAGATCTGGCCCTCTTCGCCGACGGGCACTTCCTCGCCATTTTCACCGCAGATATGGACGACGCAGTTGATCGGTTGCCCGACCGATCCCTTGTGACCGAGCCAGCCTTCGCTGTTGCAGAAGACAAAGCCATTGCCCTCGGTCCCGGCATAATATTCGTTCAGCACCGGCCCCCACCAGTCGATCATCGCTTCCTTGATCGGCACCGGCACGGGAGCGGCGGCATGAACCGCGCTCTTGATCGAGGAAACGTCATATTTGTTGCGCACCTCTTCCGGCAGTTTCAGCATCCGGACAAAATGCGTCGGCACCCACTGGCCAACATCGCATTTATATTTCTCGATCAGCTGCAAAGCATGTTCCGGATCGAATTTTTCCATGATGACACTGGTCCCGCCGAGCGCCTGCACGGCGATGTTCCAGCGCAATGGCGCGGCGTGGTAAAGCGGAGCGGGCGACAGATAGACGCAATCCTTGTGGAAGCCGAATATCATCTGCGCCAGTCCCGCGATGCCATTGGGTCCGGCGATATCCTCGTCCTCCGGCAACGGCAGCTTCACGCCCTTGGGCTGTCCGGTCGTGCCGGAAGAATAGAGCATATCGACGCCGGCACGCTCGTCGGAAATTGGCGTATCGGGCATCGATTCGAGCGCGGCTTCCATATTCCGTTCATCATCGGCACCGTAAACCAGCTGTTCGACCTCCGGGTTCAACACGCGTATCTGGTCCAGGACGGGCAGCATTTTCTGCGAACCGATCAACAGCTTTGCGCCCGAATCCTTCAGGATATAGCTGACTTCATCTGCCGTCAGCCGGCTGGAAATAGCGACCTGAAACAGGCCGGAACGCTGTGATCCCCAGGTGACCGGGAAAAATTGCGGATGATTTTCCATGCAGATGGCGACCGTGTCACCGATCTGCACATCGCGACTGCGATAGAGTTGAGCGACCCGGTTCGAAAGCCTGTCCAGTTCCCCATACGTGATGACTTGCCCGGACGTCGCCATGATCACGGCTGGCTTGTCAGGATTTTCCCTTGCGTGGACGAAAGGATGCATAGTCTGGCGTTCTCCAAGATACCGGTCGCCTGATTCGACGACTCACTTTCCCGGCACCATGGTTTAATCGCACAGTTAAATCAATCAATAGTCACATCAATTGGCGATCGAAGGCGGCAATATCCCCCTAATTCTCCACATAGATATCCACAGGAACGGCCAGATCGGCAAATATCCGCCCGATCGGTGCCATGCTGGTCGCCCCCTGCTCGATTTCGGATTCGAGCATTGTCTGGCTATCCGCGCCCTTGAGCAGCACCACCACGGTTCGCGCTTCGCAAATCGCGGCCTTGGTAATCGTAACCAGCGGCGTGTCGCCGTCATCGGGCAGCAGACCAACGGCGATTTTTTCCGGTGGTCCGTCGAGCGCCTCTTCCATATCGGCACTTTCCTTGATCCCGGCGGTGCTGCCGTCGGGGCCCATGCCGAGCAGAACCAGATCCGGCGGCCATTTCGTGTCGCGCAACCGGGCGTCGGCAGCGGCGCCGGCCATGTGATAATCATCATGCTCCGGTGCCAGCGGCAACACGCGCGCACCGCGCGTCAGAAACAGCTGCGCCAGCTTTTTCACGTGGCTGCGCGGATCATCGAGCGGCACCAGCAGGTCATCGGTCGGCACGATCGTGACATATTTCCATTTGATCGGCTTTTCCGCCAGTGCCTCGAGCACCGGCATGGCTTCGTCGCTGGCGGGCAGCGCCAGCAGCGCATCACCCCGCGCGTCGAGCGCGCTTTCGATGATGAACTGGATATCGCCGGCGACCGCCTCGACCATTTCGTCGCGATCGTCAAAATCCCACCATTCCAGCATGGACTCATCCTCTTCAGGAAGGTCGTCCATGTCGAAATCTTCTAATGCATCTTCGAGTTTGCTCATTTTTCTGTCCGTCAGCCAAATTTTCTCGCGCTTCTAACCCCTGTTCCGGTTGAAACAAAGGTCAAACATGAGATTTTTCCCGATGCTCTGCTAGTCGGCAGCTGCTGCGGCAGGCGGTTCGTCCAGCACCAGCCCGGACGGCCGCAAGATGGTCAGCGACGCCGGTGCGCCGCTTTTTTCTTCCCGCGCGCTGATGTCGACCTGAATGAAACTCTGGTCCTCGGTCAGCTTGGCGTCCTGCGCCCATTGCCATTGCCAGCCGCCATTCTCGACCGTGCCACCCTGCTCCCCGAGCGCCGGCGGGCGCGGATCGGTGAGAATTTCGACCGCGCGGTTGCGGACCACCGACTGCGCGACAACCCGCAGCTCGAGCTCCGCCGCATTGTGAGTCGTGAACGCCTGCAACCGGATCAGGGCCAGCGCGGCAAGGCTGAACACCGACAGCGCGACCAGCATTTCGATCAGCGTGAAACCGCGCTCGCCCGTCGCGCCACCGATCCTCATGGCGCCGCTCCGTCCAGCGTCACATCGCCCATCGGCGCGATCAGCACCTGGCGGCTTTGTTCTTCGCTGCGCAGGACCAGCCCGGCCTGTTCGCTGGGCAGGCCGGTGCTTTCAAAGCTGATCATCATCGATCCCGCTTCTCCGGTTTCCGCGCGGACGCCGCCGGACCAGGCCGTCGATACAAAGGGCTTGTCCTCGATCACCGACCAGCGGCCCTTTCGCCGTTCGAGAAAGCTGTAGCCGGAAGCGGTGACCTGCACCGCCATCGGTCGGGACTGCAATATCGCATTGTCGCGCAAGGCTGCGGTGCGTGCGGCAAAACGCTGCGCATCTTCGTCGAGAGCGCTGCTGCCGCCGGGGAAGGAGAAGACAACGACCGATGCCATCAGCCCGATGATCAGCAGAACGACCATCAGCTCCACCAGAGTGAAACCCGTACTATTCCGGGTGGTGGTGAAGTCTGTCTGTCGGGTCATCATCGTTCATTTAGCGAGTTGCTGGGAGCGAGTCTTGCAGAATCCCCAATCCCCTGCAATGACAGCCGCAAAACAAAAGAAACGCTGGGAAAAGGAAATCTTGATGTCTGACGTCGCTCTCTACGAGAAAAATGACCGCATCGTTACAATCACATTGAACAAGCCGGAAACACGCAACGCCTTATCGAAGGACCTGTGCGAAGCGCTGGTCGATGCAATCAACAGGGCCGATGCAGACCCGGGTGTCAGCTGCGTCGTGCTGGCGGCCAACGGCAAGAGCTTTTCCTCTGGCGGCAATCTCCACGAAATCAAGGCGATGACCGCCGAACAGAACATGACGCCGCTGGAAATCGAGAACTGGTACAAGACCGGTATCCAGCGCATCCCGCTCGCCTTTTCGCAAATCTCGGTACCGGTGATCGCTGCGGTCAACGGCCATGCGATCGGCGCGGGCAATGACCTGACCACCATGTGCGATATCCGGATTGCCGGCGAGGATGCGATCTTTGCCGAGAGCTTCCTGCGCGTCGGCATCATCCCCGGTGATGGCGGCGCCTGGTTGCTGCCGCGGATCATCGGACAGGCGCGGGCCAACCAGATGCTGTTCACCGGCGAATTTATCGATGCCGCCAAGGCGCTGGATTATGGCCTGGTGTCGGAAGTGGTGGCGAACGACAAGCTGCTCGAACGCGCCTATGAACTGGCCGAAATGGTTGTCGGCCTGCCACCTCTGGCGATCCGCAAGACCAAGGAACTTGTGCGCACCGCGCAGAGCGTGACGCTGAAGGAAAATCTCGATCAGGCGGCCTTGTTCCAGGGCGTGTTGCAGCAGCTCGATGACCACCGCGAGGCGATTGACGCGATCCTCGAAAAGCGCAAACCGGTATTCAAGGGCGCGTGATCGATCGGGAGACATTTCTCCCCATCGCGCGTAACGGGAATTTCGGGAGATAGACCTCTGATATACAGGGGCATCTGAAGGAGAGAGAGAATGAACAAGACCGCTGTTTCACTGATTGCCCTGATGATGGCGGTCCCGGTTCAGGCCGCTCCTCCGCAAGGCGTCGCCACCGAAGCCACCAGGGCCGCCAATGCCAAAGTCGCGGCCAGCCTGCCGATTGCCGACCAGAGTGATTTTGAAAATGCCAATCGCGGATTTCTCGCGCGTATTGAAGAGGACCAGATCCTCAACGCGGACGGATCGGTCGCATGGGATTCACGCCAGTTCGAATTTCTGCAGGGCGACGCGCCCGACACGGTCAATCCCTCGCTCTGGCGGCAGGGCAAGCTCAACAGCATCCACGGCCTGTTCGAAGTGGTCCCCGGAATCTACCAGATACGCGGCTATGATCTGGCGCAGATGACCCTGATCGCCGGCAAGACCGGCTGGATCGTCGTCGACCCGCTGACCACGCCCGCGCCGGCAAAGGCCGGGCTGGCGCTGGCCAACAAGACGCTCGGCGACCGCCCCGTCGTCGCGGTGATCTTCACCCATAGCCATGGCGACCATTTTGGCGGCGTCGCCGGCGTGGCGTCGGCAGAGGATATCCGGTCGGGCAAGATCGAGATCATCGCCCCGCATGGCTGGCTGGCCGAGTCGATCGGCGAAAGCGTGATCGCCGGCACCGCGATGAACCGGCGGGTGCAATTTCAATTCGGCACCGCCCTGCCCGTCGGCAAGACCGGTCATGTCGGGGGCGGTTTGGGCCAGAAACTGTCGAGCGGCGATGTCGCTCTGGTGCCACCGACCCGGTCGATCAGCAAGAATGGCGAGACGCTGATGGTCGACGGCATCAGTTTCGACTTCATGGATGCCGGCGATACCGAAGCACCGGCGGAGCTGGTCTTCTACCTGCCGCAGTTCAAGGCGCTGCACACCGCCGAGGTGGTGACCCGCACCTTCCACAATGTGCTGACCCCGCGCGGTGCGCTGGTCCGCGACACGCTGAAATGGAGCAAGGTGATCGACGACATGCTCGCCCGCTATGGCGCGAAGTCGGAGCTGATGCTGGCGTCGCATCACTGGCCGACCTGGGGCAGCGACAAGGTGCAGGCAGCGCTGAAAAACCAGCGCGGCATCTATCGCTATGTCCATGACCAGACCATGCGACAGGCCAATCAGGGCGCGACGATGCACGAGATTGCCGAGAATATCGGCGAGCCGGATTTCGCCCAGAGCGACTTTGGCGTGCGCGACTATTACGGCACACTCAATCACAACAGCAAGGCGGTCTACCAGCGCTATTTCGGCTGGTGGGACGCGGTGCCGGCCCATTATCACCAGCTGCCACCGGTCGAAGCCTCGCAAAAATATGTCGCGGCGATGGGCGGCGCGGACCAGGCACTGGCAGTCGGCAAAAAAGCCTTTGCCGCAGGCGACTATCGCTGGGCGGCCACCGTCTTCAACCATCTGGTCTTCGCCAACCCCACCGACCAGAGTGCCAGGAACTGGCTGGCCTCGACCTATGAACAACTCGGCTTCCAGACCGAGGCCGGGACCTGGCGCAACATCTATCTGGTCGGCGCGAAAGAGCTGCGCGAGGGCAACAATGTCAAGGACTCGATCAGCACCGCCAATGAGAAAGTCTTGAGTGGCATTCCCGCCGTCGATCTGTTCGACGCCATGGCGACCCGATTCAACCCGGCCAAGATGCAGGGCGAGGGCGGCATCATCCGCTTCTGGTTCCCCGACCGGAAAGAGGCGGTCAGCATCGATCTCGGCAAGAGCGTGATGTTCCCGCGCGGCGAGGATTATGCGATCACCGCCGACGGATCGGATACCCAGATCACCATCAGCCGCGCCCTGTTCACCAAATTGCTGATGCGCCAGGCCAATCCGATGGAACTGGTGCAAAACAAGGAAATGCTGATCAGCGGCAATGCGGCCTTAATGGCAGCTATGTTCGGCGCGCTGGATGAGGTAAATCCGCAATTTGATATTGTGACGCCGTGACAGGGTCTACGCCAATCACCGTTCGTCCTGAGCCTGTCGAAGGACGCTTGCCCAGGTGCTTCGACAGGCTCAGCACGAACGGGTCTGCTGTAATAAGGATTATCCATGCAAAGATTTAACTTCCCCGTTGTCCAGCCCGATCCGGCGCTCGAAGATTTGCGCGGCGAATTGCAGGCCTTCCTGAAAGAAGAGCGCGAGGCGGGCAATTTCCGCCCCGAACCGGAATGCTGGATGGCCGCTGCCGATCCGAAATTTTCACGAAAAATGGGCAAGCGCGGCTGGATTGGCCTGACCTGGTCGAGCCAATATGGCGGCCACGATAAAAGCGCGCTGGAACGCTATATCGTCACCGAGGAAACCCTCCGTTCGGGCGCGCCCGTTGCCGCCCACTGGATCGCCGACCGCCAGCACGCACCGATGCTGCTGGCTCATGGCACCGAGGAGCAGAAGCTCGATATCCTGCCGCGCATCGCCGCCGGCGAATGCTATTTCGCCATCGGTCTCAGCGAACCGGGCGCGGGCTCCGATCTCGCCAATGTCAAAACAAAAGCGGAGAAAGTGCCCGAAGGCTGGAAGGTCAACGGCCAGAAAATCTGGTCCTCCGGCGCGCATATGTGCCATTATATGGTCGCCCTGCTGCGCACCTCGCCCGCCGATGGCCGCAACCGCCATGTCGGGCTTTCGCAGATCATGATCGACCTCAGCCTGCCCGGTGTCACCATCAAGCCGATTGTCGATCTGTCGGGCGACGCCCATTTCAACGAAGTCTATTTCGAGGACGTGATTGTCCCCGACGACTGCCTGCTCGGCGAGGAAGGCGGCGGCTGGAAACAGGTGACCGGCGAACTGGCAATGGAACGGTCCGGACCGGAACGCTTCCTGTCCAGCTATATCACGCTGGAAACCGCCCTCCATCAGCTGAACGGAAAAATGGGATCGGACAGCCACGCCCGGCTCGGCAAGCTGATCGCCAGTTTGCGCACGCTGAAAGGCATGTCCTGGGGGATTGCCAATCTGCTCGATCAGGGCGTGTCGCCGGAGACCGAAGCGGCGCTGGTCAAGGATCTCGGCAACCGGCTGGAAAATGATCTGACCCAGCAGGTGCGGGCGATGCTCAACGATCTGCCGTCCGAGGACTGGAGCCCGGACATGCGACGGATCATGAATATCGGCGTGCTGCGCTCTCCGCCCAATACATTGCGCGGCGGCACAACCGAAGTGATGCGCGGGATCACCGCGCGGCAATTGGGGCTCAGATGATGTCGGAAATCATGCACTGCACACCGTTCGTCCTGAGCCTGTCGAAGGACAGCGATCGGCAACAACCGCACTTCGACAAGCTCAGTGCGAACGGTTCTATTCAAGGCAAATTGATACCATGATAAACACCGAAGGCATGGTCGCCGAAACGGCCACGAAAATCTACACCGACCTGTGCGCGCGCGATGTGCCGCACGAAGCCGAAGCCGGCCGATATCCGCAGGCGCTCTGGGACGCGCTGACCGAAAACGGGCTGCCGCTGGCCTGGGTCAGCGAAGCCAATGGCGGCTTTGGCGCAGACTATGACGAGACATTCGGCGCGATCTGGGCTTCGGCGCAAGCGGCGTCACCGGTACCCTTCGCCGAGACATTGATCGCCAACTGGATGCTCGATCGTGCGGGCCTTGCCCCCGCCGACGGCAGCGCCAGTTTCGCGCTCAGCGGCCATACGCCCAGCGCCGACATTCCGTTCGGCATGCACGCCGACAAGATCGTCCTGTTCGACGAGGCGCATCACGAAATCTCGCTGTTCGACAATCGCCTCGCCGTCCGCTCGCCGGAAGAATCGCTGTCCCCCGATGGCATGACGCAGTTCATATTTTCCGGTCATCTGGCAGAACAATCGGCGAAGACCGATCTCTCCCGTCGCGCTATCGAAGCGCTGATCCTCACCGTCCGCGCGGTGCAGATGGCAGCAGCCATGGAGAGCGCGCTGAACATGTCGATCGACTATGTCACCCAGCGCGAGCAATTCGGACGGCCGCTGTCGAAATTCCAGGCGATCCAGCAGCAACTGGCGGTTGCCGCGTCCGAATGCGCTGCCGCGACCATGGCGGCCACGCAGGCGGCCAGCGCCATTGCCCGCCATGCCGACGATCCGGAACAGGCCTGGCACGAGGCCGTGGTTGCCAAGGTCCAGATCGGCCACAGTATTGAAGCCGTCACCGTGCCTTTCCACCAAGTGCACGGCGCGATGGGCTATACGCAGGAATATGATCTGCACCATTATACCAGGCGACTCTGGGCGTGGCGCGATGCGCTCGGCAACGAACATCACTGGTCGAAGCGGCTCGGAGAAACGCTCGCCGTAACGTCACCCGATCACGTCTGGAAAGGCGTGACAACCGGTCAATGGATTGCTAGTTAATCGCGCGATTAAAGTGATTCCCGGATGGCGCAAACATGCCTCCAAATCTTCCAGTAACAGGAGCTAAGTTCATGAAAACACGTATTACAGAGCTATTCGGCATCGAGCATCCGATCATTCAGGGCGGCATGCATTATGTGGGATTTGCCGAACTGGCCGCGGCCGTCTCCAACGCCGGTGGCCTCGGTATCATCACCGCCTTGACCCAGCCTTCTGCAGCCGCATTGGCCGACGAAATTGCCAAGTGCCGGGACCTGACCGACAAGCCGTTCGGCGTGAACCTGACCTTCCTGCCAGTGGTCAACGCGCCCGATTATGAAGGCATGGTCAAGGCGATCATCGACGGCGGCGTGAAAGCCGTGGAGACTGCTGGCAACAACCCGGTGCAGGTGCTGCCCGCGCTGCACGACGCCGGCATCAAGGTGATCCACAAATGCACCGCCGTTCGCCACGCGCTCAAAGCCCAGAGCATCGGCTGTGACGCGGTCTCGGTCGACGGCTTCGAATGCGGCGGCCATCCCGGCGAAGACGATATTCCGAACATGATCCTGCTGCCCCGCGCCGCCGACGAACTGGACATTCCCTTCGTTTCCTCCGGTGGCCAGGCCGATGGCCGCAGCCTCGTAGCCTCGCTCGCGATGGGCGCGGAAGGCATGAACATGGGGACCCGCTTCATCGCCACCAAGGAAGCCCCGGTGCACCAGAATGTGAAGGACGCGATTGTCGCGGCAAGCGAACTCGACACCCGTCTGGTGATGCGGCCGCTCCGCAACACCGAACGCGTGATGAACAATTCGGCGGTCGAGCGGCTGCTCGAAATCGAAAAGGAAAAAGGCGCGGATCTGGAATTCAAGGATATCATCGAGCAGGTCGCGGGCGTCTATCCCAAGATCATGATGGAGGGCACGATGGATGCCGGCGCGTGGAGCTGTGGCATGGTGGCCGGCCTGATCAATGATATCCCGACCTGTCAGGAACTGATCGACCGGATCATGGCCGAGGCGGATCAGATCATCAATCAGCGGCTCAAGGGATTCATGGCGAACTGATCGTGGAACCCTATCAGCCGCTCAGCCGCTCCATCGCCGGCAAGGTCGCGATCGTCACCGGCGCGGCCAGCGGCATGGGCCGGGCCACCGCGCATCTCTTTGCCTCGGAAGGCGCGCATGTCGCGGTGACCGATCTTGATCAGGCGAAATGCGATGCCGTCGTCTCAGAAATTGCGGCGGCGGGTTATCGCGGCGACGCTCGGGCATGGGCGCTGGACGTCAGCAAGCCGGATGTCATCAAGACGGTCGTCGAAGACATTGCCCCGAAATTCGCCGGAATTGACATTCTCGTCAACAATGCCGGCTTCGCAATCCCCGCTGATATCGCCGAAGAAAGCTATGAAGACAGTTGGGGGCCTACTCTGGACGTCATGCTTTCGGCGCATCAGAGAATGATCCGCGCGGCCCTGCCCTATCTTCGCAAGGCGGAGCACCCCCGGATCGTCAATATTGCCTCGACCGAAGGACTGGGCGGGACGCCCGGCAACAGCCCCTATGTCGCGGCGAAACATGGCGTGATCGGACTGACCCGCGGATTGGCCGTGGATTTGGGCCGCGAGGGCATCACCGTCAACTGCGTCTGCCCCGGTCCAATTCGGACCGGCATTACCGACGCGATTTCCGAAGAGCACAAGACCATCTATGCCAAGCGGCGCGTACCGCTGCGCCGCTACGCCATTCCCGAAGAGGTCGCGCATATCACCTTGTCCTGCGTTCTGCCGTCGGCGAGCTTCCTGACCGGCGCGGTCATTCCCGTCGATGGCGGGCTGACCATAAAGAACGCCTGAACAAACACCCCCGGAATCGCTTCCGGGGGTGCTGGCCTTAATTCTTTCCTGTCGATGCTAGCGAGAGATCGCGTTGCCGATCACCGCACCGATAATGCCGCTGGTGACAGCGATCAGGACCGCATCATTGCCCGACCGTACCCATTGATAGCCGCGCGGCGCATTGGAGAGCCGATAGGCCCGCGGATTGTCGATCACCCGGTAACTGGTGGCATAACGCCGGTCGAACCGCTGGCCCTTGGTCCATTTTTTCTGGGAAACAGAAGCATAGCGCCGGTTATCGTTGCGATATTGCCTGGTACTTCTGGTTGTCGTGGTTTTCGTCACAACCCGTTTGCCGTTTTTCTGGGTCACGCGCTTCTCGACCGTCTTGTGCGGAGCGGCCTGGGCCTGGGCGGTTACCATCGGAGACACCGCCATGGTTGTTACTGCCATAGCCATCAGAAACTTTTTCATGCTGAATTCCTTTTTCTATCTGGCGCCAACTGCGGCGTCAGCAGTAGAAATAGGGGAGACCTGTCGCAGGCCTTTGTCAGATTCCCGGTTTTTTGTACCATATTGTCGCAACAGCCCGATATGGTTCATCTGGCGATCAGCTAACCGGCGATTATTCCGCCCAAAGCGCCAATATTGACCGCAATGCCGTGACCAGAGCCAGCGGCTGGTCGAGCATCAGATGATGTTCCGCCTCGGGAATCGCGATTATCGGAATATGGTCGCCGCCCAGTTCGCGCAGATAGGCCGCGCTGTCATTGTCGAACAGCTCGCTGTTCTCGCCATAGACGATCGCCAGCCGGTGCGGCAGGTCGACGATGCGCTGCCCGGTCTGCAGCCATTTGGTCTGATCGGCGTCATGGCGATAAAACACCATCGGATCGAATTTCCAGGACCAGCCGCCGTCCCCGGCAGGACGAAGCGAATGATAGGCCATATAATCGAACAGGAACGGTTGTTGCACGGCCTGCGGCGGAGACAGGACAAAACGCCCATAGGCCGTTTGATAGTCGGGATAGACCTTGTTCGGCCGATCCGACCGACCCGATCCCGGCGGTCCGCCGCCCGCTTCGAAACGTGCCCGCAACCGCTCGGGCCGCAAGACCATCAGGTCGCAGATCACCAGCCCGCCAAATCGCTCGCCGGCCAGTTCCATTACTTGCAGAGCGACCCCGGAACCGAAACTGTGCGCGATAATCTTGGGTTTGACCGGTCCGGAAAACAGATCAAGCGCATCGGCGATCTCTACCATCCGCTCGGCCCGCTTGAGACTGTCGCAGTCGGGAATCATCTCGCTTTCCCCCATGCCGGCGAGATCATAGGCGATAATATCATATTCCTCGGCCAGAAACGGCGCGATAAAGGCAAAGCAGCGCGCATGGGCAAGAAAGCCGTGGGTCATCAGCAGCGGCGGCTTGCCGCGCTGACCCCATCGAAAATAGTGCACCTGGTGCCCGTCGACTTCGACAAAACTGTCCTCGCGCGGCACGTCCATTGCGCGCAGAAACCATGCGGGCAGGTCGTGCGACGCTGCCCACTGATCTACAATATCACTGCTTGCCATGAGCCGCGCTTATTCACCCTTCCAGTCGGGCTTCCGCTTCTGGGCGAAAGCGAGCGAACCTTCCTGCGCGTCCTTGGAGGTGAATACGGGCTTGGTGATTTCAGCCTGTTTCTTCCACGCTTCCTCGCTGGTCCAATCGTAGCTCTCGTTGATGATTTTCTTGGTCGCTTTCAGCGCCAGCGGGCCGTTCGCCGCCACCGTGGTCGCCAGTTCGATCGCCGCGTCAATCGCAGCGCCTTCGGTCACGCGGTTGACGAAGCCAACTTCATAAGCGCGCTGCGCGGAGAAGAAGTCACCGGTCAGCGCCCATTCCATGGCAACCCGCTTGCCGACAAGCTGCTGCAGCTTGATCACGCCGCCCGCTGCCGCCACCAGGCTGCGCTTGACTTCGGGAATACCGAATTTCGCGTTGACATTGGCGACGCACAGATCACAAGCCAGCGCCAGTTCCAGACCACCGGCCAGTGCATAGCCTTCAACCGCGGCGATCAATGGCTTTTCCGGACCCTTTTCGGTGATCCCGCCAAAACCATAGCCTTTGACCGATGGCGTTTCACCGCGCAGAAATCCCTTGAGGTCCATGCCGGAACAGAATGTCCCGCCAGCGCCGGTGAGGATGCCGGCGTTGAGGCTGTTGTCATTGTCGAGCTGCTCCATCGCCGCGCGAATGCCTTCGGCGGCCGCCTTGGTCATCGCGTTTTTGGCGTCGGGCCGGTTGATGGTGACGATGATGAAACCGTCCTGGATCTCGGTGAGTACTTCAGACATATTCTTTCTCCTTATTTTTTACCCGTTCGCACTGAGCCTTTCGAAGTTCGCCTATCGACTAGCGCTGTCCTTCGACAAGCTCAGGACGAACGGCAAATTTTACCCTAATCGAACAACAGATTGGCCAGTTTCGACCGCTGGTAGGCCGCATCGCCGATCAGCGCACCTGACAAAATCGCCTTGCGCCGGTGCAATTGCGCATCGCAATCATGGGTGAAACCGAAGCCGCCGTGAAACTGGATCGCCCGATCCGCAGCGGTGGAATAGCTCGCGTGGGATTGCGCGGCTGCCATGCGGACGGCAACCTCGCCGCGGCCCTGCTCGCCCCAGCTGTGCGCGGCGCTGTACAGATGCGTGCGCGCTTTTTCATATTCGACATAATTGTTCACCGTCGGATGTTTCAGCGCCTGATAGCTGCCGATAATCTTGCCGAACTGTTTGCGGGTCTTGAGATATTCCAGCGTATAATCGATCACCGACTGCGCCCCGCCAGTCATTTCCGCGGCATGGATCAGGCCCGCCGCCAGCTCGATTTTCTCCAGCGTCTCGCGAGTCCGCGATGCGTCGAACAGGGCATCGGCCGAGACGGTCACGCCATCGAGATTCACTTCATAGCTGCGCGCCGTTTCGTCGATCACCGTTTCGCGGCGCAGCGCACCTTCGGGCAGCCCCGAGCGCTCGATCAGGGCGAAGCCGACCGCACCGTCGATTTTGACCGAAGCGATGATCAGATCGGCGCTGTCGGCCCAGAGCACCAGCTGCTTCTTGCCGGACAGACTGACGCTGTTGCCGCTCACGGTACCGGTCGCCTCGATATTGGACAGGTCCCAGTCGCCATTATCTTCACGTAGCGCCAGCGTCGCCGCTGCGCCTGCTGCAATCTTCGGCAACCATGCGGCCTGCTGCGCTTCGCTGCCGCCGGCCAGCAGAGCCTGCGCCGCCAGCGTGGTCGAACCAAAGGGCGTGCTCATCAGGTTGCGGCCCATCTGCTCGGCGATCGGCACGACTTCGGCCATCGACAGGCCGACTCCGTCATGCGCTTCGGGAATCGCGATCGCGAGCCAGCCGAGCTCGCCAATTTCACGCCAGACATCCGGATCATAGCCCAGATCGTCGTCGATCAGCGCGCGCACCTTGTCGACCGGGCTTTTGTCACGGCAGAAATTGGTCGCCACATCCATCAGTTCGATCTGCTCTTCGGTAGTCCCGATTGTGCCTAGATTATCCATATATATCCTCAATTCCCAAATTGGTCGCAAGACCGTTCGTGGTGAGCCTGTCGAACCATTTCTCTCGTCGCAACCGGTCCTTCGACAAGCTCAGGACGAACGGCGGTTCACGGCTCCAGATTTATCTCGTTTTCGGCAATCCGAGCGCATGTTCCGCGACAATATTGCGCTGGATCTCCGAAGTGCCTCCGCCAATTGTGGCCGAAAAACTGTTGAGATAGCTGCGATGCCAGTAACCGTCGTCGACCGCATTTTCATCGCCGACATAATAGCCCGCCTTGGTGCCCTGGAACGCCAGCGAGAATTCGGTCAGCTCGCGGATCAGTTCGGTGCGCGCCAGCTTGTTCATCAGCGGCAGCCCCATTGGCTTGTCCTGCATCAGCTGCGGCATCCGGCGGCGGGTGTTGTTGAGATTCAGCGCCTGGATATCGATCATATATTGCGTCATCTTGTCGCGCATCACCGGATCGTCGAGCAAGGGCTTGCCGTTGCGGACCGAATTTTTCGCCAGCTCGACAATTTCCATCACGTCCAGTTCCTTGACGAAAAAACCGCCGACCGGCTTGACCTTGGCACCACGCTCATATTCCAGCGTCTTCATCGCCATCGACCAGCCATTGCCCTCTCCGCCGAACAGGCAGTCGGCGGAAATGCGCGCGTCGGTGAAGAAGGTCTGGACGAAGCCATATTCGCCGGTCAGCTTCTTGATCCGGCTGGTGGTGATGCCGTCGATCTTCATCGGGTTGAGGAAAAAGCTAAGTCCGGCATATTTGTTCGGCGCATCGAAATCGGTGCGCGCGAGCAGGATCATATATTTTGCGCGATCGCCGAGCGAGGTCCAGATCTTGGAACCGTTGAGAACATATTCATCGCCCTCTTTCACGGCTTTCAGCTGTGCGTTGCCGAGATCGGACCCGTTTTCCGGTTCGGAAAAGCCCTGGCACCAGATATCCTCGGCGCTGAGCATCGGCTTGATATATTTCTGCTTCTGTTCCTCGCTGCCGAGATCGAGAATAAGCGGTCCGGCCCAGCCGTTGCCGATCGCGTTGAGCATGATCGGCGCGTCATAATTCTTCATCGCCCTGGTAGCAACACGCTGAAAATCGCTGTGCAAACCACCGCCGCCATATTCCTTCGGCCAGCTGGCACCGAGATAACCCGCTTCATAGACCTTGCGCTGCCACTCCTGGAGAAAGTCAAACTGCTGGTCGGTCGACACTTCCATGAAGGTCAATGGCAGCATGAAGCCGGGATCGCGCACGGTATTTTCCTTGAACCAGGCGTCCGCCTGTTCGGCATAATCTTTCAGTTCTGCTGCACTCGGTTTGTCGGCCATCATCTTGCTCCCAACTTCTTATCAATAGGGTCAGTGGTCCGGCCCCGTCGTCTGCGATATTGCTTGAATCACTGCTGGGTTAATTGAACGATTAAATTGCAAAAAGCAATGGCCTCACCCTGCTAAATTAGACTGTGGAGAGAAATATGATCAGCGAAGCATTCACCGGACAGAAGCATGTCATGTGCAGGGCGTGTCACGCACATTGCGGCCTGATCGTCGATTTCGAAGACGGCGTTCCGGTGAAGACTCACGGCGACAAGGATAACCCGGAATTCGAAGGCTATAGCTGCATCAAGGGCCGGCAACTGGCCAATTACCACAGTTTCGACACACGGTTGCTGACCAGCTATACCGGGATGAAGCATGGCGAAAAGCAGGCTGTGCACTGGCGCGATGCGGCGCGCGATATCGCCGCGCGGCTCGAGCGGATCGTCGAGGAACATGGCCCCGACAGCGTCGCCTCCTATGTCGGCACCTTTGGCTATAATAATGTCAACGCCCATGCCTTCATGCTCGCGCTGATGGATGCGATCGGTTCGACCTCGGTCTATGACAGCGTCACCATCGACCAGCCGGGCAAGGGCATCGCCCGCGCGCTGATCGGGCCGTGGCTGGCCGGCGCGCCGCGGGTCGGCGACTGGGACGGGCTGATGCTGATCGGAACCAATCCGGTTGTCTCGATGAACGGCGGTCTCGGCATGAACCCGGCGAAGAAATTGCACGATGCGAAGAAGCGCGGAATGCAGCTGATCGTGATCGATCCGCGGGTGACCGACAGCGCGCGGCAGGCTGACATCCACCTGCAGTGCCGTCCCGGCCAGGACCCGATTTTGCTCGGCGCGATTGCCAAAGTGGTGATCAACGAAGAGCTGTATGACAAGGATTTCGTCGCCGGGGATGTCGACGGGTTTGAAGCGCTGAAGAAAGCCGTGCAACCTTTCGATGCAGGACCGGCCGCCGACCGCGCGGGCGTGGCGGCAGAAGATATCGTGCGCGCGGCGCGCATGTATGGCAGCTGGAAAAAGGCCAGCATCAGCGGCGGCACCGGCACCAATATGTCGGGCGGCGGCAATATTACCGAATATCTCAATCTCGCGCTGACCTCGATCATGGGACACTGGCTGCGCGAAGGCGATCTCAACCGTCGGACCGGCGTGTTCACCAAGCCCGCTCCGCCGATCGCCGCTACGCCCGGCCCGATCCCGGCCTGGGGTTTCGGCCGCAAATTGCACAGCCGCGATCTCGAGCAGAGCATTTCCGGCATGCCGACCTCGGCCCTGCCCGACGAGATACTGACTCCCGGCGACAAGCAGGTGAAGGCGCTGATCTGCCTCGGCGGCAACCCGATGCTCGCATGGCCCGACCAGCTGAAGACGTTCGAGGCGATGAAGGCGCTCGACCTGCTCGTCTGCATCGACCCGCGCATGTCGAAAACCGCCGAACTGGCCGATTATGTCATCGCACCCAAGCTGCATTATGAAGTGCACGGCAATACCGCCGCGCCGGAAATCTATGGCGGCTTTGGCGCCGGCTGGGGATTTGAGAATAATTACGCTCAGGCCAGCCTGCCGATCATGAAGTCGCCGGAAGGCTCCGACCTGTGCGAGGAATATCAGTTCATCCATGCGCTGGCCTCGGAAATGGGCAAGACGATCAAGGTCAAGTCCTGGGCCCTGCTCGCCCATCCCGACGAACGCGAGGAAAAGGCCACGGCCTTCCCGCCCGGAGAGGCCCCCGATCCGATCAGCGCGTGGAGCGCATCGCTCAACGGCTGCCCCGCCGATATCGCAAAGCTCTATGAGGATGAAGAGGTACGGAAGGGCAAGATCGTCGAAGCGCAGGCGCTGCTCGTGCAACCCAAGCCAGCGGGCTGGGAGGGCAAGCTGTCGGTCGGCAATGCCGCGATGATGGAAGAGCTTTCCGAATATGCCGCCAGGCTGGGCGAACCGGTCGAGGACGGGGAATTCCCGTTCCGGATGATCGGACGGCGGATGACCGCAATCCACAACAGCAACTGGCACGAAGATCCGGTGCAGCGCAAACGTGTACCGCACCACCCCGCCTTCATGAACCCGGCCGATATGGAATCATTGGGACTATCCGAGGACCAGCCGATCGAACTGGAATCGGCCCGCGCTTTCATCAGCTGCGTTGCCAAGGCCGACAAGACCGTACGCGCCGGCTGCGTCTCCACACCGCATAGCTGGGGCACCAATCCGGACGAGAAAGAAGACCCCCTGGGCGAAGGCGGTAATACCGGACGGCTCTCCTTCAACGACCGCGACTTTGACAAGCGCACCGGCATACCCCTGATGAGCGCGATTCCCATTCGGGTAAGAGCGAAGCAGGCCAATGCAGAGCTGGAAGCGGCGGAGTAATCGAGCTCGGGAGGAAATCCGGTCGAGCTGAGCCTGTCGAAGCATCGGACTTGACGCGAACGGCCGTGCACCTTCGGTAGCCTGCGGCTCGACAAGATCAGGGCGAACGGTAACTTTTTAGGAGACACATGATGACCAATCCGCTGTTCGACCTCACGGGAGAAACCGCCGTTATCACCGGCGCCGGCCGGGGCATTGGCGAGGGCATGGCCAAGACCCTGGCCGATGCCGGTTGCAATATCGTCTGCGCTTCGCGGAGTATCGACGAGATCAGCCGCGTGGCCGATGAAATCAATACCAGCAACAGCAGCGGACGGGCAATTGCCCATGCAACCGATGTCACCAGCGCCGAGGATATGGAAAAACTCGCCCAGCGCGCGATCGACGAATTTGGCAGGCTTGACATCTGGGTCAATAATGCCGGCGGCTCTCTGGTATCCGCACCGCTGACGGAACTGGACGAAGCGGAATGGGACAGAACGCTGGCGACCAATTTGACATCGGTTTTCCATGGCGTGCGCGCCGCCTGCAAGCATTTCGGCGAAGGCAGCCGGATCGTCAACACATCCTCTCTGGCCGCAGAAGAGCCGTTTCCCGGCAGCGGCCATTATAGCGCTGCCAAGGCCGGTGTACTGATGCTGACCAAGACGCTCGCCCATGAGCTCGGTCCGAAAACGCGGGTCAACGCGATCCTTCCGGGCTTTGTTCCGACCGACACGGTGAAAAAGGCGCTGAACATGACCGACGAGGATTTTGTCGGTTTTGAAGACACGCTCGGCCTGCCCGCCGGGCGATTGGGTACACCGCAGGATATCGGCGCGCTGACGCTTTATCTCTGCGCACCGGCATCGGAATGGGTAACCGGCCAGTGCATCCGGATCGCTGGCAAGCCCTGACACTCCTGGCCAATTTATATGGTGCCAAACCGTCCACTGGTCCGCCGAAACTTGTAATGATCCGCAACTTGCTGCATTCTCTCCCTATATTTCCGTGGGGAGGAGATGTCGTGAGCACAGGCAAACAGGCACAGATTGTACCGACCTCGGTAGCCAGCGATCTGGCGCTGAGCGATCTGCGCGCCGCACTGGTAGCAGGCTGGAATGATTTCAGAGCCTATCCGGCTTTCGGGCTGTTTTTCGCCGCCATCTATGTCGGCGCCGGTATGTTCATTTATTTTGCCCTGTTCGAACGCGGCGAAGTCGCGTGGCTGGTCCCGGCGGCTGCGGGCTTTCCCCTGCTCGCGCCATTTGTTGCCGTTGGCCTGTATGAAGTGAGTCGCCGGCGAGAAGCCGGCCTGCCTATGAGCTGGCGCGCAATTCTCGGAGCCTTGCGCGGACGCGGCGACGAGCAGATATTGAGCATGGGCGTCATCCTGTTTGTCGCTTTCGGCTTCTGGCTGATGGTCGCGCACGGAATATTCGCGATCTTTCTGGCCGAGTCCGGTATCGGGTCGGAATCGATCGCGCTTCTGGCCACGGGTGCGGGTCTGATGATGTTGCTGGTGGGCGGTGTCGTCGGCGCGCTGATGGCGCTGGCCTTTTATGCGATTACGGTCATCAGCCTGCCGATGCTGGTGGACCGCAATGTCGATTTTATCACCGCCATCATTGTCAGCCTGGCATCCGTACGCTCCAACAAATTTGTATTGCTGATCTGGGCCATTTTGATTGCGACAGCATTATTTGTCGCCATGCTGCCGCTATTTCTGGGGCTGCTCGTCGTGCTCCCGGTACTGGGGCACGCAACCTGGCATCTGTACCGGCGCTTGACCAGCGAGCCCGCTACAGCGCGTCCACAAGCTGGTGATCAGCTGCTGGCCTAGGATCTACGAAGGTTTTCTAACCATCAGCACATCGACCGGCGACCAGCCCATCATTTCGCTGGCGCGGCTGCCGATGGTTGCCATGACGAAACCGCCACGCCCGTGCGTCCCGAGCACCAGCAGATCAAAGTCACCGCTATCGAGCATATTGTACACCGACTGGTGCAAATTGCCTTCGACGAGCTGCGGGCTGACGCGCGATGCAGCGCTCTCCGGCAGGTCCAGACCGGCTATGAAGTCCTGCAGGTCCTTTTCCGCATCGGCCAGCATCTCATCCGCAACACCATCGGATTTCAGCCAGGCTTCATAGGCGACATGATAGGCGTGCACGAGGTCGATTTTGGCGTTCGGAAACAGATCCAGTGCGGTACGCAGCGCATGGGCGGAAAAATCGGAAAAGTCTGTCGCTACCAATATCCGGTCATAATTGCCGCGCGGGCGTTCCTTCACGATCAGCACGGGAGCCTTGGCGTGGTGCACCAGATGATCAACCGCCGTGCCGAGGAAAAAATCGGAGATATTATTGTGACGCGCAGCGCCGACTATGATCAGATCACTGTCCAGCTGTTCCGCTGTGTCGGCAATGACATGCGGCGGCTTGCCATAGTTTATCGCCAGATTGCAGCCTTCGGCATCGGCGCCATAGGTGCGAAGCAGCTGCGCCTCGACCTTCGCGATATCCACTTCCTTCTTGGGATTGCTGACAAACAGCAGGGTGCGCGCCGCGTCCCATGTGTCAGCGAGTGTCTTGGCCCGCGCGAACGGCCTGTCCCCTCTCGCTGTCAGATCGGTGGCGACCAGAATTTTCGTCGGTACGGACATGGATTTTGCTCCTGTTAATTCAAATGCCTGACCATCGGTCCCGTCGAAGCCGACAGGGAATTGGCCCCTGATCCACCACAATAGCCATTCCCCCGCGGAACGACATCAGTATCACTACGGATATATCAGGCTTGAAGCTAACAGCCGGAAATGAAAAAAACAGCAACATATCCGATAGAAAATGCCGCTGCCCGGGGCCTTGTCGGCAGATATCCGCATTGATTTGGCACCTTACCGAAGCGCCGCCGGCGAACGGTTCGGCCGAATTATCCACCCCTGTGCCGAATAGACTGACCGCTGGCAGCCGATGACTATACAGCGCAGGTTCATGGGCCTGCTGTCACCTGAAACAAACCCCCGGATGACATTGGCAATATAGCAGCTCTAATCGAAACATTTCCTTTTTTATGAATAATTTTTTCAAGCTCCGGTCGCATGATCTGGCGATCGATCTCGGTACAGCCAACACTTTGATCTACGCGCGAGACCGCGGCATCGTGCTCGACGAGCCATCCGTTGTTGCGCTCGAGACGATGGACGGCGTGACCAGCGTGCGCGCCGTCGGCAGCGACGCCAAGCTGATGATGGGCAAGGCGCCGGTCAATATTAAAGTCATGCGCCCGCTCAAGGACGGCGTGATTGCCGATCTTGATGTCGCCGAGCAGATGATCAATCACCTCATCCACAAGGTGCACAAAAAGAAGACCGGAATATTCAGTCGCTTCAACATTGTTGTCTGCATCCCGTCCGGATCCACCAATGTGCAGCTTCGCGCGTTGCGAGACGCGGCCTCCAATGCCGGTGCGTCGGGTATATTTTTCATCGAAGAACCGATGGCTGCGGCGATTGGCGCCGGGCTGGCGGTGACCGACCCGACCGGCGCGATGGTAGTCGATATAGGCGGCGGCACCACCGAAGTTGCAATATTGTCTTTGCAGGGCCTGGCCTACAGCACGTCCGGACGCATGGGCGGCGACAAGATTGACGACACCATCACCTCGCATATCCGTCGCAAGCATAATCTGGCGATAGGCGAATCCACGACGGAGCTGATCAAACATGGTATCGCCAGTGCCATGAGCCCGGCGGACGGGGGCCGGACCATGCATATCAAGGGTCGCGATCTGGTCAGCGGCATGCCGAAGAAAATTGCCATCACCGAAGCCGAAATTGCCCAGGCGATTGCCGAACCGATCGGTCAAATCGCCGAATCCGTGCTCAACGCCCTCGAACATAGCAAGCCGGAACTGGCGGCGGACATCATGGAACAGGGCATTGTCCTGACCGGCGGCGGGGCCTTGCTGGGACGGATTGATGAATTTATCTCAGAGAAAACAGGGTTGGCGGTCACCATCGCCGATGATCCCCTGACCTGTGTCGCCAACGGTGCAGGCCAGGCGATGGAAGACCCGCTTCTGCGCAACGTGCTGATCCCCGCCTGAGCCCAGCGGGATCGATCTCACGCATGAAAAAGGGCCCCGGAACCGGTCCGGAGCCCTTTTCCCTATAGAATCTGTCCAAAGCCTAGCCGACGACAATCATCACCAACGAGGTGGCGATCAGGGCCGGTGTCTCGATTCCGTCAATTTCGACGACGACATTATAGGTCAGCAACCAGCGGCCTGGCTGCTTCTCGATCGCATCGACCAGTGTATGACGGCCACGCACCTTGGAACCGGCGCGGACCGGATTGAGGAAACGCACCTTGTCGAAACCGTAGTTGATGCCCATCACCGTGCCTTCGAGACCCAGCGTCGTGCCGTAAGACAGTTTCGGCAACAGCGAGAGCGTCAGCAATCCATGGGCGATGGTGCCGCCAAATGGCGTTTTTGCTGCGGCCTCTTCATCAATATGGATAAACTGGTGATCTTCGGTACAGTCGGCGAATGTGTTGATCCGGTCCTGATCGACCAGAACCCAGTCGGAAACGCCGACTTCCTTGCCCTTCCAGGATTCCAGTTCGCTTGCTTTGATCGTTGGCATAGTATTTCTCCTGTTCGCGGGTCTTTTAGCCCTTCATGACTTCCTGCATCCGGCGGAAGAATTTGCCGCCCTGGCCGCCACCATTGGCATATTCCTGCATGCCGGTTTCGTCGAGAATCTGCTCCATATTCTCCGCGATCGCCTCTGCGCTGCGCTTGTCTTCAGGCAGCCAGATGCCTTCTGTTTCAAAGATTTTCGCCGCTGCATAGCCACCGGCACCGGCGGTCAATATGGTCTTCGACGGCGCGCCGTCGCTGCACAGATAGACCACCGCAGGGGTTACCGCTTCGGGAACCAGTGCCTTCAGCGCTTCTTCCGGCATGATATCTTCGGTCATGCGGGTCGCGGCCACCGGCGAAATACAGTTGGTGTGGATCCCCTTCCCAGCACCTTCCTGGTGCAGCGTGTTCATGAAACCGACCAGCGCCAGTTTCGCGGCGCCATAATTGGCCTGGCCGAAATTGCCATAGAGACCGGTCGACGATGTGGTCATCACGATCCGGCCATATTGACGTTCGCGCATATGGTCCCAGACCGCCTTGGTACAATTGGCGCTACCGGTCAGATGGACATCCATGACGAACTGGAAATCTTCCATCGTCATCTTGTGGAAGCTCTTGTCGCGCAGCACGCCGGCATTGTTGACGAGAATGTCGACATGGCCCCATTTGGCAATCGCATCGGCGACCATTTTTTCTACCGCAGGCATGTCGGTGACGCTGCAGCCGGCTGCCATGGCTTCGCCGCCCTCGGCTTCGATTTCAGCGACAACCTGTTCGGCCACGGTAGCCGAACCGCCGGTGCCGTCGCGCGCGCCGCCGAAATCATTGACGACAACCTTCACGCCACGCCGTGCCAGTTCCTTGGCATGTTCGCGGCCCAGACCGGCGCCAGCGCCGGTGACAATTGCAACGCGGTCGTTAAATTCTACAGTGCTCATGACGAGTCCCTCTTTAATTGAATGATTAACGGAACCGATGCGCAATCAGCCGCGCCGAGTCAAGCGGCAAGACCGCTATTTTGCTGTCGTTTTTGACCGGCCCCTGCCCGCCGTAGCGGCAGAAGAGGAAACACGCTTTTTCGGTTTTTTCGGCTGTTTGGACTTCTTCGCCCTGGCCTTTTTCGAATCCGACGCCGCCTGTTTTGCCGCTGCTGCCATGAGGTCGGCAAAACTGTCGGAAATACAGGTCGCGTAAAATTCCGGATCCGGCATGATATTGCGGTCGGCCAGAAAGGTCAGGATGACATTGCCATTATAGCTGGTCACGACATGGAACAGCCCCTGCCCTTCGGCAAGAATGCCCATGCCGAAGGACTTGACCAGCTCGGCACCGGCAAAATACATCGGTACCATCGGCCCCGGCACATTGGTCACCACCGTATTCACCGCCGGATTGAGCCGCTCGACCAGACCGGCGCGAACCATCATCTTGGTGCCCGCTGCGGTCAGTCCGGCCGGCATCGCGCCGGATAGTTCCATCAAAGTCTTGGCGCCCAGTGCCTGGGTCATCGCCTTGGACCTCCGGGTTTCCTCCATGATGAATTTCAGCCGGTCACCCGCATCGGCGAGATGGGTGCCGACGCCCACCTGCATCATCGTCACCTGGTTGCCGGCGCTATCCTTGTCGTCATCGGTCCGAACGGAGACCGGCGCCCCGATTTTCAGCGTCTTTTCGGGGAGGTCATCCTTGGCCACCAGATAGCCGCGCATCGATCCGCTGACCACCGCGATCATCACATCGTTCACTGTCGCGCCGGGAAAGGCCTCCCGGATTTTCTTGATGTCCGACAAGGCGAATTCGCGACCATCGAACACCCGATGCGGGCTGAGCTTCTTGTTGAAGCGCGTCTTGGGAATACTGCCCTTTGCGTCATCGCGCTGGCGAAATTCGCGCTGCACCTCGAACAGCCGTTTCGGCATCGGGATCAGCTTCTGCAGATTCTGCAGCCCGCGCACCGGATTGGCAATATTGTTGAACTGCGCTTTGGCCAGCAGGGCAACGGGATTGGGGTCTTTCTCCGGTTCGAACTGCAAGTCGAACTTGCGGGGTTTCATTTCGGCGTCGAGATCGTGCAGCGCCAATGTCATCTGCAAACCCGACTGACCGTCAATCGCGGCATGGTGCATCTTGTGCAGCACTGCAAAGCTGCCGTTCGGCACACCCTCGACATTATCCAGCCCCTCGATCACCGTATATTCCCACAGCGGCTTGTTCATATCCATCGGCCGGGCGTAGATGCGCGCCGCCTGAATACACAATTGCCGCCAGTCACCCGGCTTCGGCAGGGCGATATGGCGAACGTGAAACTCGAGATCGAAATTGGCGTCGTCGACCCAATAGGGGTGGTCGAGATCAAGCGGCACCCGCACCAGTTTCTGCCGGAAAATCCGCGCGCCATCGAGACGCCCCTCGATATAGCGCAATATGTCCTTGAACCCGACTTTGCCGCCGGGCGCGGTCGAGGGATCATAGATCAACAGCTGGCCGATATGCATCGGCGTGTTCGCGGTTTCAGTATAGGCAAACATCGCATCAAGTGCGCTTAGCTGTTTCATGGCAATCCCCTCCGGTCGCTGCAATGCCGGTCAGCATAGTGCAAATATATCTGATATGCGAATCCGTATACCATTGCCTTGAACTCCGGCCCCCGGCCGCTGAGCAAGCCGCCAGACCGGGAGGGAAATCAGTACCCGTGCCAGTCCTTGACCAGATATTGCGGCGGAACCGCGCGGCCCCAGTAGAAACCCTGTCCCTGATCGGCACCAAGAAGCCGTGCCTTTTCGAGATGCAATGATGTCTCGATGCCCTCGACCACCGTCTTGGCTCCGCGCATGTGGCAAAAGTCGATAATCGATCCAAGCACCGAGATCGGCACGCGGTCGTTGCAAAAGGCCCAGAAAATCTCCTTGTCCAACTTCAGTTCGGCAAAGGGGATTTCGGCAATCCGGTCCAAATTGCTGTGACCGGTCCCATAATCGTCAATCGACACTTTAAGACCATATTGATTCAACATCTGGCAGATTTCGGAAACAACCTTGATATTGGCCACCCGATTCTCTTCGGTAATTTCCATGATCACCGAGCCGCCGAGATTTGCTGACTGTTGCAACCGGGCGAACAGCGAGTCGACAAAATCGGACTGGGTGAGCAATATTGCGCTGCAGTTAAAGGATACCGGCATTCTTTTCCGGGACCGGCGCAGCGCACCGGCCAGTTTCATCACCTGGTCAACGACATTCATCGTCGCCTCAATCTCGAGAGAAATTTCCGTCGCGGCAGAGAAGATTGTTGCCGGGCTGATCGCGCGTCTGGTCTTCAGCCGCGACAAGGCTTCGTAACCGACAACGCGCCCGTCATCGAGCGCGTGTTTGGATTGGAATTCCACCACCAGATTGTCGAGCAATCTGTCGCTGGCAATCAGCGCCCCGATATATTCCGAGTCCAGATTAACCTTCTGACTGTCTGTCGCATATCGATCGATCAACTCGGTGAGCGTATCGGGTTCGAACGGCTTGGGTATCGTCGCCACAATTTGCGAATTGGCTGTCGCCAGTGGTTCCTCGCTCCCGCTATGCCACTGCGGATCTGTTCCGGTCATCAGAACCAGCGGCAACTGATGCAACAGGCCAGCACTGCTTTGGGAGAGCATTTTCCGATCCGCCAAAATAACATTGGGGGCGAAGGCCGTGGCTCCGTTTTCATCGCCCGGGGAATAGACGCATGCTACAGATATTTCGCGCTGCTCGAGATCATCCTGCAGAAAACGCGTGAACGCGCTCTCTTCGTCAATGACGAGGACTCGCTTTTGGGCCATGATCTGGGCTTTCGATTAATGAAGTTCCGCTGACGGATCTCGGGGTGATTGCGACCCTGACCGCTCGAGCTTGTTCTGCTTGGCCCGATATTCTGTACGATATTTGGATAGATAGCTGATCCGCAGCCCGGGCAAACCGGACTTGTCGATGGATTCCTGCCATGATAAAAATTCTTCGAACGACAGATCATAGCGATCACAAGCCTCCTCAAGGCTTAGCAAGCCACCGGTCACGGCAGCGACCACCTCGGCTTTTCGCCGAATTACCCATCGGGTGGTGCTGCTTTTTGGCAAATCACTGAGGCTCAGGGCTTCGCCGAACGGTCCGATTACATTTTTCGGCCTTTTCTCCCGATCGACTTCCATAAAACCTCCAGACGGCGCGGTTTCCCGCAAAGCTAACGAACGCAGCAGCAAGTCAAATGATGCTTTCTGTTACAATCATTTACATATGGACGGGAATATATTGCCATCGGGTTTCCAACAATAGTTAATACGTTGGAAATACTTGATTGATGAAAATCAATCGTTCTTTATCATGACTAAATGTCAGTTTTATTTATTAATCTTAAGTAGGAATATGTATATAGTATTTGATATTTTAGACGTATATTCGTTTTATCTGAACAATATCGTCGACAAAAGAAGCCCCGGTGTAAGGGACACCGGAGCTTTTGAAGGCTGTTTTGGCCAAATTGCGGCCGCTTGTTGGGGTTTTGCGGCTCTTGGAGTCCGGCTTTAGTTGCTGATCACCAATGCTGTTTTGACAGGCTTGCCCGATTTGGCCGCCGCCATGATCGTCACACTGGCACGCTGGGCCGAGGCCGTTGCTTCCTGCATGCAGGCGCCGTGATCCAGCACATCGGTCAGGTTCTTCGAGTCGACGCTGCCGCAAACCTCGCGGACAGCGCCCTTCAGACGGCCCTGCAAAGTCGACTGGCCATCTTCGCTGGTCAGATCCAGGTCAGCATAGTCCACCGTAGCGGTCCGGGTCACCCGACCCTGGGCACTGGCACTCGTGGCAAAGCCGGTGGCGGCAACAGCGACCGCAGCGGCGGCACAAAGGGATTTGGTAAAGTTAATGTTCGACATTCTCTCACTCCTCAAAAATTTTCTGGGCGTTGCCGGTAGAACAAGGGGGCCGGCGCTGCCCGTTAGGGGGTGAGGTCGGGAGCGGTTTGTCCATCGTGCCGGGGAAGGGCTGTCTGGAGAGACTGGTTATGCTCCCGCCTCACCATCTTGGATAGGGGAGCATGGACCGGCGAGCATCCGGACTTCGATAAACCGCCATTTTGATCGGCAAACGGCAGACAGCTTCGACCAACGACAATCGCTGGTCGACCAATTTAACATCATGTAACTTTTGTTACGAATCAAATGGTTACAGATGACACCGAATCATGCTGTATTACGACACTAAATCAGGCCGGAGAGCGGACTCGACGGGTCGGCATACATGCGACGGCCCATGCGTCCGGAGAGATAGGCCTCACGTCCGGCCTCGACGGCAAGCTTCATCGCCCGCGCCATCCGCACCGGTTCTTTCGCTTCGGCGATGGCGGTGTTCATCAAGACGCCGTCGCAGCCGAGCTCCATCGCCACCGCTGCGTCGCTGGCCGTGCCAACACCGGCATCGACCAGTACCGGTACATTGGCGCCCTCGACGATCAGCCGGATCGTCACCCGGTTCTGAATACCCAATCCGGAGCCGATCGGCGCGCCCAGCGGCATGATCGCCACGGCACCCGCGTCTTCAAGCTGTTTCGCGGCAATCGGGTCATCGACGCAGTAGACCATCGGCTTGAAACCCTCCTTGGCCAGCACTTCGGTCGCCTCGAGCGTTTCGCGCATATTGGGGTATAATGTCTTCGCCTCGCCGAGCACCTCCAGCTTGACCAGATCCCAGCCACCGGCCTCGCGCGCCAGCCGCAGGGTGCGGATCGCCTCGTCAGCATTGAAGCAGCCCGCTGTGTTGGGCAAATAGGTTATTTTCTTCGGATCTATATAGTCCATCAAAACCGGCTGGTTCGGGTCCATCACATTGACCCGGCGGACAGCCACCGTAACAATCTCCGCACCCGACGCTTCCACTGCAGCGGCATTTTCGGCAAAGTCCTTATATTTGCCGGTGCCGACAATCAGCCGCGACTTGAACGTCCGCCCTGCGACCGTCCAGCTGTCATCGCCTGAGCCGCCACCGACGAAATGCACGATTTCCAGTTCATCGCCCTGCTCGACCTTGACCTGCTCCAGCGTCGACCGGGTGACAATCTGCCGGTTGCGCTCCACGGCCACTTTCGCCGGATCGAGATCGAGCGAGCGCACCAGATCGGCAATAGAGCCACCAGCAGCAACTTTGCGGTCATCGCCATTCAACCGGATCTGAATTTCAGCCATTTCGATAACTTTCATGTCTTTAATCTCGCTTTTCAAAAACGAGCCATATAAAGAGGGCGCTTCAGTCGCAACCAAAAGCCTTGGGGAAGGACCAATATCTTGGCGGCCAAGACCATCTTTGTATTGAACGGGCCCAATCTCAACCTGCTCGGCATGCGCGAACCGGAAGTCTACGGATCGGAAACACTCGACGAGATCGCCGGACAGATTGAGGACCATGCCCAGACGCTGGGCTTGGACGTCGATATTCGCCAGAGCAATCACGAAGGCCATCTGATTGACTGGCTGCACGAAGCTTCTGCGGAAGCCGCCCATGCGGTGATCCTGAACGCCGGCGCGCTGACCCATACGTCTCTGGCCCTGTTCGACGCGATCAAGGCGATCAACACGCCGGTCATCGAAGTGCATATTTCCAATCCGGCGGCGCGCGAGGAATTTCGTCACAAGAGTTTCATCGCACCGGTTGCAAAAGGAAGCATTTGCGGCTTTGGTGCTTTGGGCTATCAATTGGCGCTGGATGCAGCGAGCAAATTTTAACGACAAGCATAAGGACAAAAAATGTCTGCAAAGAAAGAAACGGGTGAAGGCATGAACGTGGACATCAAACTGGTTCGCGATCTTGCTGCCATTCTCGACAAGGCGGGCCTGACAGAAATCGAAGTCGAAGATGGTGAGCGCAAGATCAAGGTCGCGCGCGGCGGTACCCCGGTTGTGTCCGCACCGATCGCAGCAGCCCCGGCACCCGCTGCCCCCGCAGCACCTGCCCCGGCCGCAGAAGCAGCAGCCGCTCCGGCAGACGACCATGCCGGCGCACAGAAATCGCCGATGGTCGGCACGGCCTATCTGGCGCCAGAACCCGGTGCCGCCAATTTCATCAGCGTCGGGGACAAGGTCGCCGCAGGTGACACGTTGCTGATCGTGGAGGCCATGAAAGTGATGAACCCGATCACCTCCGACAAAGCCGGCACGGTCAAGGCGATCCTGGTCGAAAATGGCCAGCCGATAGAATTCGACCAGCCGCTCGTCGTGATCGCTTGAGGTTTATAGCGTGACCATTGAAAAAATCCTGATTGCCAATCGCGGAGAAATCGCTCTCCGGATTTTGCGCGCGGCCAAAGAGCTGGGCATCGAAACCGTCGCCGTCCACAGCACCGCGGACGCAGACGCCATGCATGTGCGGCTTGCCGACCAGGCCGTCTGCATCGGCCCCCCCTCCGCAGCCGACAGCTATCTGTCGATACCGGCGATCATCTCGGCTGCCGAGATCAGCGGCGCGGACGCGATTCACCCCGGCTATGGCTTCCTTTCCGAAAACGCGCATTTCGCCGAAGTCGTCGAGGCGCATGGTATCAAGTGGATCGGCCCCAAACCGGAACATATCAAGGTGATGGGCGACAAGGTTGCCGCCAAGAAAACCGCCGGTGATCTGGGCATCCCTCTGGTGCCCGGATCCGATGGCGCAGTCAGCGAGATTGCGGAGGCCAAGCAGGTCGCCAAGCAGGTCGGCTATCCGGTGATCATCAAGGCCGCTTCCGGCGGCGGTGGTCGCGGCATGAAAGTGGTCAACAACGAAACCGAGCTGGAAACCCAGATGAAGCAGGCCGGCACCGAGGCGAAGGCCGCCTTCGGTGACGCGACTGTCTATATCGAAAAATATCTGGGCGATCCGCGCCATATCGAATTTCAGGTCTTCGGTGACGGTCGTGGCAATGCCATCCATCTCGGCGAACGCGACTGTTCGCTGCAGCGCCGTCACCAGAAGGTTCTCGAGGAAGCGCCTTCGCCGGTGATCAGCGCAGAGCAGCGCGAAGCCATGGGCAAGGTCTGTGTCGACGCGATGAAGGGCATGCAATATCGCGGTGCCGGCACGATCGAATTTCTCTACGAAAATGACGAATTTTATTTTATCGAAATGAACACCCGCCTGCAGGTCGAGCATCCGGTTACCGAGATGATCACCGGCGTTGACCTGGTCCGCGAACAGATCCGTATCGCCGATGGCCGCGATCTTTCGGTGAAACAGGAAGATCTGGTATTCAGCGGCCATGCCATCGAATGCCGGATCAATGCGGAAAATCCCAAGACTTGGGCGCCATCCCCCGGCAAGGTCACCAGCTATCATGCGCCCGGCGGCATGCATGTCCGCGTCGACAGCGGTCTCTACGCCGGCTATTCGATCCCGCCTTATTACGACAGCATGATTGCCAAGCTGATTGTCTATGGCCGCACCCGCGACGGTTGCATGATGCGGCTGGCCCGCGCGCTCGACGAATTTGTCATCGAAGGCGTCGAGACAACCATCCCGTTGCACCAGAAGCTGGTCTATGACGAGGAGTTCCAGTCCGGCGAATATACGATCAAATGGCTGGAAGAATGGCTCGAGAAGGATAATCTGAAAGACTAGATCGTGTTCCCAGCCCGCGCGGGGGTGGATTGAACAGGAGTTTTGTTCAGGTTAAATCCACCTTTCCTGAACATAACAAGTCAGTTCAGGACTCCGACAGGGTTAATGAACTATCACCTGTTGCACAGATGCGGCAAATGGAGTCGCCAGCAACAGGAGTAAGCCATGCGTATATTTTTAGCCACAGGCCTGATGGCGGCCACGATGTTGACGCCCGCCGCCGCATCCGCCGCCGAAATTGCACCCAACCTCAACAGCGCGCCCGGACTGACCAAGGCCGACCTAACCGGCGCTGTCGCTTTGCAGCGCGATGGCCGCAGCGAGCGGCGGGCCAATCGCGCCAACCGTCAGGGCAATCGCGGGCAGGCCCGAAACAACCGCGGACAGGCTGATATAAGCCGGCAAAGCCGAACCGCATCGCGAAGCAACCGAACCGAAACACGCGAGTCCCGCCAGACCCGCCGCGCGGAACGGTCTGCTGACCGCAGTGTCAATCTCGCCACCCAGCGGGAGCGGCGGGTGGACCGCCAGCGCGCGGCCAGCAGGTCAGCCACCCAGAACCGCCGGACCGTAGAACGGCGTGCCGCCAGACGTGGCGACGTCAACCGCGACGGCCGGGTCGACAGGCGCTATGATCGCAATCGCGACGGCCGGATCGACCGCCGCTACGACCGCAACAACAATGACCGGGTCGACCGTCGGGTGGACCGCAACCGCGATGGCCGTATCGACCGTCGCTATCGGGATAACCGCCAGGTCAGACACAACCGCAATTACAACCGTAACAATCGCAACTGGAACCGTAGCTGGCGTCAGGACCGGCGCTATGACTGGCGGCGCTACCGTCAGGCCAATCGCAGCTACTACCGGCTGGGACGCTATTATTCGCCTTACCGGTCACACAGCTACCGCCGCTGGAATATCGGGGTATTTCTGGGCGCATCCTTCTACGGATCGCGCTACTGGATCAACGACCCGTGGCGCTATCGTCTTCCCGCGGCCTATGCCGGCACCCGCTGGATCCGCTATTATGACGATGTCCTGCTGGTCGACACCTACACCGGCGAAGTCATCGACGTGATCTACGACTTCTTCTGGTAAGACACGACATTCGTCGACGAGACCCGCTGCCTGATCAGGCGGCGGGTTTTTTGTTGCATCCTGCCCGGCCTCCAAGCAGAAGTGCGGCGGGAAAAAAGGAGACCGAGAATGACAGGCCCGCTGGAAAAGATCGACCGGATGATGGTCCCCGGCCGCGCCAAAGACTAGACTGCATCCATGGCCAAGGTCTTTTCAAAAAAGCAGACGGAATTATACGCCAGCCCGCGGCGGATGGCGCAGCTCGGCCTGAAGGTCACCGAAAGGCTTAACGCCCATCCCCGGGTGCAATGGCTGGAAAGCCCGCTGGTGCAGCTCTATGTCCACCAGAACTTCCTCAGCGAGACCGATTGCGATCTGCTGATCAACATGATCGAGAGCGACAGTCAGCCCTCAACCCTCTACAAGGGCAGCGAGCGTGACGGCTATCGCACCAGCTACAGCTGCAATGTCGACCCCGAGGACCCGGATATCCAGCGCATCGACAAGTCGATCTGCGACCTTCTGGGCCTGCCGCAATCGCACAGCGAAATCCTTCAGGGCCAGCGCTACCGGCCGGGCCAGCAGTTCAAGGACCATCACGACTATTTTCACCAGAGTGAATCCTACTGGCAATATGAAGGCCCGCACGGCGGTCAGCGCAGCTGGACCGCCATGGCCTATCTCAACGAGCCGGAAAAAGGAGGCGCCACCGCTTTCCCGCAACTGCAGTATGAGGTCGAACCGCGCCGCGGCATGTTGTTGATCTGGAACAATATGAAGCCCGACGGGACGCCCAATATCAACACTTTGCACGCCGGTACACCGGTCGAGCAGGGCACGAAATATATCATCACCAAATGGTTCCGTCTCAACCAGTGGCGCGAGGCCTGATCCCGGGGAAAGGCCTGTTTCCCGATCAACCGCCGACCGGTTTCGACCAACGACATCCCGAATTTCGCGAAGTCGTTGCGAGTGAAACCTTACCGTGTTAGCTGGCCACAACAGTTTTGGATAGGAACCAGATATGATCAAGAATTCTCTCGCGCTTCTTCTCGGCACCAGCCTGCTCGCGACCGGCAGTCTTGCGATGGCCCAGCCGCTCGCCGTAACGAGCGCAGCGGCGATGGAACATCACGAAGCGGCGGAAATGACCGAAGGCGAAAAGCTGAAAGCCCTGTTCGCCAAAAGCGACGAGGATAATCTCAAGCGCAATCCGATCGGCGCACTTTTCCGCGGCGACGAACGCTATGCCGATCAGTTGGGCGATTATATTTCCGACGAATATTTCGCCAAGGAAAAAGCCGCCGAAACCGCCGAACTGGCGGCGCTGATGAAAATCGACCGCAGCAAGCTGAGCGCTACCGACAAAATTGCCTACGACGTGTTCAAGCGCGACAAGCAGCAGGCGCTCAAGGGCTATTCCGATGAAATCATGGCGCTGACCGTGGTCCGGCCGGTAAACCATTTCAGCGGCTTTCACACATTCTACCCCAATTTTGCATCCGGCAAGGGCGGCGCGCCGTTCAAAACGGTGAAAAATTACGAGGATAATCTGAAGCGCCACAAACAGTTCATCACCATTGGTGACCGTTCGATCGACCGCTTCCGTGAAGGCATGGACAGTGGCGTTGTCGAGACAAAGCTGACCATAACCAATGTCATTGAACAGCTTGCGACGCAGATCGGCCTGGGTCTGGAAGACAGCCCGTTCATGGCCCCGACGAAAAATTTCCCCGAGGATTTCAGCGAAGCCGACAAGGCGCGCCTGACCAAGGAGTATGAAGCGGCGACGAACGATATTTTTGCCAGCTATCAGCGGATGCGTGATTTCCTGAAAGACGAATATCTCGCCGTAGCCCGCGACGAAGTCGGACTGTCCAGCATGAAGGGCGGCGCGCTTCTCTATGAGAACATGATCGAAAATACGACGACCCTGCCGCTGAAAGCCGACTATATCCACAATCTCGGCCTCAACGAAGTCAAGCGGATCAAGACCGAGATGGAAGCGATCAAGGCCGAGGTTGGCTTTGAAGGCACATTGTCCGAATTTTTCGAATTTCTGCGCACCGACGAACAGTTCCACCCGGAATCCCGCGAAGCGCTGACCCAGGCCTATTATGACATGGGCAAGAAGGTCGACGCGAGAATCGGCGAACAGTTCAAGGTGCTGCCGAAATCACCGCTGGAAATCCGGCCCTATGATGAATCGATCGAGAAATTCCAGGCTGGTGGCTCTTACCAGAGCGGTACGCCCGACGGTTCGCGTCCCGGCGTCTTCTACTTCAATGCCTATGACCTGCCGTCGCGCAACACATCCGGCATCACGACGCTCTATCTGCACGAAGGCGCCCCGGGCCACCATTTCCAGATTTCTCTGGCTCAGGAAAATACCGACCTGCCGAACTTCATGCGCTTCGGTGGCAACACCGCCTTTGTCGAAGGCTGGGCACTTTATTCCGAGAAGCTCGGTTTCCCGATGGAGCTCTATGACGATCCCTATCAGCGTTTCGGCCATCTCGATGACGAGATGCTCCGCGCGATGCGGCTGGTCGTAGATACCGGCCTGCATAGCAAAGGCTGGACCCGTGATCAGGCCATCCAGTATATGCTCGACAACAGCAGCATGGGCAAAACCGATGCAACCGCGGAAGTCGAACGCTATATTGCCATTCCGTCGCAGGCGCTGGCCTACAAGATTGGCGCGCTGACCATTCAGCGGCTGAAAAAAGAGGCCCAGGAGGCGCTCGGCGAAAAATTCGACCCGCGCGAATTCCACGACCAGGTGCTCAACACCGGCGCCTTGCCGATGACCGTATTGGAAAGCAAGATACGCGACTGGATCAAGTCCCAGGCCTGATCAGATCATTTTCCAAGGATCGCAGCCGGTATGAAGGATAACCATCCCTCATACCGGCAAGACCATAAGGGTCGGCACGAAACGTTCCACTAACCGCATTTTAAGCAATTTCGTCTAGTCGCAGTTCCGAAACAGCGGGATGAATATGATGAAAATGGACGTATCGGGACTGATCGGGTCTATCAAAGCCAGACAGACAATTAGCGCGGCAGATGTGTTGTCGTTGCGCAAGGAGATCTGGCCCGACGGTGTGATCAGCGCGGAAGAGGCCGAGCTGCTATTCGAAATCAATGATCTCGACTGTCAGCCGGGCGAGGAGTGGCACGAGTTTTTTGTCGCCGCCATCACTGCATATATTGTCCAGCAGACGGAGCCAAAGGGCTATGTCAGCGAAGACAATGCGCGATGGCTGATGGAGAAAATCGACCATGACGGCAAAGTCCAGTCCGCTGCGGAACTGGAGCTGCTCGTGCGGACAATGGAAAAAGCCACCGGCACGCCGGAAACCCTGCAAGACTATGTCCTCAAGCAGATTGAAGATGCCGTCCTGACCGGCGAGGGTCCAACCCGCAACACAGGATCGCTGCAGCCCGGTTCTGTCAGCGATGCCGAAGTCGAGATTCTGCGCCGGGTCTGCTATGCTGCTGGCTCGGACGGACCCGGCCGGATAAGCCGCAACGAGGCCGACATGCTGTTCCGGATCAAGGATGCGACGCTCGCTGCTGGCAATAGCAAGCACTGGCCGAAACTGTTCGTTCAGCTGATCGGCAACTATCTGATGGCCTATGGCGAATATGACATGCTGTGCCGCACAGAAGCCGCGCATCTGGAACGGTTCATGGACGACAACAAGCCCAGCGTCAGGGGCTTTTTCGGCCGGATGAAAGATTCCGACATCGGCGGGACGTTTCGAAAAGTGTTCGACAGCGACATATTCGGTCAAAAGAACAGCGAATGCGGTCACATCGATGCGGTCGCGCAGGCACGAAAACTGACCATCGTGGAGAATAGCTGGTTGCATGGCAAAATTCACGCCGACCAGAATCTGGACCCGCTCGAAACCGAACTTCTCGATTTCATTGCCGATGAGCTGGCTGGAACGGGCCACTAGTTCAGCGGCTTGCTGGAGGAGCCGGCGCCGGGACAATGCTCCATGCTCAGACATGAAGGTCTCCTCCCCTGCGGGAGAAAAGGCTTGTTGCAAAATTCCCTGTCCTACACCACGCCTGTTGTGATAGTCGCGCCGCATGATCACTTTCAGAAGTTCCTCGCCAAAACCGCTATTTTTCACCATTTTCGGGTCCCACCGCATTTTTTCTCTTAACAGTGTAAACTGTGTAAAGTTCATGGCCCGATGACCGAGAGTCTGATCTCTAGCGCCCGCGAAATTCTTGCCCGGCTGATCGCCTTCGACACCACCTCTCGGAACAGCAATCTCGAACTGATCGCATGGATCGAGGATTTTCTCGCCGGCCATGGCGTGCCATCCACACGCGTCGTCAACGCTGACGGGTCCAAGGCCAATCTCTACGCGAGCGTGGGACCGAATGTGGAAGGCGGCGTGATCCTCTCGGGCCATAGCGATGTCGTACCGGTCGATGGGCAGGCCTGGGACAGCGATCCGTGGACCGTGACCGAACGCAATGGCCTGCTGCACGGACGCGGGACCTGCGACATGAAAGGGTTTATCGCGCTGGCGCTGGCCGCCGTACCCCTTTTCAGGAAGAGCGCGAAACCCGTGCATCTGGCTTTCAGCTATGACGAGGAAGTCGGCTGCCTCGGGGCGCCGGCCATGATCGAGGAAATGGCCGAAAAACTGCCAAAGCCGGCGCTCGCGATCATCGGCGAGCCGACGATGATGAAGGTCGTCAGTGGTCACAAGGGGATCACCGTTCACGAGGTCGAGATACTCGGCCACGAAGCGCATAGCAGCCTCACCCATCTCGGTCTGTCCGCCAATATGGTGGCGGTGGAACTGATGCATGATCTGGCCGAACTGGCGCGCAATCTGTGGGAAAATGCCGACCCGGAATCCCCCTTCGTTCCGCCGCATGCGACGCTGACCATCGGCAGGATGGAGGGCGGGACTGCGGCCAATATCTTGGCGCGCCGGGCACATTTTGTCTTTGACCTGCGCTGTCCGCCGGATGTCGACCCGGAAGCCGTGCTGGCGCCGTTCAAGGCAAAAATCGCAGCGCTCGATGGCGAGATGCGCGGGGCCTTTCCCGAAGCCGCCGTCACCATCACGCGGCTGTCCAATGCGCCGCCGATGACACCGGCCGGTTCCGAGGCAGCCGAGGCCTTTGTCCGTCGCTTGACCGGCGACAACAGCCCGTCGGGCGTGGTCTCCTATGCCGCCGAGGCCGGGCAGTTCCAGCAGGCCGGCTTTGCTACCGTGATCTGCGGTCCGGGATCGATCGAACAGGCCCATCAGCCGAACGAATATCTGGCGGCTGACCAGTTTGCCCGTGGCGCGGATTTCATGGAGAGGTTGGCCGAGGCCCTGGCCTAGTGCGGGAATAATCGTCCGTTCGTCCTAAGCTTATCGAAGGACCAGTCTGCGCACAATCGTCCTTAGACAGGCTCAGGACGAACGGAATGCCACCACTCCGGGTTAACGCTACGGCATCGCCGACATTTGTAAAATCGGCAGAAAACAGCTATATTGCGGGGAGAAGAGGATCGCATCATGCCCGCTGTAAAAGCCGCCAGGCCCAACGAGATTTTCACGCCTGAAGAGTGGAAGGCGCTGACCCGCGTTTCCCGCTGGCACGGTCTGTGGCTGTCGTTGCACGCCTGGCTGATGGTGGCACTGCTGACCGGCGGGACGGCGCTGCTCTGGCAATGGCACTGGCTGGCCGGACTGGCGGCAACGCCGCTGGCGCTGGTGCTGGTCGGCGGGCGCCAGCTCGGCCTGTCGATCCTGATGCACGAAGGAGCACACGGCCTGCTACACCCCAGCCGCAAGACCAACAACTTTGTCGGCCAGTGGCTGACCGGTTCGGCCACCGGCAGCGACCTGCACAGCTATCGCGCCTATCATCTAACCCATCACCGTTTCACCCAGCAGAGCGAAGATCCTGATCTCGGCCTGTCGGCGGCTTTCCCGACCACATCGGCGAGCATGAGCCGCAAGGTGATCCGCGACCTGACCGGGCAGACATTCTTCAAGCAGCGCAGCAACCAGTTAGCGGTGGCGTGGACGGGCCTGCAGGCGATGATGTCAGGTGCGCATGAGGACACGCCCCCGGCCAAGCGCGATACATCGGCAGGGACCCCGATGAACCGCAATGGTGCGGCCGGCGTCGCCGCGCCCGTGATCGATCTGGACGGGGCCAAGCGGGCCACCAGAACGGTCGGCCGTTTTCTGCTGATCCAGCTGACGGTACTGCTGGTCAGCCTGGCGACGCTCGGCATCATTCCCTTTCTGATCTGGCTGGCCGCGCTGGCGACCACGTTCCAGCTGGTCCTGCGGATTCGCAATATCGCCGAACATGCCTGCACCACCACCGGCGGCGATGACCCGTTCAGCCATGCGCGGACGACAAAAGCCAATATGCTGATGCGGATGACGCTGGCGCCTTACTGGGTCAATTATCACAGCGAGCATCATCTGTTCATGGGCGTGCCCTGCTATAATCTGCCAAAGGCGCATGACCTGCTGGTCGCCAGGGGTTACGGCCCACGCATGACGATCGCCAGCAGCTATGCCGAGGTCTTGCGGACAGTGACCCGGCCGGTCACGGCCTAGGCCAGCTGCACCGGGGCTACTGGTCGCGGACGAAGCGGTGCGCCAAACGGTCCTTGTGCGTGTTGGCCGGATCGAAGACTTCGCCGTTCATGGCAATATAGACGCCATGTGGCAGGGTCTGGGTAGCGGCAAGAGCAAAACCGACGTTGAACTGGGCATCGCTGATCCGCAGCGATGCTGGCTGCATCGCGCCGGTCAGCACGATGGTCTTACCGGCGATGCCCGACAGCACCCGCGCCGTGTCGACCATCGTGTCGGTACCGTGAGTCACCAGTATCTTGTCGACATCGCTCGCCGCAACCGCGTCCCGGATTGCCGCCCGGTCTGCATCGGTCAGCTCGAGACTGTCCTTGCGCATCAGCTGCGTCACCCGGTGCGCGACAAAGACATTATTCTCCTGCAGCATATCGGGCAGCGCTGTGGCGCCGATCTGATATTCGGAAAGAGCGTCAAAATAGACCTTGTCGATGGTCCCGCCGGTGGTAAAAATGTCGATCATGCCAGCGCTTCTGCAATCAGCTTGCGGGTATTGTCGATGCCGTAAAGCGCGATGAAACTACCCATGCGCGGTCCCTGCGACGAGCCGAGCAACGTCTCGTACAAAGCCTTGAACCAGTCGCGCAGATTGTCGAAGCCGCCTTCCTTGCCAATGGCATAGACGATATTCTGGATATCCTCGGCAGGTGCTTCGTCCGGCAGTGCGGCCAGCTCGCTATCGAGCCGCTGCAGCGCCGCCACTTCCACCCCTTCGGGCTTGCGACGCTTCAGGGTCGGAGCGATGAAATCCTTGTGATAGGCCATGGCATTGCCAATCAGCTCGTCGAGATCAGGATAGCGTTCGGGCGTGGCGTCCGGCGCATATTGCCGCAGATAGCCCCAGATCTGCTCGCGGTCCGCATCGCCCATCACGCCGACAAGATTGAGCAGCAGGCCGAAGGTGACCGGGATCGTATCCGTCGGCACATCGCCATTGTGGACATGATGCACTGCATTGCCGAGCCGCTTGACGGCGTCCTGCTCGTGCCAGTTGGCGCGGAACTGGAAATATTCGTCCACCGCCTTGGGGATCACACCCATATGCAATTGCTTCGCGGACTTCGGCTCGCGGAAGATATAGAATGCAAGGCTGTTCTCGGAGCCATAGCGCAGCCATTCCTCGAGGCTGAGGCCATTGCCCTTGGACTTGGATATCTTCTCGCCCTTCTCGTCGAGGAACATCTCGTAGATCAGCCCCTCGGGTTTGCGTGCGCCCAATATCTTGGCGATCTTCCCGGACTGGATGCCGCTGTCGGTCAGGTCCTTGCCATACATTTCATAGTCGACACCAAGCGCGGTCCAGCGCATCGCCCAGTCCACCTTCCATTGCAGCTTGGCACCGCCGCTCAGCGCAACATGCTCGATCATCTCGCCATCGTCTTCGAAACGGACGATCCCCGCTTCCGCGTCGACAACCTCCACCGGCACCTGCAGCACATGACCGGTTTTCGGGCTGATCGGCAGTATCGGCGAATAGGTCGCCTGCCGCTCCTTGCCCAGAGTCGGCAGCATGATGTCGAGTATCTGCTGGTTGCGGGCCAAAACCAGCTTCAGCGTCTCGTCAAAGGCGCCGCTGCGATATTGCTCGGTTGAGGACATGAACTCATAGTCAAAACCGAACTGGTCGAGAAAATCGCGCAGCATCGCATTATTATGCGCCGCAAAACTCTCGAATTTCCCGAACGGGTCGGGAACCTGCGTGAGTGGCTTGTGCAGATGCTCGGCCAGCATATCCTGATTGGGAACATTGGTCGGCACCTTGCGAAATCCGTCCATGTCGTCGCTGAACGCGATCAGTCTTGTCGGATTGCCGGTCAGCGTTTCATAGGCGTGACGCACCATCGTCGTGCGCAACACTTCGTTGAACGTGCCGATATGCGGCAGGCCCGACGGACCATAGCCGGTCTCGAACAGCATTGGTTCGCCACCCGGTTTTGGTGCCGGTGCGCCGCGCTCGCCGCGATAGCGTTTGAGCAGCTTGCGGGCTTCCTCGAACGGCCACGCTTTGGAATTCTCTGCTGCTTCACGATAATCGGTCACAATTAGTCCTTTTCAGTCAATGCTGCGCAAATAGTAGCCTTAGCCTATATGGCAAGGTAGAACGCAACAAAAGCGGGAGATTGAACATGGCAATGCTGATTACGGGGGTTCTGCTGTGGAGCCTGATCCATCTGATGAAATCGGTCACGCCGGGCCTGCGCGGCACGATCCAGGGCGCGATCGGCGAAGGTCCGCACAAGGGACTGGTGGCATTGATCCTGCTGGTTGCGCTGGCTCTGATGATTTTCGGCTGGCGCTCGACCACCGCAGAATTTGTCTATGACCCGCCCGCATGGGGTCGTCATGCCAATATGACGCTGATGTTCATAGCCATCCTGCTGATCGGCGCGGCGCAGGGCGCGTCGCGAATCCGGCAGTGGATACGGCATCCGATGCTGACCGGCGTGCTGATCTGGGCGGTCGGCCATCTGCTCGCCAATGGCGACAACAAGTCGCTGGTCTTGTTCGGCGGTCTCGGCCTGTGGGCGCTGATCTCGATTGTCACCGTGTCACGCAACGAAGGCGTCTGGGTGAAACCGGCCAAGGTCGCGAGCCTCGGCCGCGAATTGCTGAGTGTGGTAATAGTGGCGATACTCTATGCTATTTTGATGTTTGCCCACCCGTGGATCGCCGGCGTACCGGTAATCGCTCGCTAGATGGCCGAGCTGCTTCCCTATCCTTCCCTCCATGCCAGCCATAGCGGCATCTGGATTTGCTCGAGTGAGGGGGAGACGCGCGCGATCGGCAAGGGCGAGGCCATTGGCCGGGTTGCAGAGACGCCGCATATCCTGCTCAACGCGCCGCTGCTGGGGCAGAGGCTGGGCTATCCCGATCTGTCGGGGCTGGACCTGCTGGAGCTATACGCCTTCATCCATCCCGCCCAGTTTGTCGTGCCGACGCCTTCCGGTCTCGCCAAGACTCTCGGTCTGACGCCGCCCGGACAGGAAGCCGATATCGCAGCGCTCTACCGGCAAGCCGCGGTTCTGTTGCTGGATGGATTGAAAGCTCCCTTCTGGAAAGAACGGGAAGGCGCATGGAGCAGCGCGCAGGCGCTATACCGGCTGCGCTGGCCCTGGGCGCAGGAAGTCGGGAAAAGACTGACAAAGCCGGTGGAGACTGAACGCTGGCTGTTCTCCAAGCTTGACGAATGGGAAGAAGAAGTACCGCGCCCTGCACCACGATCGATTACCGTCGACAAACAGGAAACATTGGCCACGCTCGACAGCCTGACCGGGAAAGGTTCGGAAGAACGGGAAGGCCAGAAAAGCTATGCCGCCGCGGTCAGCGAGATTTTCAATCCGCGCAAGATCAGAGGTGCGCCCAATATGCTGCTGGCCGAGGCGGGCACCGGGATTGGCAAGACGCTTGGCTATCTTGCGCCTGCATCCCTTTGGTCGCAGCAGGCCGGCGGCGCGGTATGGATTTCAACCTTTACCAAGGCGCTGCAACGGCAACTCGACCGGGAAACCCGGCGCATCTATCCGGATGAGGGGACATTCCGTCGGAAAGTCGTGGTCCGCAAGGGCCGGGAAAATTATCTCTGCCTGCTCAATCTGGAAGACGCGCTGCAGGGCGGCTTTGCCGGACGGGCTGCGATACTTGCCCATCTGGTCGCGCGCTGGGCTGCCTATAGCAAGGATGGCGATATGGTCGGCGGCGATCTGCCCGGATGGCTGACCACCCTCTTTCGCCGCAACGGTGCTACGGCACTGACCGACCGGCGCGGCGAATGCGTCTATGCCGGCTGTCCGCATTATCGCAAATGTTTCATCGAGAAAGCCGCCCGCGCCAGCCAGCAGGCGGATATCGTCATCGCCAATCACGCGCTGGTCATGGTCAATGCCGCGCGCGGACGCGAACAGCAGAACCGGCCGACGAGACTGATCTTCGACGAAGGCCATCATCTGTTCGATGCCGCCGATTCGATGTTCGCGGCAAGGCTGTCAGGACAGGAAACCATCGAGATCCGGCGCTGGGTGATAGGACCGGAATCGAAAAACCGAGGCCGCCGGCGCGGGCTTGCCGCCCGGCTTGCCGATCTCGCCTCCTATGACGAAGAAGGCGGTCGCGCAATTGAAAGCGCCCGTCAGGCGGCCGAAGCATTGCCCGGCGACGGCTGGCTCCAACGGGTTGCCGAAGGCGAGCCCTTTGGACCGATCGAGGCGTTGCTGCAGGAAGTCCGCGCGATGGTCTTTGCCCGCGATGAAAGCCAGAGCGCCGACGCCGGCTATAGTCTGGAAACCGAGCTGACCGACATCAAGGGACCGATGATCGACGCCGTTGCCAATGCCGCAACGGCGATGGACGCGCTGCTCAAGCCGCTGGTCCGGCTGGGTCAGAGAATCGAACATCTGATCGAGGAAGGCCCCGACTGGATGGACGCGCAGGCCCGCGCCCGCATGGAAGGCGCGCTGTCGAGCCTTGGCTGGCGCTGCGACACATTGACGAGCTGGCTCTCCTTGTTGTCGCGCATCGGCGGCCCGGCCGACCCCGATTTTGTCGACTGGCTGATGATCGACCGGTTCGAGGGCCGCGAATATGACATCGGTATCTGCCGCCACTGGCTTGATCCAACCATCCCGGTCACCGAGGTCGTCACCAAACCCGCCCATGGCGTCATGATCACCTCTGCGACGTTGAAAGGCGGCGGCGGCTGGGAAACCGCCAGAACCCGGAGCGGCGCGGTTCATCTCGATCACGCGCCTCGGGAATTCGAGGTCGCCAGCCCGTTTGACTATCCCAACCAGGCCAAGGTGATCATCGTCACCGATGTGAAACGCGGCGATATGGCCGGGCTGGCCGGCGCCTATGCGCAGCTGATCGAGGCCTCCGGTGGCGGGACGCTTGGCCTGTTCACCGCGATCCGGCGCCTGCGTACCGTCTATGCCCGGATCGCCGACCGGATGGCACAGAGCGGCTTGCCCATTTATGCCCAGCATGTCGACCCGATCGATACCGGTACCCTGGTCGATATCTTCCGCGACGACCCCAAGGCGAGTCTGCTCGGCACGGACGCGTTACGCGACGGCGTTGATGTCCCGGGCCAGAGCCTGCGGCTGGTGGTGATGGAATCGGTCCCCTGGCCGCGTCCCGATATTTTGCACCGGGCGCGAAAAATGGCAGGGGGCGGCAGCGCTTATGACGACCGGATCATCCGCGCCCGTCTGGCTCAGGCCTTTGGCCGGATCATCCGGCGAGCCGACGACCACGGCCATTTTGTGATCCTCTCTTCGGCCTTCCCGTCGCGGCTGCTTTCCGCCTTTCCCGAGGGCACTCCGGTCGAACGGATGCCGCTGGACCAGGCCCTGGCAGAGATCCGCAAGGCAAAATCGGATATGCCGCAATCCGGTCTTTCAACTGAAACAAGTTTGATGCATGACGATCCGCAATGAAAAAGCTCACACTCCTGCGTCACGCCAAATCCAGCTGGGATGATCCGGTTGACCGCGACTTCGACCGTCCGCTCAACAAGAAGGGCAAGCGCGCCGCTGCGGTCATGGGCCGCTTCATTCAGCGCAATGGACTGAGCTTCGATCAGATCCTGGCCTCTCCCGCCGTCCGGGTGATAGAAACGCTGGAGCATGTCGAGGAAGCCAGTGGTCAGGCGATGGAACCGACCTGGGACCGCAAAATCTATCTCGCCTCTTCGGCCACCCTGCTCGATGTCTTGCGCGGCGCCAGCGCGGAAGCGGAGCATGTTCTGATGGTCGGCCACAATCCGGGGCTGGAAGATCTGGTTTTCGATCTGGTTCCCGATGACGGCAGCTCCCCGGCGCGCGACGAAGTGGAAACGAAATATCCGACGGCCACGCTGGCCGAGATGACCCTTGCGATTGATAGCTGGAGCGACATCACGGAAAGATGCGGTACGCTGGACCGTTTTACCCGGCCACGCGACCTTGATCCCGAACTGGGGCCAAATTACGACTAGCGAAGATTCCCCAAGCCGTTCAGTGATCAGGCGTGATCGAGCGCCTGCGACAATCGGTCACGGATCGATTTCAGTTCAGCTATAATCGGACCGTCATTCCCGGGCTTACCCGTCAACGCCGACATAGGCGCAGCACCGTGTTGCGGCGCATCTTCAACCATTTCCGGCCCCCTGCGCTGTGCTGCCAGGAATTTGCGGGCGCCCTTGATGGTATAACCTTCCTGATTGAGCAGGCGGTTGATCGCTTTAACTATCTCGACATCTTCGGGACGATAATGACGACGCGATCCTGCACGTTTCAGAGGATTCAGAACCGCAAACTGGTCTTCCCAATAACGCAGGATATGAGGTTTTATGCCCAGCTCTTTGGACAGCTCTCCGATGGTCCGGAAGGCACCTTGTTCCTTGGTCATACTCTACTCCCCCGGTTTCGCCGGGTCCATTAACCTGCGGCGATAATCCTGTCACGCATCGTCTGGCTGGCGCGGAAAGTCAAAACCCGGCGCGGTGCAATCGGCACTTCGACCCCCGTCTTGGGATTGCGGCCGGTGCGTTCCCCTTTGTCACGCAAAACAAAGGTTCCAAATCCTGAAATCTTGACATTCTCACCATCGACCAGCGCCTCGATCATATGATCCAGAATCGACTCCACCATGACAGCGCTATCGGCACGCGAAAGCCCGACTTGCCGATTCATGGTGTCAGCCAAATCGGCGCGGGTCAGGGTGTTGGCGTAGCTCATCACAAATTCTTTCAGTAAGAGTTTGAAAATTCACCAAAGCTATAAATCATATGTCAGCTTTTGTAAATGTCGGCAGTAAACTTACCAGTGGATTTCAAATGATTAGCCCGATAAGCGGGAAGCATGACTGAAAAACATCCCCAATCCATCGCCCTTGCCGATCTGCTTGACCAATGCGGAGCCGGCGGACCCGGAAATCCGGTCGCTCTGCCACAAAGCTGGACACAGGGTCGCACGGCCTTTGGTGGACTGTCCGGAGCGATTGCCTATCACGCGGCCAGCCATATCGAGACCGGACTGCCACCGCTGCGATCGGCTCAAATCGCCTTTACCGGACCGTTGTTCGGCGCATTGACCGCGGAAACCACTATGCTTCGCCGCGGCAAGAATACCGCCTTTGTCCAGTCGGAGATATTTGGCGACAAGGGGCTCGGCCTACACTGCAACTTCATTTTTGCTGCCCCCCGTCCGACCGATGTCAGGACCTATGATATCGATGAACCGGACTTTCCGCCGTTGCCCGGAGATGCGGACCTGCACAGCGGACCGCCGCAATATTTCACATCGAACATGGAATATGTCGGCAAGCGGATCGACACCAGTATCAAGACCAACCGCCTGACCCGCTGGATGCGGCTGAAGCAGCGCGCCGGTCTCGACCCGATGGCCGAAATTCTCTGCATGTGCGACAGTCTGCCGCCTTCAGTAATGGGGCTGCTCGACAAAAATGCCATGGTCAGTTCGATGAACTGGCAGGTCAATATCATTGCAGAAGAGCTGACAACCCAGGACGGCTGGTGGCTCATCGATTCCCGCACCCACCACGCCGATCATGGCGCGAGCAGCCAGTATATGAGCATCTGGAACAGCCGCCGCGAACTGATAGCAACCGCGATGCAAAGCGTGGCCTATTACGCTTGATGGGACCGCATGCAAATCAGCGGCACAGACCCAGCCTGGCCGTTATCGGCACCGGTATTGCGGGTCTGTCTGCCGCCTATTTGCTGAAAGACAAATTTCAGGTCACCCTTTTTGAAAGCCAGGCCCGCGCCGGCATGGGCGCGCAGAATGTCGATTATGTCAGCAATGGAATCACGCGCCGGATAGACATACCGCTGCGGATATTCTGTCACGGCTATTATGACAATCTGCTGGCCCTCTACAAGCATATCGGAGTCGAGATACTGACCAGCGATCATAGCGGCATATTCTCGGACGAGACAGGGCGAGTGATCCTGCATTATGGAAATTTCCGGAAGGGGACAGCTCGTTTTTCCTATCCGAAAGGGAGCAATTGGCTGAGCCCCACGGCCTGGACCATCGGCCTGCAAAGCAAGCGATTCTTTGTCCGGGCAAAACGGGATATGGGCCGGATCGATCTAACCGAACTGTCCTTTGGCGAATATCTGCAGCAATCTGGTGCGGGTCGGGAATTTGTCGGAACCGTTCTGCTGCCGATGATGTCGGTGACCTGCACCTGCGATTATCAGGCGGTGCGCGATTATCCCGCCGATCTGATGCTGGAATATCTGACCTGTGGCGTGCACGAGCTGGGGATCATGAGCGCGGCAAAAGGCGTGGACGATATCGTGCCGCGCATGCTGGTCGATGTCGCGCTGCGGACCAACAGTCCGATCGCCCTGATCGAACCGGAAGGAGAGCAGCTCCGGGTGGTCACGAAAGCAGGTGCGGCCCGGCATTTTGATCAAGTGGTCATAGCCTCCCAAGCGCATCAGGCAGCAGCGATGCTGCCCGGATTTGATGATCGCAGGGCCTTGCTCGGCCGCATTCCCTTTGAGCGGTCCAGCATGAGCGTGCACACCGATCAGGAAATATTGCCGGCTCCCGTGAAGGGCCTTTCCCCGGTCAGCTATCATATCCCGCGCGACGCCAGCCGGGCTGAAGTATCCGTGGACCTTACCAAGGCCATTGCGCGCCTGTCCGGTCAGGAGACTATATTCCAGACCTGGAACCCAATGCGCAGGATTGCGCCCAACCGCGAGCTGGCGAGGGTTGACTTCACCCGGCCCACCGTGACCCGGGACAGCCGCAAGGCCGTCATTGCCTTGCGGGAAAGCCAGAGCAGGCCCGGCAACAGACTCTGGCTTTGCGGATCCTATATGGCCGAAAAAATCCCCCTGCTCGAGGCCGCGGTCGATTCCTCTGTTACCGTCGCAGAGCATCTGGGCGCCGCCATACCGTGGAAGGCGGACGCGCCCGCAGCGGCCTGAGCGATGGCCGAATTTCACGATCTGGCGGAGCTGGCGCTCAATCGTGACAATCAATCCTGGGGTAATCTGGGATATTGGAAGAAAGACACAGAATATTCAGGGGCCTGTCGCGCCCTTGCATTGTTGCTCGGTGAGGACGCCCGGCTGGATGAACAGTCGGTGGTCTTTGATGCGGGCTTTGGGTGTGGCGATCAACTGTCTCTCTGGCTGACCCATTTTCGCGTGGTTCAGGTCCGCGGCGTCAATCTTTCCCGCAGCCAGACCGCCCATGCCAGAGACAGGTTGGCCGAAGCCGGTTTTCCGGCGGCCGCCGCCGCAATCGTACAGGGCGATATTAACGATGGCCAAGCCTGGCACGCGACGCTCGGTACCGACAGACCCAGCCATGTACTGGCGCTGGATTGCGCCTATCATTTTCCCAGCCGGCTGGAGTTTATCGCTCTTTCGCATCAGCATCTCGCGCCGGCAGGCCGGATCGCGCTAACCGATTTCATGCTGGCCGATCAGCACCGGACCGGATCGATCACACACCAGCTGCTGCGCTGGATGCTGAGACGCTCACATATCGCCGAAGCCAATATCGTGCACCGGACCCGCTATCTGAACCAGTTGCGGGCAGCCGGTTTTGAAGAGGCGCGAATTATCGATATCAGCCAGCATGTCATGCCCGGTTTCGCGCATTTCGTCCGAACATTTCAGGGAAAAGCTCGGGCGGGGTGGAAAGCCCGACTCAAATACGCAGTGACCGGCCGGTTTCTCCAATGCGCCTATCGTCGCTCGATTTTGCGATATTGCCTGATCAGCGCGACAAAAAAAGACTGATATTGTCTGGGGCTGAATTCAGGCCGACAGAATTTCCAGAGCCACCCGTTCGGCCGAAGCCAGAGCACCCTCGACGCCACGGGAAACGGTTTCCGTATGCTCGCCGCAGAAGCTGATCGGCCCCACCGTCTCGGCCAGCGTCCTCGGCAAGGTGGTTGCCTGTCCGGGGCCGTAATAGGCCCAAGCACCGCCTGAAAATTCCTCTCCAGCCCAGCTGTGATAGTGGCGAGCCTCCAGCTTGCCTTTCGCTGCCGGGCGCAGGTTTTCAATGTCGGCAACAACCCTGGCCATCGCGGTCTCGGCGCCCAATTTGTCCCATTCCAATGCAAGATTGCCGCGGGCCTGCACCATCAGACCGGTAACCTCTTCCTTGGTGGCGCCATAGCGCTGGGGAATAACATTGCTCGAGAAGCTGTCGCTCCACATGCCGGGAGCGAAACCATCTTCTTCCCAGAAGGGTGACTTGGCTGTCAGGAAAGCGATCGAGATCGGCTGATAATTGACTTCGCTTACCGCCCTGGACTGCAACTCGGGCAGTCCGGGTGTGATATCGACATTGCGCAGGGCCGCGAGCGGCAACGAACATACCAGCTTTTCAGCCTGGAAACGCGATCCATCGCGGCAAGTGACAATCGCCCCGCCGGCACTCTGCTCGATGGCGGCAACCGGTTTTCCGAGAATGACATCGCCCTTCAGCCCGGCCGCCATCGCTTCCGGCAATTTTATGTTGCCGCCCTTGGCGGCGAAGGATTCCGGTCCCGCGGCAATCTGGTTCTGAACGAAGCCATTGTTGAAGCTCATCATCATTGTCGACACGTCCTGGGAGTCGCGCCCGTGATATGGCGAATGATCATAGCTCAGGCGGATAGCTTCTTCGCTCAGGCCCTGTTGCGAGAGAAATTCCGCAAAAGAAATGTCGAACCGGGCATTGGCCGGATCACACCATTTCGTCCAATCCTCAATGGGTGAATTTTGCCCGAGCACCGCAAAAGGCAGCTCCACAGGCATCAGCGATTTGAGCGCAGCGGGGAAAGGGTTTTCCGGATGGGCCGCCCATTCTTCCCGGCTGAGATGCTTGCCCTGAAAGTACAGCCCGGTCGGCTTTCCATACATGTAACGATGACCGACCTCGACCAATTCGACACCTGCCTGATTGGCGGTATCCAGCCCCCGACCATAGCCGGAACCCATGGAGTTGAACCCCATTTCAGGATGACCGGGAAGATCGGTCAGGCTCAGAATGCGGCCGCCGACTCGATCCCGCGCCTCGATCACCGCCACCGTCAGACCGGATTGTTCCAGCAATCGCGCCGCATGAAGACCGGAAATTCCGGCACCCAGGACGATCGCATCATATCTCTTCGGTGCTTGCGATCCGCAACCAGCCGCCAGCAAAGTGAGACCGACACCGGCCGTTCCCAACATGAAATTTCTGCGATTCAACGACATTCCAGCCTCCATTTGCGGTCAGGACACAAGCCGAATCATTTGCCAAAAAATCGCAATATTGGCTATCGATTCCCGAGCAGTACATCGAACCTGCCCGCCAGTCGGATAGGGAAAGCCAAGCACAAATTTACGTAAAGCACTGATATAAATATGTATTTCTTGAAACCGCCCGCCCCGTTTACCGACCATCGGTCAAACCGGGGAAGAGGGCGGACTTGGCGGTCCGACTTGCCTCCTCTGTGCCTGAACTGGCACAGAAAGAAAATGAGCAGATGACGCAAAAAACTTCGGAGTTCGCTCTTGGCTGGAAGGTTCTTCTGGCCGGACTGGTCGGGATTGCATTCGGTGCCTCGCCCGTCCCTTTCAACACCCTAGGTTTCGTAATTGGTCCGATCCACGAAGAAATGGGCTGGAGTTTTGCCGAGATCAGCCTCGGGTTCTCCATATTCGGCATAGCTGCTTCCTTGCTTGCGCCGGTCTATGGCTGGCTGGCCGACCGCTATGGAGTGCGGATCGTAGCCATATTGTCCACTTTTGCATTTGCTGTCACCTTCGCGCTGGTCGGGCTGACGCCGGCATCTATCGTGATTTTCTATCTTGCCTGGTTTCTGGTCGGGCTGATTGGAATCGGGTCGACACCGGTGACGTGGAGCCGGGCAGTCAATATGTGGTTCTTCACCAACCGCGGACTTGCCCTGGGCATTCTTTTGCTCGGGACCAGCCTGTCAGCGCTGGTTGTGCCACGCGTCGCCGTCTGGTCGATCGCCGAGTTCGGATGGCGGGGAATGTATCCGGTTGTTGCCTTGCTGCCCCTGCTGATCGCCGTGCCTCTGGCCTATCTCTGGTTCCGCGAACCGCGACCTGAAGAAGCACCGGAAGGGCTGATGGCGGGCGGCGCATTGCTCGGCATGACGCTCAGCCAGTCGCTCCGCGATCGCCGATTCTGGACGATGTGGATTTCCATTGCCTGTGTCGCTCTGGCTTATGGTGGCGCGCACGTCCACATGCCGGAGATTATCAAGCAGCATGGAATGGATGCACAGCTCGCAGCCGGTGTCATGGGAACGATAGGAATCTCCATTTTCGTCGGAAGGCTGCTCACCGGCTGGCTGTTCGACCGGCTCTGGGCCCCGATTGTCTGCCTGCCCATCTTGCTGGTCCCGGCGTTAGCCTGCTACTGGCTGCAGGGGACCGCTTCGGATGAAACGCGCATTTATCTGTCTGCCATCATGCTCGGTTTTGCAGCGGGTGCGGAAAGCGATTTGATTGCCTATCTGGCCAGCCGCTATTTTGGCATGGCCCATTATGGTAAGATATACGGAATGCTCTACATGCCCTTCGGTATTGCGGCGTCGCTGTCGCCGGTCCTCTATGGCCATGTCCGCGACGTGACCGGCAGCTATGACGGTATGTTGCAGGCCTCGATGCTATTGTTCGTCGTATCGGCGCTGTTGCTGCTGACAATGGGCCGTTATCCGGATTTTGTCGCCGAGGCATCGACGATCAGGCCTGAAGCGCCTGTCGAGACCTAGGCGATGCCATTGATCACTCGCCATTTTCTGACAATCCCGGCTCGCGGGAAGGCGCCGTCCCGGGTCGTGCATTATCGCCGATGCGGCTCCGGACCGCCCTTGCTCCTCGTCCACCAAAGCCCGCGCAGTTCTGCCGAATATGAACAGATCATGCGTCAATGGTCGTCCCATTTCACCTGTATTGCGCCCGATTCTCCCGGATTTGGTCAATCCGACCCGTTGCCCGGCGTGCCCGATGTTGGTGATTTCGCCGACGGGCTGGTGGAGTTTCTCGATATCCTGGGCCTGTCCTGCTGCGCTGCTTACGGCTTTCATTCGGGCGGCATCATACTTGCCCATCTTCTCAAACGGCACCCGCACCGGCTATCTGCTTTGGCCATCGGCGGCTACGCCATCTGGACCGACGCAGAGATGCGCATTTTCGGCGAGCGATATATTCCCGAGTTCCATCCCGATCCCTTTGGCACTCATCTGGTGTGGCTCTGGAATCGTATTCTCGAACAGAGCTGGTTTTTTCCCTGGTTCGATGTTCGCGATGCGACCCGTTTGTCGGTGGCACATGCTGACCCTGACCGCATTCATGCCATCGTCATGGAAATGCTGGACGCCGGCAATGCCTATCGCTTCGGCTACCGCGCAGTACTTCTGGCCAAGCCCGAAGTGCCTGCCGCCGATGCGATCACCGCGCCGGTGTTGATAAGCGCTTATCGCGGTGATCCGCTCAGCGACCATATCGACCGGATGGGGCCGAAGCCGGAAAACTGGCATACGCAGAAAGTGGAAACGCCGACCGAGCATCAGGAACTCAGTCTCGCGTTTTTGAGGAAACACCACACGTCACCCTGCCCGCGGCTGGCGGAAGATGAGGATGCAGGCTTTATCGCCATTGGCAACGGCCTGATCCATTGGCGCGGAACCCGTGGCGCACATGAAATGAGGCTGCACGCGCCGGGCGCGGAATTGACTAAACCGCAACCCGGAGAACTGGCGATTGACGTGCCGGGCCACGGGCTGTCCAGTGATTTCACGGACTATCACATGGCGATTGAGGCAGCGCGGCGTGCCCTGGGTGCCAGAAGGATATGCTGGCCCGAATTGCCGGTCGGCGAGCCCGAACTGCTCTATCCCGATCTGTCACCGGACCGGTTCGGCGGCTATTTGTTGAAAGCATGGTCCGTTGCGCGAGCCTCGGCACTCTTTGCGCCATGGTACGCCGCGCATAGCGATCATGCCCTTCCGGTGCAGGAAGCCGCGCTTGCTCCGGAAGCCATTGCCTCGCGTGCAAGAGCGCTGCTGCGGGCGGGCGCCGCCGCACGGAAATGGCATGGTGCGCTGGCCAGTCGCCGCGACAGCCAGGGCGATCAGAATCGATAAATAGCGGGTCCGGGTTTCGGGCCGGTATCAATATTCCGAGAGCAAACGCCCCAGACCATCGATCTTGTCTTCGATACCGCAGGCCCGCAGGGCGTGCCAGTAGGTCGCCGCATTGATCGCAATCACCGGTTTGCCCAGCCTTGCTTCGGTTTTGGCAGCCAGGTCAACCATTGACAGATTGGTGCCGACCTGCACCAGCGCATCGACCTCTGGACCGTCCAGTTCTGCCAGCACTTCTGTCAGTCTTTCCGGTGTAACCTTCGCGATATCGGTCCAGCATCGGCACTTCAGCGATTTATCGCGCACCACTTCAAAGCCCGACTCTTCGAGATAATTGCGTACTTCCGCATTGGCTGCCGGGAAATAGGGCGAAACAAAGCTCACCTTCTTGATTCCGCCGTAGGCCTTGAGCGCCGCAACCAGGGATTCCGAACCGATGCTGACGTCGATTCCGGCGACTTCCCGGACCTGTTTCTTGAAAGCGTCACCGCCCGCGATGCCACCGTAAAATGTAACCGCCGACATGCCCATGACCAGATAGTCGGGCTTGCAGGTGATAACCGAGCGCACCGCATCCATGGTATTGTCGGAAATCGCCTGGGTGCCGGCGAAAAAATCTTCGTCGGACAGCGCGACCGGGTCGGTAACGAAAATTCGGGAATAATGGTTGGTGACACCGTCCGGCCGCATGCGTTCCATATCGGGTTGCACAACCGTATTTGTTGACGGTCCGATTACCCCCATCAGCTTGCGCCAGCCCAGTACGTCACCCATGCTATATCTCCGGTCTAGTTAATCGATTCTGCCTGCGCCAGGCTCTCATACATTGATTGACGCATGAGATATTTGCGACGGCGGTCGTCATCTTGTTTGATCGCCAGCATTTCCTGGCGCTTGCGTTCATGCGCGCCACTTTCATGGCCGCTCTGTATGAACTTCATATTTTCAATCGTCTGTGTCTGCGTGAAACTATGCGTGACTGTTCGCCGCTGGCGATCATAGAGTTCAAGACCTCCGTTCGGCTTGCCCGATTTGAGCACCGGCTCCAGCTTCTGGAACAGGTTGAAGGCATCATGAATCCCGGAATTCATGCCGAAGCCGCCGAGGGGATTGTTAAGATGGGCGGAGTCGCCAATCAGCATCACACGATCCTCGACAAACGATTTCGCGACTCTCTGGTGCACCCGATAGAGCGTCCGGTGGCGAGTCTCGACAGCCGCTCCATCGCCCGTCAAACGATCGAAAATATCGTTCTTCATCTTGTCAGAACGCAATTCGTCATCGCTCAAAGTCCCGTCTGTCGGGACCAGAACGCGCCACAACGAAGGAACGCGCAACAACACCAGCCACTCGTTGGGATCGGATACATAGTTTACCGGTGCCAGTCCGGGCAAATGAGCGACCAGATCTTCTTCGGTGGAAAGGCACAGAAACCGTTCCGCGTAAGTGAAACCGTCAAATTCGATACCCAGCCATTTGCGGACGATGCTGTTCGCGCCGTCAGCGCCGATCAGATAATCGGCGCGCAGATGATCTATGCCCAGGGTGGTTTCGACCTCGATGTCGACACCGCTATCATCCTGTTTGAAAGACAGCAGGCGATTCCCGAATCGGATATCGGCATTGTCGAATTTTTCCAGACCATCTGCCAGGGCACGGGACAAATGATATTGTTCGCACTGGATCCGGAACGGATAACGGGTCACGTCGGACAGTTCCGTCAAATCGAATGCGATATATTCTCCGGACTGGCGATCCCGCCAGTGATAAACCGGAGCCTTCAGCCCCTTGTCCAGCAACATCGGCGTGATGCCGATCTGATCCAGCATTTCCAGCGTTGGCGGATGGAATGTTGAAGCTCGCAAATCCTGGGCACAATCCGCGCCGGCTTCGAGTACAACAACATCAACACCAATTTGCGCCAGCAATGTTGCCATTACCGTCCCGACCGGACCAGCTCCAGCGATTACAACCTGACAGCGTTCCCGCTTCATTTCACTATGTCCCCAAATTTTTCAATCCACATTTCTATGGCCGCAAATGCCGCATTTCTGATCAGGCACTTGGTGAAGTATCCGCCTTGCGGTGATTGGGGGTGATTCGGAGTGGCGAGACGCGCGCAATCCGCGCCAACGATATGCCGCCGAATATGTAACGGACTATAAGTTCAACAATACCAATGCCCTAGCCTTTGACGGCATTCTTCTTCGCACGATTGACACCGGCAATGGTCCGGCCAAACCCTGTCTGATTGTACAAACAGCATCTGGCCGGACGCCGGCATGTCCGATTCCGTCAAAGGGAACGGTCGCGGACGTTGAGTCGGTGGAAGGCAGAATGTGAAACGAGGCTGCGCCGGGCTGAGCGCCCGTGACTAGACAGCGGCGCAGACAGTTTTCCATTCGAGATAATTGTCCATCGCCTGCTTGCCGCTATCGCGACCCCAGCCGGATTGCTTGACCCCGCCGATGGCAAGCGAAGGATCATACATGGCATGACAATTGATCCAGACCGTTCCGGCTCGAATGGCGCTGCTCATGCGGTGGGCGTTCGAAAGGCTTTCGGTCCAGACGCTTGCAGCGAGACCGAAGTCGCTGTCATTCGCGGCAGCGATGACCTCGTCGACATCATCGAATTTCTGGACGGCAAGCACCGGCCCGAAAACTTCCTCGCAGACAATTTCCATATCGGGCGAGACATCAGCCAGAACGGTGGGCGAAATGAAGGTGCCCGCTTCACCGCTACGCTCTCCGCCGGCAAGCAGGGTCGCGCCATCAGCCTGCGCACGCTGGATAAACCCCTCAACCCTTTCTGCCTGCCGGAGCGATACCAGTGGGCCCATTTGCGATTCGGGATCAAGCCCGTGGCCCATTTTCAGACCCTTGGCATATTCGACCACACCGGCAACCAGACGATCATAGATGGCGCTATGCGCATAAAGGCGCGAGCCGGCGATACAGACCTGACCGCTGTTAAAGAAGATCGCGTTGGCGACTCCCGGAATAGCGAGTTCGAGATCCGCATCGTCCATGACGATACAGGGCGACTTGCCACCCAGTTCCAGAGTGACTCGTTTGAAATTTGTCTTGGCCGCATCCAGAATCGCGCGGCCGGTAGCCGTCGAACCGGTGAAAGCGATTTTGTCTACACCCGCGTGTGCGGCCAGACTGGCGCCTGTTTCGGCGCCAAAGCCGGTAATTACATTCAGCACGCCGTCCGGAAGGCCGGCTTCGCTCATCAGCTCCGCCAGACGAAGAGCGGTCAGCGACGTGTCTTCGGCCGGTTTCAGGACAATGGTGCACCCCGCGGCCAGCGCGGGTGCGAGCTTCATCGCGGTCAGCACCAGTGGCGAGTTCCAGGGCACAATCGCGGCCACAACGCCGACCGGCTCGCGGGCGGTCCAGGTCCGCATCTGCTTGCCCGCCGGCTGATAATCAATAGAACTTTCCAGCGTCTGACCTTCGATATTCATGGCCTGTCCCGCAAAGAACCGGAACTGGTTCACGGCACCGGGAAGCTCTGCCCAGCGCCCGACATATAATGGCTTGCCCTGGTCAAGGCTTTCCAGTTCGGCGAGTGCGTCAATATTCTCTTCTATGATGTCGGCTATCGCCCAGAGAATTTTCGAGCGGTTGACCGGCGTTGTATTCTTCCAATCGGCCAGCGCGCCGCGGGCCGCTGCCACTGCATCATCGACATCGGCCGAGTTAGCCAGAGCCAGTTTTCCGGTTACAGCACCGGTTGCGGGATCGACCGTATCAAACGTTTTGCCATCCCGGGCTGCCTTCCACTGGCCATCGGCCAGCAGACCCTCGCCCCCGGCGCGGCGCGCCAAGAACTGCTGATTGGTCGGGTGAAGCTTGGTTAGATCAAAAGCCATGGCAAAATATCTCCATAATGTAATAGCACTCCTGACGGCCCCGACGGCAAAGCACCATCTTCTACCCGCGCAAAAATCGCTTGTCGGATAAGAATATCCGAAAGGAGCCCATCCGCCGAAAGTTCCTCTAGCAATATTGCGAAATCCTTGCCGGTGCGATTCCCGCACGCGGCGTAATTATGTGGGGAAGCTATGTCCTATCGTTTGGGAGTAGACGTCGGCGGTACGTTTACGGATCTGTTGCTGCTTGATCAAGAAAATGGCAATTTCTGGCGGTATAAAACGCCATCCACACCCCAGGACAGTTCCCAGGGTATTCTCAATGGCGTCAATGCGATTTGCAAGGCAGCCGGCACAAGCCCGTCCGGAATCGAATTTTTTCTGCATGGCACCACTGTGGCCACCAACGCCATGTTGGAAGGCAAGGGCGCCCGCGTCGGACTGATCACCACGGACGGCTATCGCCAGACCATGCAGATTGCTCGCAGCTTTGTGCCCGGCGGACTGGCCGGCTGGATCGTCTGGCCCAAGCCGGAACCGCTCGCCGCTCTCGACGACAGTTTCGAAATTGCCGGCCGGATCGATGCCCAGGGCAACGAGATCGCTCCGATCGACGAGAATGAAATCCGCCGGGTTCTGGAAGGCCTCAAGAATTCCGGCATCGAGGCCCTCACTGTCAGTCTGATCAATTCCTATCTCAACGGAGCGCATGAAATCCGCGTCGGTGAGCTGGCGGCAGAGATCATGCCCGATATTCCCTTCTCGCTCAGCCATCAGGTGCTGCCGGAAATGCAGGAATATGAGCGTACCCTGTCCACGGTCGCCAACGCCTCGGTCCGTCCGGTTGTCGGAAAATATGTCCGCAATCTGCGTGACAGCCTGCGTTCTTGCGAAATGAACGGCTCGCTTTCGCTGCTTCGTTCCGACGGTGGACTGATGTCTTCGGAGAAAGCGGAGGACCATCCGGTCTCGCTGCTGATGTCTGGTCCCGCCGGCGGCGTGACCGGTGCGATATGGGTCGGGCGCAATGCCGGTATCAAGAATATCCTCACGCTGGATGTGGGCGGTACATCTACCGATGTCGCACTGATCGAAAATCTCGAGGCGCGCCGTCAGCGGACCACCGAAGTCGGCCATCTTTCGGTCCGCGCATCGGCCCTTGATGTCAAAACCGTCGGCGCCGGGGGTGGCTCTATCGCTTATGTCCCCGAACTTACCGGCGCACTGCGTGTCGGACCGGAATCTGCAGGAGCGGTTCCAGGACCGGTCGCCTACGGCAAGGGCGGAACAGAGCCGACCGTTACCGATGCCAATGTGGTGCTTGGCTATCTCCCCGAATCCCTGCTGGGTGGTTCGTTCAAACTGGACCGCGAAGGGGCGGAGAAATCCGTGCAGAAAATCGCGGACACGCTGGGGATCAGTCTGATGGAAGCCGCCCGTGGCATCATCGACATCGTCAACGAGAATATGTTCGGTGCGTTGCGGATGATTTCGGTTCAACAGGGCTATGATCCCCGCCACTTTGCCCTGATGGGCTTCGGCGGTGCCGGCCCGCTGCATGTCAATGCAGTGGCCCGCCTCATGGATAGCTGGCCGGCCGTCTCGCCGGTCTCTCCTGGCGTCCTGTGCGCGCTCGGCGATGCCACCACCCGGATGCGGACGGAAACAGCCCGCAGCTTCTCCCGCCGTTTCAATGACACCGACGAGGCCGAAGTAATTGCTCTGCTGCAGGAGATATCCGCACAAACACGCGCCGAGCTGATGGAGGAAGGCATTGCCGACCAGAATATCACTTCGCTGTTCGAGCTGGACGTCCGTTACGAGGGGCAGGCTTTTGAAGTGCCGCTGTCGATCGACGAAGAGACCTTGCTGGCAGACGGGCTGGCCGGAGTTACCGACCGGTTTGACGAAGAACATCGGCGCCTGTTCACCTTCAACATGGAAAGCGCCCATGAACTGGTGAACATCCGCGCCGTCGCGCTAGGACCCGAGCTGGACCTGCCCGCGCCGCAACTGAAAAGCGGCAATGGCGACCCGGCTGCGGCCAAAATACGCGATCACCAGCTTTGGGCTGACGGCAAAATGCAGCCAGCGGTCATCTATGACCGTTCCAAGCTGCTGGCCGGAGATATCATCCCCGGACCTGCGATCGTGATCGAAATGGACTCGACCACCCTGATCGAAGCGGACTGCGTCGGCACCGTCGATCAGGTCGGCAATATTCTAATCAACCTGGCCTGAGGAGGGACTTATGCCCGCACAGATTATCCAATCTAATGAAACACCCTTCAACACCGTAGCAATCGACCCCGTTACTCTGGAGGTGATTGAAAACGCGCTGCGCAACGCACGCATCGAAATGGACGCCACCTTGGTCCGCACCGCCATGTCTCCGGGTATCCGCGAACAGGGAGATGCATTTCCCCTGATCGCTGACAGCAAGGGCCGGATGATTGTCGGCCAGTTCGGCAGCTATATCGGACCGTTCCTGGAAGGCTTTGATGGAACTGTCGAAGAGGGCGACCTGATCTTCCTCTCCGATCCCTATTCGGTGGCGGGCGCGATCAGCCACTCCAACGACTGGCTGGTGTTGATGCCGGTGTTCAAGGACGGCCGTCTCGTCGCCTATACATCGATGTTCGGCCACATGTCCGATATTGGCGGCAAGGTGCCCGGATCAATGCCGATCGATGCCACCAGCATCTTCCAGGAAGGCGTTCGCATTCCCCCGATCAAGATATGGAAGAGCGGCGAATATAACGAAGACCTGATCAAGCTGATCATGCACCAGACTCGCACGCCCGACTGGTGCAAGGCCGACCTCAACGCGTTGATCGCCTCCTGCCGAGTGGCTGCACGCCGGGTTATCGAGCTGTGCGACCGCTTTGGCGAGGATGTCTATGCCTCTGCCACCGACCTGCTGCTCGAACGCAACCATCGCGCGATGCAGAAGCTGATCGAGACATCGGTCAGCGAAGAAAAAGTCAGCTTCGAGGATTATATCTGCGATGACGGCATGGGCTATGGTCCTTACAAAATCCGTTGCACGATGTGGCGGGAGAACGGAAGGGTCATTCTCGATTTCGACGGCACTGACCCGCAATCCAAGGCGTCGATCAATTTCCTGCTCAACGAGAATATGATGAAGATGTTCTTCGGCATCTACATGATCATGGTGTTCGACCCGCAGATCCTGTTCAACGACGGGTTTTACGACCTGATCGACGTGCGCATCCCCGAAGGCTCGCTGCTGAAACCGAAATTTCCGGCTGCCCTGTCCGGACGGACGCATGCGCTGGGCCGGTTGTTCGACATTCTAGGCGGTCTGCTCGGTCAGAAGACACCGGAATTTCTCAACGCCGCCGGTTTCTCGTCGTCGCCGCATCTTTTTTATGCCGGGACCGACAAGAACGGAAAATGGTTCCAGCTGTTCCAGATCGGCTTTGGCGGCATCCCGGGAAGACCGCTGGGCGATGGTCCTGACGGACACTCGCTGTGGCCCGGCTTTACCAACGTCCCGAACGAATTTCTTGAACGCTATTTCCCGCTGCGGATCGAACGTTACGAGACAGTGGCAGACTCCGGCGGACCGGGCCTGCACCGCGGTGGCAATGGTATCAACATGGTCTATCGTTTCCTCGAGCCCGGCGTCATCGCTATCCATGATGACCGCTGGTTCGTGCCGCCCTGGGGCGTCAATGGCGGCGAACCGGGCGCCCGCGCGCGCAAATTGCTGGTCAAGAATGACGGCACCGAAATCGTCCTCGGTAACAAGCTCGAGGATTATGAAGTGGAAGCCGGCGACCAGTTGCATTTCGTCACCTGGGGTGGCGGCGGCTGGGGGGACCCGCTGGAACGCGATCCGCAATTGCTCGCCGTCGAGCTGAAACAGGGTCTGGTAACCGTTGAAGGCGCACTGCGTTACGGCGTCGTGCTGGTCGACGGCGAAGTCGATCAGGCCGCTACAGAAGCTCTGCGCGCCAAGATGCGCGAATCGCGGGATGGTGATTTGCCGACCTTCAACTATGGTCCCGACATCGAAACGCTGCGTGCCAATTGTCTTGCGGAAACCGGACTTCCTGCTCCGAAACAACCGCAATGGCAGACGGCCGAATAAGATCACCCTGATTTTCAAGGACAGACAATAATGGCAAATCCTATCCTGCGGGAAAAACTCGCATCGGGAAAATTTTTCGTGATCCCCGGCATCCAGGACATGATTACGGCGGTAATCGCCAACAAGGTCGGCTTCGACGTCGTATATGGTACCGGATATTGGCTGACCGCTTCGGCATGGGGGTTGCCAGACGCCGGGATCGCCACCTATTCCGAAATGCGCAACCGTATGGAGACACTCGCTCGCACTAGCAATTCTGCAGTGATCGCGGACGGGGATACCGGCTATGGCGGCTTGCTCAATGTTCATCACACGGTGAAGGGCTACGAAGCCTCGGGCGTGACGGCGATCCAGCTGGAAGACCAAGAATTCCCGAAGAAATGCGGGCACACCCCGTACAAACGCCTGATTCCGCTGGAAGATATGGTGGAGAAGATCAAGGTCGCGGTCGATGCCAAAGAAGACGAGAATTTCCTCATCGTCGCGCGAACCGATGCCCGGGAAAGCGAAGGGATGGACGGCGTCTTGCGCCGACTGGAAGCTTACGAAAAGGCGGGAGCCGATATCATGTTCCCCGAATCGCTGACCAGCGAAGAGGAAATGCGACAGGCCTGCGCCAGTTTTGAAAAACCCGTAATGGCCAATATGTCTAACGGCGGACTGTCACCTGTCCCCAATGCATCGGTCCTCTCGGAAATAGGCTATGCATTCGCTATCTATCCGTCACTTACCAGCCTTGCCGCAGCGGCCGCCATGGAAAAAGCGCTGACGGATCTGAAAGAAAAGGGTATCGGGCAACCGGACGGGATTTTCGACTTCAACGAATTCTGTTCCCTCATCGGTTTTGAAGAAGTCTGGGACTTCGAGAAAAAATGGGCAAAGAACTGAAAATCCATCAGGCAGGCATAATTTCCGCTTAACGGATAATATATCCGACTGGTGGATATATAATTTCAAACTGCGGACATTCCTCTTATTAATGTCACCCTTCTGCCATTGGCACGAAGGGGAATGATCAGACATGGAAAAAGGCGTACCGATTCGCTCTATCACGCGGGCGTTTTCAGCCCTGCGGGCAATAAACCGGCATGGCTCGATGACGATGATGGAAATCGCCAAGGCCGCAGAGGTTCCGTACCCGACCGCCTGCCGCATTGTGCAGACGTTGCTATATGAAGGCTTGGTCGAACAGGAGCCCGCTCGCAAACGCTATCGTCCAACCGCATTGGTGCAAACGCTCGCCACCGGCTTCCAGCATGAAGATCAACTGGTCAGTGTGGCACGGCCCCATATTGTCGAGTTTACAAAACGGGTCGGCTGGCCGGTTTCGATCGCAGTTCGGGTCGGACGCAACATGATGTTGCGGGACAGTACCCATGCCAATTCGTCGCTGACTTTTGAACATTATTATCCGGGCTTTACCGTGCCGATCCTCGACAGCGCGTCGGGCAAGTTATCGATGGCCTTTGCCCAGGACGAAGACCGGGAAATGATCTTGCGCTTCATGCGGATTTCGCAGGAGATCGATATTGAATATCTCTCCACCGCAGAAATCGGACTGAATGTCGAGCAAATACGCGCCGATGGTTACGCAACACAGGGTCGCAACCATTTTAACCTGACTCCAGGGAAAACATCTTCAATAGCGGTGCCGATCTTCAAGAACGGGCATTTTGAAGCCGCGATGACGATGGTCTTCTTTGTTGCGGCGATGAAACTGAGCGACGCTCTGGAAAATTATCTGGATGATCTGCAACAGACCGCTGCTGCAATCAGCCACGGGCTCAGCAACAGCTGACCGCCATAGTGACGGTCGGCCCGGTCAGAGTCGCGCCGTTACCGCTTTGGTTTCCAAATAGGCCTGAAGGCCAGCTTCGCCAAATTCCCGGCCCCAGCCTGACTGGCCATATCCACCGAAGGGGATATTGGTTCCGACCGCGCCGTGGCAATTGATCGATACATGGCCGGCGCGCACGCGGCTGACGACCCGGTGCGCGGTAGAAATGTCCTGAGTCCAGACGCTGCCCGACAGACCATAAGGCGTATCATTGGCAAGCTGCGCTATGGCATCGATATCAAGCGTATCGAATTTTTGCACCGCCATGACCGGGCCGAAAATTTCTTCGCGCATGATCTCCATGTCGCGGGTGCAGCCGGTGAAAATTGTCGGACGAATGAAGTTGCCCGGCCGATCCAGGCGGTCGCCACCTGCAACCAGTGTCGCACCGGCGTCTTTGGCGCGCTCGATGAAGCCGAACACCTTGTCGGCATGGACAGCAGATACCATCGGTCCCTGCTGCGTGGCCGGATCCAGCCCGTGGCCAAGAACCATTCCATCGGCAAAAGCGGCCAATCCGTCGAGCAGCGCGTCATGGATATCGGCATGCGCGAATATCCGAGTGCCGGCCATGCAATTCTGGCCCTGTAAAAAGAATGTCGCCATCGCAACGCCGGGTACCGCGAGGTCCAAATCCGCGTCAGGCATCACGATCACCGGACTTTTACCGCCCAGTTCCAGCGAGACTTTTTTCAGATTGCCTATTGCGCTCTGAATGATCGCCCGACCGGTTCGCGTGGATCCGGTAAAGGAAATCTTGTCCACATCATCATGCGCCGCCAGGGCTGCCCCGGCTTCGCCGCCCAGACCATTGACGATATTGACCACACCTTCGGGGAATCCGGCGTCCAGAATCATCTGGCCGAGTGCGAGAGCGGACAGGGGCGTTTCCTCTGACGGCTTCATGACCACAGTACAACCAGCCGCCAGTGCCGGAGCCAGTTTCAGGATCGCGGTGGACAGAGGCACGTTCCACGGCACGATTTGTCCGACCACCCCGACCGGTTCCTTCAAGGAATAGGTGAGCGCCTCTGTTTCGGCCGTAATATGCCGCGGCGGCACCATTGTAGAGCCCTCGATCCGCATGATCGCGCCCGCGTAATAATCAATCATTTCCACACAATTGGTGGTTGTCAGTCCGGCTATGAAACCGGGCATTCCGTTGTCGAGAATGTCCAGTTCGGTCAGCAGCCGGGCGTTCTGTTCCATGATCCGGGCCAGCCGGGTCATCAGGTTCATCCGTTCCGACGCGCTCAACCGGCGCCAGGGCCCGTCAAAGGCCGAGCGCGCGGCGGCGACCGCCTGGTCCACTTCGGCGGCTCCCCCGGTTTCGAACTCGGCCAGAACCAGCCCTGTTGCCGGGTCCCGGCTTTCCATCACACCGCTGCCATCAACCCACTGCCCGCCAATCAGCAACTTGCCGTGCTTGTCCAGAAACGCGCGCGTTTCCGGCGATATTGCGTGACCATCAAAGGCTGTACCATCACTCATCAAACCGGCTCCGTACGACAATCATAAGTAAACAGTCCGAGGGATTCCTCGTCCTTGGTTTCGCCAATTCCGAACAAGGCGGCATCCTGCGCCTGCATCCGGTCGGCATTGGCATTGGACTCCGACTGGATCCAGCTCGCCCGTTCATGCCGTGCCGCCTGATAGCGGGACAGCCCCTCTGCAATATCCGGCGAAGCCGCAAGTGCGCGGGCAATGATGACGGCATCTTCAATTCCGCACGCAGCGCCATGGCCGAGAAACGGCGTCATCGCATGAGCCGAGTCACCGATCAACGTCACCTGATCGTCGATGATCCAGTCGGGCAATGCCGAGCGCGCGTTTATCGCCCATTTGAACATCGGCTGCTCGCAGGCCGCTCTGATCAGCATCTGCGCATCATCGCACCAATCGGCATAGATAGCCTGGATCTCGGAGGGGTCAGCCGGAATCGTCCAGCCATCGTCCGTCCAGCCCTCCTGTCGAGCAAAGAAAACGAGATTCATCGCCGTGCTGCCGCGTATATTATAGCGCGTGATCATCGCGCCTGGACCGATAATGATCCCCGGGAAATCGGACAAGGCTTGCAGCTCCGGCGTTACGGGAACCAGTGCGCGCCAGGCGACATGCCCGGTAAAATGCGGCTCTGCTGGTTCAAAGCGCTGGCGAATGACGGATTTCACGCCATCCGCACCAATGAGCAGGTCACCAGCCACCCGGCTGCCATCAGCGAGAATCGCGGTCGCACCCTCACTACCAACCACGGCGCAGTCGGTGCGCAAATCCACACCAGCCGCGCGCGCGGCGCCGGTCAGCAAATCGTGCAGATCTGCCCGGTGGATCGTGACATAGGGCGCCCCGTATTTCTCGCGCTGGGTAGAGCGATCCATGGTTACCAGTGTTCGTCCGTCTTCCCAGTGCTGGATACGCTGCCGGGTCGGTTCGACACCGGCGGCTGCTACATCCTCACAGACACCGATGAAATCGAGCCCTTTCATCGCATTGGGCGACAGGGTAACGCCGGCCCCGATTTCGCCAAATTGGGGAGCGGATTCGAGCAACACGACCGGGAAACCCTGTTTGGCAATCGCGGCGGCCGCGGTCATTCCCGCAATGCCGCCACCGACGATCACTATTTTCTCGTTGCGGCTCATCCCAATTGTCCGAGAATATGATTTTCGTGATTGTCGAGATACCATTCGGCAATCTCTTCGCGTGTGGCCCACCATACGCCCGGCAAGGACTTGGCATGTTCGATGAACTCGCGCAGCGCCCTCACCCTGTGAGCCCGACCGGAAACATGGGGATGGAGGCCGACATTCATGATCCGTCCGCTGGTAGCCCCTTCCTCGTAAAGGACATCCAGTTCTTCGATCAGCGCATCGCGGAATTGGTCGGTCGTAAAATTCTTTCGGGTGATGAAGGTGAAATCGTTGATCTCGTTGGAATAGGGAACCGAAACAATCGGACCGTTTGGCGTGCGGAGCATATAAGGCTGATCGTCATTCATGATGTCACAATAATAGGTGCAGCCATATTCAGCCAGAATGTCGGCCGTCTGAAGCGTGCCCCGCAGCGAGGATGAGAGCCATCCTTTCGATTTGCGACCGGTAAATTTCTCAAACTGGTCGAGCGTCCGCAAAACGATTTCGCGCTCCTTCGCCGGGTCACCGGCAAAATTGGTCAGCAATTCGCCCTGCTCCCAATTGTGGGTGAGCAGTTCCCAGCCCCGTTCGAGCACAGCGTCGGTCATTGCCTTCCGCCGCTCGAAGGTCACCGCATTGGTGGTACAGCTCGCCTTGACGCCGAGCTTGTCGAACAGGTCGAACAGACGCCAGATACCGACCCGCTGACCATATTCGCGCCAGCTATAATTCGGAAAATCCGGAGTGTTGCCGGGAAGGATGTCCGGCAGGATCGACGGCCCGCCAGCATAATAAGGCTTGTCCGTATCCTTGGTGAGATCCCAAGTTTCCAGATTGAAAGTCAGGATCAGGGCGACTTTCGCGCCATTGGGCCATTTTAGCGGCTTGCGCTCGGGCAAAGGGACGTAATCATATTCCATTTAAAATACCTGTTCTTGACCGAATCCGGCCAGTGGAAATCCAATGTGGCGGTGCATAGCATGAGGGTGAAGCACAATTACAATTTCCATCCCAACATTTTGCCTGCCTTTGTCCACTATACGGACATTGCATCGGCAAGGCCGGTGCTCCGCCGCATTCCGTCGGCTTCACCGCGCTTCAGCCTGCGGTCCGCAGACTGCCCACCAGTCGGATAATGATGCTAGTGGGTTCAACCCGGCCCGTGCAGCCAATATAGGAAAGACCAACAAAGTTGTTACCGAGCGGAAGCCCCTCTTCTTTGAGGTCCAACACGCCTGCTTCGCCAACCGGAGACATGCAATGGAGAATATCACAATGCCTACTATACGCTGGTCCTCGAAGATAAAGTCGTCCCTGTCGGCGCTGGCAATATTGGCAGCGCTGCCTGCTTGCGCAACTGCACAGATAGTCGAATCCGCGGCCACAGTCGCAGCATCCCAGGAAACGCAGCCCCGTCTCACGATCGAAGAATTGCGCGCGCTCTATGGTGACGAGGAAAGCCGCTACATGGAAATCGGCGGTGTTGAAGTCCACTACAAGGACGAGGGAAGCGGACCGGTATTGTTCATGGTCCACGGTTCCCTCAGTTCGACCCGGACATGGGACCGGATCACGGAGATACTGAAGTCCGATTACCGGATCATCCGCTATGACATTCCCGGCTATGGCCTGTCCGGACGGGTTTCGGACGAGACCGCTGCCAATGTCCAGCCGGTCGAGATCGCCGAACAGCTCGTGGAACGGCTGGGGGTCAAAAAACTCACTTTTGTCGGCGTCTCCAGCGGCGGCACGATGGGCATGTATCTGGCCGCCAAACGCCCCGACCTGGTTGAACGCCTGATCATCTCCAACACGCCGTCGGATCCAGTAGACACCAGTCATCTGGTAATGCCCGAGAGCTTCGTGGAAGCTGCAAAAAAGTCCCGGGAAACCGGCTTTTCAGACATGACCTTCTGGAATGAATATCTGGGATTTTTCGCCGGCGATCCGGACCGGATAAGCGCACAGACCCGCAAGGAATATTATGATCTGAACCGTCGGACCGCGGAAAAGCACCCGATCGCTTTGGTCGCGCGCATCGGTGATGGTGTTCAGGCAAAAATCGAGATGGCGAAAATTGTCACGCCCACATTCCTGATCTGGGGCGGGGCTGATCCGTTGCTGCCGGAGAGCGCGGCGGACGCAATCACCAATTATCTCGGTTCCGCGCAGATTTCGCGTATCATCATGCCGGATGTAGGCCATTATCCGCCGCTGGAATCGCCCGACCGTTTTGCCCAGTGGATTGCCGCCTATGTCGAAGCGGGCGTGCTTTCGGAACACGAGCCGGAAAGCCCGCAGCCCTGATGTCACGATCGCTCCGGAAAATTATGACCATGGCAACAGCAAAAACGCTCTACGAAAAATTGTGGGACAGTCATCGTGTCAGTGATCTGGCCGATGGCGAAGCGTTGATCTATATCGATCGCCATCTTGTGCACGAAGTATCCAGTCCGCAAGCCTTTGCATCCCTGCGCGCCTCAGGCCGGCAACTGCGTCGACCGGCCACCCATTATGCTGTCGCCGATCATGCCGTCCCGACCCGCAACCGCGAGGACAGGATCGAGGATCCCCTCGCCCGCGCGCAGGTCGCCGAACTGGAAAGCAATGTCGCGCAATTCGACGTGCCTTATGCGGCGCTGCAAAGTAGGGATCAGGGCATTGTCCATGTCATTGGCCCGGAAAGCGGTTTCACCCTGCCCGGCACCACCATTGTCTGCGGCGACAGTCACACGACCACACACGGCGCCTTTGGCGCCTTGGCCTTCGGCATAGGGGCCAGCGAATGCGGCACCGTCATGGCCACCCAGTGCCTGCGCCAGAAAAAGGCGCGAACGATGCTGGTCGAGCTGTCCGGCAAACCCGGTCCCCATGTCACCGCCAAGGATATTGCGCTGGCGTTGATCGCGCAGATCGGCACCAATGGTGCCGCTGGCTATGCGGTGGAATATGCCGGACCGGCGGTATCCGCCATGTCGATGGCCGAACGGATGACGCTCTGCAATCTGACGATCGAGGCCGGCAGCCGCATCGGTCTGGTGGCACCGGATGAGACCACGCTTGCGTTCGTCAAAGGACGTCGCCTCGCACCCAAGGGAACATCTTGGGACCGTGCGGCGGCTTATTGGCTAGATCTGGCAACCGACGATGGCGCGGAATATGACCATCGGATCGCGTTGGATCTTGGTGCTATAGAGCCGCAAGTGACCTGGGGTACCACGCCAGACCAGGCTGTCTCCATTGGCGCAGGGACTCCAGACCTTGCAATGATCGCCGACAAGTCGGAGCGCGCGCAGGCACAATCAGCGCTGGACTACATGGGTCTGGAACCAGGAAAACCGATTGAAGGCATCGGAATAAGCCACGCCTTCATCGGCTCCTGTACCAATGGTCGCATCGAGGATCTCCGTGCCGCCGCGGCCATCGCCAAAGGCCGCTCGGTTCCACCCGGAGTGACAGCAATCGTCGTCCCCGGTTCGGGCGCCACGCTTTCCCAGGCCGAAGACGAAGGGTTGGACCAGATTTTTCTGGAAGCCGGTTTTGAATGGCGACAACCGGGCTGCTCGATGTGCGTGGCGATGAACGATGACCGGCTCGAACCGGGAGACCGCTGCGCCAGCACTTCCAATCGTAACTTCGAAGGCCGGCAGGGAGCGGGCGGACGCACGCATCTGATGAGCCCGGCCATGGCGGCTGCCGCCGCCGTCACTGGCTGCATCACCGACGTAAGGAAATTGGACTAATGCAACCGGAGCCTTTCAAGACCCTGTCCGGAACGGCGGCGCCGCTGGAGCAGGATAATATTGACACGGATATTATTTTCCCCGCCCGTTTTCTGCTGATCACGGCGCGCGAAGGACTGGGGCAATATGCTTTCCATGACCGGCGCTTCGGCAGCGACGGCAATCCGGATCCGGAATTCATTCTCAACCGTGAGCCATTTCGCCAGGCCCCGATTTTGGTGGCGGGCGCCAATTTCGGTTCGGGGTCGAGCCGCGAACAGGCCGTCTGGGCGCTGCTCGGCTTCGGTATCCGCAGCATTATCGCGCCCAGCTTTGGTGAGATTTTTCACGGCAATTGCCTGCGCAACGGCATCTTGCCAATCACTCTTCCGGACCGGGTCGTGCGCGACCTGATGTCGCTTGCAAAAGACGGGTTGGCATTGACTATCGATCTGGAAAACCAGAAGGTTATCACAGGCAAGAATGAAGCATTTGGATTTGACATCCCGCCAGAACGCAAGCTGGCGCTGATCAATGGCTGGGATGAAACTGCCCAGATATTGAATCAGAAAGCAGAGGATATTGACGACTTCGAGACCTGGCAACGCCAAGACCAGCCTTGGCTTTATGAAACGGAGACTGCGCGATGAGTGATGAAGACCTGCTCGAAAACTATCGCCGGGCCTATAATACCAAGGTCGGCTTTGGCGAGCGGCCCGCCCTGATAATGATCGATTTCTGCCAGGGCTATTTTGATCCCGACTGCGATCTCTATTCCGGCGTGGAAGACGCTCTGGCCTCCGCCTTGCGGGTGCGCGAAGCTGCACGGGCAGCAAAAATACCGGTCATCCTGACCGGAGTATCCTATCACCCGAGCGCCATCGACGGTGGCCGTTTTTTCGAGAAGGCTGCGCCACTGCGCTATTTCATCGAAGGCAATCCGATGGGTGCCTTTGCTGAAGGCCTGGAACCGGCGGACGACGAACTGGTGATTACCAAGCAATATCCCAGCGCGTTCTTCGGGACCTCTCTGGCCTCCACACTGACCGCAATGGGAATCGACAGCGTGCTGCTGACCGGTCTGACCACCAGCGGTTGCGTACGGGCAAGCTGCGTCGATGCGATGTCGCACGGCTTTCGGACTGCGGTTGTGGCCGATGCTTGTGGCGACCGTCATGACGCGCCCCATGACGCCAATCTGTTCGACATGAACGCAAAATATGCCGATGTGGTAAGCGAGGCCGAAACGATCGACTTCCTCAAAAATCTCAGCGGCAAGAGTGCCGGTTAACCCGAACCGACAGATTCGAATGCTTCCAGCCGCACACCCCAGGGGGTGATCGCGGCCACGGCCCTGAAATCTCCATGCGGTGCCCAGTGGACCGGCACAGGACCAATGGTTTTGCATCCTCCCTGTTCGGCAAGGGCCTGAAATTCGGACAGATTCGAAACCGCAAATCGCAGGGCCGCCCACCCTCGTTTCGGCGGAGCATCGGCAGAAAAGTCCAGGCCATCGCAGTCGAAACGGATGATCTCGACCGAACCCTCCATCCGCCCCTGGGCCTGATAAACGCCGACGGTTACCAGAATATCGGGTGCCAGACCGACCGGCAGCCCCATGCAATTGCGCCCGTCCGCATGTTTCCAGCTTGCCTCCTGAACCACCTTCCATCCCAGTTGATCGACATAAAAGGAACGGGCAACGGAGAAATCGGAAACAATCTGGGTTGCGTTGAACACCCAGGACGCCGGCCCGGCGACGTGTTCATAGCCGGCCAGCGGCGGCCGCACCCGCTCCATTAATGCGAAGCAGAGTCCGTCTCCATCGCGCTCCAGTACCTCGCGGACCGAAACCGGGTCAAAGTCAAAACTGGTGATCGGGGCGGGCGAGACAAAACCGTTTCGCCCCATTGCAGCGTGTAGATCGTCGATCGATTCCAATGCACGTAAATTCACATCAAACAGCGCACCGCTATCCCATGCCTGGGCGCCGTCGCGTATTACGCCCGCCGGTTCGCCTGCAAGCGAAAGCAGGCGGATATGGCCGCGCGGGACCGTCGGATGCGAGAGCAGCAATTCCCGTGTTTCCGGCGAACCCGTGATCCCCAGCAGCTTCAGCGCCGCATCGGGTACCTCGCCCCGATATATTTCGACAAAACCGGTGGCCGCTGTAATGCGGGCGCCGCTGGCGTCGATATCTGCAACGAAACCGACAGCTTCCTGAAAACCATTATCTGTTGAAATCATCTGTCACAGATGCGGTATCGGCCACTCCTTTGGCAAGCGCTATCCGGTTTCGACCGCCCTTCGGACAAGCGCCGGGGCCGGCAGTCTGACGTGGACAGAGGGTTAGGGTTCAGGCAAAATGGCGGCGCGCTGACCGACCAACGGATAAGAGCAGTAACGCCCTTTCCCGGATAATCGGGGGCCTTCATCCAGCAGTTTGATAATGGAGCAGTTGACCCAATGACCAGCAGTAACAAACAGACAGACTTGATAGAGAAACTGGAAAGCCTGCTGGGCGAGCAGGGCCTGGTCACCGGCGCCGAAAACCTGCAATATTATGCCAATGATGTGTACCGGTCCGGCGGGCAGCCGCTGGCCGTTGCAAAACCCATTTCCACCGAGCAGGTGCAGGATGCGGTACGGCTTTGCGCTGACGCGGGCGTGGCGATGGTTCCGCGGGGCGGCGGCGCTTCCTATACCGACGGCTATCTCTATCCTGACGGCGGCCACGTGCTCTTCGATCTTGGAGCGCTCGACGATATCAGGATCGATGCCGCGAATCTGCTGGTGACCGTCGGCGCGGGCGCCAGTTGGGCCAAGTTGAAAGAAGCGCTGGACGCGCAGAAATTGCGAACCCCTTTCTGGGGTCCCTTCTCCGGTCTCGCTGCCACGGTCGGTGGCAGCATGAGCCAGAATACGGTCAGCCATGGCAGCGCAGCCCACGGCGTTTCCGCGCACTCGGCTCTGTCGATGGATGTGGTGCTTGCAAACGGCGAGCTGATCTCCACCAGCGCCGCCGGTTCAACCCGCAATTACGGCCCGGATCTCACCGGCCTGTTCACGGGAGATTGCGGGGCATTCGGTCTGAAAACCGCGATCACCCTCCCGCTGATCCGGACACTGGATCATTGCGAGCCGCTGAGCTTTGCCTTTGACGATTTCTCTTCCTATCACGCAGCGGTGCGCATCGCCCAGGCGGAACGGCTGGACGATTCCCATTTTGGTCTGGATCTCGCCCTGTCCCAGGGACAGATCGGTCGGCAGGAAGGCTTTGCAGCCCGGCTGAAAATCGCGGCGGAGGTCATGCGCAAGGCACCGCGCAAATTGCAGGGCCTTGCCCAGTTGATGCGGATGGCGGTGGCGGGCGAAGATCCGATGCGCTCCGGCGCCTATATGTGCCATTTCATTGTCGAAGGCTTTGACCCCGCCGACGCTGCGGCCAAGGCCCGCCGGCTTCGCCATCTGCTGGCCGGTGTCGGACGGGAAATAGCCAACAGCATACCGACATTTGTCCGGGCCATGCCCTTCGCACCGCTGACCAATATTCTGGGCCCCGGCGGAGAGCGCTGGGTTCCGGTGCACGGCATTTTGAACCATGATACAGTCGTCGCGTTCAACACAGCCTTTCACGCGCTGGTAAAAGACCAGCAATCGGAAATGGATCGTCTGGGCGTCTGGCTGGGCACGATGTTTTCTCCCGCCGGATCTGCCGGATTTCTGTATGAAATCGCCCTGTACTGGCCCGATCACCGCAGCGACTACCACAGACAGACCCTCGGCGAGGAGCATCTGGCGACAATCCCGGATTTCCTGGAGAATGCCGAAGCCCGCGAATATGCCAATGAACTGAAAGAGGCGATCATTGCCTTGTTCCAGAATTTCGGAGCGGCCCATTTCCAGATCGGCCGCGCCTATCCCTATCTGACGCGACTGGATCCCCGGGCCCTGAGTCTGGTCAGAAGCGTCAAGCAGGAACTGGATCCGAAAGGACTGATGAATCCCGGCGCACTGGGCCTTTAGACAGCATCTTCCTGCTATCGGCAGTTACCATAATGAAAAGGCCGGAAGCGATGCTCCCGGCCTGTCGGCACGCGCCCCGTCACTTTTTGTTTGGCGCGAAGGGTTCGGGTGCCGGCGGGGCTTTTGGGGGTTCCCAGCCTTCGGGCACGGGCGCGGGTGTCTGTTCGCGGGCGTAGACCTCGAGGCTGGAGAGGGAGGGGCCATAATCCTCTGTCGGCGCGCTGAGCCATTTCTCGTCCATCGCCCGGGCGGCTTTCACCAGATGGGCAGGCAGACCCTCGACGCCCTCCGGAATGGTCTGGAAATGGGTGAAATAATTGATCTGGCCTTCGGCCTGTCCCATCAGCATCCACGGCAGCCAGGGCGTGATCCGTGACCAGGAGCCGATATGCGGGATATGGGTGAGCGCGGGATTTTCCACATCCGCCTGCTCGACAACATAGATGAAATGTTCCGAGACCCGGTTCATCACGCCGGCCGATTCGCGCGGCCACTGGCCCGGCTGCAGCGCGTTGGGATACATCAGGTCGATGCCGGTGTTCAGGATCATCGTGCCGTTCGGCCCATATTCCCAGTCCTGCAGAAACGGCTTGCGCTCGCGCAGGTCGGTGTTCAGTCCGCCATAGGAAGGCCCTTCGGGCTGGAACTTGCTGATCGTGAAGTTGAACGGGTCATTGGCAATCGGCACCACCTTTACCGTCTCGCCGGTATAGGGGTTGAGCCACTGGTCCAGCACTTCGCCGCTTTCCAGATCGGTATAGAAGACGATCTCGCGGAGCATCCTGCGGTAGCTGCCGTCTTCCAGTTTCTTCATCCGGACAAAACTGAACCCCTCGACACCGAAGAGCGTGCGAACCTTCTCGTTCGGGCGGACCCCCATGGCCTTGCCCTTGATCCAGCCGCATTTTTCCTTGCTCGGATCGATATCCCCGTCGATCCGCGCATAGGTGTCGCGGTTCCACTCGGGATCCTTGAAATCGATGGTGCTGACAAAATCGACGGCCGGCTTGGGCTGGTGCGCGCGGGCTGCCGCAGGAACGGCGGCCATGCCGGTGGCCAGAGCGGCAAGGCCGAGACTTTCACGCCGGCTGAGGTTGAATTTGTCCATGTTGGTCTCCAGCAAATATGATCAATCACCTGATAGGATGACACTTGTTCTCCATTCATGAAAGCCCGGGCAGCAAAATGCACCGGCTGTTCGCCTGCCGGATAGACGGCTGAACGGCTTGTAGCGCGCGCCCGGCCAAGCTGGCATAGTCACGGGGAAATACGGACGGAAGCGATGGAGTCGATGATGCTGAATATATTCCAACAAGCCAGTCACGCAGCCTTGCCCAAGGCCACGCATGATGAAGCGGCGCGCGAGGAATTTGCCAAGAGCTTCAAGGGCTTTATCCAGTCGACATTGCTGCCGGGGCTGACGCCGGTTTACAATGAACAGGTGAAGCCGGCGTTCCGCAAGGAGCACGGCCGGGATCCCGCCGACCGGCGCGACATTCGTTCGGCGATGGTAAACAATCTCTATTTCCAGCATTATGCGTCGGCCAACCGGATCGCGCAGGAGATATTGTGGGAATCGGTCAATGTCTCGATCGACCGGCAATTGCCCGAATTGCTGGAGACGGCAAAGACATTGTCGGCCTCGAGCAAGGCGAAGCTGGACATTCCCGAGGATTTTGTCCCGCCGCGCTACATCACCGCGCTCGACATCCACTGCATGCCCGGTGGCTATACCAGCGAGATTACCGATCAGGATATCACCGCCGGCGCGCTCTATGACCGCGGCGTCTATCTCTATGCGATGGGCTATATGGGCCCCGACAATGACGACATGGGCCGCTCGGTGTGCAACTATCTGCGGCGCAACAGGCCGGACTTCAAGCCCATGCGCATTCTCGACATGGGCTGCACCGTCGGCCACGCGACCCTGCCGTACAAGGAATATTTTCCCGAGGCGGAGGTCTGGGGCATTGATGTGGGCGGACCGGTGGTGCGCTATGCCCATGCCCGCGCCGCGGCGATGGGGCAGGAGGTGAATTTTGCCCAGATGAACGCGGAGGAAACCAGTTTTCCCGACGGGCATTTTGATCTGGTGGTCAGCCATATCCTGTTGCACGAGACCAGCGGCAAGGCGATGCCGCGGATCTTCAACGAATGCCATCGCCTGCTCTCTCCCGGCGGCATGATGATCCATGCCGATCTGCCGCCCTTCGACCTGATGGACCCGTTCACCCAGTTCATTCTCGACAACGAGACCTGGTATAATAACGAGCCCTTCTGGGGCGCGATGCGCGAGATGGATCAGGTGGATCTGGCGAAACGGGCAGGGTTTGCCGCCGAGGCGATCAAATTTGATACAGCGCCGATGGCGGTGATGGAATTTGCCGGCGGATCGGATGGCTATAGCCAGGAGACGGCAAGCGAAGTGGCCGAGCGGGAATTTACCGCGGGCGAATATGCACCGGGCGGCGGCTGGGAGGTGCTTGTCGCGGAGAAGGCGCAGGCACGGGAGATGGCGGCATGAGCAGCGAGGCGATGCAGGACGAGCGGCCGCATGTGATCCGCGATGCGCGCGGCAAGCGTCCGCAATTTTACGACACGCCGGGCATGGATCAGGTGATGTCGATGATCATGGTGCTGGCCGGCGAGCTGTGCGTCGTGCGCGACCGGCTGGATGCGGCCGAACGCGTGGCGCGGGACAATGGCCTCGATCTGGCCGCCGGCATCGAGGCGCTGAAGCTGGACGACAAGGCGCTGGAAGAGCGCGAGGCCCGCCGCCAGGACCTGCTGGCGCGCATGTATGCCCTGATGCGCAAGGAAGCCCATGAAGCCAGCGAACGCGAAAGCGAGCAGGCCTATCGCGAAACCATCGAAGATATCGCCCGGCGCTAAGCCCGCGCTTATTTGAAGAATAACCGAGCGGGGAGCTGGTCGGTGATCCGGGACTTCAGTTCCCGCTGCATGGCATTCTGCCCCAGCCCGTGCGCCTGCAGGAACAGATCCGACAGGTGGACAGCAGCGTCGAGCTGCGCAAGCTGCGGCGGGCCGGGCTGTTCAAAGTCGCAGATCGCGCCGCCAAAATAATGATCCACGCCTTCCAGCACCAGACCGTAGCGCTGGCCACCTGCTGCCGCTGCCTCAAATGGGACCAGATGACCCTTCCAGCCATCAGCGCTATCGGCTGACATGCCGGGCACGATGTCCCGCGTACCGGTCTGGATCAGCGCCGGCACCGAAAGCGTGCCATATCCTGCACGCGTGATCAGAACCGGGATCGGAGCCGGCGGCGAGAGAGCAATGACAGCCTGTACCTTGTCATCGCCCAGCGGCCCCTCGAGCCCGTCTGGCGCTATGGCTTGCGATCCTCCCAGCGTGAGAGCAACCAGACCGCCGTAACTATGTCCCGCGGCCACATAATGGTTAGCGCCGAGATAGGCAGACAATGCGCGTATATCCTCCAGTCTCGCCTTCCAGCTGGCCAGCCCCTTGAATTTTTCGGTTTCGGGATGGTCCCGGGAATCGACGTGGAGCGGTGCCAGCACACGCCAGCCCTGCGCCACCCAGGGTTCGATCAACCGCAAATATTTATCCGGTGAGGACGCAGCACCATGAGAGAATAAGATCGTCCCGACACCGCAGACAGACGGAGTCCAATCGAAAACCGGTATTTCCCGGCCATCCCCGGACGCCAGCGTCAACCGGACGGATGGGCGAACGGCCTTCCCGCCCCCGCCTTGATGCGCCATCGCTGCGGTGGCTATCGTCCCGAAGCCGACCAATGCGGCCCGTCGAGACATAATCAGCGACAATTGCGATATTTTTCCTGTTCGATTCGTGTCGGTCATGGGGTCTCCACCATATTGTCCATTCCAATCCGAGGTTAATTGACACCAACTTCATACCACGAAACTCTACCCGACCTGTTCGCTGCGCGGATATATCCGGAACGATAGTATATGCTTCCGGCGACGCGTAGATTATCGTGCTCACATTATGTCGAAGATCTTTGCAATTGTCAGACCTTTCCGTCGGACTCATGGTTGCAATCGAGAGCTAAACTAGGAATTGATCAGAATGGCACATATTTCAAAACCGTTCATCGCAGCGGCGATCTGTATGACCCTGACGGCCTGCGGCGGCGAACCGGAGCAAGAAACCGGCGAGGTTACCGAAGTTGCCAGCGCCGCGCCTGCTCCCCAGGCCGTTCCGGGAAAAATGCTGTTCATGCAATGTGCGGCCTGCCATTCGCTGGATGCCGGCGGTCCGCACAAGACCGGACCCAATTTGCACAATATCGTTGGCCGTCAGGCCGGTGCGGCAGAAGGATATAAATATAGCAAGGCCATGGCTGCGGTAGACAAGATATGGACCCGCGAAGAGCTGGACCAGTTTCTGGCCAAACCGTCCGCGACCGTTCCCGGGAATATCATGGCCTTTGCCGGCATCCCCGATGCGGAGAAGCGTCAGCAGCTCATCGACTATCTGGAAACCGGCAGCCAATAATGAAGGAACGGGCGCGCGACGCCCTTCGGAACCGGTTCAATCGTCTGCCAGAATCATTTCTACCCAGGCCAGAAATTGCTGTGGCCACAGATCGGCGGTAATATCGTGCTTCACCATGCCGAAAGCATGGCCGCCACGCGCGTATAAATGCATCTCGGGGCGATAGCCGGACGTAAACAGCTGATCGTAGAACGAACGGAAGGTTGTTCCCACAGCAAGATCGTCCTGCGCCATGGCGAGAAACATCGGCGGCAGCCGATCGGGGGCCGGCGTGGCCTTGGGCTGGAGCCAGGGTTCGCTTGGCGTACCTTCCGGATAGGGCAGGTTGGCCGCCGGAATGTCCGGCATGACTACCCCGAAGGGCATGCCGTAGATCATCGCGGCGAATGCCGGACGCTTCTCGATATCCGCGAACATGGTCATCGCCGCAATATGTCCGCCGGCCGAAAAGCCGATGATGCCGGCTTTCTTCGGGTCGATCTGCCAGCGCGCCGCATTGTCGCGCACGATGCGGAGTGCCTCGCTGGCGTCCTCGACGCCGGGCACGCCGCCGATACCGGGTTCCATGGTTTCCAGCACGCGCTGCCGCATTTGTTCGTTGGTTTCACCCGGGGGCGACTGGATCAGCCGATATTTGAGAACGAAAGCCGCAACCCCGCGTTCGGCCAGCCAGCGCGCTACGCGGGTTCCTTCATGATGGATGCCCAGCAGACGGAAGCCACCACCCGGTGCGATGATGACAGCCGCGCCGCTGGCCCGGTCCGGATCGGGCAAAAAGGGCTGGAGAGTCGGGACAGTCACGTTCCAGACCTGTTCGCCCTCTGCCCGCAATTCTTCTTTCACCGGCACTTCGGCCAGACCGGGCCAGCCTGCCATTGACGGCGCGCCGTCTGGCCAGACAGGAAGGGGTGCCAGCACCTGAACCGCGCCGGAAGTTTCTGCGGCGTCGGAAGCCCATGCCGGCTGCACGGCGGTCAACAGCAATGCGGTCACGGTTAGCAGAATTTTCATCGGAAGATATCCTCCATCAGAGACTTAGCCCTCTACCAGAGTGACCGTCACGTCTGCCAGACCGTCGCGGAGCTTCTTGACTTCGGCATATTCCGGAGAATGCCAGAACTTCAGCGCCGTCTCGCGGTCTGGCCATTCTATGATTACGGCGCTGGCCCCGTCCTTGGCGCTGCCCTCTAGCACTTCGCCGCCGCGACCCCTGACAATATATTTCCCGCCCATTTCTTCGGCAAGCTTTGCCGTCGCGGGAGAATATATGTTCACGAACGGCTCCCGGTCATGGACATAGGCGTTGATTACAAACCAGGCTGGCATCAGATTTAACTCCCTTGAATCATATCGGGCAAGTTTAGGACAGGCCTTCTCTGCAGATGCCGGCGCTGGCCTGCCTGTCCGACCAGCGGATAGGCGGAAGCTATGCCGATTGACCATGAGCAAGCAGCGATAGCAATCCGGTATCAATTCAATCAGAGAGGACCAACTGCCATGTTTGACCCGAATGACGAATGCGCATTGCTGAGCCGCAGAACCATGCTCGCCGGCGGTATTTCCCTGGGTATCGCGGGAAGCATGGCGGGGAGCACAAGCGCGGCCGCGGCCTTTGCCGAACCGCCGGTGCCAAACCAGCTCTTGCGCGAAAGGGGTATCCCAACCGATACGGCCAGCAGGGTCGCCCTGATGCGCCGGATGCGCTTGCGAACCGATGCGGGGCCGGTCTTCTGGTATTTCCGCGGTCGCAACTATGCCCAGCAGGGAGCGAATCTGATTCCGATTTGTGAACTGGTGTTCGGAGCGGTGATGCTGGTCACCCCGAACCGGGACGGGACTCTCGATGTGGTGCAATATGAGCTCGGCTTTCGATCGCCGCTGGGCAGCGCGAAACGGACGGACCAGTTGCTGAACCCGATTACCGGTGAAATGATCGACCTGCCGTTCGCTCCGGTTGGCCCGACCCATATCAAATATGACACCAACAACACGCTGGAGCTGCCGGAAAATATCGGTGGATCGTCCTTCTCGCTGGAGCATGTCCCGGAAGTTTTTTACCGGGTCGGCGACACTGTCAGCTTTCAAACCCACAGCCGCGCGATTGTCAAAACGCCGGGACAGAATGATCGTGTCCTCAATGACATGAGCATGATCAGCAGTCCGGACAAGGAGGCACTTGATCCCGACGTGGCCTGCGCGAGCGCCGTGGCGTATGGCGGTGATGTGACGGACTATGCCCGCTGGCTGAAAATGCCTCCCGGGGCGGGAACCCAGACCTTGCGCAGCGTCGGTGAAAAAGTGACCCGCTATTCCGACATGCCGGAGGACTGGCGGATGATGCTGGCGGAATCCGATCCGGTCATGGCGGCAGACCCGATCGCGGGACTGTCCCGGGAAGCAGCGGTCTACCGGAACTGAAGAATTGCGTTCCGGCGCCTTTGGGGCGCGCCGGAACGCAAAGAATCGACCTTATTCGGCTGCCTCTGAAGGCAGCTGGCGGTCGAGAAAGGCTATCAGGTCGGCGGTGAAACGATCGGGATCTTCCCACATCGGGAAATGACCGAGATCGTCATATTCGATGAGATCCACCTTGGTATTGGTGAACCGCTCGACCGACTGCTGCGCCGACTGGGAAATAACGGTGTCATAAGCGCACCATTGCAGCAGAACCGGAACGGTCACCGTTTCGGCGATGGCCGCTACATCCATCGTCTTGAACAACCTGGTATTGGAATCGATATAGGCTTTCTGCCGCTCAACAGCACCGGGGAGGTTGTTCATATCGTACATTTGATCAACCATGGTTGCCGTCGGCTTGAAGCTGTCCGGAGTCGTGTCTTCCAGGATCAGCCGGTAGAACAGATGCGGATGCCAGTTCGGCACAAGATGTTTGTGGAAGGGCAGCATTATCCGCAAACGCCAGTCGATTTCGCGGTCCTGGCTCGGCCGCTCGAGCGGCAATACGGAAAAGGCCATGACAGACGCGTTGCCAGGATATTGGCGGTTATATTCCAGCGCCACATTGGCCCCGTTGGACGTCGAGACCAGCGCGAATTTCTCGATTCCCATCTGCTTCAGCAAGCCGTTCATCAACTCTGCCGCTCGAGCAGTCGTGTAGACACCCTTGGGGTCCGGCCCGGACAGTCCATAAGGCGGCCAGTCGAACCGGATAACCCTGAACCGTCCCTTCAGCCGATCGGCTACGGCATCCCATTCGTGCAGGTTCAAAATGCTGCCATGCAAGAGCACTACCACAGGCCCCTCGCCTTCATCCCGATAATGGATCGGGACATCGTCGACCGAGGTGAATTTCGACGGGCCCTGGCCCCATTTTTCCGTCACGGCCGCGCGCTCCGTGTTCCAGGCCCCCAGCCGCATCGACAGGACGAGGCCGCCAGCAACCAGCAGAAGCAACGCAAGGGCTACGCCAATCCGGCGCAGGCCGGTCATGCCGCAATTCCCATCGTATCGCGCAACGTCGGTCCGGGATAGTCGAGCCGCAAGCGGCCTGCTTTTTGCAACAAGGGCACAACCTGATCGACAAAGATTTCCAGCTCTCCGGGCATATAGGCCGGTTGCAGGGTGAAGCCGTCACAGGCACCGGAATCGATCCAGTCAATCATCCGGTCGGCGAGCTGCTGCGGCGTCCCCCGGAACACGGTGTGACCGCGCGGAGTCCGCACATGGCGGGAAGCAAATTCGCCAAGCGCAATGCCGCTTGCCGCCGGTTTTTCGAGCATGCGGGTGATATCGGCAACGGGGAATTCTGTTCCGGCCACGATATCGTCGAACGGAATCGGCTCCTTCGGATCATGGCCGCCCAACCAGAAGCCGATCGATTCGCCTAGATATTCAATACACAAGGCTTCATCTGCCAGATCGAGTATGGCTTCGTCCTTGGCAATCGCTTCCTCTTCTGAATCCGCGAGAATGAATGACAGTCCCGGCATGATCTTGACCGCTTCCGGATCGCGTCCTGCGGCGGCAATACGCTCGTGCATGTCGTTGCGGAAAGCGATGCCGTCCTCTTTCGTCGGAGCAGGGCAGAAGATCGCTTCCGCAGTCGCTGCCGCGAAGGCGCGACCGTCGGGTGATTGTCCCGCCTGCACCAGAATAGGGCGGCCTTGCGGCAGAGCAGGCCCGGGCATTGTAGCGTCCATCGTGATATGCTGGCCGCGATATTGCACCGGTACGGCATTGCCATCGGTTTCTGCACTGTCCCAAAGTTCGCAGGCCGCTTCGACAAATTCATGGGCGCGGGCATAGCGGGACGATTTCTCCGGCATCTCGTCCTGGCCAAAATTCCAGGCCGAAGCCGGGTGCGCGGTGGTCACGATATTCCAGCCCGCACGGCCACCAGTGATCCGGTCCAGCGTCGCAAAGCGTTCTGCCACCGCCTCCGGCTCGAAATAGGTGGTCGAGACAGTGGCGACCAGCCCGATATGTTCGGTAACCGCCCCCATCGCGGCCAGAAGCGCTATCGGATCGAGCGTCGGGATGGCAACGCGTTCCGGTGTGTGACCGTTTGCGCCGCGCGACTGCAATTGATCGCCAAAAACGATCGAATCAAACCGTCCGCGCTCGGCCAGCTGACCGACAGATTTGTAATAATCCATGCTGAAGACCGCCTCGGGTGTCGCATCAGCATGACGCCATCCGCTCGGATAATGGCCGATGCCCTGAAGAAATGCCCATAAATGTATCTGTTTGGTCATGCGAACGCTCCTTCGGAAATCAGGTTGTCAGAGAGGGGGAGGCCTAGTCTCTCGCGCAATGTGCTGCCGGTTTCCCGCGCCTGCCGGAAACGGGAAAGCGCCGAAGAGAATTCTGCAATCTCCCGGAGATCATCGCCCGGATTAGTAAGTGTCCAGTGCACTCCGGCAATCTCGCCCGCTTCGAATTCAGCAACCAGTGCTGCCAGGTCGGGACTGTTTCCGGCTCGCTTCAGGCAGTTGGAGCCTGGCAATGCGGCCTGTCCTTCCTCCAGGATCACAAGGTCGGTGCCCGCGACATCAAATGGCGCGGAAGCGTCAGCGACCAGCAATGGATGCCCCTGCAAGGGACGGGCAGCGTTCAGCGGCCCCCTTACTTTGAAATGCGGGCCTTCGTAGTTGCTGAGCCGCACTTTGGAGCCGTCCAGATACCGACCGCTTTCCTTGTCTATAATCAGCGCATCACTGGCCCAGCCGTCCCACAAACTGCGGGCCGCAGATACCATGTCCGCAGCCACTATATTGTCGTGCCCCGCTCCCGCTATCGGGTTCCATGCTGCCCGTCCGGACGACAGAAAGTCGATCGCCGACAGCGACCGCGCCGAGTGGAAAGGATGTGCCACAGCCGTCGACACGCAGGGGACAAGCCCGATCCGCTGGGTCATCGGTGCCGCCCATGCAGCTATCACCATGGGATCAAACGGCAGGGAACCGGGTGCCCCCAGCACGGCGAGGTCAATCCCGGCGCGGTCTGCTCCGTTCAACACGCTGTCGGCCCACGCCGGGTTGTTGAGCTCCGGCTGCGCGATCGTAGCCGATAGTATAAAATGTCTGTTCATATGATTATCACCGGTTCGTGTAAGGAATGGATGGGTTCGGCACCGTCTGCCGTGATCAGCATCAGGTCTTCACAATGGGCAGAGCCGCCAATCCCCGTATCGAGGACAGGGCAATCGACGCTGATAATCATGCCGGGCTCGAGAATGATATCGGGCTTGCGGTAGAAGCCGCCAGCCAGCTCTCCGGGCTCGTCCGTGTGAGCCAGTCCGACGCTGTGCGGGCCAAAGCCGATCGTGACTCCATAGCCTTTTTTGCTGACAGCTTCCTGCCCCATTGCCACGATCTCGGAATAGCGGAGACCGGGCCGCAGTTTTTCGCGGATGGCGGACCAGCCAAACGCGGAGGCTTCCGCCGCCCGACGCGCAGATGCGCAGGGCTCTCCGACAAACACCGTGCGTGCAAAGTCGCCATGATAATTCATGAAATGGCTGACGCCGTCGAGGAACAGAGCCTGGCCGTCCGCGATGGTTTCCCCGGACAGTTCGGAAGAGACCCGATCGACATTAAGGAAGACAGCCTTGTTTCCCCGCGCCGCCGTCTCTGCAAGATACAGCGCCTGCAGGTCACGGTGGGTGGCTCCGGCTCGGACCGCCGCGCCGACGGCGTTCAGGGCATGGACATTGGCCTCTGCCGCACGGCCCATCAAGGCGATTTCCAGCGACGATTTAACCAGCCGGATTTCCCGCAGGATATTGTCAGCCTGGACCAGATCGCCCGGCATATCGTGCCGGCTGGCAACTTCCTGGATGACCGGGTCATCGAAACCGATGCGCCCTTTCCACAAACCCATGTCTTGCATGGCGCTTGCCAGCGCCGCGCCGGCATCATGAAAACTCTGGCGTTGCGCCAGCCCGGTGTCCAGTACCGCACGGCGGTGGCTCTCGAGCGCACTTAGCGGCACATCCTGCCGGTCAGCACAGAAATCGTAGCGGGGCGCCGGGCTGAAATCGCCATCATCCCCCAGCCCATTGTAGAGCCACGGCTCTACGTCTTCGCGCGTACGGCCATCGGACCAAGTGTAAAAATAGAGAAAACTGCTGGTTACCAGACCAAGATGCTCGATATCCCGCCGGGTCAGCAGTGCGAACGTTCCCGGCGGCTGACCGATGCGCGTGCGCGCAATCTGCGGCCAATGTCCGGTCATGTGAAAGACATTTTCCGGCGCACCGACAACAATCCCGTCCAGCCCGTGAACATCCATCACTTGCAACGCGCGCTCCATGTTCATCGGACCGCGGCCTTCGAGGGCACGGAGCAAGGAAGCATCTTCGGACGGAAACGATTTTGGCATGCCCCGATGTCGCACTTACCCGAACGATGTAGGAACAAGTCTCGTCGCTATCCGACTGTTGGATAGGATCAGCGCCAAGGGATTCCCCGTCGCATGACGCTCTAGTCTGCCATCATGACAGAACAGAAAATCAGCCGTGCATTCGTGGAACTTGACGAAGGGCAAATTCACTTGCGAATCCTGAAAGGGGACGAGGATATCGTTCCAATCATCCTGCTTCATGCATCGCCCGCATCATCGTGGTTCATGCAGGACATGATGCGGGAATTGGCCGGAGCCGGATTTCGCGGTTCGATTATCGCACCGGATACGCTGGGCAACGGCGACTCCGATGTGCCGGCGCCCGAGACACCGGACATTCCCTATTTCGCAGATTCCATAAAGCGGATGATGGCCGGGCTGGGACTCGACAAGGCCCATATATATGGCACTCACACCGGCGCCAGAATTGCCTGTGAATTCGGGGTCGCCTTTCCGCAAAACAGCGGCGCGATAATGCTCGACGGTATTACCGAATATGAGGACGAACTGCGCGAGCAGATTGTCGCCAATTATGCGCCGAAAGTGGAGCCGGATGAATATGGCCGCCATCTGATCTGGGCCTTCAACTTCTGCCGGGATCAGGCGCTATATTTTCCCCATTTCCTGAAAGTTCCGGAAAACCGCTTATCAGTTCCAATGCCGCCGCCGGCAATATTGCACCGGATCACGCTGGACGTGCTGAAGGCGCTCGACAGCTATTCCAAACCCTATCTGGCGGCTTTCAACTATCGGGCGTTTGAACGGATGCCACAGCTGAACGCCCCTACACTTCTGCTCAAGCCCGATGGCGAACTCCCGACACTGAAGGCCGCCGTCGAAACAGCTCTGGAGCTGCTGCCCTGCGGCGAGGTTGCCAGCATCGCGCCCGGCCCGGGACACAAGGCCTCGGCGATGACCGCCTTTCTGGATCGGAATATCGACCGGATATAGGCACCGGTTCGCCTCTACCGGAGGCTGGAATAGCCGACCTTTTTGCCCGTCGCTGCTGCGACACCGCAGATGGCTGCATAGCAAAGCATCGATACCACCAGTCCAAACAGGGAGGGAATGAGCTGCTCGGGCAAAGTCAGAAGTCCTTCCAGATGCGCATAGGCGAAAAATGCGCCCGCCAGGTAGGAGGCTATCGCGCTCCGGTTCCAACGGTGCAGCCGGGGGAGATCATCCGTATCATACTGTCCTTTGTGGACGAGATAATAATCGACGATCAGCGGCCCCACCAGCGGCGGCACCAGAGCGGCGAGCAAATTGATCCAGTCGAGGAAATATTGATAAAGACCAAGCCCGAGCACAGTGCCCAGCAGGCCCCACACAACGACCATCACCCGTTTGGGGCGCCGCATCACGGCTGACGTCTGGATTGCCGGCAAATAGAGATTGGCGTTACCGGTGGTCCAGAGCGCCAGGCTCATTCCCAATATGCCGAGACCGGCAACGATCATGCCCTGGTTGAGCAGATAGGTGGTAAAATCGGGTGAACCGGATACCACCGACCCCATGGCCCCGACAACCTGCAGAAACCACTGGGCAACAATCATCACGATGAAGGGAATGGCGATCGCCACCCATGCCTTTTTTGCAAAGCGGGCATATTCTGCCATGACGACAGCGCCGACCACCCATGATCCGACGATCAGATTGACTGCCATGGGAAAAGACATGGGTGTTTTTGCCGCTGTATCCTGGGACAAAGCAAGAAAAGCCGACGTGCCGCCCGCATTGTCGACATTGAGATAGATGGCATATAATCCCACCAGCACGAGCACTACGACCGACGGGAGACTGACCCTCTCGATGCCCTTGACCCCGAAATAGGCCGTGGCTGTAAACAGGAGTCCGCCGAAGATGGCCACCGCGTAGAATAACGGGCTTTCGAAACTCTGGGCGAATGTGAAACCGAAAGCACCGACGATGATGGCTTGCCACCCCGTCAGCAGCAGAGCGACAAAGACCACCGGCAGATAGACGCCGACACGCCCATAGACGAACTGATAGAGTAGCCCTGAATTGCAGGCGGTCTTATAGGCGATAAACGCGACCAGCGCGCCAATGGCAAAGTTGATCATATTGCCGACAAAGGTCGCGAGAATGAAATCGGGCCAGAAAGGGAGCCCGGAGCCGATCTGCCCTCCGGCAATCAGACCCGTGATCAGGAATCCCCAGCCGAAGGCCAGAGCCAGCATGGGCGTCGTATCCTGGCGCTGGTCAGCGGTCACCGGCGCAAACGGATTGTCGGCCGATTCGATTTCCATGGCTTCGTCCAGCGTCCACCATTTTTTCAGATCCCAGTTCATCTGCGCCCCCTTGTTTGCGACGATATGCCGATGTTTTCAGGAGACCATGTTTGATGCAGGACGGTTCGCGCGAATGTCATACTTGCTCGCTGTTCGGATATTTCGGTAATATTCCGCACAGCGGACAGCATCGCAATGACCCGCCCGTTGGGCCGGGACTATATTAGCGTTGGCAGATGGAACAAAATCTCGCTTTCAGCCTTGCCGGGCAAACAGCCCTGATTACCGGTGCCGGACTGGGCATCGGCAAAGCCTGCGCCCTGCATATGGCCAGGCAGGGTGCGCGCGTCGTCATTGCCGACAAGGATCCGCAACGGCTCGCTGAAACCGGAACGCTTCTGGCCGAAGACGGAAGACAGGCGCTTGCCCTGACCTGCGATGTGACCGACGAGGCTGCTGTCACCTCTTTATTTGCCGAGGCACAGGAGAAAGGGTTCACGCCTGATATATTGGTCAACAATGTCGGGGGCGGACGTTCCGGTCGCATCTGGGACATGGATGTCGACGACTGGGACCACACTATGCGGCTGAGCCTGCGGTCGATGTTCCTCTGTACCAGGGCGGCGCTTCCGGCGATGATGGACCAGAAATATGGCCGGATCATTTGCCTGTCATCCGGCGCCCGCAACGGCACGGTGTGGAATGCCTTTCATACCGGAGCCTGCGCCTATTCCACAGCCAAAGCCGGCGTGATCGGCTTTGTCCGCGATTTGGCGATCGAGCTCGCCGATCATGCTATCACCATCAACGCGGTCGCGCCCGGACCGATCGACACCGAACTGGCCGGCCCCTATCTGCGGAAAATGCACGAGGACGGGCTGGAATATAGCCCGATCCGGATGGTACCGTTGCACAGGCTCGGCACGCCGGAAGAGGTCGCGAATGCCGTCAGCTTCCTGGCGTCACCGGAAGCAAGCTATATCACCGGCAGCACATTGGACGTGGCCGGCGGACGATAGCATCAGGGCTGCGGCAGATCGCGGGCCACGCGAAACCCGAGATGATCATTGCGGGCTTCGGGTGGATCGCCAATGCGCTGCGCAACACGAACGCTCCATCCCTGCAGACTCCACCCCCCGCCGCGGACATTCCGCAATTTACAGTCTCCGCTGAGCCAGGCGGAACCGTCAGTCGGCGCGCCGACATAATCATCATGGTGACAATCCTGAACCCACTGGGCCGTATTGGCCGTCATGTCATGCAATCCGAAACCGTTGGGCGGATAGCTTCCTACCGGCGTTGTCCGGTCCAGATTATGACCGTAATTGGCCTTGTCCGGATCGATACTGTTGCCGAAGGGATACCAGCTATCCGTCCCGCCGCGACCGGCATGCTCCCATTCGGCTTCGCTCAACAGCCGATATTGCTGGCCCGTTTTGGCGCTCAGCCACGAAATATAGGCCTGTGTATCGGCATAATTCACATTGATCACGGGACGGCGGCCCCGTCCCCATCCTGAGTCATCGGGTGAATAGCCGTTGCACCCACCGTCTGCCACACAGGCATCCCACTGATCGAAGGTGATCGAGTAGCGACCCACCGCGAAATAATAGCCGATCGACACCTTGTGGCGCGGTGATTCCATTTTATCGAACATCTTCATCACACCAAGCGTGTCGCGCTCTTCCTGCGAGGAACCCATGACAAACTCGCCGGGCGGAATGACTACCATTTCCGGACATTCCTGACATTCGGCAAAGGCGGCGCCGGCCCGAACCGGCGGAAAGGCCGGTGGCTCTGTGACCGGGCTCGCTGCCGCCGAAGCGACGACTAGAAACAGGGACATCAGTTTTTCTCCTCCGATTGGGCTCTGATCGCATCACCGCTATTGAGCAGGGCCTGCTCGCGCACGCGGTCCAGCAATTCGATCAGCCGCGCCGAGTCGTGCCCCGTCGGGCAGCAATGCGACTCGCCTCTCACGGCTTTGGCAAATTCCGATAGCTGGGCGCTGAAATAATGGGACAGATCGCGACCGCCCATCTTGCTGCTATCGGTCAAGACACCCGCTGCTGGCTCGACAAGCGATTCGCCATTCCAGCGCAGCAGCTCGCCATCTTCAATCACAACGACCCCCTTGTCGAAGAAAAGCGTCTTGCGATCATGAACATGCGGCTGGTTGTAAGATATGTGTACGGTGGCCATCTTCCGGTCCGGATAGGCGAACAACATCATAGCCTCGTCTTCCGCCTGCCACCCGGTCTGGTGTCGCGCCGCTTCGACATGCATGCGCAACGGATCTGCGGCACCCATGACGAGCTGGACAAAATCAAGCGCATGAGGCGCAAATAGCGATAGAATCAGGCCGTCTTCCGGCGTCCGCTCCGCCCACCAGGGGGCTTGCGGTCCATCCCAGAAAACACATTGGCTGACTTCTATCGAGAGCAGTTTCCCGAAATCTGGCAATCGCTCCATCAAAGTCCGGACCGCCGCCCCGTGCCGGAATGTATGCCCTGCAGCCAGTATTACACCGGCTGCAGCGGCCGCTTCACTAAGCTGCAATGCCTGCGCGCCGGTCTCGGCAAGCGGTTTTTCGACCAGCACATGTTTGCCGGCCGCGATAGCCATGCGAGCCTGCTCGAAATGCATGCCATTGGGGCTTGCTATCAGCACCGCATCAATGCCTGGCTGGGCCAGCGCTTTGGGAACATCGGCAAAAGCGCTTGCACCAAATGGTTCGGCAGCCGCTTGCGCTGCAGTCAGATCCGGATCGACGGTCACGACAAGCCGGAAGGCGGGATCGAGCTCGGCAACGGCAGAAAGATGGGCGGCGCTGATTCTGCCACAGCCCACCAGGGCGAGGCCTATCGGTTCAGTCTTCATCGACAAACTCGACAGGCGCAGGTTTCATAAGATCGTCATCCGGCATGAATATCCAGATAAGACCGGCCGTCACGATTTTCGCGATGCCGGGTATAAAGGCGTAGGCGAGAACAATTCCCTGAATAGCGTCGGCGCTCTGGGCGATTCCCTGTTTTGCCGATTCGGTATCAAAGCCGGTAAGCGACAAAATGCCGCCAACGACCAGAGTGCCGCCCGCCGCGATACCGGCCTTTTCGATAATCGACCAGACCGCGGAATAGGCTCCCGCCCGGTTTTCCCCTCTTTCCTCACGCGAACGCGCAATCGCGTCGGAGAGCATCGACAGGATGATCAGCCCCCATCCGGAATTGAACAGCGCCAGTAGACCGGCCATGATATAGGCGAAATAGATCGGACTATCTGCATATGTTCCCCAGCATATGAGGACCAGACCATGACAGGTTGCTGCGACGATATAGGTCCGCTTTTTGCCGAGCCACTTGGCGACATAAACCCAGGTCGGCGCGCCCGCCATGACCACAAAAGCCATGATCGTCGAAATAATGCCGATCTGTACGAAGGCATCGCTGCGCCCCATGGCGAAGGAGACGAAAAAGGCGAAGCTGGCGTATGATATACCGGCGGCGACGGTCATGATGACAGCCGACAGGCATAAAATGACAAAGCGCCGATCGGAAAAGACCTTCAGCAGTTCCCGGGGCTCCAGGGGTCTGGCGGTGTTTTTCCGGTCGGGAATCTTGCCGGCGCTATACCATGCGATCAGCAAGGCCGCAGAGCAAATCAGCCCGATCACCCCGATCGACCAGATATAGGCGGTACGCCCGCCGCCCAGAATATGGATCATCACCGGTGTGCCGGCCGAGCCGAGCAGCACGCCGACCCCGGTAAAGCCGTGTTTCCAGGCCATCAATTCCGTGCGTTCAGCCGGACTGTCGGTCATTTCGGCAAATTGCGCGAGATAGGGTACCGAAAAAGTGGAGAAGACCGCCATATAGAAGCTGAAGCTGATGAAAACCCAGGCCAGCTGCAGAAACTGGGAGCCTTCGGGCACGGTAAAGGCGCCCAGCATGGCAAAGGGCGCAGCGATGGCACCGACCAGCAACCACCGGCGGCGTGCAAACCGCGCGGCATAGCGGTCCGACACCAGCCCCACCGTCAGATCGAATCCCGCTCCGAAAAGGACTTTCGGGATAAAAATCACAGCTCCAGCCAGCGCTGGTTCGATACCCAATATACTGGTCAGATAAAATAGCAGAAGAAGCGATGGCGCATCGCGAAACAATTGCCCGGCAATCTGTCCGATTCCAAAGCCTGCCTTGGTTTGGACAGCCAGCCCCGACCGCTGCGCATGCCCTGGGCTGGCGATTTGTAATCCTGTCATAGTGCTGAAGACTCCATACCAATGACTGATGCAATTTTACATTAGCCGGCAAGGTAGTGGACCGTTCACGGGCAATCGGTGCTAGACTAACGCCGATTGATCGCGTGGTGGATAGTGGGCGAAACGCGATTGTAACAAAGGACGTGTCGCCGGAGATATGGTGGCGAGTTGAGGCCAAGAAGGCCCGACTTGGATAGCGGGGGTGGACTTAAGACAGCGTTACCGCTTGCACTTTTAAATCCAGCAGGTCCCGGCACAGGACTTGAAAATATCCGGAAGGGTTCGAATTATGAAATATCTTACAATGACGAGCAAATTAAGTTGCTCACTAGTAGCAATTGCTGCGGCGACCACCAGCTTGGCTTTGCCAACTGGCGCAGCTCATGCACAGGAAACAGAAGCCGAAGCCGAAGCAGCTCCGGGCGTTATCGTGGTTACGGCACGTAAGCGTGAAGAAAATCTGCTGAAGACGCCAATCGCAATTACCGCGATGACGAGCGAGACGATCGAAGCCAAGGGCATCACATCGATCAATGATCTGGTGGAAAACACGCCAGGCATTAACGTGAACAACGTGAACTCTGGTCGAAACGACCGCTCGTTCCAGCAGATTTCGCTGCGCGGGTTCACACCATCGACCACTACGTCGACGCTGACTGCGACCTTCATCAACGGCGTTCCCGTTGCATCTGCCACGGCTGTCAACGCAGTGACCGATCCAGCACGAATCGAGATTTTGAAAGGACCGCAATCGGCCTATTTCGGACGGAACACCTTCGCCGGTGCCGTCAATGTCGTGACCAAAGCGCCCGCCGACTATTTTGGCGGCTCGGTCAGTGCCTCAGCCGGCACCCGCAACAGCTATGATCTGTCGCTGTCGCTGGAAGGCCCTATTATCGAAGACGTTCTGGGCTTCCGGGCAACCGGTCGCGGCTGGAAAACGGACGGCTCCTATACCAACCAGGCCAACCCGTCTGAAACCCTGGGCGATCAGCAGACCCGCACCGGCACGCTCCAGCTCGAATTCACGCCGTCCGACAGCCTGAAGATCAGCACTTTCGGCCTCTATTCCGAAGATGATGATGGTCCGTCGGCCCAGGGCATGTTGTCCGCCTATGAAATACGGTCCGACAATGGCGCGCTGAATATTCCTTTTAATTCCGGCACCACAAACGGCACAGTGATTGTTCCCAGCAGCTCGAACTGTAACCTCAACGGCTACACGGCAGGTGTCAGTGCCACTGAATCCCGAGTCGTCCGTCCTTATATCTGCGGTGCTGCGCCAGGCCTGCCAGCCGGCTTCAGCCCTGCGCAGAATACCGTGGAAGACGGCCAGCTTGCGGACCGCCTGAACGATTATACCGCGCGCGTCACCTCTCCGGGTGAAGGTGTCGAAGGCTATGGCTTGAAACGCAAATATTACCACCTGAACATGACGATCGATTATGAAATTGGTGATACCGGTATCACGCTGTCGTCGTTGACCGGCTATAACTACGAAATTTATAGCCAGTTGGCCGATCTCGACAATTATGACAGCACTTCGCTCGACAATCCGGGCGCTGGTATCCCGGGTGCCCGTGCAGAATTCAGCTTCCCGTTCCTTGTTGAGCGGGAAAACGAGGATTTCTCGCAGGAATTCCGTGCATCCTACGACAATGGCGGCCCGCTGCAGGCGATGCTTGGCGTCAGCTATCTGAAAGCTATCACCAAAAATGACCTTGTCAGCATCTACGGCGAGGAGCAATTTTCTGCACCGCGCAGTGGCAATAGCCTCAAGGCGCCTGGCAAATCGGTCACCAAGAGCGTATTCGGCAGTCTCAGCTACGAAGTTACCGACAGCCTGACGATCAGTGCCGAAGGCCGCTACCAGCAGGATGAGATTTTTGCTTATGCCGGTGCTACGCCGCTGACCATCGCTGCGAACAACAGCTTCGGATTGCCATCGGGAACATTTGCACCGCTGGAATCCTTCTACTCCGAGACGTTCAACAACTTCCAGCCCCGCGTGATCATCAACTATGACATCAATCCGGATGTCATGATTTATGCGTCATGGGCCAAAGCCGCGAACGTTAGCATCACTTCGTTCAACACCTCTTTCTTCACCGGTTCGGCGGGCGAAGTAGCGGCGGCCGCCGGCATCGGACTGGGCGTTTTGACGAAACCAGAAAAGCTGACCAACTATGAAGTCGGCCTCAAGGGTTCGTTCTTCAATGGCCTGCTTCGCGGCAGCCTGGCAGTCTACAAGGCCGACTGGACAGACCAGTACAACCTGCGGTCAGCCATCTTCATTGACCCAACGACCTCCCTGCCACAGATCATCAACGGCGTTGCCAATACCGGCGATGTGAATCTCTGGGGTGTCGAACTTGATGTTGTTGCCAGCCCGGTCGAAGGCGTCAACATCACCGCAGCAGGCGCGATCAATGACAGCTCCATCCAGAGCTTCGCGGATCCGTCCATCTCCTTGCTGACCGGTGTCATCGACGATGGTTTCGAAGGCAATCAGCTGGCTCTGACATCCAAATACTCGGGTTCGGTAGGTATCGAGTTTTTCGGTGACATTGAAAATTGGGACAATGGTGGCTGGTTCATCCGGTCTGACGTAAACTACAAATCCAAGCAATTTGTAGATGCTGCAAACCTGACCTGGATCAAGGGCAGAGCTGTAGTCAACGGCCGGATCGGTTTCACCAGAGGCGATCTGACGCTGGAAGTTTTTGCCAAGAACCTTCTCAACAACAAGCAATATACTTCGATCGCGCAGAATTCATTGCTGACACCGGACTTCTCCCTGACCGGTCCTTATGGATATCTGAACCTTGGTCTGCCCGAGTTGCGTACCGTCGGGATCAAGGCCGGCTTTAAATTCTAATTTATAAGCCTGGTTAGACGAGAGGGGCGGCGCGATTGTGCCGCCCCTTTTTTATGTCCTGGAACGGTGCCCGATAGACGGTCATTCACTATCCCGGAATATCCAAACCTGTCATGCGGCGCCATGTTGCCTCCTGAAAATACCAATTCATGAGGCCTCCTGTTCACAATGCGTAAGGTCATCACTTTACTTATCGCTTCCCTGGCCAGCGCCGCATCCGCTCAGGCCCCGTCGCTCGCGTGGCCGAGCGCGGAACAGGTCGAGCTGGTTGAGCAAAGGCGCGCCGATTTTCCGGTCCAGACACTGGTCAAGGACATCGACTGGTATCAACCGCAAGAGGCTGTCCGTGGCGGCAATGCGGTAAAATTCCGGCCGGTTGAAGAGAGTTCGATCCGCCCGGAGGCTATCAGAAAAACACTCCGGCTCGCGGAAACCGAAAAAAGCTATGCGCTTCTGATCTGGAAAGACGGCAAGCTGCAACTGGAGAAATACTGGGACAGTTTTAGCCCGGAATCCCGCTACGAAACGGCATCGATGGCGAAAACAGTGGTGGCTCTGGCAGTGGGAACGGCAGTAGCGGCCGGCCATATCAAAAGCGTCGACGACCCGATCTCCGATTATATACCCACTATGCGGGGAACCGCTCGGGGCTCCAGGCCCGTTCGCGCCTTCCTTGAGATGGCCAGCGGCATGCAGACACCGCCTTTTGCTAGCGCCAGTGATGGTCCCTATTGGCAGTATAGTTTCGGAAACGATCTCGGAGCGGCGGTTGCCCACTGGCCGGACGGCTGTGTCCCGCTGCAGGAATTCTGTTACGCCAATGGCAATACGGCGATGCTCGGCTGGGCCATCGAGGGCGCGACCGGCATGCGCTATGCGGACTGGCTGTCCCGCTCGATCTGGCAACCGATCGGTGCTGGCGATGCCTCTTTGTGGCTGGATCGGATGGACGGATCGCCGCGCTATTCCTGCTGCCTGATTGCCAGCGCACAAGACTGGCTGCGTATCGGGCTTCTGCTGCTCAACAGCGGCCGTGTCGGCACAGATCAGGTCCTGCCACAACATTGGGTCAAGCAGATGCTCGCCCCTTCCCCCGCCAATCCCAATTACGGCTGGCAGATATGGCGTGGTAGCCCGCATAACCCAGGCCGAACATATGGCAGGGGCATCAGCGCCGTGGTCACAGCCGCAGAATCTTTTGCCCGTGACGATGTCTATTTTCTCGACGGTTCGGCCGGCCAGCGGGTCTATATCGTCCCGTCCGAGCAGCTGGTGATCGTCCGGATCGGAACGCCAAGCTACACATGGGACGATTCAGCGCTGCCTAACATGATATTAGCGGGTATCGAATGATGGTGACCCGCGCCTATACACAATGCCGGTATGGCCAGATGCACTACCGCGAGGCCGCGCCGGAAAATCCGACAGCACCGACAGTGATCCTGCTGCACCAGAATCCTTCTTCTTCCTACGAATATGAACTGTTGATCGATGCTCTGGCAACAGACCGCCGGGTCATCGCATTCGATACCCCGGGCTATGGCATGTCCGATCCTCCGCCGGCGCCGCTCGATATGGCCGGCTATGCGGCAAGCTTTTCCGATGCCATCGACGCGCTCGCCATCGCCGGTCCGGTTGATGTTTACGGCTTTCATACCGGCGCACTGCTGACCATGGAACTGGCGCTACTGCGGGGCGACAAGGTTGCGCGCATCGCAATGACCGGCATCCCGATGTATCCCGAGGAAAAACGCGCCGAGTTATTGAAAAATGTGGTCGAGACACCGGCCAATGACGATGCCGGCACAGCGATATTGTCGATGCTGCCACGCTTGTGGGACTATGTCGTTGGCCAGCGCGACCGGCGCGTACCGCTCGAACGGGCAATCCGGTCGTTCGCCGACAAGGCCTGGATGCTGGACCGGTCCAGCTGGGCCTATCGCGGTGTCTGGTCCTATGACTATACACGAATAACCGGGCTGACTTTGCCAGCGCTGCTGCTACAGCCCGACGAACAATTGCGTGAAGCGTCGCTCGAAGCGGCCGCACTCATCCCCGGCATCACCATACGTCACATGCCGGATCTGAACCGAGATATTTTTGAATTTGCACAGGAAAGAATAGCCAATGAACTTCGCCTCTTCTTCGATTGATTCCGATCTGCCGGTCGCCCAGATTTCACACTCGGTTGTCCACCCCGACTTCATTGCCCGCGAGGTGGCCGCGCGTTATCCTGTCTCGGGCAAGGTCGAGGCGTGGCTCCTCTATCGCGGGATGAACGATGTATATCTGGTGCAGGACGCAAAAACAAAATATGCGTTGCGCGTGTGGCGCAAGACCTATCGCGACGTGGATGACGTTGCCTATGAACTCGATTTTCTCGCCTTTCTGAAAGATCGTGAATTTCCTGCTTCGGTCGCGGTACCGCAACATGACGGCAGTCTCTATTTCAAGGCCTCCTCACCGGAAGGTGACCGGGCCCTTGCGCTGTACGACTGGGCACCGGGCAAGAAATTCGGCGACATGCTGAGCGAGGATACGGCCGCACAGATTGGCGCGCAATTTGCAAAAATGCATCTGCTGGGAATCGAGCATGCCGGGCCCGGCCATAAATTCACGCCCGACACGGCCCGCGACTATAATATCTGCCTGCCCGCATTGCTCGATTTCGTCTATGATCGGCCCGACGATCTCCGGGACTACCCGATCATTGCATCGGCCCTCGACAAAAGACTGCAGGAACTGGCCGATGCTGGCGTGCCGATGGGCATCTGCCATCGCGATTTCCACCCGAGCAATGTCCATGTCGACGATAAAGGCACGATCACATTCCTCGATTTTGACGCCGCTGGCGAAGATTTCCTGATGCAGGATGTCAAAAATTATGTCTGGGGCAATCTCTTCTATGATTTCTCGCCTGCTTATGGCGAAGCGTTCGAAGCCGGTTATCAGTCAGTCCGTCCGTTCACTCCGCTGGAAATCGAAAACGGTGAATTGTTCATGATGGCCAAAGCATTCCGTCTTGTCGCCGGTATGGCTCACAGTTCGGTATCGGTCGGACGCGGCACATTGCGCTTCCGTAATCTCGACTGGCTCGGAGACTATATCAAGACCCGCGCGCGCGATGCAGGCCTGCTGTGACCGCTGCTGCACCCGCTTCGACATGGCCGCGCGCTAGTAGCGCCTGGTGGATGGTCAGCCTGCTTTTCCTGGCAGGCATTTTTTCCGTCATTGACCGGGCGATCCTCAATATCGTGGTGGACCCGATCCGGCTGGATCTTGGCATCACCGATGTCCAGATCGGGCTGTTGCAGGGCCTGGCCTTCGGGGTGTTCTATGCGTTCATGGGCTTGCCGATGGGGCTGCTGGCCGATCGCACGTCGCGCAAGCGCTTGCTGATTGCCGGTATTTCCATCTGGAGTCTGGCCACCATCGCGAGCGGCTATGCCACCAGCTTTGGCGAATTATTTGCCGCCCGCTTGATGGTCGGGCTTGGCGAAGCCGCCTTGGGCCCCTGCGCGATCTCGTTGATCGCCGACATGTTCCCGCCGGAAAAACGCGGTCGCCCGATCAGCGTTTACATGATGGGTCAGGGGCTCGCTAACGGGATCGCAATTTCTGTCACCGGCATCATCATCAGCGTTGCGATTGCCGGCGGATTTGCAGGAATTCCCATTATCGGAACCATGACTCCGTGGCGCACCACCTTTGTCATCTGCGGAGCAGTCGGACTGCTCGTGGCGATGGGTCTGGCGACGACACGCGAACCACGGCGTCATAATGCGACTGCAGTCAAACCGGTGAAGGCAGCGCTGCCCGGTGTCGCAGAAGCCCAATTTTTCTGGCGCAACCGGGGCGTATTGCTGCCACTCTACTTTGGTTTCGCAATCATCTTCCTCGTCGCCTATGGCGCGGGTGCCTGGGCACCGGCCATGCTGATGCGCGCTTTTGGCGCCTCTCCGGCCTTTCTCGGCGCATGGCTTGGACCGTTTTCTATCGGTTTTGCCGCAATCGGACCGCTGCTCGGCGGAATTTTGCTCGATCGGTCGATGAAGTCGGGCAAGATAATGGCGCGATTCGCTATTCTCACCTTCGTCCCTTTGCTGGCCATCCCTTCCGCGCTCGCCGTGATGCTCGAGGATGTCTATATGGCCGCCCTGCTGGTTGCCTCTAGCGCAGCCATCTTCTCTGTGGTCGGGACGGTCATGTTTGCGACGTTGCAGGCCATCGTGCCTCCGCAAATGCGGGGCAGTTCCATTTCCCTGACCCTGATCCTCAACACCATGATCGGTGCGGCATGCGGCCCCTTGCTGATCGCTTCGGTCACCGAACATATACTCGGTGATCCCGAACTGGTTGGCTGGTCGATCGCCATTGTCGCCATTCCCAGCCTGCTGATTGGCTCGATTCTCTACGCGGTTGCATGGCGCGGGATGACAAGAGCCCGTCTGGCGAAAACAGAGACCGCTCTTTTACTGGATCCGGCGCTCGTCGATCAGAACTGAAACCAGGCCGGGCCTTTACCGGGCCCGGTCTGCTCACCATCGTTCCGCACATCTGATGGATCGCGATCGACGACAAGCAGGGCCGGCTATCCGTTCTGCGATCAAATGGCCAGACGAGCGAGAGAAGCCCACACCAAGGTGTAACTGCATTACAAATGGCAAAGGCAGATCGACAAGAGTATAATTTGCGCGGCATCGGGCAGCGCCTTGTCCATAGCCCGGCATATGGTGCCAGGATGTTACAATTTTGACCGGACTGTCGACCATCCTGCTGATAGCCCCGTCGCCCGGACCGGATCATCCGGTGACGACGCCGGCAATAGCCCAGAATTTTATGCAACATTTCAAGCCGCGACGCCTGGCAGCGGCGCAATTTTCTCCAACCGAATTCAACTATTCGATCAGGGCGCACGCCGCCTGCTCGCATAAGGATATGACCGAATGAGCAACCAGCCACATATCAACCCGGACGGCACGTCGGACCCGAAATTGCCAATGAGCGTGTGCCTGGGCTTCGGCGTGGGCACGGTCGGCGTGTCGATCATGTTGAACGGTGTCACCACCTATTTCCCGGCGTTCATGACCACGGTATTGGGCAAGGATGCGGAAATCGCGGGCTATCTGCTGATGGCGTCAAAGCTATATGATGCCGTCGCCGATTTTGTCATTGGCTCGATGAGCGACAAGACACGGTCGAAATGGGGCAGACGCCGGCCCTATCTGCTCGCCGGCGCGCTCGTTTCGGCGCTGTCTTTTCTCGCCATCTTCTCGCCGCCGGCGATGGATGACGACTATATCTCGCTGTACATGTTTCTGGCACTGATCCTTTATTCGACCGGCTATTCGCTTTTCAATGTGCCTTATATGGCCATGCCGTCAGAGATGACGGGGTCAAAATACCAGCGCTCCCGACTATTGTCTTTCCGGACGCTCTTCGTGTCGCTCGGCCAGATCCTGGCCATGGCCGGAACAGCGGCCCTGATCTCCTGGGGAGGCGCCGATGCCAATGGTTATATGATCATGGGCTGGGTCATGGCGCTGGTTATTGGCTCCGCGATGTTCGCATCCTTTCTGGGGACGGCCAAGGCTCCGCATATCGAGGCATCAAAAGAACCGGAACCTGCAATCAGCTGGGACTCGCTGAAGCAGATTTATCGCAACAAGCCGTTCGTCGCGATTGTTGCAGCCAAGATATTCCAGTTCCTCGCCTTCGCCAGCCTCGCCACGACCGGCCTGCTGTTCAAGCTGAACGTCCTGTTGATCGGTTATACCGGGCAGATGCAGCTTGCGCTGGCGCAAAATATCGCCACCGCAGTGTCAATGCCCCTCTGGCTGTGGATGGAACGCCGGCTTGGCAAGCGCAATGCCTATATCATCGGGCTGTTGATGATGGCGATCGGCTCACTGAGCTGGCTGACGACCGACAGTTCGATTACCACCTGGGGGATTATCTGGCGCGGAGTCATCAGCGGCCTTGGTTCCGGCGGCATGATCCTGCTCTCGATTTCCATGTTCGTCGACAGCCTGGCCTATGACCGCGAAGTCACGGGATTGCGACGGGAAGGCCTGCTCTCCAGTGTGATCGCCATTATCGAGAAGACCACTTTCGCGCTCGGTGTGGCGGCGGTCGGTGCCTATCTGAGCTTTTCCAATTATCTGCCAACCACCGGTGGCGAGATTGTGGAACAGCCGGAATCCGCGGTCAACGCGCTGTATTTCTGCTTCACGATTCTGCCGGTGTTCTTCTTCGCCTGCAACGCGATATGCATCAGCTTCTACAAGATCGGCGGACGCTATCCGGATGTGAAGCGACCCTGAGTCGAACGGCAGCGGCTGTCGCTCTCGAGATGTTCTGGCCGGGCGTTCGCCGCTGAAAGGGCTACATCGCGTTGACAGGGAGTGAAACGACCATCCTGCTATGGCAGTGGTGTTGCACCCTGCCAGAGACGCGACCGGAGTCCGTCCGGAGACACGGGATGCCTAGCGGGTGACAGTCGGTTCGTCCTGCATGAACCTGCTGTAACTGCGCAGACAGGCCAGGCTCATGACGACGATAGCAGCCGGAATGACCGAATAGCAGAGAATCACGCCGTCGATTGCCGTCTGCGACTGGGCGATCGCGCCCCCCGTCGACGACACAAAGCCGAACAGCGACAGCACCGCGCCGCTGATGAGCGGACCGAGGGCAAAGGCCATTTTCTCGGAAGCGGACCACATTCCCGACAGGCTTCCCTCCTGGGGTGCCTGATCCGGTTGGCTGCCGTAGCTCAGCGTATCTGTGAACAGAGAAATCGCCATTAGGATGAAACCGGAATTGAAGACCCCTATCAGCACCGCGCGTACCATCACCAATATCACTTCGATGCGCATCGGTCCGATCAGGGGCACGGCCCAGCTGGAGTCGCCGAACCTGCCCAGAGCCAGCCAACTGAGCGTGACCAGTCCCCAGGCGATACAGGCGAAGACGAACACCGGCAATTTGCCATAACGTTTGGACTTGGCGAGCCAGACGGGTTGGCTGAGCAACGAACCAACGGTCATCGCGACCATGAACGGCCACAGCAGGGAAATGTCTCCGATCGAATAGATGAAGATCAGCCCAACCACCGAAAAGGAGCAGGAGGAGCCGATAGACTGGAAGAAATTGGTCATGTTTATCATCATGAATGGCTTGTTCCGCCAGGCCCGCCGCAACTGCTCGATCATCCCGACCTGCTCCTGCACCTTGCGTGGCGCGCGAAATCCCCAAAGGCTGAAGGCCGTCGTCAACATGGTCGAAGCACAGACCATGCCGAGCACAGCCCCCATCGCCATCCAGCCGTAACGACCGCCCCCGAACCATTCCGCCATCGGCTGTGCCACGCCGATCCCCAATATCAGGCCGATCATGGTGAATATCATGCGGTAAACAAGGATCTTGGTCCGCTCGTGCGTGTCGCTGGACAGCTCTCCGGCCAGCGCCAGATAGGGCACGGAGAAAGCGCTGAAACCGGTCTGCGCCAACAGGAAAGTGAGCGAGACAACGGCTGCTGCCAACCAGGGGGAACCGAAATCCGAGACCGTAAAGAGGGCGAAAAACCCTATGGAAGAGGCCACGGCACCCACCGCGAGCATCGGCGAACGGCCAAATCGGGATTCGAGCCGGTCAGAGAAGGAACCCACCAGTGGATCGCAAATGACCACCCAGAGTTTGGGTGCCATAATCGCCAGACCGGCGAGCCATGCCGGAATACCGAGCATGGTGATCATGAAGATGGGAAGGAGGACAGCGGGTGTATCGCGGAAAATCTGGGCGCCGAGCTGCCCGATACCATATTTTAGCATCACCCCCTGCGAGACCGGAGAGTCTGCCGATACGATCGATTCGGTCATCAGACCTCCAAATTATCCAGACTTTGTCGGTCTGCAGAGAGACTGGCACCGACGGAGCAGGGAGCCATGGTTTCCTGCTCCGTCGGTGCTGTCATTTGCTTATGTCTTTTCGGCCGAGCAGGCGTACCAGCTACCCAGCAAAGTCCGGCCTTCGGGATGCCCTTCCGTGAAGAAATCGCTACGATCGACTTTCAGTTCGGGCACACCCTTGCGGTAGCCGACCAGAACCTTGTCGCGTTCAAAGCCTGCTTTCTCAGCAACTTCTACCCAGTCGGTCCGGGCGAGAGAGGTCATGAACGGTTCGTTGTTATAGTGCGATTCAAAGTCGCAGCGCATCTGGTCCCACAGAGACAGATGCTCGTGCCGCGGTGGAACCTCGACATGGCACATGATCCCGCCGGGACGCAGCAGCCGGTGGCACTCGCGCATGATGGCGCGCATGCCCTTGGCAGATGTTTCATGGAACATCGCGGAGGATGTCACCAGATCAAAGCTTGCATCTTCAAAATTGGTGCATTCGGCATTCTGCTGGCTGAAATGGATCGGGACACCCATGGCTTCGGCCCTGGCATGACCATAGCGCAACATCGGCGCACCCAGATCAATCGCGTGGATTTCTGCATCCGGATAGGCACTGGCAATGGCAACCGTGCTCTGGCCGATCGAGCAGCCCAGATCGAGAATGCGCTTCGGCTGGAAATCCGGATAGAAATCCTTCATGTGACTGGCCAGCGTGTGCCCCCGGCCGTCATTTTTCCAGCCACCGTTCATGTTGCGCAAATAGGTCGAGGAGAAGCGATCATAGAGCGCACCGGCCCGGAAATCATCTTCAGCCGTATCAACCGTATAGCTGCCCGGCATCCGGTGATGGTCAAATTCGCCGATATAGCGCGGAATTTCAAGATCCGGGTCAAGTGTAAGACTACCGATGGGCGCCTTGCTATGCTGCTCTACCTTCTCTGCCAGTTCGTCATATTGGCGCGCGATGGAGCCGTCGATCGACCGCCAGATGCGATCCTGATAATGGAGCGACAGAGTGAGCCAATATTGGTGCAGCGGATGGGCCTCCAGTGGCTTGCGGACATGTGCGCTGCTGGTCGGCTTCTTGCTGGTCGCGGCCTCGACCTCGGGCACAATGACCTCGTCGAGCAGCCGGCGGTCGAGCGGATCGACATTGCGATTGGTCCATGCCCGCATTGCCAGGAAATGATCTTCCATAGCCTGCTCATCATGGGTCGCCTGCGGCATGATTTCATGGCCAAAATGGCTGTGATTTAGCTGTTTCTGCATTGGGTATTTCCTTTCGCCGATAATATCAGTCAGATGCCACTTCATTTACAACGCCGTCATAGGCCTTTTGCTCCGTCAGCGCGTCCGGAAGCAAACGTTCCAGCGCACTGCCCAGAACACGATCATATATGGCTTGCCGATAGCCTCCACGGTGCTGGTTCACGGCGGCATCGGGCGTAAAACGGTCGACATCTTCCGGACCGTGCAAGCCGGCAGCTTCCAGCATCCGTTCGTTCGCGTCAAGACGGTCTTTCAGAACCATCACCTCGCCCAGAAGCGACAGGACCATACCGGCCAGCGCGTCCTGCCTTTCGTCTTCAAAAACAATCGGCTGACTGCCCTTGGACCGGCTTGTGCGCTCCTGATTCTTGCGCTCAACCATTTTTATACTCCTTCAAATCGAATTGGAACAATGTGCCTGTGCGCGCGGCGATATCCTTCTTGTCCAGATCGGGACCGAAAGCTTCTTCGGTCACCGCATCCTTGGCTTTCAGATCATAGCCGGTCTGGCTCGAAAGCAGAACGATCATTTCGGTGTCAGGCTCAAGCGCAAAGGGAAATTCGTGCCAGGTTCCCAGATTGAGCTGGAAGCCCGCAGACCCGTCGAACAGAAACGCCTTCACGGCCGAAAGATCCGGCAAATCATCATCATTCGGTGGCGCCATGACCGCGACAAAGGGCTTGCCGCCAAGCGGAATGAAAGCCTGCGTATGCTGAAAATGCCGCTCCATATAACGGACTTCCCCGGGCCGACGGCCAAGATTGGCAAGCGACACCTCGACCGGATGCTCGCATTCGAATTTCACCGGATAGGACATCGCCACCGCGCCCTTGTAAAAGTCGACGGCGACCGGCTTCACGCCGCTAGCGCTACCGATAATTTGCCCGAAGGGCGCCAATGCTTCGGCGCTGGCCTCGAGCAGGGGCAGATGGATAGTTTTGTGATCATTCATATTTTTGTTCCCAGCATCCGCCGCAGCACATTATCTTTCAGGATAAAGTGATGCCGCAATGCTCCCAAGATGTGCAAGGTCAAGATTGCGCCCGCCACATAGGCCAGCCAGCGATGGGCGGAAGCAAGCGATGAATAGCTCAGTATTTGCGGCGCGTCATAAGGCACCGGTGGCACTATCCGCGGGATCATGCCGCCTGCACCGAAACCGTCATGACCAAAAAACCATATCTGGGTCGGTCCGAATCCCGGGACATCGGCCAGCGACGACAAGGCCGCCCAGCCGAGCAGCGGGATGACAAGCAGAAAGCCGTATAGCGCCCATTGGACAACGCGCGCGAGACGCAATTGCCAGCCAGCCATGGCCGTATCCGCAACCGGCGCAGGATGGGTCATCCGCCAGCCAAAGCGCACTATCACCAGCGCGATCAGAGACAGGCCCAGGGTCTGATGAATCTGGCTGGCCAGAATATGGATCCGGTAAACACCGGGATCCGGGTTACCATATGTATTCGCCATGACATAGCCGACCGGGACAAGCACCAGCAACGCGACGGCAGCAGTCCAGTGCAGCCATCTCGCAAAAGGCGTCCATGAATCGGGTTGTTCTTCGGAAATGGCCATGTCCCTGCGATCTGAGCTGGGATATAACCTGCCTCGCAAAAGCGCCGGATGCAGCAAGGCAGGACGACCTTGTCCGATCAACGGATAAACGGGCCGCAGCCAGCCTGACACCTCTCAGCCTGATGCCACAGCCGGCCTTGTCAGAAGCTGTAGGAAAGATTGAATCCTGCGGTACGAGGCGCGCCATATTGGCTTGTCCAGCCTACGCTCGTATTGAGCGCTTGCGTCCGGTAAAGCCGGTCGAAAATATTCTTGACCCATATCGAAGCCCGCCAGTGATCTGCGAAGGATAGCCCCACTTCACCATTGACAAGGACATAGCCGCCTTCGACCGCTTCCGCAGGATTGCGGACGACATCGAAACGCACGCGGCTTTGGTAATTGCCCGAAAGGGTGATGTCGGCATCAGTCCGATCGGAAAGCGCCCATTCATATTTTACCCGGCCGTTGAGCGTGAGACGGGGAGAATTGGGCAAATCGCTGCCCTCGGTAACGCCCGCCACCACTGATTTGGTGACCTCGGTATCGATCCAGCCTGCCCCGAAGCGGAGGTCCAGTCCCGCAGTCGGCCGCCACCGGGCGTCCGCTTCGATCCCGGTCACGCGGGCATCGCCGACATTGGCAATGCCAAACAATACACCGACCGGGGAATCGAACAGCGGTCCATAAAACTGGGCATCACTATAATCATAGTTGAAAATCGCGGCATTCAGTTGGAAGTTGGGAAAAAGTCGTGTCTTCAGGCCCAGCTCATATGCGGTAAGCTTTTCGTCGCCGAAGGGCTGGAGCACGGTTGGATCAAACGTAAGCTGGCCCTGGAAACCACCGGACTTGAAGCCCCTGCTGACGCTGGCGTAGATCAATGTGCGGTCCCCCGCCTGGTAGTTCAGACCGATTTTTCCCGAAACATTCGAGGTCGAATAATCATTGCTGACCGGCGCGAACAGATCCGAACAGGCTCCGGCGGTACAAAGAAAGGTCGTCGCCTGGTCAAATGTCTTGTCTTCCTCGGTATAGCGCAGTCCGCCGATCAGCGTCAGATTCGGCGCAAAGGTCCATTCTGCGTGCATGAAGGCCGCGTAGGCGTCGGTGCGCTGGCGATAGGTGTTGCCTATCGTGTCCAGTCCCGGAAGGCCGAAGAGCGGTAGCAGGTCGGGTGAGAAGAATGTATCACGCGTTTTCACCTTGTCGTGCGAGTAGAATATGCCGCCGATGAAATTCAAAGCATCGCCCTGATAGGCGAGCCGCATTTCCTGGGAATATTGATCAATATTGTTGTCATAGGTGGCATCCAGATAGGCGAGAGAGGTACCGTCGGTATCCTCGACGTGCAATCTCGTGAAATGTTCATAGGCGCTGATCGAGGTCAGCGTCACATCTGGGCTGACGGACCAGTTGGCAGTCAGGGACGTGCCAGTGGATTCCAGTTCCATATACGGGTCAACGCCGGCGCCCGACACCCGCGGCTGGCCGGCAAACGCGTCCTCTTCTGTGGTCAGGATATTGTCCGCCTTGTAGAGCGTGACATCGGAGCGGTCATAACCCTTGTGGACGTTCAGAAGCAGGTTGAAACTGTCGCTGGGATCCCACTGCAGTTGCAGCCGGCCATTCGTCCGATCCACTTTACCGATCCGGTTGCCGGTGACGTAATTGGTTTGCGGCCCGGATTCCTGCTGCACCGTCTGGAGGGCAAATCTGGCGGTCAGAGTGGATGTCAGGGCGCCTCCGATTGCGCCCTCCAGATGCCAGCTATCATAGGTTCCGTAACCGGCTTCGAGCATGATGTCGGTGGTGGCAGACGGCTTGCGGCTGATAATATTGACGGCACCGGCAGTGGTATTCCGGCCGTACAGGTCGCCCTGCGGCCCCTTAAGCACCTCGACGCGATCGACGTCAAAAAGCCCGAAGGACAGCATGGCGGGCGACACGAGATAGACGTTGTCGACATACATGCCCGCAGCGGGATTATTATTTGCCGCATAATCGTTCAGACCAATGCCCCGAATGCTGACATTGACGACGCTGTTGGCGAGAACATTCTTGATCTGCACATTGGGCGTAATCGCAGCCAGATCCACAACCGATTGGGTGCCGGCAGCCTTGAGATCACTTCCGGTCAGCACGTTGATCGTCACGCCAACATCATCTGCGCGCTGTTCGCGGCGCTGGGCGGTGACGACAATTTCGCCCAGCATATTGTCACTCTCGCCGGCTTCGGCCGGGTCGCCGGTGGTATTCTGGGCCAACGCTGGCGAGGCGCAAGCCAGCCCGGCAATCGCAATAGCGCTGCTGATACGGATGTCAGTCTTGGTCATGATATTATTCCCCCTGGATTTTGATTGACGGATAGCCTTTGAGATCTTTTGATCTCGGCTGGGCGTATGAGCGTTTGCTGTGGGTCAAACCGGCGCGAACGATTCCGGCGGCGACGCAGACGGTCGCGGGAATCGGGTCAATCACCGGCAGGTTATGATTCTTGGCCTCCAGTTCGGCGCTGATCGCCTCGGCGCATCCGAGAAAGCCCGTGCACCCGAGAACAATTGCGTGCGCCCCGTCTTCTTCAACCGCAGCCAGAGAAGCTTTGGCCAGTTCTCCCATCAGCCTCTCGGGCGCCGCTTCCAGTTCGAGCACAGGAATATTGATCACGCGCACCGAGACCAACTTCTCGTTGGTTCCATATATTTTGGCCAGATTCTCGATCATCGGTACGACCGAATCGAGCACTGTCACCACACTATATTTATGTCCCAGCATGGCGGCGAGGTGCATCGAGGTTTCCGAAGGGCCGAGAACCGGTATCGATACGACTTCGCGCGCCGCCTTCAAGCCGGGATCACCCATGCAGTCGATGATGATTGCATCCGCTCCCGAACGCTCGGCGGCAATTGCTTCCTCAACAATCCCCGGTACCGATAGCGCTTCGTCAAATTCGCATTCGATCGAAACCGGGCCACTGGCGATCAGCGATTGGGTGATGGACAGGTCGGCGCTGTTGAGCGCGGCAACATCGTCCAGCGTCCGGATACCTTCGGTCACGATCGGTGTAATAAGGTGGATACGCATCAGCTCAGATCCTTTATCAGCTCGGTTACGGGTATATATTGTTCGTCCAGTTCGAAGCATTGCGGCCCGACGACCGCAAGCGCGCGCGCGGTGGTGAGCAGCGGCGGCGCGCTGCACACGACAACGGCAACCCGCTGCCCGTAAGCCAGCCGTTCGGTTGGGATCGCATGGGCGGTTTCCAGATCGACGATCGTGACAAGGTCCGGAACCACGCAACGCAGCCGGCCGTCTACCGTGACCAGCAGATTTTCGTTCTGAAACTTCAATTCTGCCGTTTCCGTGCCGGTCATTGCCGAGATTGTGCAATTTCCGAATACCCATCCTCGGGTGGTATCGCGTTCCAGGCTGGAGATCTTTCCCTGAAACACGACCGCCGAATCCTTGTAATATTCATGTCCGCGCAGCGCCGCGACCAACCGGTCGAGCGGTGAGCGCGGATCAGAACTGCGCGTAATGGCTTCGCCAATGGCTATCGCCCCCGACAGCGTTTTCGCTATCGTCGCGCGCCGTGCCTCCTCCCCGGTCATCGGATAGCATGACATGCACACGCTCGCCCCCATCGCCGCCGCTACGGGGCGGGCTAGTTCCTCTGCCTTGAGCCCCGTTGTGGTTTGGTAGAGCACGCTGTTGCCATGCTCGTCGGCGATTGTCAGAGGCGCACAGGCCACGCCCTCGATATTGAAGCTGGTCATCTGCAGAGCCGGGAAGGCGCGGCCCATCCCGTCGCCGTCCACTATAGGCAGCCCGCGCATCGCTGCGTAAGCGACCGGCATCATCGAGTTGCAGCCCCCGATTTCGGCCGAGATTATCGCACTGGCTTGCCTGTCCAGGAACCGCTCAAGGGTAGTCACCGCCCGGTGCTGGTCTTCGATCGAGAACAGCTTTTCGATCATGACGGTAGGGGCACCCAGGGCTGCGGCAATGAAGATATTATCGTCGTCCTTGAGTTCTTCTGTCGAGATGACCCGGATTGGCCCATATTTGGCAATGGCCTCCCGGCAGAGCAATGAACCGAGATAGGGATCACCGCCGCCGCCGGTCCCGAGAAACGAAGAGCCGATCGCCAGATGTTCGATATTGTCGAGCGTAATTTCTGATACCATTTTCGTTACTCCGCCATAGCCAGATCACCGACTGCGCGGCAGACCACCCGCGTAGCGCCGCCCGGAAGATATTGCAGCGGTACGGATTCGATATTCACCACTTTCACGCTGTCCGGCTCTGCTCCGGCGCTGACCGCTTGTGCCTTGGCCTGCACCTCCGCATCCGCAAGCGCCGCAGTTCGCTCGTCCGGACCAGCGATATTGTAGATGCGGTCGACTTCCCCGCTGACCTGTCCAATGGCCGCACCGATTGCGTTGGCCACACCGGCATGTTCCGGATGCAGCATCTCGCTCACGCCATTCGGTGTCTTCGATACCAGAATGGAACCGCCGCCAACCAATATCATCGGGAGATCGCCCGGCATTGTTTTCATCCGGTCAATGGCATCATCGATCAGTTCGCTGATTGTCTCACTCGCCTGCGATACGAGGTCCGGCGAGAGTCTGGCGACCCGCTCCGGATCACCCAGAGATATTTGCCCGCCGGCAACCGCGATATCGCTGGCGGTCACTATATCCCCGCCAAAAACCAGCGCTTCGCTGAGCAAACGGTAGCCGACCGAATCCGGTCCGACGGTTACCGTGCCATCCGCTTCGCGGACGCGGCTTCCCCCGCCCAGACCAATGGACAGGATGTCCGGCATGCGGAAATTCGTGCGGACCCCGCCGACATCCACATGCACCGTGGACTGGCGCGGAAAACTGCCGACCAGCACCCCGACATCGGAAGTGGTACCGCCAATGTCGACAACAATGGCATCATCGGCACCGGTGAGCCAAGCCGCGCCGCGAATACTGTTGGTTGGCCCGGCGGCAAATGTCATCACCGGATAACGCTGCATATAATCAGCGCTCATCAATGTACCATCGTTCTGGCTGATATAAAAAGAAGCGGCGATCCCCTGCTGTTTCAAGGCACGGCCAAAGGCATCGGTAATCTGATCGGCGAGCGGACGGAGGCTGGCGTTCATGATCGCCGCATTTTCGCGTTCGAGCAAGCCAACCCGGCCGAGCTCGGACGACAGGGAGACCTCCATTTCCGGTGCCAGCTCTCTCACCAAGGCAGCAACACGATTTTCGTGGCCAGGATTCAACTGACTGAAAATGCAGGAGACGGCAATCTGGCCAATCCCCTTGGCCCGCGCATCCGCTACCGCTCGGGCTATCGCCGCTTCATCAAGCGGAGAAATTTCACGGCCATCAAATTCGAAGCCGCCGCGCACCATTGCGAATCCACCGCAGACCAGCGCCTTGAGATCCTCCGGCCACGAGGCAAAGGGCGGAATACCCCGTCCGGCGGGAAAGCCGATACGGATAGCGTATACCGGAACAAGTTTACGCCGCTGGATGAAGGCATTGGTAAAGTGGGTTGTGCCGATCATCACGGCCGTAACGGCATCCGGCTGGATGTCACATTCCGAGATCAGCGCGCCGATAGCCTCGGAGATACCGTTGCTGATGTCAGTGCTCGTCGGACGCTTGACCGCCCCCAGCACCTTTTTCCCCAAGAGCAGGACAGCATCAGTATTAGTGCCCCCGACGTCCACCCCAATCCGCATTGCAACCCTCCGTTGATGAACAGCGAGAATGATACGGCAACCTGATTTCCTCAACGCCGCTGGTTGGGAGGTCGGAGCTTCTACCCGATAGGTTTGGTTATTGGCGCACTGATAGAACCTACTAAAACGAGTAGGCTTACATTGTCAGCTCCAATTTGCGGGCGGCAGCGACGGCAGAAAGGCGGTCATGCACCCCCAGCTTCTTGAATATATTCTTGAGATGAAACCGGACGCCATGTTCCGAAAGATTGAGAAGCCGGGCGAGATGCTTGTCAGATCCGCCCGCGCTCAGCAACCTCAGCACCTCGAGTTCGCGTGCGGAGAGCCTGCCGCTGGCAACGCTCTGCCGGTCACCCAGCCGATTCAGCAGCATTTCGAGAAACCCCAGTTCAAGATCATTAAGGTCCGGATCATCGCGCAGCTTCTGCAGCGCCGGTGTCAGTCTGGCGCCGGCAATTTCCCGGAAAATCTGACGCATGCCTGTCGCAGCTCCAATTGCAATCGCGCTCCGCAGAGCGGTGCGGGCACCAATCTCGTCATTTTGCGCTTCAGCCATGACGGAGGCCACAAGCAAATAGCGCAATCGCGACCGTTCGAGGCCGCGGCTCGCTGCCAGGGCGATCGATTCGTCCAGCAGCGCTTGCGCTTGCTGGAATTTCCCGGAGAAGTAATCCGCATAGGCCCTTGCCAGGGAAAAGACCTCCTGCTCCTGCCAGCTGCTTGTCGGGCCAACAGCAGGGATTTCCCAGGCCAAATCGGAGATGAGTTCCGAATGGCCCTGCAAGCTGGCTTCGGCGCACACGCAAAAGCGGATCGCCATCAGCAGATCGGCCACCCGGGGCAATCCCTGCGCGCGCAATTTGCGCGCCTCGTCCTCGACGGCCTCGATCATCGCCCCGATCCCGTGGTCAACGACATTGACCCGTATCATTGTTTCGTAGGCGGCAAAATAAATGTCAAACCAGGCTTCGGCCTCCGGCATCCGATGGGCCGATTTCTTCAGCGAATTGCGGGCACTGGTCAAACGTCCCGACTCAAACTCAATGGATGCGCTCAAAGCCGCGAGGACCGTCTCTACCCCTACATCTTCCGCGAAATCCCGCTGCCAGCGAGACCGCGCCTCCGAAAGACAGGTCCTGGCATGTTTCAACTTTCCCTGCGCGAGATTGATCGACGCTTCGTGCATCAGAAGAAACATCAGATTATATTGCGAGGAAACCTTCCTTGCCTGCGCCCGCGCGTCGTTCAGATTTGCAACAGCCGCATCGAAGCGCGCGCGCTGGCTGTTCAATATGGCAGACAGGGTCGCGAGAAATGTGCGCATCGCGGCATCATCGCCTTGCTCGGTGATCAGGCTCCTGATCAACTCGAGATCCCCCGTGCGCTCGAATGAGCAGCCATAAACGAGCAGGGTGACACGGACGATTTCAAGATCCTTTATCAACCGGTGGCCGGGCCCCACTTTCCCGGCCAGAGATTCGAACAGTTCCTGTGCAGCATGGATCCGTCCGGCCTTCATATGAACGATACATTCAATCATTTGCAGCACTATCGAACCGGCAATATCCTCGGACCGGGAATTTTCGAGCAGCTCTTTGAGGACAGAAAATCCGTGAACGATCCAGATACGCAAGGCGCCGTGAGCATGGGCATAGTCACGAATTCGGCCGGTATCCTCTGCCATTCTCGCGAGCGTGGCCGCCTCGGCGAGCCGCCCCTTGGACGAGCATTGGTCGGCCATTGATACCAGCAGTCCGGCGCGCGCCTGTGCATCAAATATCTCGACCGCATCCCGCAGCCAGATTCGCAAGGCCCCCTGCAATTCAATGCGGTTCTCGCGACGGTCGACCAGTCCTTTGAACCGAAACGCGAGATCTGCGAGGATTCGGCCGTCATCCTGATGGCCTCTCACCGAGGTCAGGATGTCGAGATCCGGCACGTCCAGCAGGCTGGCATAGACAAGCGCGGATATTTCCGCTTCCGAGAACAGCGGCAGAACCTCCTCTGCGATAAATTCGCCAAGCCGACTTTCCCGCAGGATATCAAGATCGCTCCAGCTCTGGCAACCGTCCTGCAGACTGGCAGCCCAGGCACGCAGCAGCTCGCTTGCAACAGGCCAGTCGCCGACCAGTCCCCTCAGCCGCGAACGGACCGCCCGTCGTGGCACCGATTTGAGCATATCGGTGGTCACCTTGGTCCGCAGACGCAGAGCGCTCGCGTCGAGAATATCGATCGACTGCCTGCTGGCAATCCGCGCCAGAGCCAGATCGCCGGGCTGATTCAGCAGTATCAATATGCGCTGACCGGCATTAGCAAAGCTGGCCCGTTCCAGCGCCAGACCGAGATATTTTCTGTCTGTGAGGTGAACATCCTCGATGATCACCACCTGCCTCGACTCTGCGAGCAACGCATCGGCTGCGGCACGTGGGTCAGACCTATGCTCTATCTGATTGAATATTCGTAGCGGCGAGCTCCCGTCAAACACCATCCGGCTTGCCGCAGCACGCGCAAGGCGGCTTTTACCAAAGCCTGGCGGTGCACAAATCGCCACAATCGATCGCCCTGCCACGATGCGATCGACCAGCCCGTCCTGCTGCCCGTCTGTTGCCATTGGCGCCCCGGTCCTTGCCACTCTATCCATGCCGGATATTTGCTACTATCAAGTAGGTATCGAATGCAAGCAACGCGGCCGGATCACGCCCCCGCCTGATTATCCGGCTAGTGACCAGAACCGGCCCGGCCCGTGATCCATTGTCCAGAGCTTGGTACTTCTCGCGCTCATGTTCAGTTTGGGAGATCAGTGTGAACGATCAGTGGGGCAGGCCAGAATTCAATCACAGGCAAAGCTCGCGGCTGGTCGATTTTACGGCCGGGGCAATCGCAGGGTTCGGCGGAAAGCCAGACTGCACAACGCCGAAGGCTGTCCGCATCACCGGCAAAGTCTATGGTTTCCAGCCCGCCGAGTTGGTTCGCCTGCTTTTCGAATCTGCTGACGGCTGTATTCCTCTAAATAGTCGACAAACCAGGGTTGAGGGACAGATTGAAGGTGTTGCGGAATGAAACCGGTACAGAAATTCTATGCGCAATGTTCGGCCGGTCAGATGCATGGCCGACGCATCGAAGGCAATGGCAGCCCCATCGTGCTGCTGCACCGGACACCGGTGAACTCGTCGGGTTTCGAATTGCTAATGCAATTCCTTGCGCGCGAAAATTATGATGTGATTGCGCTGGACACGCCCGGTTTTGGCGAGTCATTCAAGCCCGAGGGGCATCCGACAGCTGCACAATATGGCCAGTGGTTTCTCGAAGCGCTGGAGGATCTTCGCGTGGATCTATTCGATCTGGTAGCCCATCACACCGGCACGCATTTCGCCTGCGAAATGGCCGCCGTGGCCCCGGAGCGTATAACCTCGCTTACATTATCCGGCATTCTCCTGGGCCCGGCGGAAGAGCGCCGGAAGATGCGCGCGGATATTGGTGATGCCGATCCCATAGATGCCAAAGGGGAGTATCTTGGCAAGACCTATCGGCTGATGGACAGCCTCTTCCTCGATCCTTCGCCGGAACTTGTACATCTCGAAACATTGGGTGCCCTCCAGTCGGGCCCTGCCCGCGATCAGGCCTTCGATGCGATTTTCAATCAGGATCTGGAGACGCTGCTCGATGATATCATGTCTGATGGACGCGTCAGGATTCAGGCGGTTCAAGCCGCTGATGATCCATTGACTCTCAATGGCATGCTGCAGCGTTTCCGAGAGCGATATCCGGCCATCCCCGTGCACATCATCGGCCCGGCCTTCCTCGCCACGCCAGAACGCCAGCCGGGAGCATTTGGCCGCGCCATTCTCAATTTTTGCAAAGATAGGAATCTTATGACCGAAAACCGCCGTTACACACTCAAGTCCCGCGATGGCGGTTACGATCTGGTCCGCTCGGACAGCGATATCCCTGCCCCCGGGCCAGGCGAAGTGCTCGTGAAAGTTCATGCGGTATCGCTGAACCGCCGTGACCTCGGCGTCCGGGATCTGTCTTATCCGGTCAATGGTGCGGATGATTTCCTGCCCCTGTCCGACGCTGCAGGAGAAATCGTCGCGATCGGCAGTGATGTGACCGACTGGGCCGTCGGCGACCGCGTTGCCTCTGCCTTCTTTCAAAACCATCCAGGCGGGCGGCTGACCCTGCCGGCTGTCATGTCGTCACTGGGCGCGGGCGGCCCGGGCGTGTTTGCCGATTTCATCATTCTGCAGGCTGGCGGCATTGTTCCCATTACGGATGGCTGGTCCTATGCCGAAGCCGCCTGCCTGCCTTGCGCCGGGGTTACCGCTTGGTCGGCCCTGAAGACGCTGGGTCAGTTGCAAGAGGGAGATACCGTCCTGATCCTGGGTACAGGCGGTGTCGCTCTGTTCGCCTTGCAGATTGCCGTCGCATCCGGTGCCAAGGTGATCATGCTGTCCTCCAGCGAAGAAAAAATCGCCACGGTCAAGAAGATGGGGGCGCAGGAATGCATCAATTACCGCGAGGTACCCGACTGGACAGAAGCCGTGCGCGACCTGACCAAGGGAGCGGGAGTTGATCATGTCGTTGAACTGGGCGGTGCCGGCACATTGTCGATGTCGGTCGGTGCGCTGGGACTGAACGGACATCTTGCCTTGATCGGCGCTCTTGACGGCTTTGGTGGCGAACTGGACACGCTCCCCCTGATCTTTGCTGCCTTGCGGGTCAGCGCTGTCATGGTAGGCAGCCGTGCCGACCATGCGGCCCTGTCTGAATTCATGGCAGAGCACGATCTCAAGCCGGTTATCGATAGCGAGTTTGAATTCTCCGAGGCTGAAAAAGCCTATAGCGCTGCAAACAATGGCGCATTTGGCAAAATTGTCATTCATATGCGCGAGCGGACATGATCCGGCGGTTGCATTCGCGCTGCTGATAGCGATCGGCGATCCAGTAGATGGCTCGCCATGCCGGTCACGTGTTCCGGCGTTCGCCTCCATCCGGAAGCCCGGCTCATGCGGTCACGCCGCTGATTGGGGCCATCCTGTCGTTCGGCGACTCAGCCGCGAAGGAATTTTCTCGCCAGACGGTCAGGAGCCATGGAGCAGTTGAGGATATGGGCTGGGTGCCCTCTTTTCTAACCCCTAGACCAGCGCGTGATGAAGGACAGGAATAGATTATGCAGAGAACATGGCTTGTAACCGGTACAAATCGGGGCATCGGTCTTGAATATGTGCGTCAGATAGCTGCGAGTGGCGACAAGGTTATCGCGACGGCACGCAAACCGGCCGAGGCTGACGAGCTCAACACCGTGAAATCCCAGTTTCCCGACGCTGTCGAAGTGCAAGAACTGGACACGGGTGATGCGCAATCCATTGCCGCCTTTGCTGACCGCCTGGACGGCAGACCAATTGATATTCTGGTCAACAATGCCGGTCTTTACGGCGGCAGCTGGTCTACCGATTCCGAGCGCCAGACCCCGCTCATGATGGATTACGATCTCTGGGAAGAGATCATGAAGGTCAATGTGATGGGACCTTTCCGCCTGATTGTTGCGCTATTGCCAAATCTTGTGGCCAGCGATCGCAAACTGGTGGTCAACATGTCATCGGATCTCGGATCGATTACCAATAATAAACATGGACAAAGCCATGCCTATCGTTCCAGCAAGGCCGCTTTGAACATGATTACGCGTGGCCTTGCGATCGATCTGGCAGAACAAGACGTGTCCGTCATTTCCATGGCACCTGGCTGGACCAAAACGGACCTGGGTGGCGACGGGGCTCAGTGGGAAACACCGGACAGCGTCACAAGGCAGATCAAGGTCATTCAGGCCGCCACACCGGATCAAAGCGGCGGCTTTCTCAATCTGCTTGGCGAGGAAGTGGCCTGGTAGGTGCGACCGGTTCCCGAGGCACCGGGATTCTCCATGCCCGATGGAGGCCAATTTCGCAGCGCCCGATGCCAAATAGCCTGACGCCAAGCCAGGATATGTTCCGGCAAACCGGCAATATCATGATCTAATACAAGGGCGTCTCCACGAGATAGCGGATTGTCTTGCGATATATATCCGTCGACTGCGCAAGCACCGCTCGGCGCCACTCCGGATCGGGGGGGATGAAACTGTCTACCGCCTGACGTTGCAGGGCCCGGCGCTCGCTATCCTTGATAGGGCCGGCATCACTTCTCAGAAAGCGGTCAATGAGCAATGCCTTGAACATCGTGTCGACATCGAAAGTCCCCCATTCGATGACCGCTCCCAGGATTTTTTTATCCTTCCCGTCGCGCAATGCCTTTTCCGCAGCAGAAATGACCAGACCGCTGTGCGAAATGGAAACGCCTTCTCCGTAAATATCATCGGGATTGACATGGGACGGGCCCCAGCAGTCCACCGCACTGGAAAATGCCGACTTTTGTCCCGCTGGGTTCACGATGATGAAGGGTTCACCAAAGTCTCCGATGCCGGTGTGCCAGTCGATGACAACGACCGATTGTGCCCTGCCCCGGAAATCGTCCAATAGGCGCAGCAGGCTCTTGTAAGACCAGCTCGCTTCCCGTCCGCCGTAGCTCAGCCCATCCGGGAATTCATATTGGCCCGCCGCAAAGCCCTCTAAACCCTGTGCAGCGCCCCATTCGTCACAATAGACATGAAAGTTGGCAAGCGCTTTTTCAAAAGCATTTTCCGAAGCGCCATATCGGGTCAGCAACGGATGCAACGCTTGGTAATTCTTGTTATGGGCGGGGCGGATGGAGTGATCGAAACAATTGCGATTCACATCGACATTATTCTCGTCTCCCCTCGTAGAATGCGCCCAGCCGTAAGGATTGACCGCGTGCACCAGCACCACAGAGACATCATCCGGCAACGTGGCCGGTCCGCCATTTTCGATCCAGTAGAGAAAGGTCGCCGCACCTGCTGCCGCTTCCAGCCCATGGGTGCCGCATAGGAAAATGCCGAGACGCCTGGCCCCTTCCGGCCCGAACCGCGCCACATCCGTGGCCAGCTCTTCCTGATCGGGTCCGAACTGGTCGGGGTGAACATAGCTTTTCACCTGCGCGCCGGCCTTGTTGCAAGCGGCAATAAAGCGGGCGCGCGCGTCCTTGTAGCTTGATGAGAAGCAGCGACCGACAGCGAGGTCGTCTGGCTGGTGGGGCATTATAATGTTCCTTTAAATCGAGCTGTTCGCAAAATTCAGGCCGTCTGGTCAGCCTGAAGATTCGAGAAAGTCCTGCAGGAGCAGGTTGAACCGCCCCGGATCATGCAGGAAGGGCGCGTGCGAGCAACCGGGAAGCACTTGGACTTCATCCTTCCAGAGATTGCCCCAGTCGGCCTTCTCGACAAAATCGACCCTGGCCAGTGCATCGTCCTGTCCCATCACGCAGGCGATCGGTCCCTGCCAGTTGGCAATGACGGATAATTGGTCATGGCCGCTTGTTCCTTCGGCCCAGTGCGTTCCCATGGTTTCCCGGGCACGGCCATCGGTGCGGATGGCCGCCGTCGCAAAACATTCGGGGACAGGATCGAGAGACCCCACGGCATCCTGCACGAAATCAACAAGATCCTGATCTGTCGCCTCCGCTCCCATCGCCGGCGATTCGAGCGCCCGGGCCTGGAAGGCTTCGGCAAAATCACGCGTACCCGGCCCGACCGGCGGTGTGCCGACCAGCATGATCCCGGCGATCGCCGTCCCCCGGCCAGCCAGTTCAAGAGCAATATTGCCACCCAGCGACCAGCCCAGAATGACGGGATTGGCAATCTCCAGGTCCGCCAGCAATTGCAGCACAAGATCGGCATAGCCGGGAATTGTATATTGGCGGGCCGGATCGACCGCGTCGGAAGACCCCCCATGACCCGGCAGGTCTATCGCAAGAAGCGACCATTCGCCGTCCGAGAAACCGTCAAACTGGCGATAGAACACCTCCTTGCACATGGAATTTCCATGCAGAAATATCAGATAGCGCGGTCCCCGGCGCACTTCCCAGTAGCGCAGGGAAACCCCGTCGATCGTCGCTCCGCGCTCCTCCCCGACCCGCCTCAGGGCAGAGGCCTGCTGCGAGACCTCTCTATGACCTGATGCGTTCATTCATCCTGCTCCACCGCTATCACCGGAAATCATAGACGATACGAAAACCGAACCGGCGCGGCGGTTGGGTGATCGAGAAAGGTCGCGGATCTGCAAAGAAGAACGCATTGAACACCCGCGTTTCGATGAATTCGTCCGTCACATTGTCAACAAACAGATCGAGCCGGAAATTTTCATGTTCAAGCGACGCCGTCAGGTCAAGCACCTCGTAGGAATTGACCGGAAACTGAAGATCAACATCCACACCGCTTCCCGAAAGAATATCGCCGACGTGGCGAAAATTGGCGCCCAGCGTCAGGTCACCAAAATCGCCGATCGGAATGGTCGCCCGGCCATATAGTTCGGCGGTCCATTCGGGCACGAAAGGAAAACGCTCTCCGGACCGGTCCGCCCCCACGGTATCGAGGTAGGAGCGATATGTTGCGTCGGTATAGCCGACGTTTCCGCCCAGGGTGATCCAGGGCGACGGCCGGATCGCCATATCAAGTTCAAAGCCTTCCGATCGACTGCTGCCGGCATTGCCGACCGAAGCCACCGGCAGATTCGGATCGCCATTGAGAAAGACGATGGTCGAAAGCTGCTGATCGGAAAGGTCGATGCGGAACAGGGCAAAATTGAAGTCCAGAATACCGCCAAGAGACGATCCTTTCAGACCGATTTCGTAATTGTCCGAGGTTTCGGGCCCGAAGGATATATTGGTCGTGGCGCTGGCCGGGGCGAGCGGGAATCCCCCCGCCTTAAAGCCGCGAGCATAGCGCGCATAGGCAGCCAGATTGTCGGTAAGATTGGCCCTTACGGAAACGGTCGGCGAGATATTGGAATCGGTCAACGACCCGCTTCCCGTTTCGCTGATCGCTACGATGCCGGGCAGGGCAAAATCCAGAACCACATCGGAATCAACGGACTCGCGAGCATAGCGCAGGCCACCTCCGATTTCGAGCCAGTCGACCGGCCGCCATTGCAGATCAGCGAAAAGCGCAAAGCCGTCGCGCGTCAAATCCTGGCGCTGGGCATCGACCGTCAATCCTCCGGGAAAGGCATCAATGTCCAGCAGCTGGACCGATCTGTCGGTCAGCGAGTCTTCGCGAAAGGCATAAGCGCCGACCAGCCAGCTCAGCCTGTCTCCAAATCCGCCGTCGAGACGAACTTCCTGCGAAAAGAGCGTCTGTTCGCTCTGGATATCCTGCAGGTTCGGGCCACGCTCCGGCGAACCGTCGAAATCAAACGGCAGTTCGGTGGAAATGTCGCGGAAAGCGCTGATCAGCGTCAGGGCGACATCGCCAAAATCATTCTCGATCGTCAGCGCGCCACCGATATTCTCGGTTGTTCCGTCAATCTGAAAATCGCTGCGCACGATATAGTCTTCGCTGCCGCGCGGAACGCCGGGATAGCCATCGAGGCCGCTTTTGCGCGACCCGTCAATCGCCAGATTGATGTCCAGACCGTTGTCGGGATTGTAGCGCAAGGCCAGACGGCCGGAATATCTGTCGCTGGCATTGGCCGAGACCGTACGGCCCTGTCCGTTGGCCCCCGCGGCATTGGCCACCACATTGTTGCGAAGATAGCCGTTGGTTGTGGAGACATCCGCCGCAAACGAACCAAAGAAATTGTCCGATATCTGACCAGACAGCGCAGCCTGCGCGCGCGCCGATTCAAACTCGTCGAAGGTCAGCGCCAGCCGTCCGCGCGTCTCTTCGTCCGGGCGACGAAGCACGATGTTCAAAGCGCCCCCTTGGGTATTGCGCCCGAACAAGGTGCCTTGAGGGCCGCGCAAGACTTCCACCCGCTCCACATCCATGAAGCCGATGTCGAAAGACAGGGATGGCACGAAGGCTCCATCGACAAAGGTTCCGACGGCCGGCACTCCGGCGCCTTGCGCGCCGACCCCGCGGATCGCGATATTGAGAAAATCATTGCCCGGTGAAAGCACATTGGAACTGAGCGACAGATTGGGTGTACGCCCGACAAGATTCTCGACATTGTCGACCCGGTCGCGCTCCAGCGATTCGGCAGAGTAGACCTGTACGGATAGCGGAGCATCGATCGCGCGCTCTTCGCGCTTGCGTGCCGTTACCACGATTGTGTTGGACGAATCTTCTGCAACGCCGTTCGCCGCTTGCGCGCGCACCTCGGCGCTCGTTGCGGCAAGCGCCAGGGCACCTGTGGTCAAAAGCAATCCCAATTTCATGACTTCCCCCTATTCCGATCAAATGGGCCCGAAGGAAACAAATGATCTTATTGAAGCTATGTTAATTTAATTAACATTGGATTGTTATCGCGATTAACATTAGGATGTCAAGTCCTGACAATCGCTCATCGCTTTTTGGGCCTTCGTAGATAGAGCTTCACCATGGATCGCCATCCCAAAAAACCTGACAAACCTCTGAAAAAAATGCGTTACCATCATGGTGACTTGCGCAATGCCATCATTGATTCGGTGGCCAGATTGATCGAGGAAAAGCGGAGCCTGGCCTTCCACCTCAAGGAAGTCGCCAAGCTGGTCGGCACATCCCAGCCCGCCATTTACCGGCATTTCGAAAACAAGGACGCTCTGTTGGTCGAAACCGCAGTACGCGGTTACCAGCTGCAAAGAGAATTGCGGGAGCATGCCATCAAGACGACCGGCGGCACGGCATTGGCCGACATTCTGGCCATTCTGGAAGCCTATACGCTCTTTTCGATAACGCGATCCGGCTATTTCCTGCTGATCAAGAATCTCGAAACCAATGAAATATTGGCATCTTCAACCTATCTCGAAGAGCGTAGCCGTTCCATCAAGCGCATCACCGATCTGCTGCAGGATTGCATTGCCAATGGCCTTCTGGCGGAAACCGACCTCGAAATTGCCCACACTGTGCTGCAGTCGTCGGCCTATGGATTAGCGCATCTGTATATAACCGGCCAGGTCGAATTGATTACGCGTCCCGATGTTGACCATTCTGTCTTATCAACGCGTATCTTCACTCTCAGCCTTGGCAGCCTGTTGTCCGAAAAGGGCAAAGCGGAATTTGCGAAAGTCATCAAGAATCGTAACCCCATGGATTTTGCGAAACTGGCTGACGGCAAGATATTGTCAGACATCGAACATGAAGTCCGCTCGCGATGAAAGGCACGATCCCGCTCGACGGCCGCCATTGGCCCGAACGGGAATTGGACCGATAACGAAGCCTTCGCCACTCCGCCGTCCGCGCCCCGGTTCGGGCGCTTACCGGCAGAGTGGTCTGTCAAAAGCCCCGGCAGTGTATCAACGGTCACCACCCAAATCGTAGAAGAATTCGTTGGTATAGTCATATTTGGCAACGGTCAGACCGAGACCTATACCGCCGAACAGACCAAATGCCATCTTGCCATCGAAGGTCTGGCGACCAAGTACTCCCAGTTTTGCGAGCGCGGCGATTGCATATACGCCAGAAGTTCCGCTTTCGGTGACATAGTCACCCGACGGTACACCAGGCTTGCCGAGTCCAACGAATATATCTCCGCCTACACCCAGATCGAAGCCGCTGTCGTAATCCGTATCATTCTTGTACCAGCGCGAGAATCCGGCTTTGCTGTGCAGCGGAATGGCATATCCCAATGTAAAGTCGCGCCCTTTGCTGCCTGCCGCTGCACCGGCCGATACCTCGAAAAACAGACGATATTTATCAGCGACGGAAACTTCTTCATCATCATCTACCGGAGGTCCGACATCCGGCGGATTGGCCTGGTCCGACCCATAGCTCATGCGTCTCGCGCTCTGGCTGCTCTCGCCCAGCACGGTATCCGCAACATCTTCGAGCTTCTGCACGCTGATATTGCATTCCCGCAAGATCGTGTTTGTAGACATGGCAGACTGTTTCTGCATCGCCGCAATCATTCGGGCCTTGATTTTGGGACTGTTGACGCAGCGACGGAGGCGAGCGAGTTCATTGTCCTTGTCAAGCGAGGCGAAACGTGAGGCCATGGCCCTCGTCTGGTCCAGAATGTCTCCGGACTTTGGGGCTTCACAACGCCCCTTGCCCGGCAGAACGCCCGGCTTGTAAAGCAAACCCGCATCGCACCATTTTTTGGAACTGAGGCTCCAGCAGCTTTTCTGGCCGATCCCGCCGCAGTTGGGCGTTGGATCCCCGCCGGTATCGCGCACGCGTTCGGCAACCTTGATGCATTTGCCCCGCCGGCCCAATCCGCCCGGTATATATTGCAGACCGGCATTGCACCATTTCTTCGGATTTGCGCTCCAACAGCTATTCTGGTTCACTCCGCCACATTTCGCTTTTGCCGCCAGCATGACCCTTTGGGGCTGGGTCTGTGCACTAGCCACCTGTGGCTGAACGGCTCCGATAGCGAGCAGGGCAAGCGACAATGCCGGGGTGATAATCCGAAAAATATTCATCTTGTTTCTCCTTTGCGCCATCGGGCGCTCATCACGTTATCTTGGGGGACCATCTGCGATCCCGAAATTCACCAGGGACTGACCCAGTCGTCAGGTGGAGGAGGATCATCGGGTACGCCATCCCACGGGTCATCGATTGGCGGAACAGGCCCGATCGGATCGTCATCTCCCGGGTTGCCGATTGCAGGCGACACGGGTTCGAGCGTGTAGGAAGCCGGAACCAGCCCTTTGGTTCGGGCGCGCAGCGTGCCGTCGCTCGCTGGCGTAAGAGTGACTTGCGACATCAACGGCAAATCATCGCCGACAAATCTGCCATCACCCGTTTCGGTCAGGTTTCGAATGACCACCTGGTCAGGCATAATCTGGAAAACAAGCGCATGGGTCCAGCCGTCGATAGCAGAAGCATGCCCCTCCTGAATCAGGATGAGAGCGCCGATCTCGCGGATACGCCATATCCCGTCAATCGGCAGGGGAGCACCCGGGACCACGTCTTCTATCGAAGGCAGCAAGCCGGGGATCTGCGCCTGTGCCGGCGCAGCGACACCGTGGCTCAGGGTCGCGGCCAGAGCTGCAGCAAGCAGCCATCTGGAGCGGGAAAGGGATATTCGCATGGCACCATCCTTGTCTTGCGGCCGGTCTGGGCCGCTTCTCACGTCTTGTGATGAGGCAATTCCGGCTCGAAAGCGATGAGGTCTATCCCCCATCTTGCCCGGGAGAAACTGGGGGATCGACCCCATGGCAGGCCACTGGTCAAGCTGCCTAGGCTTTTCCGTGATCAAAATTCCACAAGGAGGCTTGGAATGAAAGCAGGATGGATGGCCGGATATTTCGCGCTGGGTTGCATCGCAGGACAGGCACAGGCGGCGAGCTCACAGATCGGTTTTGTCTGCATCGCCTATCAGCAGCAACAAAAGGCGCTGGCGGTGACCGTCAGATCGACATGTCTGGGCTCGGGCAAGCGGACGCTGACCAACAGCCTTGCGCTCGACGTCGACCAGTCAACGGCGACAATTCGACTGACCGGCGAGTTCCGCACCGGCGCTACCTATCGGATCGGCACCGCGGACTGTATGGGATCCACGGCTTTCCGGTTCAGCGAAAAGGGTGTCGAGGCACGGCGCTATGCCGTGATGCTCGGTGATCGTTATCTCGGGACGGCCGATCTGCTCGAAACGGGTGAGCAGACTCCCTGTTTTGATGCAAAGACCCAGGGACACGCCTCCCGGATTGTCCGATCCGTCGATTTTGCCCAATGGTCGCAGGAGCTGGTACCGGACTGGCGCGCCTGGAGAGGCGACAGCCTGCCTGCGCTGCTCGCGCCTCTGCTGGACGACTTCCCGAACGAGCCGGAAGGCCGCCCGGCGCTAAGACTTTCTGTTGAGAAGGTCCGATGGAATCCCGGCATCGTCAACAAGCGCTACCCTTATCCGCGTCAGCTGGAAGAGGTGATGGCGGTGGAAGTCACCCAGAAGGGCCTGTCCGACGATTCGGTCGCGGCAATGCGCTATTTCGGCATTGCCAGGCGGGGAGCTGCAGGATGGTATCTCCAGCAGCTTTACATGCAAGCAATGTGCGCTCGCGGGACGACTGCAGGTCAATGGGGCGCCGACAGGTGCCCCTAGGGCCGAATGGACCAGCGTCTTTCGGCTTCCGCAAAAGACCGACGGTTTGGGAGCAGGGTCTCAAACGCGACGCCACGCCGTCGCATCATCACTGCACTCTTTTCATATAGACGCGGAAACTCAGCGAAGCCTTTCCGCCGATTACCTCTACGAGCTCATCGACATTTTCGTTGATCTCGAGATCGCGGCCCAGCGCGCGGGCCGTCTCGAACAGGCCGCTCGGCTTCATGAAGTCGACCGGTCCCAGAATATCATTGATCACCCCGGATATCTGCAAATTCTGGAATCCGCTCTGCCCGGGAGGGACCACCAGCGTGAGCGAACCGATATCGCTTGATTCAAAGGCAAAGGTCTCGACCCGCTGCTTTTTGTCATTACAGTGAATATCAAAAGACCGCGATTTCGATGTCATCGCCTTGCCATTCGCATCTTTCACACCGAGATGGACGCCTCCGCGATACCGTTTGCGAAAAAGCGATTTTCCCTGACACCACGCCACGCCAATATGGAGCTGATAGATCCTGTCGCGTTCCACCACCGGGCGGGGCAGCGGTTCTGGTGACGGCGCTACCGGGTCGAAGACAGGGTCGGTCGGTGTCAGAAAATATTTCACAGGACCGAATGATCCCTTCACAACGACTTGCAACACACCATTGGGCTGTCGAAAAAGCGTTGCCGGACCCATCAGTGGCAGATCGTCTGCTGCGAACCTGTCGGGGCCGGTCTGGCGAAAATTATCCATCACCACCATGCCGGGCTGAATGCGGAGCACAAGAGCATGGGTCCACGGATCAACGACAAAGCCATGTCCATCCTCGATGACGATCCGCTTGCCATTGCTGGAAATGGTATAAGTGCCATCGGCCGTCGTCGGATTTCCGCGCTCGACATTTGCATGGTCGGGCAGGAATGCCGGTATCTGGGCAAGGACCGCCGATGATCCGAAGATCAGGCCTGCGAGCAGCATTGCCGCGAGAATAGTGGGCTTGAGAAACGTCATCATTGCGGCTTCCTCCTGGCAACAGGATATGTCCGGCATTGCAATTTCCTGCCGCCAATCCTGGGTTGTTCCGGTATGGAAAGGCTGACCGGAACGATCCGCCTCCCCTTGCCCGAGTGGTTACACCAAGCCTGTACTCCGCGACATGGGGTGAACACCTCAACCGGCCAGGCAACTCTCCCGCCAGTGGATTTCTCTGGCCCACCGGCCCGCATATGAGGTGTGCACCCTATACCCAATGCGACCGGGCCGGCCCATCACGCCTGCATGATGCAGATACGCGCTTCCGGAAACCACGACTCGCCCGAGCGACCCCGGCAAGAGCCAGTGGCTTCAGCGCGCCTGCGCCGGATCGATCAAACCTTCCCGCAAGGCATAGGCAATCAGTTCCGCGGCAGAATGCGACCCGGTCTTGCCCATTACGCTGGTGCGGTGCCGGTCTACGGTCTTGATGCTGATACCCAGAATTCCGGCAATTTCCTTGTTCGTCCGGCCGGAAACAACCAGATTGAGCACCTGTCGCTCGCGATCGGTCAGGGGTTCGAAGGTGGCGCTGTTTTTCAACAACATGGTGAAGCGACGACAGATCATTCGTCCGCCCTCCAGAATGACGGGGAGCGCATCGGTGACTTCTCCCAGGTCGTCGGATTTGCAGAAAACGCCATCGGCCCCGATATCGACGAGCTCGGCGATCTTGCCGCTCGCTTCAACGCCGGTAAAAATCACCACCTTCGTCGCAGAGGACCAGCGCCGGGCCTCCAGCAGGACCTCGGTTCCCCCGGCATGCGGCATGGAAATGTCGAGCATCAGCAAGTCGGGCCGATACTTGCGGATAGCAGCAATCGCATCGATACCATTATCGACAGTGGCGACCGGTTCGATCTGATAGCCGGCAAGCGCATCGTGATCGACGAGCGCATGCGACAAGGCGCTGCGGATGATCGCATGGTCATCAGCAATGACCGCCGTATAGGTTCTTCCGAAACTCACGCAACTTTACCCCCGGTTGCCAAGCCAAATTTGTACAGTATAGCAATTCGGATGGGAGAAAAGTGCTTTTTCCGACAGGCACTTGCGGTGCTTTTGCTGTGGCTGACGCCTTTTCTGTCAGAAACCGCACATGCCTTCGACGGTCCAGTGTTGCTCGAAACCGGACAATCTGCCGAGCAGGTCGAATATGCGGCGCGCTATCTCGTCCAGCCCCGCGGCGAAGAAATTTCGGTCGACCAGGCTTTTGCAGCCTATCGTGAGGGGCGGTTCGGTCCTCCGATAGCAACGGACAGTGATGGCGCATTTCATGACTGGCGCAGCTGGATAGCCCTGAAGTTTCGCAATGGAGGCGAGACAGGCGGCGAAACGCTGCGCAGGGTGATCGGGCTCGGCGGAATTTTCGTGGTTCCGCCAAGAGTATATCTGGAATGCGCCGGCGAACCTCGCCGGGAAATACTGGCATCTAAGACCGGGACGGATGGACAGCTCGAGGCTCGCTATTTCACCTATATCCGCACCCAGAATTTTGCCATCGCACCCGGGCAGACGTGTCTTGCGCTGATCAACGCAGCGAGTGGCGACAACCCCAATATTGGGATTTTCCGCGAAGGGGAGCTGGGCAGCAATCAGGTCGTCGCTGTCCTGTTCAAGTCGGGATTCACCGTGATGCTGGTAATGATCGGTATCATTCTGGCGGTCGTTTCCTTTCTTACCAACCGGCCGCTCGCGATGCTGATCGGCATTGGCTACGCTGTGATGATGTTGCAGAACGAGGCGTCTCTCTATTCGACGGTTCTGGCGGCGACTCCCGAACAGGGGCGATCCATATGGGAAGCGTTCACATTGCTCGCCGTGTTTTTCGGCTATTATGTTTTCCTCTATGCATTCCGCAGCGACTTTCGGCTGGATCACAATATCTGGTTCAGAATTGTCGCAATTGCACTGCCGTTACCGCTCGTCTGGATCGCCTATATTTCCAACTCTACCCCTGATCTTCTGTGGTCCCTTTATGTCGTATTGTTCCTGTTCGCCATTACCGTAGCCCTCCGGTTCGATATTGCGCCCCGCCTTCGCCTGTTGGCCGGCGGCATATTGCTATTTTCCGCCATCGCCGCACTGTTCGTCGAGCCTTATTATCTGGGCCGTCTGTTCACCGACCTTGCGATCGAGTTTATCCGGGATGCAATCCGGCTATTTGCCGGTGCCGGCATGCTGCTGCTCGTCCTCGTCGACGTGCTTCGGACGCGGCGCGAGAGAGACCGGATGACGGCAGAGCGGATTGCCGCACTCGAAATCCAGGCCGACACCGACCGCAGACTGCTTCAGACCGAGCGGGAATATGCCCGTGCCAGAGAGTCTGCCACGCGCAGAAAGGCGCAACTGGCTGCCGCCAGCCACGACATCCGCCAGCCGATCGTCGGACTGCGAAGCATATTGGCCAGGGAACGGGGGAGCCTTTCACCGGACCTGCAAAGCCAGTTCGATCAGGCGATCGACTATCTGGAGCATCTGACGAAGGAATATACCGTCGATGGAGAGCGAGCGCCCGCCGATGCCGCGGAGGATATGGAAATCTATTCTCTTGGCCTGATCACGCGCGCCGTCCAAGAGATGTTCGGCGCCGAGGCCGAGAGAGCTGGCGTGGTACTGGCCATTACCGGATCGGACGCCAAAACGCGGGTCCCGGCGCTCGCCCTGATCCGCGCGACCAGCAATCTCGTGGCCAATGCGCTGCGGCACGCCGAGGCGCAGACGATCAGCCTGGAAATAAGAGAGGGCAAGCATTGCCGGATCATAGTCCGCGACGATGGTATCGGCATGGATGCCGCAACCCTGAAAGCGGTCCAGAAGGCTGGCAAAAAGGGCGATGCGTCGGACGGTGATGGTCTTGGCCTGGCCATCGTGCGTGACCTTGCCGATCGCCACGGGTGCCGTTTCACCATTGCGTCGCGACCAGGAGAGGGCACGACTGCCGTCCTGCACCTGCCGGCATAACGCGGCCCGACCCGTCATTCGGGCAATCAGTTTAGCGAATAGTCTGCTGGTGCCTGAAGAGGATTCAATGACCCCCATTGACCAACGGTAGTCATCATCATGATTACCGGGACGGCGAGCGAGGAATAGGGATGAGGCTATGTTAGACAGCCATGGCTCAAGGGTGGAAAGAACAGTTCAGTAATCCATGTTGGAGATATCAGACAGCCAATCAAGAGAAAGGATTTTCAAAAAGGGCTGTTTCCGCCTTTGTCGCATCAAAGATACGCGAGCATCCAGATCAGCCTTCCGTTCGTCCTGATGCCGGTATACTTCCGAGTATGCGGACGACCATATCGTCGTGGTGCATGGCTTCAACGCATCCCAATAACCATTCTACATGAAATAAAATATCGATTGCGCAGGTTGATATTTTCCAGTCGAGTTATGGTGGAATTATTGGTTACCCTGCAGATTAATAACTGGCGGCCGTCGGACAGAGCTCAGACGCCTGCCGGTCGTTCGTGCACGCCCGGTGGCTCGTCCGGCACTGCCACTTCGATCCTGTTATCGATGATGCGTGTTTCAAAGGTGCGCAGGTCGGGGTAGGCACCGCCAAGACACTTGCCGGTAGCAGCCTCGAAACGGGCACCATGGACAGGGCACATGATGGCGCCGCGACGGATTCGTCCCTCGGACAGCCGGGACGCCTGATGGGTACAGCGGTCGTTGACCGCAACCAATCGCTCCCCTTCCTTCACCACGAGCACGAACCAGCCCCCGATACAGGCTGCATGTTTTCCATCTGCGGGAAATTCCTCCAACGCCATGATCGGGTGCCATGTACTACTCATTCGGACTTTTACCTTTCTCTGTGTGCGTCGACCCACCGAATGTTTTATCCGATCAAATCAGTGATTATCTGTTCAGGGCTTCATGATTACCCGGCCAAATGGGTGCGATTCTGCAACATGGCGATGCGCAGCGACCGCGTCAGACAAGGCAAAGGTCTTGTCGATCGGCATTCGGTAGGAGCCATCTTCCAGCTTGGCGAAGATATCGGCAACCAGCGCGCGAACCCGGCCGGTGTGCATTTCCTGGCCGAGGGAGACGCCGAACACATGCAGCATTTCACCGATCAGTTCAAAGAAGCTGAACGAGGGTATCTCTCCAGTTGCTGCGCCTACGGCTGCGTAGCGACCATGCGGGCGCAATGCTTTAACCAGCAACTCCTTGCCTTTGCCACCGGCCAGATCAACCGCGAGATCAACTCCGGAGCCGCCGGTAAGGGACAGGCATTTCTCGGCAATATCCTCATCGCGATAGTTGACGCCGTAATCCAGCCCGAAAGAACGAATCCGCTCCAGACGCTCATTGCTGGAAGACGTGCCGATCACTGTTGCACCTGCGGCCTTGGCGATCTGCACGGCTGCCAGCCCGACGCCGCCGCCGGCACCCTGAATCAATACGAACTCACCCGGCTGCAGATTGCCATATTCGATTAGCGCGTCATAAGCGGTACCGAAGGCGATCGGGGCAACGGATGCCAGCGCGATATCCAGCGATTCCGGAATTGCATAAGTGAAGCATTCCGGTGCGGCGAACAGTTCCGCGTGACTTCCGCACCAGTTGAAAGCCACCACGCGATCGCCGGGCTGGAAGAGCGTAATTGATGGTCCGACCGCCTCGACAATTCCCGCAGCCTGATAGCCCGGAATAAAGGGCACTGGGTCTGGTGGAGAAATCAGCCGGTTCAACAGGTCACCGCCCTCAATAGAAATCGCTTCCGATCTGATCAGGACGCCGTCGTCCTGCAAGGTCGGATCCGGCCGTTCCCCATATTGCATGACCTCCGGGCCACCGTTCTCGCTGTAGAATACTGCTTTCATAATGAATTCCTGCTGTCTGTTGACGTCTGGATAAGGAGAATTGTCCTGCCTATTCCAGGCTGCCGCCTTCGCCATGCCAAGCTGTTGACCGTGCCTTCATACGGTCGAAGAAATCGCGCATCCAGAGAGTTTCGGTCGGGATCGGCTGGCCCTGATGTTCGCCAAACTGCAGGTAGCAATAGAGATATATATCCGCCAGTGTGAAGCGGTCGCCGCAAACAAATTGCCGCCCCTCAAGCTGGCCGTCCATCCAGATGATCTTTTCTCTCGCCTTGGCCTTGAGTGCTGGTCCAGCTTCGGGTGGCAATATCGTCTTGGTGATGAGTACGGAATCCTTGTGGTCCGATTCGAAGAACTCCCGCCCTTCGGCTGCCGAGAAGCCCTCGCCCATCGGCTCGGCGATTTTCTGGTCGATGCGCCGCACCCACATACGCGTTTCCGCACGCTCCAATGGCGTGGAACCGATCAGTGGCGGTTCCGGGTGGATCTCTTCCAGATATTCGCAAATTGCGGTGATCTCGGTCAGAGCGGTCCCATCATCAAGCTGCACGGCGGGCAGTTCGCCCAGCGGGCTGATCTCGGTCGTGAAGGGAGCACGCCGGTTCTCTCTGGTCAGCAAATCGATGATTTTTCGTTCCAGCTTCAGGCCCTTCTCCGCGGCGAACATCCTGACAACATAGGGACTGGGAGCAAACAGATCGAAATCATAGAAAATCATGGCAGTTCCTTTTATTTTTAGCGGGCGGTCCAGCCGCCATCGACGGTCAGCTCGCTGCCTGTGATGAAACTGCTCTCACTTGATGCAAGAAACAGTGCGGCAAAAGCGATCTCTTCGGGCGTTCCGACGCGGGCCATCGGGGTTTCGCGGCCCAGTGACGCCAGCAGATCTCCCGCTTCGCTCATTGCGTCACTGCCGGCCCGCGTCATTTCGGTCTCTACAAAGCCGGGGTGGAGAGAATTTACCCGGATTGGCCGCTCACCCTGAACAAATTCCATCGCAGCCGATTTGGTCAGGCTGCGCAAGGCGCCCTTGCTGGCAGCATAGGCGCTGGCCTGTGACATCCCGACCATCGCGAGAATCGACGAGATATTGACGACGCTCGCCCACCGATCATTCGACTTTCCCGCGCGCTCGAGATGACTGGCCAATGTTGCGAGCGCCAGAAAAGCGCCCTGGCAGTTGACCGCCATCACTTGTTGCCATTGTTCAAGCGGCAGATCTTCCATTTCGCCAGTCGGCGCTATGCCGGCATTGTTGACCAGAATGTCAAGCCGGTCGCCAATTCTGGCGGCCGCCCTATCCCAGTCCCGGCGATCCGTCACATCGAGACGGAGATATTCAGCATCACCAAATTGCTCCAGCGCCAGCCGCGCTTTATCGCTATCTGCCGATTCGAGGTCGGCGAGCCAGACGCGTGCCCCATGCGCGACAAACAGGTCGCAGATCGCCATGCCGATCCCCCCGAGCGCACCTGTTACCAGAGCCTGGCAACCTTTCAGTCGCAAATGCTGACGGTTGCCGTTCACTGAGCGGTAAATCCATTGTCCACGATCAACTCGGTTCCATTGACGAACTGCGAAGCATCAGAAAGCAAGAACAGGATGGCATCTACGACCGCCTCCACCGGGATGAAATTCCCTGACGGCTGAAGCGCCCGCATTTGCTCTTCAATATTGTCATCGCCGCCGAGCTGTCTGACGATGTCCTTGACCATCGGGGTTTCCGTCATTGCGGGATGGACGGAATTGATCCGCACATTCGATTTGTTCGCAATGGCTTCCAGCGCAACCGCCTTTGACATCATCCGGATCGCGCCCTTGCTGGCGCAATAGCCGGCCGCGCCGGGAGCTCCCGCGATCCCCGCGGTCGAGGAAATATTGACGATGCTGCCGCAGGCTTGATTGTACATCACCGGCAGAACATGTTTCATGGCGAGAAACGGTCCCTCGACATTGACCTGCATGCTCAGCCGGAATTCTTCGGCAGGCAGGTCGGTGATCGCCCCCATGCGAATAACGCCCGCACAGTTGACCAGGCCATCAATCCGGCCCAACTGCTTGCTCACCTGCTTGACAGCCGCGATCCATTCATCCTCACTGGTGACATCCATCTGGATGGAAAGCGCTGCCGGGGCGGAAAGCGCCATCCGGTCGAGTGCCACCACGTTTGCACCAGCTCCCTGCAATCGGTCAACGATCGCCGCGCCGATACCGGATGCCGCACCGGTCACGATGATAGCCAGGTCTTGGAAACCGCTGGCTGTATTTGACTGTTCCATCAACTCTCGCCTGTTGAAAATGGACGGACCGGACATGTATGGCCATCCCAGTTTTGCGTTGCCTCGATCGCAGCGGCGAAGAAACCGCGACTTTCGTCGTTGTCCGTAATCAGTTCGACGAACAGGCCGGTGCGGTCTCGGCAGTCAAAATAGCGCAATTCGGTTTCCGTGGAGAGTTCCGCGCGGGTAACTGCCTCCCCGCCCATTGATCGGGCACTGGCTTCGACATCTTTCACGAGGACCCCATGGTGATGCGGCACGCATCCTTTCGGCATGGAATCTCCATAGACATTGGGCCACTGGCCGTTGGGCCGGATCAGCTCGATCATCATGTCGCCGGCTTGGCCAAAGGCGATATCAAGCGTCATCTGTTGCGGCTTGCCCTGATAGGTCCAGCTCCGGAAACCCATGCCCGGCAGGACAAAAAACGGCCCTGCCCCGGTCGTGTCTACCCAGGCCAGAGCAGATGCCTCGAGATCATCTGTAACATAGCCCAACTGTCTTATGATTAGAGGTTTCATCCTCGAGCTTCCGATTTGATCTGGCTGCTGTTGCTATTCATCGGGCGGCAGCGATCGCGACGTCAGCGTTGGCGATCCAAGCGATGCCGCGCCTAATGATCTCGAGATAATTCTCATCGTCCCAGGGTCCCCTGACTACCGGCGCCTCATCCATCAACGGGCGCATGTCATATTTGCCGCACGCGTGACCCAGTGGCGAATAGAGCACAGCGCCTTTGCCATGATCCTTCACATAAAGCTGAGGACGCGGCGGGTCGTCGGTGATCTCGCCCGTTTCGTAACCAGGCGTCGGCCCTTTATATCGCGCCGACAGCAAGGTCCGCAATTCGCCGAGCGGAGTTGCAACATAGGGTTCGTCGATCAGGGTAAAGTCGCTCATACCGCGCGTCACCGGATGGTCTTGATCCTCGACATGAACATGGACCTCCTGCGCGGCGAGATGGGTAACGAACCGGCTTCCAAGCAATTGCATGAACAAGGGAGAGACAGATTCCGCAGTCGATTTCACCAGCCCCGGAATACGAACGCCGCTAGTAACGATTTCGGGACCATCGGTAAATTCGAGATGCGCGTTTACCGCATGTAACGCCAGAATCCGACCGCCGTTGCGGACAAACTGGTCCATCTGCTCGGCCTGCCTATCGGTCGGCATCATGTCGCAGGTATAGAGGATCAGACCGGCGGACTTATCAAGGATGTCGAGCCCGGAATAGTCCATCGCACAACTCGCGCGTATGCGTTCGTCTTCCGCCATCGCTTCAAGCAGCTTCAGCCGGGCAAGATCGAAATCGTGATATTTTCCGCCGGTGACAATATGGATATGTTTTGCTTCTGACATCAGACCTCTCAACGATCGCCGCACCGGGGGAAGTCGCCCCTCAGATAGCGGTCGATTGTCTGGTGGAAATTCCGGATGCGAACCTCCTGCTCTCCTAGGATCATTCCCTTGAATCCGCGGGAGGAAGTACCCTGCTGCATGGTCGGCATGTTGGTGCCATCCTGCTGAAGGACATTGGCAAGAACAGGGTCGAAGGTGCCGTCAAAAGCTTCGACATAGCTTGGCAATTCCGCATGGCGATAAAGGCGATATTCGAAATCGGGGCGCGGCTCTCCCGGCGGGTCGTGACGGGTGATCAGAAAATCATAATAGCAATAATTAGGGTCTGACTCGTGCGGTCGATAGCGAAATACGATCGACATTTCCGGCGTGGTCGTAATCGTTGTGCCCGGAAAGAAGGTGTAATGATATTGATGGGCGAGCTGCTCGTCGTTCATGCGCTTGTAAGGAATATGGCTCTCTTCCTGGATCGAACGCTTGTGAGCGACGACCGCCAGATGGACGTCTTTTGCCGATCCCTGATATCCCTCCGGAAGGCCCAGCATTTTCTCCCGGATCGGCGTCATGCTTTCCCTGTCTTCGAGAATTTCACTGACCGTATGGTTGAAATTCAGCATCCGGCTGTGGATGCCCAGCAATTCGATCGGCACGTCAAAGCCTTCGGCAAAATCCAGAAATTCGGGATGCAAAGCTTCGAAATGATAGCTTTCGTTGAAGGCATCATGGGCATGTTTCCAGTTACCCTGCCATTCGAAGCTTTTGTAATCGATGAGGTTGAATTTTTCATGCTCGTAGGTTTCGAGATGCGCACCGGCCTCGCCGAGAAATTCGCGCAACGGTCCGGCGTCCGGGTCCATATTAAACCAGATCCACCCCCCCCACTGCTCGACCTTCAACTCCGGCAGGTCCAGGTCGCCATCCGGTATCCCGTCCCGAAATTGCGGGAAAAGATCGGGGTGCATAACCTGCTTCAAACTGCCGTCGAGATTCCATTCCCAGCCGTGAAACGGGCATTTGAAATGGTTGACCATGCCTTCGCGAACCTGGCACAATATATTGCCGCGATGCTGGCAGACATTGAAGAACCCGCGGACGACGTCGTCAGCGCCGCGGACAAAGAGAAGCGATTCCTTGCCAAGCGAATGCACCCGGAAATCGCCAGGTTCTTCCAGCTCGGTCACATGGCAGCCGATGTTCCAGGTGCGCGTCCAGATCATCTCCCATTCGCGGTCCATAAATTCTTTCGAATGGAAACGCTCACCGTCGATTTTCTGCGTGCCGATGTCGGGAATTGGCTTGCGCGGGAGGAAGGAGGGCGTCTCAAACTCACCCTCCGATCTCTGCGCTTTCAGAAACTCGCCTTCAACTTTTGCCATGTTCGGTCCTTAAACTAATCTCAAAAGCGCTTTTCGAGCGAAATACCGAAGGTGCGCGGATAGGGCACCTGGTTCTGGCCCCCGGGACGGGAGATGGGGCGATCCGAATTGCCGATATTGTTGGAGAAGATCGAAAATTCGAAATCGTCCTTGGCAACGCCGATACGAGCGGAGCCGATACCGTTCCAGGGTGCATAAACGCCGTTGAATACGCTCTGCTGACGCGACCGGTAGGAATAGCGCCCGTTGATCTTCAGATCCCAGCCATTGCCAAGATCACCCACATAGCTTGCGGTGGCCGAAACGGTTTTCTCGGCGGTACCGGGCAACTGACTGCCATTGGACAGCCAGGGCAGGGCAGCAGCCACTTCAGGCGTAACATTTTCCAGCTCGGTCTCGTTGATATTGCCTGCAGCCTGTAGTGTCAGTCCCTGCAGAGGCGTGCGCCAGGTGATCTCGGCATCAAGACCCTTGCCCTTCACATCACCGATCGGAACGACGATCGTTTGCAACGTGGGAGACAATTCAATCTGCGCACCGGCCCAGTCGAAATAATAGCCAGAAAGCGACACATCCATCTCTCCGAATGACCATTTAGCACCGGCTTCATAATTCCACAGGCTGTCGGGAGGCGAACTGTTGTCGAAGTTGGTACCCAAAGCGCCATTGGCCCCCGCCACGATCGAGGTGGACGTGATTGCGCCGGAGCGGAATCCCTTGGCGACCTCTGCGTAGATCATTCCGTCATCAGACGGATGCAGGGAAATATTGAAGCGCGGGTTGAAGGTATTGCTCTTCGCCCGGTCGACTCCGACGGTCGGAACCACGATGCCGGCTTCAACCAATGTGATCGAGCTGTTCTCGTCAAAAACACGCTTTTCCTCATAATATCGCCCGCCGATCGTGACATCGAGCAAGCCGTCCAGCATGCTATAGGTTGCATCGCCATAAACGGCCCACGCTTCGGATTTCAGCGTATTGTCGTTAAAGGTCGCCAGTCCGAGTTGCCCCGCCGTCGGGAAATCAGGCAGCTGGACGCTCTGCCCACCCTTGGTTTTACCATCCTGATAAAAGAAGCCGACGATCCAGGACAGCGGGCCGTTGCCGTTAGAAGCCAGCCGCAGATCCTGATTGAAATTCTTCGTCTCGAGTGGCCAGAAGCTCGCAAAGTCGCCGATTCCCGGTATGAAACCGCCGTTATTCACGACAACCGTGTTCTTGATATAGCCGGTTGTCGAGAGCAAGGTTGCAAAATCAAAATCATAGCTGATGTCGCCGGTGAACAATGTATAGCGCGAATTTGCGATACCGAAGGTCTGATTGAGGATCGGCGGTTCGGTGGTGGTGATACGGTTGGAAAAGTCCTGATTGGAGCGATTGTGCCAGGCAGCCAGCTGGATCATCAGCCTTTCGTTTGGCTCTGCCCGTAACTTCACTCGGGCCGAGAAACTGTTGGCGTCATTTGCATCGTCCTTGCCGGTGGCGATATTGTCGGCAAACCCGCCGATGGTCTTGTAGGAAACCACACCACGCAATGCCAGCTTACCGTCCGAAATCGGAACATTGACCATCGCGTCCGCGCCGCCCCCGGGTTCGCCTCCGCTGGTCACATTTGCCGTCATCCGAGTGGCCAGCTCTGCGTCGTACATGTCGGGATCGTTGGTCAGGACCTTGATCGTTCCGCCCAGTGAACCCAGACCGTATAATGTCCCTGAAGGTCCGCGTAATATTTCCACCCGGTCCAGATCATAGAAATCGGTTGCCGGCGCGTAGGGGCGCCCCGGCATGGAAAAAGCAAAATTGTCGAGATAGAAGCCAACCGTTGCATCGCCGTCGGTTTCGGACGCAGCAACCCCGCGGATCTGGAAGGTGTTGGATCCCACAGAAATCGTAGAGCCCACGGTCGCACTTGGTACCAGAGCAATCACATCCTGCAGTTGCTCGACGCCCATGCTCTGGAGAGCCTCGCCGCCGATTGCCTGAACGGCCTGCGGAACATCAGCCAGAACCTGGTCCCGGCGCTGGGCGGTAACAATGATGGGGGCAGACGCATATCCATCCTGGTCCGGGCTGCTATTGGTAGCTTGCTCCTGGGCATAGGCTGTCGCATTTGCGGAAAGTGCAAAGCCCATTGCAGTTGCCAACGCCAGTTCACGTCTCGTTTTCATCTTCACTATCGCTCTCCCAAATTCGGCTGCAAAATAATTCCAGCAGCTCTGCTTTTTTTTGAGGAGTGTATGGGATTGAACCAATTGTCAAGCAGCTCTGCTTTATTTTGCTCTTATCATTTTTGATAACTTACTGTTATACGCATGCCCCTGTTACCTGACCGTGAAAGAGAGTTTTTTTGTACAAGTCGGACCATTTGAAAGCGCAACAAGGGCAATCGGGACAGACTTCCGAAACGAAACCGGCTGCGCAAAAAATGAAGCGTGGGAGCGGCCAGAGGCAGGCAGAAAAGGGCGCAATATTAAGGGCCCAGGTTCTGGATGCGGCGATCGATTGCCTGGCGGAAATGCCTTATTCCGAAATTTCCATGGGGGTCATCGCCGAGCGGGCCGGCGTATCCCGCGGAGGGATGCAATATCATTTTCCGACAAGGCTGGACGTACTGGGCGCGACGGTCGAACATCTCCACCACAAACGACTGGAGATATTCCGGAAAGACCTTACCAGCATCAATCCCGATACGGACGCGGTCGACCATATCGTCGAATCGCACTGGCGGCATCTGAACGAGCGGGAATTTCGCGCCTATCAGGAATTGATCCTTGTCGCCCGTTCCGAACCGGAACTGGCGAACCTCCTGTCCGCGAGCTACTCCGCTTTCATCAGCAAGTGGCATGATATCGCGCACGAACTGATCGGATGGCAGGCTGAAGACCCCGAGACCGCCCGCAGCGGCAATATCGCTCATTATCTTCTGGAGGGCATGGCATATGGCCAGATCGGCGGCCAGATTTCCGACCGGGAAATCCAGGAGATTCTGGACTATACCAAGCAGATCATGCGCAGCCAGATGAGAAAATGATATAGCGGTGACCAATCATAGGGGGCCGCATTTTCAAAATCAGGGTGAACTGGCTTCGATATTCACCGTCTCGCCAGATCAATTCTTATCCCGTCATTGCGATCTTGAAAATGCGAAAGACTGATCGGCTAGCTGTTAATCAATCTAGAGAAATTGCACCTCCTGACTGCATCCGAGAACGTATATCGGGCTACCGATGCGCCGGCGGATGGCACAAACGGCAAAAACAGCGCCTGATAGGCGCCATCCGGATACTACGGGCTAAATCCTCCTAGGACTTCCATATCTCTCCTTATATGCAAAACTAGCCGTGGCTTTTCACCTGCAGGCTCTGTTATCTTCAGGGTATGCGCGTTCCGGGAATGTTTGAACGAAATCCTTGGCGCGGACGTTTGCGATAGGAACAGATCAGATGACCCCAGCACCACGCATCAGGCTTGCCCCGAACCGGAACACCAGTTCAGGGCAAGCTATTTCACGGCAAGTTTTACTGCTCCAGTGACAAGCCATGCTCGTCGTCAAATGTGAGGTCATTTTCAGAATGACCTAGTTTGACGGATGGACTGGGAGCCAACTGCAAATCGCCCACAAAAAAACTGACTAAGACAACGGCAGTTCTTGGGCCGAGAGACGACTGTCGGGTTTCAAGCAGTCGATCTCACTAGCGGACAATAAAGGCGGACTGATTGAAACGACGGCACCCGCTCCAATTGCCGATGATCCAAGACTGAATTCACGTTTCGCAAATCAGTCAACGACAGGACGGCGCTCGTTTCGGTGGCTGGCCTGTCTATGAGAAGATTGAACCGCTCGCCGCTGCCTCACCGCTTCGCCGATCAGCATCAGGGCAGGACCTGCGCCCAGGGCCGATTTCGCTGAAAGTGCCAACAGATCAAGGCGTGTGCTGAATTGACTTTCTTCGGGCAGGCTGGCGTTTTCTGTCAGAAGCACGGGTGTGTCTGCGGGCAAGCCGGCTTCGATAAGCTGGCGTGAAATCGTCGCCGCTGCCGCTTTACCCATATAGATAGCGAGCGTTGCCTTGGGATCTGCGAGTGCCTGCCAATCAAGATCGAGCTCTTCGCCCGCTTTTGCGTGAGCGGTGACCAATACAAGCTTGCGGGCCAGACCGCGCAAGGTAAGCGACATGCCTGCGCTCGCAGCAGCCGCCGACGCGGCGGTTATGCCGGGGCAGATGTGGTAGGCAATGCCGTGGGCGGCCAGCGCATCCATTTCCTCGGTCGCGCGGCCAAATATCCCTACATCACCGCCTTTCAGTCTGACCACGCTTTCTCCGGCTTTTACCGCGTCAACCAACATGTCGTTGATGCTGCGCTGGTCCTTGGAATGGCGACCGGACCGTTTGCCGACCGGAACGAGCCTTGCGGAGCGCGGTGCCAGTTCCAGCACGGCTTTTCCGACAAGCGCATCATAAAAAATGATGCTGGCAGCGCCGATCAGTTTCTCGGCCTTGCGGGTCAGCAGGTCCGGATCGCCGGGCCCGGCACCGACCAGCCATACGGCCCCTGGCGGGATGACAGTATCGCTCATTCAGCGGCCTCCAAATTCGGTTCCTGAGTGTCCGCCAGCAGCCTGGCCAGCGCGGATCGGCAACTGCCGCAATTGGTCCCGGCGTTCAGCGCTGCGCCGACATCCTCGACGCTGAGTAAAGACTGGCTGGCAATGGCGCTGACTATCTGTTTGACGCCGACATCGAAGCAGACGCAGATGATCGCCCCCTTGTCCGGCCGGGGGACTTTCGGGCGTGCTGCGAGCAAGGATGGAGCATCAGCCCGTTCATCGCTGACTAACTGACCCGCGATCCAGTCGCGCGAAGGCAGCTGTCCGCTGCGGGTTACGAAAAGCGCGGCCGCCAGTTTGCCCTCGTCATCGCGTACAGCGATCCGGCGCATCCCGCGTTTCATGTCCACGGCCTCGATGCGATCGCCAGGAGGCAGCAGACCGTCAACGTCAATAGTGCCTTCGCCAGCCAATTCGGTGAGCCAGCCGCCGGCAATACGCGCACCAGACCAGTAGAGCAGAGCCGGCAATGCCGGTCGCTCGTTGCTCACCAGAAATGCTCGCCATTCCGGTTCGACGGCCTCGATATTGCAGCAACTGTTTTTGAAAGCCGGTTGGCCGGATATTGGGTCGACCGTCTGATCGGGCAGACGGTTCGCACGGCCGCCGCTGCTCATCCGGTCGGTCCAGTGCATCGGCACGAAAATTTCGCCTTTGCGTTGGGCTTCGGTAATTTCAATGCGAAAGATGCTCTCGCCTTGCGGGGTTGCAATCCGTGCCAGACTGCCGTTACCCAGGCCACGTTTCCGGGCGTCATACGGATGAATCTCGACCAGCGCTTCGCGGCGGTGCTGTGACAATCGCGGACTGAGACCCGTGCGAGTCATCGTGTGCCATTGATCGCGATAGCGTCCGGTGTTGAGACGCAGCGGGAATGCCCGATCAACCGGTGCTGGAACGGGAGCCGCAACAGCAACCAGGTTTGCCTTGCCATCGGGCGCGCTGAATTTCCCATCGGCAAAAGGGGAACGACCACCCCAGGTCTTTGGTGCCCAATCATCATATTCGCGATCGCTGATGCCGGCCCATTCGGACATATCCAGCTTGCGCTGGCCATCATTGCGAAATCCGGTCTGGGCGGCATATTCACGGAAGACAGCCGCCGGACTATCGAACACGAATGAGTCGCCAAATCCCATGCGGCGAGCGACCTCCTGGATTATCCACCAGTCGGCTTTCGCCTCTCCCGGAGGCTTGAACAATGGACGCTGACGACTGATAACCCGCTCGCTGTTGGTGACAGTGCCGTCCTTTTCACCCCATGCGAGCGCCGGCAGTTTTACGTCGGCAAAAGCGGTCGTGTCGTTTTCGGCGATGACGTCGGACACCACAACGAAATCGCAGCCTTGCAATGCCTCGCGGACATAATCTGCATCCGGCATCGAGACGGCCGGATTGGTGGCCATTATCCAGATTGCCTTGATTTTTCCTTCGTGCACATCTCGGAACATGTCCACCGCCTTGCGGCCTGCCTTGCGCGCGATTGTCGGGCTGCCCCAGAATGTTTGCGCGGTATCGCATTCCGCTTCGGAAAAGCCCATATGTGCGGCCAGCATAGATGCCAGCCCGCCAACCTCGCGCCCGCCCATGGCGTTGGGCTGGCCGGTGATCGAAAAAGGCCCCATGCCGGGCTTGCCAATCCTGCCAGTCGCTAGGTGCAGGTTGATGATCGCATTGCCCTTGTCTGTGCCGCCGGCGGATTGATTTGCGCCCTGGCTGAACAGAGTGACCATTTTGGGATGAGCGGCGACCATATCCGCAAGCTGATCGAACAATGCCGGATCGATACCCGCTGCTGCCGGATCGCCGGATAATCCGTTCCAGAATCCTGTCGGCATCGCTACATGAGCGCGCAGATATTCTTCATCCAGCAACCCCCGGTTCCTGATCTCGGCCAGCAAGGCATTGAACAAGGAGACGTCACCGTCGAGAGCGATCGGCAGGTGCAGATCGGCGCATTCTGCTGTTTCCGTCCGACGCGGGTCGATAACGACCAGTTTCGTGCCATGTTCGGCGCGCGCCTTTTCGATCCTTTGCCAGATCACCGGATGACACCAGGCGGTGTTCGATCCGACCAACAGGATCAGATCCGCGGCTTCCAGATCATCATAACTGCAAGGCACCACGTCCTCGCCAAAGGCGCGGACATGAGCCGCAACAGCGCTGGCCATGCAGAGGCGACTGTTCGTGTCGATATTGGCGCTGCCGATAAAGCCTTTCATCAGCTTGTTGGCGACATAATAATCTTCGGTTAGCAACTGACCGGAGACGTAGAATGCGACACTGTCCGGACCATATGTGCGAACGGTATCGGCAAAGCGCCTTGCCACCAGATCGAGAGCCGTTCCCCACTCCGTGCGCGCGCCGCCAATTTCCGGATAGAGCAGCCGTCCTTCCAGACCGACCGTTTCGGCCAGGTGCGTGCCTTTCGAACAAAGTCGCCCGAAATTCGCCGGATGCTCCTTGTCACCCTTGATTATAATCTCGCGATCACCGGTGATTTCGGCCTTGATACCGCAACCAACGCCGCAATAGGGGCAAGTGGTGCAAATCTTTGTCACACGGCCCCGGCCAAAGCGGCTGTTCGGTCGATGTAAATCCGCCCGGCGTCAATTTTTACCGGAATGACCGGAACGCATCCCTTGTCTTCACCCAACGCCTCGCCTGTCAGCAGGGAAATGCGCCAGTTGTGCAAGGGGCAGGTAACACTCGTGTCGTGAACCATGCCCTGGCTCAGCGGCCCGCCCTTGTGCGGGCATTTGTTGGCGAGTGCATATATGCCGCCGGTGGCAGTGCGGAATATTACAATCTCCTGACCACCTTGTACCGGCAGGGTTCGCGCGCCGAGCGCAGGCAATTGCTCGACCGGTCCGATATCGATCCATTTTGCATCCACCATCATGCCGGCTCCAGCACAGTAAAGGGCCGGATTTCAGCAATATGCTTGTGCAAGTGGCTTTCCGCGCCCCCGACACGTTCCGCCCAGGGATCCTTCTGATGCACCGACTGGGCGAACAGAAATCGTTTCTGCAATTCCTTGCGACCTGCCTCGTCTTCCACGATACGACCCTTGATATAGTCCATGCCGACCCTCTCCACCCAGGGTGCCGTCCGGTCGAGATAGCGCGCTTCTTCGCGGTAGAGCTGGATGAAGGCCGCGATATATTCCAGCGCAGCCTCTTCGGTCTCGACCTTGCACAGGAAATCGGTGCCACGCAGGTGAATCCCGCCATTGCCGCCAACGCTCAGTTCATAGCCGCTGTCGACACAGATTATGCCGAGGTCCTTGATTGATGCCTCCGCACAATTGCGCGGACAGCCCGATACGGCGATCTTGAATTTATGCGGCATCCAGCTGCCCCAGGTCATCTGTTCGGCCTTGATGCCCAGACCTGTTGAATCCTGCGTGCCAAAGCGGCACCATTCGCTGCCGACGCAGGTTTTCACCGTGCGCAGCGCCTTGCCATAAGCATGGCCGGACACCATGCCAGCGGCGTTGAGATCCGCCCAGATCGCCGGTAAATCTTCTTTCTTGATGCCGAAAATATCGAGCCGCTGGCCGCCGGTGACCTTCACCAGCCGCGCTTCATATTTGTCGGCCGCGTCGGCAATCGCCCGCAGCTCGTTCGGCGTGGTTATCCCGCCCCACATTCTGGGAACCACCGAGTAGGTGCCGTCTTTCTGGATATTGGCATGCATCCGTTCGTTGACAAACCGGCTTTGCGGGTCTTCCTCATGCTCCGTGGGCCAGGCGCACAGCAGATAATAGTTGAGTGCAGGACGGCAGGAAGCGCAGCCGTCCGGCGTCGTCCAGTGCAGCTCCTGCATCACCTGCGGAATGGATTTCAGCTCTTTTTCGAGAATGTTGCGCCGGACATCTTCGTGGGTGAAGCTGGTGCATTGGCACATCGGCGTGACCGTTCGGGCGCCTCCATAGTCTTCGCCCAGCGAGATACTCAGCAGGCCTTCAACCAGGCCGGTGCAGGAACCGCAGCTGGCGGATGCCTTGCAACTGGCGCGAACGCTGTCGAGGTCATTGGCACCAGCATCGATGCATGCGACCACCTGTCCCTTGGTAACGCCGTTGCAGCCGCAGATTTCTGCGTCGGGGGACAATGCTGCAACGGCGCTGTCAGGGTCCAGCGTGGCCCCTCCCGAAGCAAAAGCCTGACCGAAAATCAGCGCTTCGCGAATATCCGATATGTCTTCCTCGCGTTTCAGAAGATCGAAATACCAGCTGCCATCTGCCGTATCTCCGTACAGAACGGCTCCAATCAGCTTGTCTCCCTTCACCACCACCCGTTTGTAAATCCCGCGGGAAGCGTCACGCATGACTATGTCTTCGGCGTCGTCGCCGCCGGAAAAATCACCGGCCGAGAATAGATCGATTCCGGAGACCTTCAGCTTGGTCGCGGTGACCGAACCGGCATATCCGCTAGGAGTGCTGGTCATGAAATCTGCCAGGGCGCGGCACATTTCCCAGAGCGGCGCCACCAGTCCGTAGCAGGCGCCGCGATGCTGAACGCATTCTCCGACCGCCAGTATCGCCGGATCGCTGGTTACCATATCGTCATCGACGACGATGCCGCGCTCGACTTCCAGTTCCGCCTGTTTGGCGAGATTGACTGATGGCTTGATCCCGACCGCCATGACGACAAGATCTGCGCTGATTTCGGTACCGTCCTTAAGTTTCACCCCGGTGACATGGCTATTCCCGGTTATCTCGGCGGTATCGGCCTGGGTAATGATGGTTTGACCGCGCCGTTCGAGTTCGTTGCGCAACAGGAAACCTGCCGCTTCATCCAGTTGCCGCTCCATCAGCGTCGGCATCAGATGCAATACGGTGACCTGCATCCCGCGCAGGGAGAGGCCGTGCGCCGCTTCCAGTCCCAGCAGGCCGCCCCCGATCACGACGGCATGGCCGCCAGCTTCTGCCGCCGTCAGCATCTTGTCGACATCGTCCAGATCGCGAAAGGTGATAACTCCCGGCAGCTTGTGGCCCGGCACCGGAATGATGAACGGATCGGATCCCGTCGCGATCAGCAGACGATCATAAGGGGTCACCCGGCCCGAGGCACTGACCACCTCCTTCGCGTCGCGCTTGATCGCGATGATCGCATCGCCGCTGACCAGTTCTATACCATTATCATCATACCAGCTTTGATCATTGATGATGATTTCTTCAAAGCTCTTGTCGCCTGCCAGAACCGGGGACAGCATGATCCGGTCATAGTTGACCCGCGGTTCCGCACCGAAAATGGTGATGGCGTAGCGGTCCGCGTCGCGGGCGAGAATTTCCTCCACTGCGCGGCAGCCTGCCATGCCATTGCCGATGACGACAAGCCGTTCGCGCTCATCAGGGGAAGCATGTCCCTGCTTGTCTTTCAAAGTAACCGGTGCGTTCATTGACAAATTCCAGTTGTTAGAAACGATATCCCAGCCGCAGCCAGAATTTCTCGGTATCGACGGCAAAGCCGTCCGCATTGTAATTGGCGTATTTCAGGCCGACGCTGACAACGTTGATCTTGAAATTGAGCGCTGCATCAAATTCCGTGCCGTAGTCGATACTTCCCGCATCGCTGCTAAAATCATGATAGGCTGCGCTCGCGGTGACGCCGCCGAGCAGATTGAACTTCTTGGCCACGCTGACATATTTGTCTTCCAGACCCGCCGGTGGTGTGCTGAGAAAGACGTCGGCCCAACCGTTGAACTTGTGCAGCGTCGCAAGCGGGGTCTGGAAACGGTTGCCCGCGCCATCGCTGCCCAGCCGTTCATACCCCAGCTTCAAGCTGAAACCGGAATAGGACGTGCCAACAGAACCGGCGATATAGTCGACGGAGTAGTCGGCGGGGTTGGCTTTATAGTCCTTCTGCACGGCATAGCTGCCGGCCAGGTCCAACGCAAAACCCTCGGCGACCGGAAGCTTTGCCGTTGCACGCAAACCATAAGTGGCGCTGGAACTCAGGGAAACCGGCTGACCTGCGTCAAAGTCGAGCAAATAGGCAAAGCTTTTCAGATTGAGCGGACCAAGTTTTGCGCCTGCGCCCAGAAAGATAAAATCCCCGTCAAAGTCTTCACGCACACCGGCATCCGCACCGAAAATGGTCCGCTGGGAAATCGCGTAAGTGGCTTCCAGCGTCAGTGGCTTCAATGCTGTCAGAGATCCACTGACAGCATCAAATGTCTGCTCATTCTGCCGCCAGCCTACGCTGCCGACAAAACGCTGGTCGTCAATATTAATCCTCTGGCGCCCTACGGTAAGGCTACCCTTGTCCTTTTTGGCGAACTGCAGTTGAATGCGGTTCAGTTCGATATTTTCAGGGTCGGCCACGACGGAATACGGTTCGACGCCGTTGCCAATATTGGTGTCGTTATAGTCGTTGATGATTCCCAGCGTCGCTTCACTTTCAACCAGAAAGGACAGCCCGATATCACTGGCCAATTCCAGTCCGGCCCGTGTCCGCATTGTCAGGGAGTCCGCACTCGATAGCGGCTGGTCAACATGCTCATAGGCGAGCCGAGCGTCGAATATCGGGTCCAGTGTCAAGCCTTCGGCAATGATGACCGGATCGCCCGTCTTGGCCTGCGCAAAGGAAGGTGTCGCCAGTGCGGCTCCCGCCAATGCTGCATATGAAATTATATTTCTTTTTTTCATTTTCTTCCCCGTTTAAGAGCTACTCTCTTGCCGGGCATCCTCTCTGTTCAGGCCGCTTCTTGCTGCGCGCTCTTGTTCGGATTTCCATGTTCATATTCGGCGAGGAACTGCAGGACTTCCTGCCGGTAGGCATAGAATTTCGGATGTTCGAGCAGCGCTTTGCGGTCGCGGGGTCGCGGCAGATCGACATCGAGTATCTTGCCGATGGTGGCCTGCGGGCCATTGGTCATCATCACCACGCGGTCGGCGAGCAATATCGCCTCGTCCACGTCATGAGTGACCATGATGGCCGTTACTTTCGTGCGGTTCCAGACCTCGATCAGGACGTCCTGAAGATCCCAGCGGGTCAGGCTGTCCAGCATGCCAAACGGCTCGTCGAGCAATAGTAATTTGGGTGACAGGGCAAAGGCGCGGGCGATGCCGACCCGCTGCCGCATGCCGTTCGACATATCCGCGGCCATCTTATCCATAGCATCACCGAGACCGACACGATCGAGATAATATTCTATGATATCCTTGCGTTCCGACCGCGACGTATGTGGATAAACCCTCTCCACTCCGAGCGCGACATTCTGCCTGGCTGTCAGCCAGGGCATCAGCGAAGGCGCCTGGAACACCACAGCCTTGTCGGGGCCGGCGACATCAATTTCGCGGCCATCCAGAATGATCCCGCCGTCGCTGATCTCGTTCAGTCCGGCGGCCATGGTGAGCACCGTGGATTTGCCACAACCCGAGTGGCCGATCAGGGAAATAAATTCGCCCTTGTCCATAAGGAGATTTACGTCCTCGACAACCGTGAGCGGGCCTTTGGGCGTTGGATAGATTTTCTTCAGTTTGAAAAATTCGAGATAGCGGGTCGTGATCGGACTTTGTGCCGCGTCGAGATAGGCCTGCGGCAAGTTCGTTCTCTCGACTTCTTGCGCGCCTGAAAGGTCGAGGGGCTTGATATCCGGCAGGTTGGCGAAATCCGATGCAATGGCTTTCTGATCGTGGCTCAATATATCAAGATAACCGACAATCGTGTTGCGAAGCGTTTTATACGCCGCATCGTCGTTCATCGCTTCGCGTTCCCGGGGGCGATCTATTTTTACATCGAATATCTTGCCAATGGTTGCCGAAGGGGCGGGGGTCAATATTGCGACCCGGTCGGCAAGCAGCAAAGCTTCATCGACATCATTTGTGACCAGAACGATGGTCCGTTTCTCATGTTTGCGGATGCGCTCGATCTCGTCCTGCAATTTCGCCCGGGTCAGTGCATCGAGCGCCGACAAGGGTTCGTCCATCAGCAAGATTTCAGGTTCCATCGCCAGTGCCCGGGCGACCGCGACGCGCTGCCGCATGCCTCCCGATAGCTGAGCCGGCTTGCGGTCCATGGCATGGTCCAGCCCTACCAGTTCGATCTTCTGCTTTACCAGCGCCGCGCGTTCTTCCTTTGATTTATCCTGATGAACGGCATCTACAGCCAATGCGACATTGGCCTGAACGCTCAACCACGGGAAAAGCGAATAGCTTTGGAAGACGAGGCCGCGATCCTTGCTCGGGCCTTTACAAGGCTCGCCTTTGACCAGCACTTCACCTTCATTGGCTTCGGTCAGACCGGCAATGCAGTTTATCAATGTGGTCTTGCCGGCGCCGGAAAAACCGAGAATGGCGATAAATTCGCCGTCGGCGACATCGAGGTTGATTTTGTCGAGCACATCGGTTTGCGTTCCCGATCCGTCGACAAAGGATTTGCTGACGTTTTTCAAAGACAGGACGGGTAGAGGATTGGTCATGGTTTTCCCCTCAAACCGTACGATTGCGACTGGCGAAATTTTGTAGCAGCATCATGATCCGGTCGAGCAGGAAGCCGATCAGACCGATCACGATTACGGCGAACATTATTCGGGCCAATGACTGACTCGAGCCATTCTGGAACTCATCCCAGACAAATTTTCCGAGTCCTGGATTTTGCGCGAGCATTTCCGCGGCGATCAGAACCATCCAGCCCACCCCCAGGGACAGACGCATGCCGGTAAAAATATAGGGGAGCGCCGAGGGCAGCACCAGACGGGTCAGCTTGGCGAACCAGCCGAGGCGAAGCACCTTGCCGACATTGAGCAAATCCTTGTCGATCGACGCTGCGCCTATCGCCGTATTGATCAGCGTCGACCAGAGCGAGCAAAGCATCACGACAATTGCGGAAATCACGAAGCTCTTTGGCAGGCTCGGATCGGGATCGGTCATCGTTGCCGAAATCACCATCGTCACAATGGGGAGCCAGGCGAGCGGGCTGACCGGCTTCATTATCTGCACGATCGGATTGATCGCGGCGTTGAACGTCTTTGACAGACCGCAGATCAGGCCGAGCGGCACAGCAATGATGGTGGCCAGAAAAAACCCGAGCGCAACCGTCGCCAGAGAAGTCCATATCTGGTCGAGAAATGTCGGGGGACCACTATATTCAAAATTCCGGGTGGCGCTGCCGCTGGCGATTGCAGCTTCATTGCGGGCATCCTGAGCCGCATAAAATTCCGCTTTCTGATCTTGCGCAGCGGACCATTCGTCAAAAAGCGCAACGCCTTGAGCGGAGACTTCAACCGGCCCTGGAAGGCTGCCGAGCGATGTATCCACCTGGGGTGCGAGCGCAGCCCACAAGGCGAGAAAGGCCAATATCCCTATTGTCGGAGCCGCGAGGCCTTTCAGCCAAACCAGGATTTTCTTCGGGTCAAGCGGCCAGCTTTTTGCAGCCTTGAGGGACCGCTTTGCCGTAGCAACCGGATCAACGGCAGCATCGATACTGCCAACTGCCCCTTTTGCAGGAGAATTCCCGCCATTATCGCTATGGACCTTATCTGCAATGACGGTAGCCATGTCTTTGTTTCCTTTGTTCATCAGCAGCTTAGTTAACGCCGGCAGCGGTCACTTTCTGACCGGCCTTCAATCCGATGGGAAATTTGGCGAGATAGGCATTGGGCGACTTGCCGTCGTAGACGATGTTATCGATGAAGCCTGATTGCTGGTCCTTGAAACCGTCGGTTTCCGGTATGCTGTCGGCGGGAATCACGCCTTCATCTGCCAGCTTTCTGGCCGCCGCGAGATACAGGTCCGGTCGATAGACCGCTTTCGCGGTGTCAAAATACCATTGATCCGTCTGGTCTTCAGCAATCTGTCCCCAACGCCGCATCTGGGTGAGATACCAGATCGCGTCGGAGTAGAAGGGGTAGCCGGCATAGTCGTTGAAGAAGATATTGAAGTCGGGTGCCGGCCTCGTGTCGCCAGGCTGAAACGTAAACTGACCGGTCATTGAAGCGCCGATCACGGCTTCGTCCGCTCCGACATAGTTGGGGCGCGCCAGAATCTTCACCGCTTCTGCACGGTTCTTGCCGCCATCCACATCCAGCCATTGCTGTGCCTTGATTATTGCGCGCAATATGGCGGCGGTGGTTGCAGGATATTTTTCTGCGAAGTCCTCGCGCAGTCCGAGGACTTTCTCGGGGTTCTTTTTCCAGATTTCATCATCGGTAATGACCGGTACGCCGATCTTCTTCTGTACCGCTGCCTGGTTCCAGGGTTCGCCGACGCAATAGCCATCAATCGTGCCCGCCTCCATCGTTGCCGGCATTTGCGGTGGCGGCGTCACGGACAAGGCCGCCTCCGCGCCGACTGTTCCGGCCACGTCTCCCGCTGTATAATAGCCCGGCTCGATCCCGCCCGCTGCAAGCCAGTAGCGCAATTCGTAATTATGCGTGGAAACCGGGAAGACCATTCCCATTTTGAACTGCTTTCCCTGCTCCTTGTAGCTCGCGATGACCGGCTTCAGGACAGAAGCGCTGATCGGATGCTGCGGCTTCCCGTCGGCATTTTTCTTCAGCCCCGGCTCGATCTGGGCCCAGACCTTGTTTGACAGGGTGATCGCATTGCCATTGAGGTCGAGCGAGAGCGGGGCGATCAAATCCGCTTTTGTCCCGTAGCCGATCGTTGCCGCCAGTGGCTGCCCGGCCAGCATATGCGCGCCGTCAAGCTGCCCGCCGATCACACCGTCAAGCAGCACCTTCCAGTTCGCTTGCGGTTCAAGAGTAACGTTCAGCCCTTCTTCGGCGAAAAAGCCCTTCTCCTTGGCGATAGCCAGCGGCGCCATATCGGTGAGCTTGATGAAGCCGAGTTTCAGGGACGGCTTTTCAATCGCACCGTCTATGGTTGAAGGCTTCACTGACTTGCCGCTATTTGACGAACTGTCACCTTCGCTTCCGCATGCGGTCAATGACACTGCGCAGACAGCCATGAGAAGAAAATTGCGGCGGTTCGATTTCATTGCTCAATCCCTTTTTCATTGTCGGGCAACGCAAGGGTGGAACGAAAAAAACACACAAAAAAACCGCCTCAAGCAGCAGTCCTTCAGACTGGCTTGGGCGGCGACATTGCCTATTCGATTGTAGATCGTTCTACCATGCGCTTGCCCGCCATTGGACAAACCGGTAAATATGATGCCGAGGATTTCCCCGACCCGAATCAAATAACATCAGCGGGCTGAAAAAGGCAAGTCAAAATATTGCGTTGCAGCAAAATCTAGGAATTAGGCAATGATTCCAGATAGTCTTCAACTTCCATTGGATCAAAGACACGGCCATCGAAAAACGGATTGGCCCCCAGCGTCAACCGCCCCTGAGTCGAACCGACCGGCAAGCTTCCGGTCACGCTGCCTTCCAATTTGGCATTGGCACCGGGCATCGGAGTGTCGAGTCCCTGCAGCGCCGAGCGATAGACATTGGGCCGAAAAACCTGTTCGGCGCGCAGTTGATCCTTCGCATCATAGGGAAGATGATCCCATCGCAGCATTTGGGAATAGAGCCACGCCGCCTGGCTTTTCCAAGGGAAGTTCGCCGCCTCCCGATACTGGAACATGAAATCCGGAACATCCGTCGGCGGCGCGCCGGCGGTGAGCATGATACGGTCTGAAATAGCCCGGTTTATCAGCTTTGCCGAACCATCCAGATAGTCCTTGCGGGCCAATATTTCGGCGTTGGCATCCCAATTTTCCGGATCGACAAAATGCTTGGCTGCCAAATGCAACGCCCGAACCAGGCGTTCAATCTTGTCGCGATGATCGTCAAGCTTCCCGGCAGGCATGGCAAGCACCTTTTCAACCCCGCGCCGCCAGATTTGCGCCGTAACCAGTACGATCCGGCCGACGCCGCGTTCCACGGCAACGCTATTCCACGGTTCGCCCACACAAATTCCGTCCACCTCGGCATTGGCCAGTGCGTCAGCAGCGAACGGCGGTGCGATTGTCACGATATCGACATCGGTGTCAGGCGCGATACCGCATTGTGCCAGCCAGTATCGCAGCTTGTAACTGTGGCCGGAATAACGGTGAACAACACCGAATCGAAGGCGTTTTCCTGTCCCCGCGCGAGCAGTGATCTCGGCCTTCAGCTTCTCTCCGACCGACACCGGATCGCCGAGCCTGCCGACGGGCGCGACCTTGTCGGCCAGAGCATGGGACATGGTAATTGCGTTGCCGTTCAGGCCCAGGACAAACGGAACAGCCAGAGCCTTTGCCGGACGGCCGCGGCCCAGCGTGGTCGCGATCGCAAGCGGCGCGAGCAAATGCGCTGCATCGGTGTGGCCATAGAGCAGCCTGTCCAGCACCGAAGCCCAGCTGACGTCCCGAATGAGATTGAGTTGCAGTCCCTGTTCTTCGGCAAAGCCGTGTTCCCGGGCCAAAATCGGCAACGCCGCATCGACCAGTGGCAGAAACCCGATATTCATTTGATCGATGCTCACAGCCCGCCTCCCAATAGTTTCTCGGCCGTGACGATAGCCTCTGCGACTTCCGCCATGCGTTTGTTGCTGTTCATGGCATGATTGCGCAGCAGTTTGTGGGCTTCCGGTTCGCTTATCTTGCGCTTCTGGATCAGAAGCCTTTTGGCATTGTCAATTATCGTGCGATCGGACAGCGCATCGCGTGCCTCTTTCAATTCGCTTTGCAGCCGTGAGAAGGCCTGAAACCGCCTGACCGCCAAATCAAGAATCGGTTTCATCCGGCGCTGTGAAAGTCCATCGACAATATAGGCAGAAACCCCTGCATCAATCGCTGCGGCAATCGTCTCTTCATCCGATTGCTCGACAAACATGGCGATCGGTCGCGAAACCGCGCGACTGACAGCAAAATATTCCTCCAGCATATCGCGGGATGGATTGCCCAGGTCGATCAGAATGACATCGGGGTCAATCGCTTCAATCGCGCGCGCCATTCCCGAACGCTCCGAAATCACAAAAACATCGCGCTCGCCCACTTCGGCAAGCCCGTCTTCTATTATTGCCGCGCGAACGGGGTTTTCATCAATAACAGCGATACGCAATTGCGACTCCGATTGCGGAAGTGAATTCAGGCAGTCTAGCGTTTTTTTGTTCGCAGGTGCAACATGAACGATCGATTAGTTATTGAGGCATTAATTGTGGTCGCCCCTTTCCGCTTCGGAGCACAAAAGCACACAGTCCGCAAATCACCCCAATCGTTGCCGTAGATTGTGAATTCCATATGGTCTGAGAACGGTCGCCCAGACCCTCTGGGCAACCGCTCTAGCTTCAGATTTCAGTCTTCTCCGCCAAGGTAAGGGCATCCTCAATGTCGACGCCGAGGTATCGGACGGTGTTCTCGATCTTCGAATGGCCCAGCAAAATCTGGATTGCACGGATATTGCCCGTCGCCTTGTAGATGATCGACGCCTTGGTTCTTCGAAGCGAGTGGGTATCATATTCCTCTGGTCGCAGACCTATTGCTTCCACCCCCTCATCAACTAGCCGGGCATATTGGCGCGTGCTGAGATGGCGCGAATGATCGATCCGACTGGGGAAAACATAGTTCTCAATAGAGCCACCTCGCAGTTCGAGCCACGCGAACAAACTGTCTCGGCCGTCTGATGCAATTTCAAACTGAACCGGCCTCCCCGTCTTGCGCAGGGTGATCGCTGCACGCCTCCGAATATCAGGGCCGCTCACCAGGTCGCCGATTTTCAGCTCGACGAGATCACATCCTCTCAGCTTGCTATCGATTGCAAGATCAAAGAGTGCTCGATCTCGAACGCGCTTTTCGCGATCAAGAAAGAACCGGATCGCCCAAATCTGTTTCTGATTGAACGGGCGCTTGGGTCAGATCTTGGCACCAAAGTTCCAAGGCACGCGGCTTTGGGCCGCAGGATCATATTGTGAATACGTCATCTTCATTCTCCTTGGCCGGAATGGCCCCGAAGAGTGTCCGCTTTCAAAGACTAAGAATCTGTGTATTTTCGTCATAGATTGGGGTGCGAAGCGGACACCAGATCGAGCAAAGGTCAAGGTTCGCAACTGGAGCGACACGCATCGTGTTTCAAATGTCTCTCTTTGAGGCCAGAGTGGAAGTTAGCAATGGAGGTCATTGGATAATCGTGCCGTTCACCTGGGTACGCAGAAGCAGACGCTTCATTTACATCGAGCCAGCATTCTTCGCGACCCACATTGGGCTTTGGCCCGGCAAATACAGTGAAGGGCACGAGGCACCGATATTCATCCCCTGTCAGCATCGATCGCCATAAGGGGCTTATATAATCGCACGGCCTACTGGGATGAACGGGCGGATATGATGCAGTGGTGGTCCGATGAGCTAGATTCTCTCAAGCTGCTCAAGTCGCCCTAAGGCGCTGCTATCAGAGTTGAAAAGTGGCCCCCAAAAGCAGCGAATACTGACAATCAGCAACGATCACTTGTGAACATAGAAATTCATATCATGGCTTATTTTTAAAGAGTTATGATGCTCTACGAACACTTGCGAACGTATATCTGGTGCCCAGAAGAGGACTCGAACCTCCACATCCTTGCGAATACATGCACCTGAAGCATGCGCGTCTACCAATTCCGCCATCTGGGCCCATGCAGGCGGTGAACGTTGTGATACCACCTGATAGAGGCGGGCGATTAGCCGCTTGATGGTTCTGCTGTCAATGATTCATATCGGCAAAAATGCAAAGCCGGCGGTCGCCGTGCCGCCGGCCCGGCGCAACGGGGGCGGTTGCGGGCAGTGCGGCGGAGAAAATTATGCTATCATGGATCGGGAATCGCCTGTTGCGTCACCCGCCCGGCTGGGGCAGAGGCATTTGGAAACCAGGACATGAGTGGAAGACGGACATGGATCTTGACGGACAATTGATTTGCATTTTTGGCGGCGGCGGATTTCTCGGCCGCTATGTCGCGCAGGCGCTGCTGGAGCGCGGCGCGCGGCTGCGCGTGGCCGAACGCAATGTCAAAAATGCGATGCATATCAAGCCGCTGGGCAATCTCGGCCAGACGCAGTTTGTCAGCGCCGACGTGACCAAGGCCGACAGCGTTGCCCGTGCGGTCCATGGCTGTGACGGCGTGGTCAATCTGGTCGGCATATTGAACGGCAATTTCGAGGCCGTCCATGTCGCAGGCGCGCGCAATGTTGCGCAAGCCGCAACCCGCGCAGGTTGCCGGACCCTGCTGCACATGTCGGCGATCGGCGCCGACACGCAATCGCCCTCGCGCTATGGCAAGAGCAAGGGCGACGGCGAAGCAGCGGTTCTCGAAGCTTTTCCCGGCGCAATCCTGTTCCGCCCGTCCATTGTCTTTGGCCGGGAAGACCAGTTCATCAACCGCTTTGCCGCGATGATCCAGATGCTGCCGATCATTCCGGTCATCGGCAGCGAGACCAAATTCCAGCCGGTCTTTGTCGCCGATGTTGCCGACGCAGCGGCCGAGGCGCTGAGCCATCCGGAAGATTTTGCCGGCCAGACCTTCGAGCTGGGCGGTCCGGAAGTGATCAGCATGGGCGATCTCAACCGGCGGATCGCCGAGATGACCGGCCGCGAACGGACCTTTGTCGAGGTGCCGGATGCCGCCGCCAGAATAGTGGCGATGCTGCCGGCCTCGCCGATCACCACCGACCAGTATAAGATGCTGCAGAAGGACAATGTCGTTTCGGCCGGCGCCAGGGGACTGGACAGTTTCGGCGTCGCCCCGACCCCGCTTGCCGCCGTAGCCAATGGCTGGATGGAAAAATATACCGCACACGGCCGCTTTGGCGCCCGCGCCAAGGCCAGCTAGACGCGGTCGAACAAGAACGGACCTAGAAGAGCGCGAGCAGCGCGATACCCATGGCCACCCGGTAGACGACAAAGACCATCATCGAGGCCTTGCGCAGGAAACGCATCAGAAAGGTCATGGTCGCCAGCGCCGCCAGAAAGGTCAGCGCGCCGGTGATCAGCGCTTCCTTGAGCAATGCGGTACTCGCCCCCATCAGGTCGGGAATGATCAGCACCCCGGCACCGGCCACCGCCGGTATCGACAGCAGGAAGGAAAAGCGCGCCGCCTCGACCCGCGTATAGCCGAGGAAACGGGCCGCGGTCATGGTCACGCCGGAACGGCTGGTGCCCGGCACCAGCGCCAGAGCCTGCGCCAGGCCGACGATGATACCGTCCTTCAGCGTCAGTTGCTCGAACGATTTGACCTGCCGCCCGAAGCGGTCGGCGATGCCCAGCAGCACGCCGTAGACGATCAGATTGACGGCAACCAGCGTGGTGCTGCGGAACCCGTCCAGATAGCCCCCGGTCTTGAGGAACAGGCCGACGATGACAGCCGGAATCGTGCCGAGTATGATCCACCAGAACAATCTTTTCTCGGCTGGCGCCTGGCCGATGCCGATGGTGGCCAGCCCGCCGCGCCCCAGTGACCAGACATCCTTGAAGAAATAGGTGATGATTGCGAGCAGCGAGCCGACATGGACGGCAATGTCGATCATCGGCCCCTGGTCGGCATAGCCGGTGAAGACCGGCAGCAGGATCAGATGGCCGGATGAGGATATCGGGAGAAATTCGGTAACGCCCTGCACGATTGCGAGAAGCAGCATTTGGATGAAGGTCATGAACAGCCTGTATTTTGGTTTGCCGTTCAATAGCTTTTCAAAATCTGCTTGTCGTGAGGAAAATATAGGTCCGTAACGATACCATTTGTCTAATCAGAAATATTTTTCCGCCTCAGCCCGAAGAGCTTATAGGATATTATGACATATATACTGTCCTATATGACAATTTGCGCGTGACTCCCGCCGTTTTTTTGGCTAGTCCAACAGAAACATCCCGGGGGACGGGCTGTTCTGATCATCAAAAATACGGAAAACGAGTATCTGGCATGGCAAAAAGCCCGCAGAAATTGGAAATGCTGAAATTTGTCGAGGAGGGTCAGGCCTATCCCGAAAAGCGCGAACCCGATCTGCGAGCGGAAGATTTCCGGGAAATTGCCGACCGCTATGCGCCGGACAAGGCCGCAGAACAGGCCGCCCGTTGCTCGCAATGCGGCGTGCCCTATTGCTCTGTCCACTGCCCGCTGCACAATCATATCCCCGACTGGCTGCGGCTGACCGCCGAGGGGCGGCTGCGCGAAGCCTATGAAATGTCCAATCTGACATCGACCATGCCGGAAATCTGCGGCCGCATCTGTCCGCAGGACCGTCTGTGCGAAGGCAATTGCGTGATCGAGTTCTCCGGCCATGGCGCCGTCACCATCGGCTCGGTGGAGAAATATATCACCGACACTGCCTGGGAAGAAGGCTGGATCGAACCGCTGCAGCCGGGTCGCCCCCAGGGCCAGTCGGTCGGCATCATCGGTGCCGGACCGGCCGGCCTGACCGCGGCGGAATATCTGCGCGTCGCCGGCTATGAGGTCCATGTCTACGACCGGCACGACCGCGCCGGCGGGCTGCTGACTTACGGAATCCCGGGCTTCAAGCTGGAAAAGCATGTGATCATGCGGCGGGTGCAGCGGCTGAAGGACGGCGGCATCCACTTCCACGAGAATTTCGAAGTCGGCCGCGATGCCACGCTGGAAGAATTGCGCGAGAAACATGACGCGATCCTGATCGCGACCGGCGTCTACAAGGCGCGCGATATCCAGATGCCGGGAGTGGGGGCGCCGGGAGTCGAGGAAGCGCTCGAGTTCCTGATCGCCTCCAACCGCAAGAGCTTTGGCGACACCGTTCCCGATTTCGACAATGGCCGTTTTGATGCCAAGGGCAAGAATGTTGTCGTCATCGGCGGCGGCGACACTGCGATGGATTGCGTCCGCACCTCGATCCGGCAGGGAGCGAAATCGGTCAAATGCCTCTACCGCCGCGACCGCGCCAATATGCCCGGTTCACAAAATGAAGTGCGCAATGCCGAGGAAGAGGGCGTCGAATTCGTCTGGCTGTCCGCCCCAAAAGCGGTCGAGGGCACCGACCATGTCACAGCGGTCAAGGCGAACAGGATGCGTCTTGGCGCGCCCGATGCCAGCGGCCGCCGGTCGCCGGAAGTCGAACCGGACAGCGATTTTACCGTCGAGGCCGATCTGGTGATCAAGGCGCTCGGCTTTGATGCAGAAGACCTGCCTCGCCTGTTTGGTTCGCCGGACCTCTCCGTCACCCGCTGGGGCACGTTGCGCGTCGATCACAAATCAATGATGACCAATCTCGAAGGCGTCTTTGCCGCCGGCGATATCGTCCGCGGTGCCAGCTTGGTCGTCTGGGGCATCCGGGACGGCCGTGATGTCACCGAACATATGCACCGGTTTCTGAAAGAGAAGAAGCTGGCGGATAAGGTAGCGGCCTAGACCGCAAACGGAGCATGAACATGAAAATGATTTTCGCAACTGTTGCCGCACCCCTGGCGCTGGTATTGTCCGGTCCGGCGATAGCTCAGGACAAGACCGTCCCGGCTGACGATGCCGAGCAGCTGGCGACAGACCCCGCCCGGCTCGCCGCTGCCAAGGTCACGGTCGACTATCTCTTCCCGCTCGGTACCTACGAGCGGATGATGAAGGGCACGATGGATGAGATGATGGACAGCATCATCAACCAGAGTTTGGACCGGTCGATGGCAGAGACAATGAAGGACATGGGCATTGATGATCCCGAGCTCGATGAACTGGGCGATGCGTCGATCAATGACATGATGCTGGAGAGAGACCCGCATTTTCGGGAGCGGATGCAGATATCGACCCGGGTCATGACCAATGAAATGGTCGACCTGATGACCAGCATGGAGCCGGCACTGCGCAAAAGTCTCGCCAATATCTATGCCCGGAAATTCACGGCAGACCAACTTGCCGAGATGAACGCCTTTTTCGCGACCGAAACCGGTGGCGCTTTTGCCCGCGATTATATGATGGTCTTTGTCGATCCGGAAATGATGCAGTCGATGATGGGCTTTGTGCCCGAGATGATGCAGGCGATGCCGGCGATCATGAAAAAGGTCGAGGAAGCGACCACCCATCTTCCGCCTCCGCTTACGCAAGACACCGATGCGCGCCTGCAGGATGAAGACGAATGACCCACCAATATCCTACATCCGAACATGAACGCCTCGCTCGCGAAGGCATGTACCGGCCAGAATTCGAAAGTGACGCCTGCGGTGTCGGTCTGGTCGCGGCGACCGACGGCAAGCCGTCGCGGCGGGTTGTGTCCTCGGCCATCGATGCGCTGAAGGCGGTCTGGCACCGGGGTGCGGTCGATGCCGATGGCAAGACCGGCGACGGCGCCGGCCTGCACGTAGACCTGCCCGAGCGGTTTTTTGATGACGCGATTGCCGACAGCGGCCACAAGGTCCGCCCGAACCGGCTCGCCGTGGGCATGATCTTCCTGCCGCGCACCGATCTCAATGCCCAGGAAATGTGCCGCACCATTGTCGAGGCCGAAATCATCGAGGCCGGCTACACCATCTATGGCTGGCGCCAGGTGCCGGTCGACGTGTCGGTGATCGGGCAGAAGGCCCAGAATACCCGGCCCGAGATCGAGCAGATCATGATCGCCGGCCCGATGCCGGACCGGCAGGACGCGCGCGAGTTCGAGAAGAATCTCTATCTCATCCGTCGCCGGATCGAGAAGAAGGTGATCGCGGCGCAGATCCAGGATTTCTATATCTGCAGCCTGTCCTGCCGCTCGATCATCTACAAGGGCCTGTTCCTCGCCGAATCTTTGTCGGTATTCTATCCCGACCTGACCGACGAGCGGTTCGAAAGCCGGGTGGCGATTTTCCACCAGCGCTACTCGACCAACACCTTCCCGCAATGGTGGCTGGCGCAGCCGTTCCGCTGTCTCGCCCATAATGGCGAGATCAACACCATCCGCGGCAACAAGAACTGGATGAAGAGCCACGAGATCAAGATGGCGAGCCTCGCCTTCGGTGATCATAGCGAAGATATCAAGCCGGTGATTCCGGCCGGTTCCTCCGACACCGCGGCGCTGGACGCTGTGTTCGAGACCATCTGCCGCTCGGGCCGCGATGCGCCGACCGCGAAGATCATGCTGGTGCCCCAGGCGTGGCAGAACGATCCGGACATCGATCCCGCCCACCAGGCGATGTACGAATATATGGCGAGCGTCATGGAACCATGGGACGGTCCGGCCGCGCTGGCGATGACCGATGGCCACTGGGCTGTCGCCGGGGTTGATCGCAACGCGCTCCGGCCGCTGCGCTATTCGATCACCGCTGACAATCTGCTGATCATTGGCAGTGAATCCGGTCTGGTCGTTGTGCCCGAAAGCCAGGTTGTCGAGAAAGGCCGGCTCGGCCCCGGACAGATGATCGCGGTCGATCTGGATGAAGGCGTGCTGTTCAAGGATCGCGAGCTCAAGGACCGGATCGCATCGGAAGAACCCTATGCCGATCTGGTCAAGGGATTCCTGACCGTCGACGATCTGCCGCCGGCACCGGAAAATTCCGGCATGGGCTTTTCCCGGGAAGAATTGATCCGCCGCCAGACCGCCGCCGGCCATACGCTCGAGGACATGGAAATGATCCTCGCGCCGATGGTCGAGGATGCCAAGGAAGCGGTCGGCTCGATGGGCGACGATACACCGCTCGCGGTGATCAGCGTCAAGCCGCGCCAGATCAGCCACTTCTTCAAGCAGAATTTTTCCCAGGTGACCAACCCGCCGATCGACAGCCTGCGCGAGCGCCATGTAATGAGCCTGCGCACCCGCTTTTCCAATCTTGCCAATATTCTCGAGCAGGACAGCCAGAACGAGGACGTGATGGTGCTGGAAAGCCCGGTGCTCAGCTGCGCCCTGTGGGAGCGGCTAAAGCTGGGCTTTGGCGATGCCGTGGCGCAGATTGATTGTACCATGAGCACCAGCGGCGGAGCGATCGAGCTGCGCGACGCCCTCGCCCGGATCCGCTCCGAGGCGGAACAGGCAGTGCGCGCCGGCAAGACCGAGATTTTCCTCACCGACGAGGATATTGACGAAGACCGGATGGCCATTTCCATGGTGATCGCAACCGCGGCGGTGCACACCCATCTGGTCCGCAAGGGACTGCGCTCCTACGCCTCGGTCAACGTCCGCGCGGCCGAATGTCTCGACACCCATTGCTATGCGGTGCTGATCGGGGTCGGCGCGACCACAGTCAACGCCTATATGGCGGAAGCGGCCATCGCCGACCGCCATGCCCGCGGCCTGTTCGGCGACCTGACGCTGGAGCAATGTCTGGCACGGCACAAGAAAGCGGTCGACGATGGCCTGCTCAAGATCATGTCGAAAATGGGCATTGCCGTCATCTCCAGCTATCGCGGCGGCTATAATTTCGAGGCCGTCGGCCTGTCCCGCGCCCTGTGCAACGATCTCTTCCCCGGCATGCCGACGAAGATTTCCGGCGAAGGCTATGCCTCTCTGTTCATCAATGCGCAGGAGAAGCATGAAGCGGCCTTTGAACCGGCCGTCGTTCGCCTGCCGGTCGGCGGCTTCTACAAGCAGCGCGATGGCGGTGAAGCCCATGCCTATAGCGCGCACATGATGCACCTGCTGCAAACCGCCGTGGCGCAGGACAGCTATTCCTCCTATCTGCAATTTTCACAGGCCGTGCACGAGATGGAGCCGATCTATCTGCGCGATCTGATGGAGTTCAACTATGCGCCGGTGCCGGTGCCGATCGACGAGGTCGAGGCGATTACCGAAGTGCGCAAGCGTTTCAATACCCCGGGCATGAGCCTCGGCGCGCTCAGCCCCGAAGCGCACGAGACGCTCGCCATCGCGATGAACCGGATCGGCGCGAAATCCGTGTCCGGCGAAGGCGGCGAGGAAAAACGCCGCTACACCCCGTTTGAAAATGGCGACAATGCCTCCAGCCCGATCAAACAGGTCGCCTCCGGCCGCTTCGGCGTGACCTCGGAATATCTCGGTGCCTGCGAGGAAATCGAGATCAAGGTCGCCCAGGGCGCCAAGCCCGGCGAGGGCGGCCAGCTGCCCGGCTTCAAGGTCACCGAATTTATCGCCAAGCTGCGCCATTCGACACCGGGCGTCACCCTGATCTCGCCGCCGCCGCATCATGATATCTACTCGATCGAGGATCTCGCCCAGCTGATCTACGATCTCAAGCAGATCAACCCGCGCGCGCAGGTTTGCGTGAAGCTGGTCTCCTCCGCCGGCATCGGCACGATCGCCGCGGGCGTCGCCAAGGCCCATGCCGATGTCATCCTGATCTCCGGCAACACCGGCGGCACCGGCGCCTCGCCGCAAACCTCGATCAAGTTCGCCGGCACGCCGTGGGAAATGGGGCTCACCGAAGCCAATCAGGTGCTCACCCTCAACGGCCTGCGCCACCGGGTGAAGCTGCGCACAGATGGCGGGCTGAAGACCGGCCGCGACATTGTCATCGCCGCGATTTTGGGCGCCGAGGAATTCGGCATCGGCACGCTCAGCCTGGTTGCCATGGGCTGCATCATGGTCCGCCAGTGCCACAGCAACACCTGCCCGGTCGGCGTCTGCGTGCAGGATGAAAAGCTGCGCGCAAAATTCACCGGCACACCGGAAAAGGTGATCAACCTGATGACCTATATGGCCGAGGAAGTGCGCGAAATACTGGCGCGCCTTGGCTATCGCTCGCTCAATGAGATCATTGGCCGCACCGAACTGCTGCGGCAGGTCAGCCGCGGCGCCGAGCATCTCGACGATCTCGATCTCAACCCGATCCTCGCCAAGGTCGACGCCAAGGATGACCAGCGCAGCTTCAACATCGACACGCCGCGCAACGAGGTGCCGGACAGTCTCGACGCGGAAATGATCGACGACGCCAAACCGGTGTTCCAGCGGCGCGAGAAAATGCAGCTGACCTATACCGTGCGCAACACCCACCGCGCCGTCGGCACGCGTTTCTCCGCCGAGATCACCGCCAAATATGGCATGAGCACCTTGAACGAGGACCATGTCCACATCCGCCTGCGCGGATCGGCGGGCCAGTCGCTCGGCGCCTTTCTCTGCCAGGGGATCACGCTGGAAATATTCGGCGATTCCAACGACTATGTCGGCAAGGGCCTGTGCGGCGGCAAGATCGTCGTCCGACCGATGGTCAGCTCGCCGCTGGTCAGCCAGGACAATACGATCATCGGCAATACCGTGCTCTACGGCGCCACCGCCGGACAGCTTTATGCCGCCGGTCAGGCGGGCGAGCGGTTCGCCGTGCGCAACAGCGGCGCGGATGTCGTGGTCGAGGGCTGCGGCGCCAATGGCTGCGAATATATGACCGGCGGCAATGCCGTCATCCTGGGCCCGGTCGGCAGTAATTTTGGCGCCGGCATGACCGGCGGCATGGCCTTCATTCTCGACACCGACGACAATTTCGAAAGAATGGCCAACGGTGAAAGCATTGTCTGGCAGCGGCTCGACAGCGCCTATTGGGAAGCGCATCTGCACCAGCTGGTCGAGCGCCATCACCAGACCACCGACAGCAAATGGTCCGAATCGATCCTGCGCGACTGGGACCGCTGGCGGGATCGCTTCTGGCAGGTCTGTCCGAAGGAGATGGTCAGCCGGATCGAACACCCTTTATCGGATAAAGAGGCGATCGAGGCGGCGGAATGAATTTGTGAGTTGGAAAATTCAACGGGCTTATTGGATCTGGAAAGTCAAACGCGAGCGGGGCCTGTTCTTGCTCGTGTCAGGCCTCGGGGCTATTTTCGCTATACTCTATTATATCCATGCGACGGGATTCTGGGCAGCGACAAAAAATCCACCTGAATTTGTCTCGGGAACTTTGGTGAAAATCTGGCAGCCATCGGTCACAGAAGTCCCCACTTACGTGACTTTATTGAAAGTAAAGATGGATGACGGCAGTCACGTGCAATTAAAGGGGACAAGCAAGTTGATCGTCGATTGCTCAATCGGAGACAATGTCGAAATACTAAAATATACGAATGACAACGATAAAAGTTATTTTCGCATTGGCCCGAGAGCGTGCCTTGGGGCCACTTAGATTACGTTCTTATCATGCTCCCTGCACCGTCCTATCCTTCTCCGGATGACAAAACGCAGAAATATAATTTCTGCATTAGGTGTGCTAGCCGTTTCTAGCTGCATATCTGTGCCGCCCATGCGAATGGAGAAGGAAAAACCATGCCCAAAATCACCCCGAACTATCTCGAAATGAAGGCCGGCGACCTGCCCGCCAGCAAGGCCTTCTACGAAAAGGCCTTTGGCTTGGCCTTCACCGATTATGGCCCGGGCTATGCTGCGGTCGAAGGCGGGCCGGTCGATATCGGGCTGGCCGCAGGCACCGAACCGGTCGCTCCGATGCCGACATTCGAGAGCGATGATCTCGAAGCGTCGCTTGCGCAGGTGAAAGCGGCGGACGGCGAAATCGTCAGAGAGATTTTCGCCTTCCCCGGCGGACGGCGGTTTGAATGCGTGGATCCGGCGGGCAACCGGCTGGCCATCTATCAGCCGGACTAGGCCGCCCCGCGGCTGCGGTTTTGGCGGGGTGGCGGACAACGGACCACGGCAGTCACTGCGCGCCTTCGCCAATCGCAATCCATGATTGGAATAATAGAAGGCCGGACGGAACGGACCGACTGACCGTGCGTAGCTTTCCCTGCAGGACATTGTGGGAAACCTGCATCAAAGCTCTTCCCCAAAACTCTATTCGGGCCTAACACCAATATCATGTGGCAGTTGTACCAATTCCCTCTTTGTCCGTTTTCGCGCAAAGTCCGCTTGCTGCTGGGCGAGAAGTCGGTCGGCTACGAGCTGGTTCGCGAATCGCCATGGGATCAGCGCGACGAATTTCTGGCGATGAACCCGACCGGCCGGACCCCGGTAATGAAACATAGCGAACGCGACATCCATCTGGTCGATAGCGTCGCCATTTGCGAATATATCGAGGAAACGGTCGAAAAGGCTCCGATGATCAACGGCACGGCGGTAAACCGGGCCGAGATCCGCCGTCTGGTCGCCTGGTTCGACGAGCAATTTTACGGCGACGTTACCGCGCCGATGCTGCACGAGCGGATGCACAAGAGACTGGTCCGGCGCGAACCGCCCGATGCCAAGATCTTGCGTGAGGCGATGCGTCGCGCGAATTCGCATCTCGATTATGTCGATTATCTGATCGACCACCGCAGCTGGCTGGCGGGCGCCACTATGAGCCTTGCCGATCTGGCAGCTGCCGCCCAGATTTCGGTTGCCGATTATCTCGGGACGATCGACTGGACCGGCCACGAGCAAACCAAGGCCTGGTACAGCATGTTCAAGTCGCGCCCCTCCTTCCGGCCCTTGCTGTCCGAACGGATGGAAGTGATCGCACCGCCGGCCCATTATGAAAAGGTCGATTTCTAGCGCGTCGCGCAAGGCGAGTGCTAAAGCGTCTTGATCATCTGCACCCTGTCCATGCCGGGTGCGAAGCCGTCTTTCTCCACATCGATCTGGACAAAACCGAATCGGGCAAAGAACGGCGCAATTTTTGGCGTGGTGAACAATTCAACCTCCGAATATGCGCCCGCCGCAACAATCGCGCGCAATCTATGTTCGGCCAGCAACCGCCCCAGACCGTCACCATGATGGTTTCGGTCCACCATGCCCCAGGTGAAACGGGCCTGCCCTCGGACTTCCCTGGCGAAGCCGCCGCAGCCGATGACCGCGTCCTCTTGCTCGATGACGAAATATGCCTCGCCCGGCCTGTCGAGAAACGCGGCAAATTCGTCGCGCTCGGTCGCGTCGAAAAATTCCGGCACATTACCGTCGAACAGCGCAAGACAGGCCTGTTTGTCCGACCGCAAATAGGGCCGGAATCTGGTCATCAGGCTTTTACGACGGTCATCAGATAATTGAGCGCCAGATTGTCGGACAGCGCGAAACCCTTGGACGGACTATAGGACAGGCCGCTGGTATCCACGACGTCGAGACCGGCATTGCTCAGCAGCTTCTCCAGCTCGTCCGGCGTGATGAACTGCTCGTGATGATGGGTCCCGCGCGGGATTTGTCCGGTCCGTTCGGCCAGTTCGACCAGCAGCAGGTTCGACAGCGCGGTGCGATTGGGTGTCGAAAGGATCATCAGGCCGTCATCTGCCAGCGAAGCCGCCAGACCATTGACGAAAGCCTGCGGGTCATCGACATGCTCGATCACCTCCAGCGAAGTCACCAGATCAAAATCTGTCCCGCCAAAATCTTCGACAGCCTCGTTGCGGTAGTCGATATCCAGCCCCTGCGGCTCGGCATGCGCCTTGGCCACCGCGATATTTTCGGCAGCCGCATCAAGTCCGGTGACCCGCGCACCCAGCCGGGCCAGCGGTTCGCATAGCAGGCCGGCACCGCAACCGACATCCAGTGCCGATTTGCCGGAAAGCGGGCGGAGCAGGCTGGAATCACAATGGAAATGCAGGTCTATCGCGTCGCGAATATAGGCAAGCCGTACCGGATTCAGCCGGTGCAACATGGCCGAACGGCCCTTCGGGTCCCACCAGTCTGCGGCCAGCCCGCCAAAATGCGCGGCTTCTTCGGGCTTGATCGTGCTACTTGCCTTTGTCATGTCGCCTCTTTATCAGGCTTTTCAATCCTGTTCAGGCCCTTTTTATCGAAAGTTTTAGCGACAGCAGCATGGCACGCATAGTGATGAAATTCGGCGGCACCTCGATGGCCGGAATCGAACGTATCCGCCGGGTGGCGCAGATCGTCAAACAACAGTCCGACGCCGGCCACGAAGTCGCCGTGGTGGTCTCCGCCATGGCTGGCGATACCGACCGGCTGGTGAATTTTTGCCGCGAAGCCAGCTCCCTCTATGACCCTGCGGAATATGACGTGGTGGTGTCCTCTGGCGAGCAAGTCACCTCGGGCCTGCTGGCTATCGCCCTGCAGTCGCTGGGCGCCAAGGCGCGCAGCTGGCTCGGCTGGCAAATGCCGGTTCGCACCATAGAGGCGCACAGCAAGGCGCGGATCGAAGAAATCGACGCCGACAAGCTCGCGGCATCCATGGCCGCAGGGGAGATTGCCATCATTCCCGGCTTTCAGGGCGTCAGCGACGACGGACGGATTACCACGCTGGGACGCGGTGGTTCCGATACCAGTGCTGTGGCCATCGCTGCGGCGGTCAAGGCCGATCGCTGCGACATCTACACCGATGTCGATGGCGTCTACACCACCGACCCGCGGATCGTGACGCGGGCGCGAAAGCTGAACAAGGTGACCTTCGAGGAAATGCTCGAACTGGCCAGCGTCGGCGCGAAAGTATTGCAGACCCGCTCGGTAGGACTGGCGATGAAGGAAGGCGTGCGCATTCAGGTGCTTTCCTCCTTTACCGATGAAAATACCAATCATACCGCCGACGACCTGCCCGGCACGATGATCGTCAGCGAAGACGAAATGGAGATAGAAGATATGGAACGGCAGCTGATCACCGGCATCGCCCATGACAAGAATGAAGCCAAAATCACCCTGACGCGCGTGCCCGACAAGCCGGGTGCGGTGGCGGATATTTTTGCACCGCTCGCCGACGCGGCGATCAACGTCGACATGATCATCCAGAATGTCGGCCGCGAAAAAGGCGAAACCGACGTGACCTTCACCGTGCCGAGCGTCGATCTCGACCGGGCGATGCAGGTGCTGGAAGGCGCAAAGGAAAAAATCGGTTTCAACCGGCTGATTCCCGACACCAATGTCGCCAAGATTTCGGTCGTCGGTGTCGGCATGAAGAGCCATGCCGGCATCGCCGCCACCATGTTCAAGGCACTGGCCGAGCGCGGCGTCAACATCCAGGCGATCACCACCTCGGAAATCAAGGTCAGCGTGCTGATCGAGGAAGATTATACCGAACTGGCGCTACGCGTGCTCCACACCGCTTATGGTCTGGATGCAGAAGACGCGGCCTGATATTCTCTCTCCCCTTCAGGGGAGGGATCAAGGGAGGGGAAGTCACGTGACCTTACCTCTCTCCCGACTCTCTCCCCTGAAGGGAAGAGAGCTTTAGAAAGAAATGCAATGACCCAATCCACCCTTCAGTCTCTCATGCAGCGCGGCACCGATTTTCTCGGCTGCGACACGGCGATCATGTGCGGGGCGATGTCCTGGGTATCCGAGCGTAATCTGGTCAGCGCGATTTCCAACGCCGGGGGCTTTGGCGTGATTGCCTGCGGCGCGATGACGCCGGAATTGCTCGACACGGAAATTGCCGAGACGAAGAAGCGCACCGACAAACCGTTCGGCGTCAATCTGATCACCATGCATCCCGACCTGATGGAATTGATCGGCATCTGCGGCAAGCATCAGGTCAGCCATGTCGTTCTGGCGGGCGGTCTGCCGCCCAAGGGCAGCCTGGAAGCGATCAAGGAAACCGGCGCGAAGATCATCTGCTTTGCTCCCGCCATGGCGCTGGCCAAGAAGTTCATCCGCTCCGGCGTCGACGCCATCGTCATCGAGGGCATGGAAGCGGGCGGCCATATCGGGCCGGTGTCCACCTCTGTTCTGGCGCAAGAAATATTGCCCGAAATCGCCGACCAGCTTCCCGTGTTCGTTGCCGGTGGCATCGGCACCGGCGAAATGATTGCCGCCTATCTAGAAATGGGCGCCAGCGGTGTCCAGCTCGGCACTCGCTTCGTCTGCGCCCATGAATCGATCGCCCATCCCGATTTCAAGAAGGCTTTTATCCGCGGCAATGCCCGCGATGCGATCACCAGCGTCCAGGTCGATCCGCGCCTGCCGGTCATCCCGGTCCGCGCGCTCAAGAACAAGGGGACCGAGGAATTTACCCGCAAACAGATCGAAGTCGCCAAATTGTTGGATTCCGGCGAGATCGAAATGGGAGAAGCACAGCTACAAATTGAACATTTTTGGGCAGGAGCGCTCAGAAAAGCGGTCATTGATGGCGATATTGAGCATGGAAGTGTCATGGCCGGACAGTCCGTCGGCATGGTGAAGGCGGAAGAATCGGTGGCCGAAATTATCAAATCCCTGATCGAGCAGGCCGAAACCGCGCTGGCCCGATAGCGAGAAGCGGGCGCTGCGGCACGCATCATCTGTCTTGCTTCGGTAACACAGTTCGGCCATAGCAGTCAGATGGCCGAACATGCTTCCAAATCTTCCAATTCCGATCCTGCCACCGCGCCGGAACCCGCCCTGTCGCCCAGCTATAACCAGGGCCTGACGCCGCTTCATCCGCCACACAAGAGCCTGCTCCGGATCCAGATGATCCTGCGGGCGCTGATCCTGCTGATCCTCGCATCGGTCGCCGAAACGCTGCTCTATATGCACCATGAGATACAGGCCGGAATGGTCCTCGTCCCCACAGCCGCCCTTGCCTTTCTGATGATCTCGGTCCTGCCCCACCGCATCTACCGCCGGTGGGGCTATGACATGGGCGACGCGCAATTGCGGGTGCTCCGCGGCTATCTCTGGCGCACCGACACCATCGTCCCGTTCAACCGGATCCAGCATATCGATGTCGCGCAAGGTCCGCTGCAACGCCTCTTCGACCTGTCGACCCTGATCGTCCATACGGCGGGAACGCATAACAGCATTGTCACCCTGCCCGGCCTGGCCACCGCCGACGCAGAATCCATGCGCGAAACAATCAAGGGCCATATCCGCCAAGACATGATATGACCGGGGCCCCAGAAACATCGACAGTGCAGGACAGCGCACCCTTCCGGCACCTGCATCCGCTCAGTATCATATTGAAATCCCTGTCGATGATTGGGCGGAATATCGTCGCGATTGCCGTGCTCCACTTCAGCCTGTTCGACCAGAATATCGCCTATACGATGCTCGCGGCACTGGCGCTGGTCGCGCTCGTCGTCGGGGTGACCGCGCTGATCTGGTCGCGCTTCACCTATCAGGTCACAGACCGCGAAATCCGGATCAGGAGCGGCCTGCTTAACCGCAACAACCGCTCGATCCCCTTTGACCGCATCCAGGATGTCAGTCTGGAACAGAAGCTGCCCCATCGCCTGCTCCGCCTTGCGACGGTAGCGCTGGAAACCGGCGCGGGCGGCGGCGAAGATGGCCAGCTGGAGGCCCTGACACGGTCCGATGCAGAAGAGCTTCGCGACACGATAAGGGATTACAAGGCCAGGCGGAGCGCGGCCTCGCCACGCTCGATCGAACAGCTTGTCACCGACGAAGCCCCCCCGTTGTTCGCAATGGACAACCGCCGTATTTTTATCGCGGGACTGTTCAACTTCTCGTTCGTGCTGCTCGCCATTCTGGGTGCCCTCGCGCAGAATCTGGATTTCCTGCTCCCCGATTATTTTTTCGATCCGCGCAACTGGTTCGATGCTTTGTCCAATCAGGAGATCATCGACGGTCTGAGTTTCTGGATGCGGATCGCTGGTGTTCTGGGCGCCATTTTTTCGCTGGTCATTATCGGCTTTGTCAGCGGGATCATCCGCACATTCATCCGCGAATATGGCTTCCGCCTGGACCGGGTCGATAGCGGGCAACCCGGCTTTCGCCGGCGCCGCGGCCTTTTTACCCTGACCGACATGGTCATGCCGATTCACCGGGTCCAGGCAGCGATCATCCAGACTGGGCCGGTGCGCCAGCGCTTTGGCTGGTATCATCTGAAGTTCAAGTCACTCGCCGGTGACGCCAGCGGTGAATCGGACCATAGCGCCGCCCCCTGCGCGACCCGCGCGGAGATCGACGCAGTTCTGGACCAGTGCGCGATCCGTTCACCTGGAGGAACCGTCCCATTTCATCAGGTCAACTCTGCTCTCTGGTGGCGCCGCGCGCTACTGGCGGTGCTGCTGCTGGCAGCGATTGCCATGACAAGCGGAACCCTGTTCCACTCTGGCTTTTACTTAGTGCTGCTGCTCGCCGGTCCCGTCAGCCTGGTGCTGATTCTCAGCTGGCGGCAACACCAATATGTTTTGAGCGACGGCCAGCTCTTCGTCCGGTCCGGCTGGTGGCGCCGCAGACTGACCCTGTTACCGCTCAGCAAGATCCAGACTGTCGATGTCAGCCAGACGCCATGGGATCATCCCCTGGATCTCGCCACCATCATCATCGGTATCGCCGGCGGATCCGCGATCGCACCCTTGACAATACGGGCTATTGGTCTGGATCAAGCGAGCGATCTGCGTCGCCAGTTGCTCAGCCGAACAGCCAGCCACCCAGCAATCGGTTGAAGGGAAAGGTGAAAAAGCCGGCGACCAGAAGAGCGCCGGCAATCAATCCGCGCACCGCCGAACGGTGACCGGAAACATTGTGGCGCCGCGCTTGCCATATCAGCAGCGGCACCAGCAACAAAGTCGCCACCGAGAGCAAATGGATATAGCTAAAGCCGCCAGCCTCAATCTGGCGAATGTCAAAGCTGATCAATGCGGTGAACAGCATGGCCACGGACCATACCCATCCCAGCCGCCTGTGCAGCCGGTCTCCGCGCGACCGCCACAGCATAACGGGTGTAAGCAGCAGGGCAAGACTGATAGAGGCCATATGGGCCCAGACCGACCAGGATATTTCCGCCCACTGGTCCTGGCCACGCAGAACAGCGGCGATTACGGCCAGCATCAGGATGATCGCCAATATTCCTAGCATCCGGTCAAATCCATCGGGCAGAAGAAGTTGCCTGTGCCCACGCGACCGATTAGTCTCTGCTTTTTTGAAAATAACAATCTCCGTCAGTTCTGGCGACTATATGAAGGGGAAGAAGATGCGCAAGATGATATTGGCCATGGGAACGGCGGCGACTGTGGCTTTCGCACCGCCGGCTATCGCCCAGCAGGATCCCGGATTGAAGGATGTTGTAAAGGCCTATTGGGCCTATCAGCTGGAACAATATCCCGAATTTGCCTCCTCGCTCGGGGTCGATGATCCGGTTGGCCGGGTCAGTGACGCCAGTCTCGAGGCCGAGGACAAGCGCGTGGCCAAGGCCAAGGCCTGGCTCGCACAACTCGACGCAATCGACACGGCGACACTGAGCGAGGATGACAAGACCAACTATGGCATCTTGCGCCGATCGCTCGCCGAGCAGATCGAAGCGAACAGCTATGGCCAGCGCACCATCAACTTCACCAATCGCGGCGGCTGGCATCAGAGCTTTGCCAGCATGCAGAACAATCTGCCGTTCCGTAACGCGCAGGATTATCAGACCTATATCAACCGGCTCAAACAATATGCGCGGGTCAATGACCAGTCGATCGCCGTCGCCAGCAAGGCACTCGCCGGCGGCTATGTCCAGCCATGCGTTTCCATGGTCGGTTATGAAACCAGTATTTCCGGTCTGCTCACCGATGATGTCACACAATCCCGTTTCTACCAGCCCTTCACGCGCAAGCGGCCCGAGACGATAGATGAAGCAACGTTCGACAGTCTGGCCGCGGAAGCTGCCGGAACCATCACCACGGTGATCAACCCGGCGGTGAAGAAGCATCTCGACTGGTACGTCAAAGACTATGCCCCGAATTGCGCCAGGGCACCGGGCGTTTCGGCGCAACCCGGTGGCGCGGAATATTATGATTTCCGCATTCGGCAGATGACGACCACGGACAAGTCAGCCGATGAAATCCACAATATCGGACTGAGCGAAGTGGCGCGGATCCGGGCTGAAATGGTGGAGGTCGCCAAGGAAGCGGGTTACGAAAGCCGCGAGGCGTTTATCGAGCATCTCCGCACTGATCCGCGATATTATGCCAAGACGCCGGAAGAGCTGATGGAAAAGGTCGCCCGCGTGACCAAGATCATCGATGGCAAAATGCCGTCAATCATCGGCAAGCTGGCGCGCCTGCCTTACGGTATCAAGGAAATCCCCGCCGAGACAGCCGAAGGCACAACCACAGCTTATTATAACCCGGGGTCACCCGAAGTGGGCATCGCCGGCTATTATTATGTCAACACATCCAAACTGGACCAGCGGCCGTTCTGGGAAATTCCGGCGCTGAGCGTGCATGAAGCGGTGCCCGGCCATCATCAGCAGATTGCCTTGCAGCAGGAACTGGACATGCCCGATTTCCGCAAATATGGGGCGTTTTTCACCGCTTTTGTCGAAGGCTGGGGGCTTTACTCGGAACGGCTCGGCATCGAGATGGATCTTTACGACACACCGGCCAAGAATATGGGACGGCTGTCTTACGAAATGTGGCGCGCCTGCCGACTGGTCGTCGATACCGGCATCCACAGCAAGGGCTGGAGCAAGCAGCGGGCGATCGATTTCATGACCGACAATACCGCGCTCAGCGAGGCCAATATCGAAGCGGAGGTGAACCGCTACATCAGCTGGCCGGGACAGGCTCTGGCCTATAAAATGGGCGAGCTGAAGATCCGCGAATTACGCGCGAAAGCGACCAGCGAACTGGGCGACAAGTTCGATCTGCGCGCCTTTCACGATGTCGTGCTCGGGCAGGGCGCGGTGCCGCTGGATATGCTTGAAGCGCAGGTCAACCGCTGGATTGATGCCCAAAAGGCCGGCTAGTCACTCACCATCCGGATCAGGCGTTTCATCCGCCCCGGGTGGCACGGCAAGATCGCTGGTGGCATTCAAGGCTTCTGCATCTTTCGCATCCAGCCGCTCGCGCGCAGCTTCGGCTGCGGCTTCCCGCGCTTCCCGCTGCGCTTCGATTTCGAGCAGCCGCTCCTCGACCGCTTCCGCTTCAGAGTCGATCCGCGACAGGCGTTTCTGGCGTTCTTCCTCGATCAATTGCCCCCAGTTGACCGTGTCATCAATGCCCTTTTCGGCATAGGCCTGACGCAGCAATTGCTGGGTACATCCCGTGAAGCCTCCTGCACCGGTTGGCGAACAGCTGCTGGTCCCTGCGGCTCCGACATATTCATAGGATTTGACGCGTTCCGACCACGCCTGGTTCTTGGCATCGCCCAGGCTGCCGCTTCTCAGGGTTTCGGGAATGCGATACCGTTCCCCCTCGTCCTTGCGCGCACAGACGACAATCTCGTCTTCGCTGCTCTGGGGGCAGGGATCGTCGCCATAGATGACCAGCTGATTGACCCGGTCACCGGCCTGATCCTGAGCCTGCGCCGGAAAAGCCAGCAGGCTGGCGGCTGACAGGGCGGCGGCGGAGATCAAAATTTTATTCATCATATCGTTCCTTTGTGCACACCGGCCTGAACCGGTGCTGAAGCGGCCCACGCTTCCCTAGATTCGTTTCGACAATCCGATAGCAACCCGGCATCCCAGCCGGATCGCCGCGCTCAACACCGGATAGCCGGGCGTCTCTTCCGCGCCCGATGCAATAGCCGTTGCCTTATGCTCCAATTCCTCTTCGCGAAACTCCGCAATCATACGGGTCAGCTCGGGTTCGCTTTCGGCTTCAAGTGCACCGAGCTGCTCCTGATAATGCTGGTCTATCTCGGTTTCTACCGCCGCCGTGCAGGCCATCGCCGCGCGAGGGCCCATTGCTGCCGTTGTCGCGCCCAGCGCATAGCCGGCCATTTTCCAAAAAGGCTGCAAGATTGTGGGCCGTACGCCACGCTCTGCTATCATCTGGTCAAAAGCATCGAGATGGCGCTGCTCCTGTTCCGCCATGTGATGGATCTCGCTGCTCTGCGGCGCATGGTCGCCCATCACCGCCAGCTGTCCCTTGTAGATTTGCGCCGCACCATATTCCCCGGCCTGGTTGACCCGGATCATTGATGCGATATCCGCTCTGGTTTGTCCCAATTTTGTCTCAGACATGGCCGGTATCCTTTCGCCGCTTGGCAAGCATGACCAAGATGAGAATGGCACCGCTCGCTGACAAGAGAAAATTAAAACCGGCGAGGGAAATGCCGAACAGTGACCAGGGCGCGACATCGCAACGCACAAGCGGTGCGCTCATGATCGAATCGAGCATATCGCCGCCAGCCGGGACATTGGTCGCACAGGAAGTCAGCCCTTCCCACCAGCCATATTCGACACCGGCGTGGAACCCGCCGATCAGGCCGCTTGTCAATATCGCCAGCGCAGCGGCCAGCACCAGCATTGTGGATGCAGGCCTGGCGCGCAACATCAGCGCAATGACAGCGAGAACGATCGCGACGAGATGCGGCCATCTTTGCCACATGCACATTTCGCACGGATAGAGATCAAAGCCATATTGGCCGATCAGCGCGCCGCCGAGCAATGCCGTCGGAAGCAAAAGGGCCAGCCAGGCAGCGTTGCGGACAAATGCCATCGGGTGGCCCTAGTTTTTCGCGACCAGGGTTTTCTTGCCAGTCTTTTTGGCGGCCTTGTTTATCGCCATTTTCAATCCGTCGGGTCCGAGGCGACCAATGGTCTGCAAGGCATAATGCAGTTGAAAATCCTCCACACCCTGCTCTTTCAACTCTTCGGCCGTTTGGGTGAAGCGGGGATCATCCTTGCTGTCTTCCTCGAGCACCTCGTCTTTCAGCTTGATTTCGTTGACGAGATGACGGCGCAGATCGGATTCGCGGAACCGCGGCCGGGTCTTGTAGTCAGGATCGGACAATTGCGGCACATTGATATCCGGTTCGATACCACCTTCCTGCACGGACTTGCCCGAAGGCGTGTAATAGCGCGCCGTGGTCAGGCGCAGCGCACTGTCATTGGAAAGCGGCAGCAAGGTCTGCACCGAACCCTTGCCGAAACTGCGCTCGCCCATGACCAGCGCGCGGTGATGATCCTGCAGGGCGCCGGCGACAATTTCGGATGCCGAAGCCGAACCGGCATCGATCAGGACAATGACCGGCAGCCCGCCAGCGGCATCACCGCTCTTGGCGAAATAGCGTTCGATATCGGATTTTTCGCGACCGCGTTGGGACACGATTTCGCCGCGCGACAGGAAAACGTCGGAAACCGACACGGCTTCATCAAGCAAGCCGCCCGGATTGGAACGCAGATCCAGCACATAGCCCAGCGGCTTCTTGCCGAGAGACTGGTCGATACCGGCAATTGCTGCGGCGACATCGGCACCGGTTTCATTGGAGAAACTGTTGATGCTGATCACGCCGATTTCGTCCCTGACCTCCCAGGTAACCGGCTTGAGATCGATAATCGCGCGTTTCATCGACACATCGAATGGCTTGTCGCGGCCAGGGCGGACGATCGTGATGGTGATCGGATCACCAGGCTTGCCACGCATTTCCTCGACCGCCTCATCCAGCGTGCCGCCGTAGATCAGTTCGCCATCGATATGAGTGATATAGTCGCCCGCTTTGACGCCTGCCTTGTCGGCCGGCGTGTCCTTAAACGGAGCAATGACTTTTACCGCGCCGTCTTCCAGAGTCACCGAAAGACCGAGGCCGCCGTAATTGCCGTCGGTCTGTGTCCGCAGATTTTCAAAGTCACGCGCTCCGAGAAAGCTGCTGTGCGGATCTAGGCTGGCCAGCATGCCTTCAATAGCGCCCTTGATAAGATCGGCGTCATCGACCTGATCGACATAGTCATTCCGCACCCGTTCAAAGACGCTCATGAACTGTTCCATTTCCCGGTAGGTATTGGCGTCAACGGCGGAAATTGCCGACGTTGTCGCGGGCAAAAGCGCGACGGTCAGCACAAGAGCGGCGGCTTGCAAAACGGGCTTTTTCATCAATAATGTCCTGTCGGTATAAATCGGCACCAAATATAGGCTGGAATCGTCTGTAAAGCAAAGCAGCTTAACCAATAATGACGCGAGCCTTCGACCAACGACAATTTTCGCGTCTTTTCCCCGGTTTTCAGCCGATCAGGGCGGCAATATCGATCGGCCTGCCATTGCGGCGCAACTCGATGGTGACTGCGGGATCATCGGCTCCGGACCGCCCGACCGGAGCCCCTTGCACCACCCGGTCGCCGACCGCGACACTGCCCGTCGCCATATTGGTGATCAGACTCGTCCAGCCTGCAGCATGTTCGATGATCAATATGTTGCCATAACCCCGGTAACGACCCGCATAAGCCACCCGTCCGGCAGCCGGCGCAACGATCTGCGCGCCTGGGTCGACGGCAATGGTAAGCCCGCGCGAACGGTAACCGCTGTCGGATATCTCGCCGAGGCCGGTGACAACTTCACCGATTACCGGCAAGCGATAGGCACTGGCAACTTCACCCTCCCGCGAAGGCCGGTCAGCCGGAGACTCCTGCCCCTGACCGGGCCGCAGCAAGGGTCCCTCGAGATCTGCCAGTGATTCACGCACCGCTCCGCTTTCGCGTATCCGGTCCATCAGATCCAATATGTCGCGCGCTTCCTCGCCAAGCGCGAGGGCCTGGTCCTGCTCGATCCCCGCATCGTCGGAAAAGCGCCGGGCCTCGATCCTTTCGCTGGCCTCGAGACTGGCCAATTGCTGACGCCTATCGCGCAGCCGACGCTGGCTTTCGTCCAGCGAGGCAAGCGCGCGGGCCGCCTGCTGGCGAAGCTCCTCACCCTGCCTGACCTCGTCGCGAAGGCTGGCGGTACGCCGCTCTATTTCGGGCATCACCGCAGACAGGATCGAACGCATGTAGATAAGCTCGTCGAGCGAACGCGGTTCCACCAGAGCCAGCGCGGTCGGCTTGCGGGTCATCATCTGCAGCGCGGCCGTCAGCCGGATCATTGGTCCCTGCTTTTCCGCCAGACGGGCCCGCTGGCGCTGCTGAAGTTTGGCGACAATGGCGATACGGGTGCGGGCGGCCTTGATATCGGCTTCAGCGGACTGGATGCGGGCCGCGAGCGCTGCTGCTTCGGCGGCAATCCGGTCGGCATCATTGCTCGCCGCTTCGGCCTGCCGGCGCAAGGCCTCGCTGCGCTGGCGGGCGCGTTCGGATTGTTCGCGCGCGGTCAGCAGGCTGCGTTGCTGTTCGGAAAGGCTCGGCCCGGGAGACTGCGCAGAAAGCAGCGCTGCACCGGTCGTGGCAAGGCCAAGAAAGGCGATCAGGGCAAGCGCGGAACGGATCATTTGCTCATCCTTCCCGGTGATAGGGATGGCCGGCAATGATCGAAGTCGCCCGGAACAGCTGTTCGGCGAGCATCGCCCGCGCCATCATATGCGGCCAGGTCGCTTTGCCGAAGGAAAAGAAATGATCTGCACTGGCGCGTTCATCAGCGCTCAGGCCATCGGCAGCACCAATCAGGAACCGCGCTTCGCGCGCGCCGTCATCGCGCCAGGCCGAAAGCAGATTGGCGAATTTTTTCGAGGTCCAGTTTTCACCGGTCTCGTCCATGGCGATGATTCTGGTTACACCCTGCAGCTTCGGCATCTTGCCACCCTGGTCGGGCAGCTCGCTGATCTTCACGTCCCAGCCGATGCGTTTTACATAGCGGTCAACAAGCTCCGCTTCCGGACTGCGGCCGATTTTGCCGCGGGCGACGATATGCAGCCTCATCGCCCGGCGATATCAGGCTTCGGCGACTTCTGCCGCATCGCCTTCCTCATCAACGGCCCACATCCGCTCCAGATTGTAGAAGCTGCGAACTTCCGGCCGGAACAGATGCACGATCACATCACCCGCATCGATCAATACCCAGTCGGCATTGGCGAGACCTTCGATTCGGGCGGTACCACCGGCTTTTTTGACGCGCTCGGCCAGTTTCTGAGCGATCGCGGCGACCTGCCTCGTCGAACGCCCTTCCGCGATCACCATATGATCGGCGATATTGCTTTTGCCGGCCAGCGCTATGGAAACAATATCCTGTGCCTGATCATCGTCGAGCGATTTCATGACAAGCGCGTGGAGCGCGTCTGATTCGGCCTTTCCTTCCTTGGAAGTAGCAGATTTCAGAGCTTTTACCTTCGGTTTCGTCACCTTAAATCCTAATCTTCTGGGCCAATCAGCCGGTGTGTCACCGCGTCACGAACGCGGCGATCATCATATTGCTGATGCCAATGGGGCCGGGCCATCCGGATCGCGGTGGCCGAGCGTGGGTCGGGACGATAGCGCAGGAATGTCAGCGCCGGCGTACTCCAGTTGGTCCAGTTACGACGCTGGCTCGCGGGGTGGACGAAGCGCCGCAGCCAGGCCATTGCGGGAGCCGCAAAAGCATCATCATCATAGCCGGGTCTCGAAATAACTGCAATCGGCAATAATCGGGCGATCTTTCGCCAGTCTTTCCAGCGGTGGAATTGCGCCAGATTATCGGCACCCATGATCCACACAAACTGCCGTTTCGGATAGCGGCGCACCAGTTTGCACAGCGTGTCATAGGTGTAGCGCGTGCCCAGATCCTGCTCGATGGCAGTCGGTTTGATTCTGCTGCGGCGTGCCATTTTTTGGGCGGATGCCAGTCGCGCATGCAGTGGCGCCATGTCTCTGGCCCCTTCTTTCAGCGGGTTGCCCGGTGAAACCAGCCACCAATATTCGTCCAGATCCAGCTCTTCGATGGCAAACAGACTGATCGAACGATGAGCGCCATGGGCGGGATTGAACGATCCGCCAAGCAGGCCGGTGGTTTTCACCAGGACCGGCTCAAGGCCGCACTTGCCCGGTTCCGCGCACCACCCATTTATAGGTGGTCAGACCTTCCAGCGCCACCGGACCACGCGCATGCAACCGCCCGGTCGAAATGCCGATTTCCGCACCCAGGCCGAATTCACCGCCGTCGGCGAACTGACTCGATGTATTGTGCATCACGATTGCGCTGTCGGCGCGCTGAATGAACCGTTCGGCCAGTTCGGCATCTTCGGTAACGATGACATCGGTATGATGCGAACCATGTTCGGCGATATGGGCCAGCGCCTCATCCACCCCGTTCACCATCGCGACCGACAGGATCGGCGCAAGATATTCGGTATCCCAGTCCGTCGCCTCGGCCGAGACGATGCGTTCGTCCAGCTCGAGTATGGCGTCGTCGCCGCGCAACTCGCAACCGGCCTCCAGCAGCGCCCGTACCAGCGCGCCAGGCGCTGGATAATCCTGATCGATCAGCAAGGTTTCCATCGCGCCGCAGATTCCGGTGCGACGCATTTTCGCATTGACGGCGATGGCGATGGCTTTGTCCTGATCCGCGTCCTTGCCGATATAACTGTGGTTGATGCCATCGAGATGCGCCAGCACCGGCACCCGGGCTTCATCCTGCACCCGCTTGACCAGCGACTTGCCGCCGCGCGGAATGATGATGTCGATCAGTCCGCTGGCTTTCAGCATGGCCCCCACCGCAGCACGGTCGGTGGTCTGGACCAGCTGGATCGCGTCGGCAGGAAGCCCCGCTTCGACAACGCCCGCCGCCATGGCTTCAAAAATAGCGCCATTGCTGTGGATCGCTTCCGAACCGCCGCGCAATATGACGGCATTGCCGGATCGCAATGTCAGGGCCGCCGCATCGGCGGTCACATTGGGGCGACTTTCGTAAATGATGCCGATAACGCCCAAGGGGACCCGGACGCGTTCCATCGACAGGCCATTGGGCCGTTCGGTACGATCGATGGTCTGTCCGACGGGATCGGGCAGATCGGCAACCTGCTCCACCGCTGACGCAATGGCTTCAAGCCGGCCTTCGTCGATCATCAGCCGGTCGATCATGGCTTCAGTCAATTCGCGTTCCCGGGCGCTTTCCACATCGCGCTGGTTGGCGGCCAATATGGTCTGTTGATTGGCGCGCAATTGCCGCGCCGCCGCTTTCAGGGCGGCAGATTTCTGGCCTTCGCTCACCCCGGTGAGCTGTGAGAATGCGGCCCGTGCCTTGCGGCCCATGTCGGTAATCAGTTGTGCAGATTCAGTCATAGAGGGGCTGCTAGCATGGTGGCGGCGGCAATTTAACCCACAATCGCCACTAGTTCGGGCAAGAAATTTTTGCCCTGCCTCAACAATCGATTACCCCGAATCGGCATTCTGGCGGACAAATTATTCCCAATCACGCAATTCATCGCACGACTCGTTCGACTCGTCACGAGTCGCCCTGATGCGAGTCGCCAGCCTCCCTACCCTCTGCTAGCGACCGGTCGGGGATTACGAATTACAACGGCGGGTCATGCACAAACACAATACCGGACAAGGGTTAAGAGCCCGGCTGGACCATATGTTTACGGATCGCGAATTTTTCATGCGATCACACGGACAGGTCCGTTTTCTGACAATTTCGGCTAAATTGCAGAAACGTATATTCTATACTGTAGCTGCGGCGCTGTTATTCTGGCTCCTGATCACGCTCGCCATGATGGTCAATCAGCTTACCGTGACCGGCGAACGCATGGCGCTTGCCCAGAAGGAAGCCGAGGTAAACAGCACCGAAAGCCGCGTCGCCAATTACAAGGCGTCGATCGAAGACGTCGCTGCCGATCTCAAGCAGCGGCAGGATGTTCTCGATCAGATGACCGAACAATTTGTAGGCGAACAGGCGGACGCAACGGAAACAGCGGCAGAGAAACAGACCGACGGGCAATTGTCGGAAAGCACTCGGAAGATCAGCGCGGCCTTTCCCGAAGCGGCCCGGCTGGCCGAGCTTGAGGCCCGGCAGATCAAATTTGCCCGGCGCCTGACAAGAGCCGCCAACCAGCGCACCGAGCAAGCCGAAGAAGCGATTCGCAAATTCGGCCTGAACCCCGAGAAATTGAGCAAGAATTCCATGGCTGCCATGGGTGGTCCGCTGATTCCCTTTTTCAACAATAAGGACGAGCAACTGCACCCCACGCTTGAGCGGCTCAATCTGGCGCTGCAGCGGATGGACGCATTGGAGCGGACCCTGATCGCAATCCCGTCCGGCAAACCGTCGACCACGGGAATGATATCGAGCAGCTATGGGTATCGCCGCGACCCGTTTACCGGGGGCAGCGCGCTGCACAGCGGCATTGATTTCAAGGGCCCGCGCGGCCTGCCGATCCTCGCCGCAGCCGGCGGCAAGGTCACCCATGCCGGGTGGAAATCCGGCTATGGCAAGACGGTGGAAATCACCCATGGCAATGGCCTGATGACCCGCTATGCACATTTGTCGAAGATCGGCGTGACCGCCGGCCAGAAGATTGAACAGGGAATACAGCTGGGGGCTATGGGAAGCACGGGACGATCGACCGGCACGCATCTGCATTTCGAGGTGCGGCTGAACGGACGCGCCATCAACCCCCGACCATTTTTAGAGGCGAATAGTGATGTTCTCAAAATCAAAGCCATCGCGCGACAACGCGCCAGCGCACCGAAACGCAACGAGTCAGGCTCCGACCGTGGCTAGAAGCAGTGGCAGCAGCGGATCCAGTTTCTCGATCATTGGTGACGGGATCGTGATCACCGGCAATATCGAATCGAAGGTCGACCTGCATATCGACGGAGAAGTGATTGGCGACGTCAAATGCCTGTCGCTGGTCCAGGGACCGTCAAGCAAAATCAAGGGCGCCATCGTTGCCCAGAATGCCAGCCTGTCCGGTGCGGTCGAAGGATCGATCGATGCCGGTGATCTGGCGATTGCTTCCACCGCCCGTATCGGCGGTGACGTGACCTATGAAAATGTAACGATCGAGCAGGGCGGCCATGTTGACGGCAAGTTCAAGCACCGTAGCAGCAAATCGCCCAATCTGGCCAAATCGACGGTCGATGTGAAGGAAATGGCAATCCCGCTGGAGCTGACCTCCGACGACCGGGCAGCCTGACCGCCCCATCGGACATCGGCTGTTGGCCACCAATGGGTCCGATAGTCAGTTCCGGGGCGCCTGCCGTCTGTAGCTGAGCGCTTCTGCCACATGGATGCGGCCGATATTGTCCGCCCCCGCCAGATCGGCGATGGTCCGGGATACGCGCAAGACTCTTGTATAACCGCGCGCGGTGAGACGCATCGCGTCTGCCGCCTGCCCGAGCAGCGCCTGCCCCGGCGAGTCGGGCGTTGCATAGGTTTTCATCGCGTCACCGTCTATTTCGCTATTGGTACGCGCATCCAGATCGGCGTAGCGCTGGGCCTGGATTGACCGCGCCCGGGCAACCCGCGCTGCCACCATTTCCGACCCCTCTGCCGGAGGCGGCATGGTGAGATCTGCTGCAGACAGCGCCTGCACCTCGATATGCAGATCAATCCGGTCAAGCAGCGGGCCGGATATCTTGGCCTGATAATCGGCGGCGCATCGCGGGGCGCGCGAACAGGCCAGCGCGGCATCGCCGAGATGCCCACAGCGGCAAGGGTTCATCGCCGCCAGCATCTGGATACGCGCCGGGAAGGTCACATGGGCGTTGGCCCGGGCGACGCTGACCTCTCCGGTTTCCAGCGGTTGCCGCAGTGAATCGAGCACCGCTCGCTGAAATTCCGGCAATTCGTCGAGGAACAGGACGCCGAGATGCGCCATGCTGACCTCGCCGGGCCGGACCTTCAGCCCACCGCCGACCAGCGCTGCCATCGATGCGCTGTGATGCGGGGCCCGAAACGGGCGCTGGCGCGACATCTGGCCACCTTCCAGCGTACCGGCGACCGATGCCACCATCGACACTTCCAGCGCTTCCGATGGAGACAGCGGCGGCAAAATGCCCGGCAAACAGGATGCGAGCAGCGACTTGCCCGATCCGGGCGGACCATTCATCAGCAGATTATGGCCTCCCGCCGCGGCAATTTCGAGCGCCCGCTTGGCCGTTTCCTGCCCCTTTACCTCTTTCAGGTCGGGACCATAATCCGGTTCCGGCGCATCTCCGGTTTCCGGCGGTGTCAATATCGACTGACCCTTGAAATGGTTGAGCAGCGCCAGCAGGTCCTCCGGGGCCAGAACCTCGACATCGCCGGCCCAGGCCGCTTCCGGCCCCTGCAAGGCGGGACAGACCAGACCCAGATTCTGGGCCGATGCATGAAGCGCCGCCAGCAATACACCGGGGGTGACGGCAAGCCGGCCGTCGAGCGACAATTCTCCGACCACGATATAGCTCGCCAGGGTCTCCGCATCGATAATGCCCATTGCACCGAGCAGCGCCAGCGCGATCGGCAGGTCGTAGTGGGAACCGGCCTTGGGCAAATCGGCGGGTGACAGATTGACAGTGATCCGTTTGGGGGGCAGCGAAAGGCCCATTGCCGCGATCGCAGCGCGGACCCGCTCGCGACTCTCGGCAACTGCCTTGTCCGGCAGGCCGACCACGTTGAACGCAGGCAGGCCGGGCGCGACCTGGCATTGCACTTCCACGCCTCGCGCCTCCAGTCCGAGATAGGCCACCGTCTGAACCAGCGCCACCATTATCGCCGCTCCAATTTCATGCCGGGAACAGTGGCAATGCCGCGGGAAGGAGTCGAGCCGCAACCGCGCCATGTCCGCAACGGTCAAGAGCGGGGCGACGGCCGGAAACGGATGCTTAATATCAGCTAACCAAGTTCTGACACTTTTTGGCAAGCGCCAGGGCACAGAGTAGAGGCATGAGCAGTGTTTTTTCTATCAACCTGGTGCCCGAGTCGGCCCCCGCGAGCGGCGGCTTTCTGGCCAGCGCGCTGGTCCTGTTCGCGCTGCTGCTCTTCCCGGCCCAGCCCGCGCTCAGCGCCAGCAGCTATACCGTCACCGAAACAGTCGAGATTTTCGAATATGATCTGGAGGCGCCGGATGCACCGGCAGAACCGGCCGGCACCGCCTATGGCCAATATGGGCCGTTTCGCGTGGTTGCCGCCGACGCGGTGGAGATGACCGGCACGGTCGACAGCTACACGCCCGCCCTGTTCCGCAGGATGATGGGGGATTTTCCCGCAATCCGGCGAATCGAAATGCTCGATTGCGACGGATCGGTGGATGAAGAGGCCAATCTGCGTCTGGCCCGGATGATCCGCAACGCAGGCATCAGCACTCACGTGCCGGCGGGTGGCTCGGTGCGATCCGGTGCGGTCGAACTGTTTCTCGCCGGTGTTCGGCGGACCGCCCATCGCGACGCAGAATTTGTTGTGCACAGCTGGATGGACGAGGACGGCCTCGAGGCCAATGATTATCCGGCCAATGACCCGGTCCATGCGGAATATCTGGATTATTATGCCGAAATGGGCGTGCCCAGGGGCACCGCGCAGGAATTTTACGCGCTGACCAACAGCGTTCCCTTTGCCGATCAGCTGCGCCTGTCGCGCAATGACATGGCCCGGTTCCAGATCGTCCATTAACCCCGGGTCGCCCTGAATCGTCATCGAATCAGGCCCTCGTTCAGCTCTTATGCATGGACCGGGAACAATAATCTCTTTCACGCGCTTTAGTTGACAGAGCGGACTTGCGACTCCGCCCGCAAAGCACCAAGTGGAACGGGATGACCGACAGAATGACCAACACGCGCTGGAAATATACTTCAGGATCGCGATTCGTGCTTACGGTCATCGGTTTCACGCTGATCATCATTTCGCCGATCATTGGCGCGATTCCCGGCCCGGGTTTCATCATCGTCTTTCCGATCGGTCTGGCGCTGGTCCTGCAGAACTCGCGCTGGGCGAAGAAACGCTATGTCGATTTCAAGCGGCGCTTCCCCCATTATGGCAAATGGACCGACTGGGCGATGCGCAGGCGCCACCACAAGACGCTGCCCGACGATTTTGAACTGCCGATTTTCGGCAAGGTGAAGACCGGCAACCGGGACAAGAAAGTCTAGCGCTATCGCTTGACTTTCCGCGCCTGCCTGCCTAATCGCAGCGACAACGTATCGGCCGCAGCTTATGGCGGCCTTTTTTATCGAAATTTTGACGTAGGATAATCGCGATGAAGCGTACATTTCAACCAAGCCGTCTGGTCCGCAAGCGGCGCCATGGTTTTCGCGCCCGCAAAGCCACTGTCGGTGGCCGTAAAGTACTGGCATCCCGCCGTAGCCGTGGCCGCAAGAAGCTTTCTGCCTAACAGCGAATGACCGCGCGTGCTACGCCTGCCGAAGCACGCCCATCGCCGGATCCTCTGGATTTGAAGAATCCTTCAGCCGATTCGGCGCCCGCTGATTCATATCAGTTCATCGATGTGATTCGCAAACGTGCGGATTTCCTCGCTGCCAACCGTGGCAAGCGATTCGTCACCCCCAACTTTGTCTTGCTTGCGCATCGGCGGCGTCCCGATCACACGATCGCGGCAGACGACATGCGCTATGGCATCACGGTTACCAAGAAAATCGGTAATGCTGTCGCACGCAACCGGATGAAACGCCGGTTCCGGGCGCTGCTGGCGGAATGTCTGCCGGACCATGGTATCGCCGGCGTCGATCATATCATGATTGGCCGCAAAACGGCGCAAGAGAGCGATTTTGCCATCATGAAGGCGGACCTGGAAAAAGGCCTGAAATTTCTGGCGAAAAAGCTGGGGCAGACCGGGTGAAAGCGGTTTTCATCTTTTGCGTGCGATGCTGGCAATGGGGCCCGTCGCGTATTTTGCCTCCGACCTGCCGCTATCAACCGACTTGCAGCAGCTATGCGATTGAGGCGATCGAGAAACATGGTGCAATTAGGGGTAGCTGGCTGGGGGCTAAACGGCTATTGCGCTGCCATCCTTGGGGAGGCTCGGGCTATGATCCCGTGCCTTGATACCCTGAACACCGATCCAGATTACAACAATTGGCCGAAAGCGGGACGAGATAGTGGACGACAAGCGTAATATTATCATGGCGATACTCCTCACGGGGATCATCCTGTTCGGCTGGCCGTTGCTGATGGAACAATTTTTCCCGGACATGGCCAACAAGAACGAAATCGTCGAGCAGGCCGATGCACCGGCCAATGACCAGGTCGGCGGCGACATGACTGTTCCGGGGACCGGCAGCGCCGACATCAGCGCGGTCACCGCCCCTGCGAAAATCAGACCTCTGGCCACTGTCCTGCGCGAAAGCCCCCGCGTGTTGATCGAAACACCGCGCCTTCAGGGCTCGATCAATCTCAAGGGCGGACGCATCGATGACCTCACGCTGACCGATCATACAGTTGATATGAGCAAGGACAGCAAACCGGTCCGGCTCTTCGCACCGTCCGGCACCAAAGACGCCTATTTCAGTCGTGTTGGCTGGGCCGGCGACGGCGTTGCGGTCCCCGATGACAATACAATCTGGTCGGCTGACCAGAGCCGCTTGACCCCGGACACGCCGGTCACCCTGAGCTGGTCGAACGAAACCGGACAGACCTATAGAATAAAACTGTCGATCGATCCGGACTATCTGATCACCACCGAACAGAGCATCATCAATCGCGGCGAGAATGCGATTGCGCTCCGGCCTTACGGGCTGATCAACCGGAAACGGGATCTCGACAATATCCCGGCCAATGAAGCCAGCACCTGGACCATCCACTCGGGTCCGGTCGGCGTCTATGAAGGCGCGGCAAATTATGATGTGGATTACGAGAATCTGGCCGGTGAAGAGCCGGGCTTTTTTGCAGGCCTGTTCGGGACCTCTGCGGTCGCCGGAACCAATAGCTATGACAAGGAAGTCAGCTGGCTCGGCTTTACCGACAAATATTGGCTGGGTGCCCTGATCCCGGAAGACATCAACGATGTCGACGCGAAATTCCGCTCCGGCGGCGGCGATATATTCCAGGCGGAAATTGCGAAAAAGAGCGCACAGATCATCGCTCCCGGCAAACAGCTGACGACCACTACCCGTCTTTTTGCCGGTGCCAAGGAAAACGCCCTGCTGGAAAAATATGAAGCAGAATATGGCATCAAGAATCTGGATCGCGCCATCGACTGGGGCTGGTTCTACTGGTTCGAGAAACCACTCTTCTATCTGCTAAACTGGCTGTTCCAGCTGGTCGGCAATTTCGGCATCGCGATCATCCTGATGACCTTCGTTGTCCGCGGCGTCATGTTCCCGATTGCACAGAAGCAGTTCGCCTCGATGGCGCAGATGCGTGCCGTGCAGCCTAAAATGAAGGCGATTCAGGAAAAGTACAAGGACGACAAGCAGCAACAGCAGCAGGAAATCATGAAGCTGTACAAGGACGAGAAGGTCAATCCGCTGGCCGGCTGCCTGCCCATATTCCTGCAGATCCCGATCTTCTTCGCGCTGTATAAAGTGCTGATGCTGTCGATCGAAATGCGGCACCAGCCGTTCGCCTTGTGGATCAAGGACCTGAGCGCCCCCGATCCGTTGACGCCGGTCAACCTGTTCGGCCTGCTGCCCTTCGATCCGCCAACCTTCCTCGCGGTCGGTATCTTGCCGATCCTGATGGGTATCACCATGCACTTGCAGTTCAAACTGAACCCGGCGCCAATGGATCCGATGCAGAAACAGATTTTCAGCATCATGCCATGGATTCTCGTGTTCATCATGGCGCCCTTTGCCGCCGGTCTGCAGCTCTACTGGACGGTGTCGAACATACTCACCATCGCCCAGCAGAAATGGCTCTATTCGCGCCACCCGCAGATGAAGGAAATGATGGCGAAGGAAGCCGAGGAAAAGGCGAAAAAAGCGGCCGCTGACAAGGCGGAGGCATGACCCCTCTTCATCCGAAGATCTTTTCGGGCCCTATCAGCTTTCTGAAAAGCGCTCCGCAGCTGCAGTTTCTGCCGGACCCGAAAGTCCCGGAAATCGCCTTTGCCGGCCGTTCCAACGTGGGAAAATCATCGCTGATCAACGCGCTGACCAACCGCAATGGTCTGGCGCGGACCTCAAATACGCCCGGGCGAACGCAGGAGTTGAATTTTTTCGATATCGGCGATCCGCTGATCTTTCGCATCTGCGACATGCCCGGCTACGGCTTTGCCAAGGCGCCGCCAAAAGTAGTGCAGAAATGGCGTTTCCTGATCAACGACTATCTGCGCGGACGGGCCGTTCTCAAACGCACGTTCGTGCTGATCGATTCCCGGCACGGCATCAAGCCGGTTGACGAGGAAGTGATGGAAATGCTCGACAAGGCTGCCGTCAGCTACCGGATCGTCCTGACCAAGGCGGACAAGGTGAAGCAGGAACAACTGGATGCCACGGCGCAGCAGGTCGCGGCCATCGCCAAAAAACATCCTGCAGCCCATCCCGATCTGTTGCTTACATCATCGGAAAAGAAGCAGGGCATTGACGAACTGCGGCAGGCTGTGCTCGACGCAGTGCAGGACTAGTCCACCGGCAGCGACAACGCTTTTCTATACACAGCGCGCCATATTTGGTTATGGGACAGACTATGAAACTGATAATCGGAAACAAAGCCTATTCCAGCTGGTCGATGCGCGGCTGGCTGGCGTGCAAACAGTCGGGCCTGTCTTTTGAAGAACTGACCGTCCCCCTGTTCGGCGACGATTGGGACCATGTCCGCGAGAGCGAGAATTTTGCGCCTTCCGGCGGCAAGGTTCCGATCCTCTGGGATGGCGAGACGGTGGTCTGGGACAGTCTGGCGATCGTCGACTGGCTGGCTGACAAGACCCACCGCGACCGGTTCTGGCCAAAGGACGAAACCGCACGGGGCATGGCCCGTTCGATGGCAGCCGAGATGCATTCAGGCTTCATGGCGCTGCGTCGGCAATGCCCGATGAACACGCGCAAAATTTATGAAGGACTGGATCTGAGCGACGAAGTCAAGGCGGACGCCGCCCGGATTATCGAACTCTGGGCACAGGCGCGGGCGCGCTTTGGTGGTGGAGGACCATTTCTGTTCGGCACCTATGGCGCCGCCGACATCATGTATGCCCCGATCGTCTCGCGCTTCCAGACTTACGGGTTCCGTCTGCCAGGATTTGCCACCAGCTATATGCAGACCATATTGGACCATGAGTGGACCGCGCAATGGATGGAAGCCGCCGAAGAGGAACCTTGGGTGATCGAACGGCTGGAAAATCCCGAAGCGGCAAAAGGCTAGGCATCCGGACATGACCGCACCAACAGCACTCGAACTGGCCAAAAGGCTGATTGCCCGGCCCAGCATCACCCCCGCTACCGGTCCTGTTTTTGATGAAATGGAAGCGATGCTTGCACCGCTGGGATTCGACATAACCCGCTTCATCGCGGGTGGTCCGCCGGACGGTCCGGTTGAGAATCTTTTTGCCATTCGCAAAGGACCGGCAGGATCCCGCCACTTTGCCTATGCCGGGCATCTTGATGTCGTGCCACCCGGTCAGGGCTGGCAGACCGATCCCTTCGTACCGGAAATTCGCGGCGACCTTCTATATGGCCGCGGCGCTGTCGACATGAAAGGCAGTATCGCCGCCTTTGTCGCTGCGCTGCACGGTGTGCCGGAAGATCTCGGAACAATAAGCCTGATCATCACCGGTGACGAAGAAGGTCCAGCCCGCTTCGGCACGGTGGCACTGATGGACCTGATGGCAGAGCGTGGCATCACTCCCGATCTTTGCCTCGTCGGTGAACCAACGTCGGTTAACCGGCTCGGCGACATGATGAAGATCGGGCGGCGCGGCTCGGTCAATATGTGGGTGACGGTCAACGGCACGCAGGGCCATGTCGCCTATCCGCAAAACGCCGACAATCCGATCACCAAGCTTGGCAAGATTCTCAGCGAAATTGATTCGCTGCAACTGGACGAAGGCACAGACTGGTTCCAGCCGAGCAATATCGAGTTTACCGACCTGCACGTCGGCAATCCGGCGCACAATGTGATCCCGGCGAGGGCAGAGGGCCGCTTGTCGATCCGCTTCAACGACCGGCACAGCGGCGAGAGTCTCAGCGCCATGGTGCGGGACATAGTCGAGCGTCATGGTGGCGAACTGAAACCGGTTATTTCCGGCGAACCCTTTCTGACGCCGCCGGGAGAATTTTCCGATATCGTTTCCGCGGCCGTTCGCGAAATCACCGGTGTGGAACCGGAACTGTCCACCTCGGGCGGGACTTCGGATGCACGGTTTCTTGCCAAAATCATGCCGGTGGTCGAATTCGGTCTGTGCAATGCGACGATGCACAAGCTCGACGAGGCGGTTGCGATTGAGGATCTGGAACAGCTGTCCAGAATTTTCTCGCTGGTCGTCAAGCAGGCCTTGCGCTGACCGCCAGACAACTGCGGTCCGTCCCGCTTAGCGGTGACGCCTTAATATGATGTAGAGCGCGCCGGCGCCACCATGCCGGGGATGGGCCCGGCGCACGGTCGCAATATGCGCCGCATGCCGCGATGCCGCCAGCCAGTCGGAAATGGCAGAGCGTATCGCGCCGCGCCCACCTTCCCGACGCCGTTCCTCGTCGCTCCGGGCCTTGCCGGTTATCAGCAGGATCGCGCGATGACCGGCCGCGATGCTCAACTCCAGCGCACTGTCGAGTCTGCCATGCGCGGACGACAGGCTATAGCCGTGTAAATCGACGGTAACGTCAGGCTGCACCATACCTTTGGCAAGGCGACGATCCCAGCCGCCGTCGAGACCATGTTTGGTCGGTACCGGCTTCTGATCACGCAACGGGATGGCTTTGGCCGGCTTTCCACCGAAACTTTCGGCGGTGATCGGCCCGGATATCTCGCGCGGCCGTCTGGCGACGGGAAGACTGTCCACGCGCTCGACCCGGCCCTGGTCCAGCGGCTCGACACTCTCGATAAATTTCTGCCAGAGCGCCTTTTCACCGGCGGTAAGAGGCCGGTCCGACACGGATTACTGGCCCGGGTTCCGGCGGGCCGCGACGAGCCGGGAAACCGTTCCCTTGGGCAGGAAGATCAGCGCCTGGCCACGAGACGACATGCCACCGGCAATGCGGGCCGCTTCCTCGCCGGCGCCCCAGAACGTATCGAAGCGGTTCGGCCCCTTGATCGCACCGCCGCTATCCTGCGCCACCCAGAGTCCGTCGGCGATATCATGTTCCATGTCGAGGAACACCGGCGCGCCCAGCGGCACGAACATCCGGTCAGCCGCGACCGAGGTCCGCGCTACCACGGGGTGGCCCATGGCGCCCAATGGGCCTGGCCTGGTCAGCTCCTGGAAAAAGACATAGCTTTTATTCTCGCGCATGATCTTCATGCCCTCTTGCGGATTGGCGCGCAGCCATTCGACAATGCCTTGCATATTGGTTTTGCCGTCCGCGAGCAGACCGCGTTCGCGCATTACTTTGCCGATACCGGTATAATCATGGCCATTCTGTCCGGCATAGCCGATCCGCATGACCGACCCGCCGGGAAGCGCCAGACGCCCGCTGCCCTGAATCTGCAGGAAGAAGAAATCGATATAGTCGCGCGCCCAGGCGATCTCGAGCCCTTGTCCGGCAAGGGCTCCGTCATCGATCGCCGCCCGGTCTTCAAACGGCACCAGCTTGGTTCCCTCGACCTTGCCACGGACCCGCTTGTCTTTCAGCGCCTCGGAAAACAGGCCGAGATCGACATCGATCAGATTGGCGGGCCGGCGATAGATCGGCACCGGATAGCGGGCATTCCGGAATCGCGAGCCGTCGATCTGCGGTTCGAAATAGCCGGTCGCAAAAGCCCGGCCGTCGCCGACCTGCGCCGCTTCGAAATAGGAGGTAAAAAAGCCGATTGCATCCCGGTCCTGCCAGTTCTGGGCGGCAGCGCAAGACAATTGCCAGTCGCTGCCCGTCGTCAGGCCGCTATTGTCCTCGCGACGGACCAGAGAGGAACAGCTGGTGCGGTAGGATTGCAACGCCGAGGACGCCTTCGCATCGGTTAGTCCGAGCGTCGCGATGTCCGGACCGAGCGCGATACCGGAACCGGTCGCGCGGGTCTGGTCATCACCGATTTTGACAAGCTGGGCGGGATCGACCGGCTGAAATGTTGCTGCCGAATCCTGTTGATAGGCCGGCGGCGGGGCGGCCGGAGCGGGTGTGGCTTCTGTAACCCATTCACCATCCTGCTGAACGGAACGGCCTTGCGCTGCGCCTTCGGGGATGATGGTCAGGGAACAGGCGCTGACCAAAGCCATTGCTCCGCAAAGCGTCCCGATTTTCATGACCCTGTTGCTCGCCGACCGGGGGTCAGGCCTCATCGGTTTCGTCGAGCAGCCAGTTGGGATCAGCGCTCGACAGATCGCGGCTGAACGTCCAGACATCGTGGGTTTCCGCGGCATCGGAAAGCGAGCCGCCAATCAGATTGCCCTTCTTGTCTTTCACCACTGCAGCGATATCGGCGTCGAACTGCACCGTGATACTGGCGACCGGCCGACGATATTCCGCTGCCGAAATACGCGCATTGTCGATCCGCACCAGCTGGTTCTCCAATATTTCGCCGCGTTCCTCACGCGCGTCGATGGCTTCGGCAAAGCTCTCGTAAACATCGTCATCGCACAGCAGTTTCAATTCGTCCTTGTCGCCCTTCCAGAAGGCTTCCAGAATCATGCCATAGGCTGCTTGCGCCCCTTCGATGAACCGGCCAACGTCAAAATTGCGGTCGGCGCTGAGGATTTCGCGCATCCCGGCTTCGGCATTGCTGTCATAGACCATGTTCGGCGTTCCGGCCGCTGCGTGGGCGGGAACGATATCCGGAACATGCGGCTTGGCGTCATCCAGCGGCCGGCGATCACCGGTGCGCGGTTCGATATTGCGCGGCATATGTTCCTGCTCATGACCACTGCGCTTGCCCAATACGGAATAGAGGCGCAGGCCAAGAAAGGCCGCTACCATTGCCAATAATATGATTTCGATGGTCACTTCGGTATCCAATCTTTGCTTTGACCCTATACATAGGCGGAAACAGGGGCGGTTTCAAATAGCATTCCTGAAAAAGCCGCTTAGCCCCGGTTGGTCATCCGCTTCTACCGCCCATTTTGTGAACCTGCGCTTACAAAAGGGGTGCGGGCGCGGGCTGCCGGACCGGTGGTTTACTCTTTCATTGCCCTTGGTTCTTTCCCCTGCTAGGCGCGCAGCGCACGGCGCGGCAATATGCGCCTGAGGACATGTTTGACTGATTTTCCGAAAGGACAGGCCCGATGGCTGATGAGAATGAAAAAGAAGGCAGCACAATGGAACCGAGCGGCAATGTAACCACGCCGGATCCGCTTGCCAATGGCGCCGATACCCAGCCGCAAATCGGTGTGATTTCGCAATATGTGAAGGATCTTTCGGTCGAAAACCCCAACGCGCCGGACGTCTATCAGTGGAACGCACAGCCCCAGATTGACGTACAGTTCAACATCGGCTCTTCCCAGATCTCCGACGAGGTCCATGAAGTCGAGCTGAAAATCGATGTCACGGCAAAGGCGGACGAGGGCGTCGCCTTCGCAGTCGAGCTGCTCTATTGCGGTCTTTTCGGGCTGCGCAACGTGCCGGAAGACCAGGCGCATCCGTTCCTGTTCGCCGAAGCACCGCGGCTGCTCTTCCCCTTCGCCCGGTCGATCATTTCCGACGCCGTTCGCGATGCCGGATTCCAGGCCCTGCTGCTCGAGCCGATTGATTTCACGGCCCTCTACATGCAGCAGCGCGAGCAGATGGCGGCACAGCAGGCGGGCGAGCAACCGGTTGGTAACGCCTAGGCACTCTTGCTAGGATAGCGGGGATGAACCTGCTGAAATCCACCGGGACGATCGCGGGACTGACGCTGGTCAGCCGCATTTTCGGCTTCGTCCGCGACATCCTGCTGGCCCGCATTCTCGGGGCCGGTGCCGCGGCCGATGCCTGGCAACTGGCTTTCCAGCTGCCCAATATTTTCCGCCGCCTGTTCGCCGAAGGCGCTTTTTCGGCGGCTTTTGTGCCGCTGTTCAACCGCAAGATGGAAGAGGACGAGAACCGGACGGCGGCGCAGAATTTCGCCGTCGACATATTGTCGGTATTCGTACCGCTGCTGCTGGTCTTTTCCGCGGTCATGATGCTGGTCATGCCGGGCATCATCTGGCTGATCGACGATTTCGGCAGGGGCGGCAGGACCAGCGGTTTTTCGATATCGCTCGCGCGAATAACCTTTCCCTATCTCGGGCTGATCAGCATCACCACCCTGTTCGCGGCCATCTTGAACTCGCTGAGCAAGTTCGCGGCTGCGGCAGCAGCGCCGATCATGCTCAATATCTGCATGATCAGTGCCCTGCTTGCGGCACATCTTGTCAATGACGGCAATGACCCCCGGCAGACTGCCTATTTTCTGGCCATCGCCGTGGCCATCGCCGGTCTGGCGCAAATGCTCTGGCTTTACTATTGGGCGCGCAAGACCGGATTCCGATTTCCTCTCAAAATGCCTCGGTTCAACGCCGATGTGAGGGAGTTGGGCGTGCTGATCCTGCCGGCCGTATTTGGTGCCGGCATTTACCAGATCAGCCGCTTCGTCGATCTGTTCTTCCTCGGGCGCTTGCCGGAAGGCTCGTTCGTTTATCTGGCGATGGCGGACCGGCTGAATCAGTTGCCGCTTGGAATCATCGGCATTGCCCTCGGCACTGCTATTCTGCCAGCCCTGTCGCGTTTCATCGCCAAGGATGACCAGGGCGGGGCCCAGCGGCTGCAAAGCAATGCCATAGAACTGGGCCTGCTGCTCACCATTCCCGCCGCGATCGCCTTGTTCTTTGCAGCCGGACCGCTGGTCACCTCTTTCTATGTCGGCGGCAATTTCACCGCTGCCGATGGCCAGACCACCGCTGCCGTTGTCGCCGCGCTGGTTGTCGGATTGCCCGCCTATGTGCTGGTGAAAGTGCTGATCCCCGGTTTTTTCGCGCGCAAGGATACCAGAACACCAGTCTATACCGCGGGCATTTCGCTGGCCGTCAACATCACGCTCAACCTGTTGCTGATCCCGCTCTACGGGATCACGGGGCTGGCCGTTGCCGGCGCGGTTGCCGCCTGGTGCAATTGCGCAATGCTCTACACGATGCTCCACCGGCGGGGACATTTCCATCTGGAATGGACCTTGCTGCTGCGGATCGGACGGATCACATTGTCCGCTGCCGGGATGGCGGTCGTGCTGGTCTATGCTGCACCGATCGGCGACGGCCTCTATGACGGAACGATCTGGCAGCGAGTCGGATCGATCACCGCTCTGGTCAGCGTCGGCGGACTGGTTTATGCGGCACTCGCATGGCTGACGGGCGCGGTCGATCGCGACAAGATCACCATGTTGACGAAGAAGAAGGCGGCGGAAGACGCCGCAAGCGAAGGAAGTTAAGACAATGCGGACGGTATCGGGCATCCAGCCCACAGGTAATCTCCATCTCGGCAATTATCTCGGCGCGATCAAGAACTGGGTGAAGATGCAGGACGAGAGCGAGTGCCTGTTTTTCCTCGCCGATATGCACGCTATTACCGTGCATAATGACCCCGCCGAACTGTCGGCCAATTGCCGCGCAATGGTTGCGGTGCTGGTCGCTGCCGGCCTGGATCCGGAGAAGTCGATTCTGTTCAACCAGGCCCGCGTGCCGGCGCATGCCGAACTGGCGTGGATGCTGATCTGCAACACGCCGATGGGCTGGCTCGATCGCATGACACAGTTCAAGGAGAAATCAGGCAAGCATAAGCAAAGGTCCTCGCTCGGGCTCCTTGCCTATCCGGTATTGCAGGCTGCGGACGTCCTTTCCTATCAGGCCACCCACGTGCCGGTCGGCGATGACCAGAAACAGCATCTCGAACTGGCCCGCGACATTGCCACCAAGTTCAACAGCGATACCGGCACCGAGACCTTCACTCTGCCGGAGCCCTTCATCGGCAAAACAGCGGCGCGGATCATGAGCCTGCGCGACGGTACCGCGAAAATGAGCAAATCGGACCCGTCCGATCTCAGCCGGATCAACATGAGCGATGATGACGACACGATCGCGCGCAAAATGAAAAAGGCAAAGACCGACCCGGAACCGCTGCCCGACAATATGGCCGATCTCGCCGACCGACCGGAAGCGAAAAATCTGATCGGTATCTATGCCGCTCTTGCGGACCAGTCACAGGACGCGGTTATCGCAGAATTTGCAGGCAAGGGTTTTGGCGACTTCAAACCGGCGCTGGCCGATCTGGCTGTCAGCACGCTGTCGCCAATCCGCCAGCGGTTCGAGGAGTTGCGCAAGGACACGGATGCGATTGACGCGATTTTACGCAACGGATCGGAAAAAGCGTCCGCTCTGGCACGACCAACGGTGGAAGCCGCATATACTGCGCTTGGCTTGCTGAGAGACTGACGGCTTTTGCTGCACCGTCGGGATCGACACCGGCGCAATAGACTTGCCTGCATCACCAATTCCGGTAAATGCTAGACCATGGATATTATCTCGATACGCGGCGGCAATCGCCTGTCTGGCACGATTCCCATTTCGGGAGCCAAGAATAGCGCCCTGACCCTGCTGCCCTGCGCGCTGCTGACCGATGAACCGGTGACCCTGCGCAACCTCCCCCGGCTGGCCGATGTCGACAGTTTCGGACATCTGCTCAATCAGCTGGGTGTTTCGACCACTATCGAGGGTGCGCGACCGGAGGATTTCGGCCGGGTGATGACGCTCAAGGCGGGCCGGATCACCTCGACCGAGGCCCCTTATGATATTGTTCGCAAGATGCGGGCCTCAATCCTTGTTCTGGGCCCGCTGCTGGCCCGCGCGGGTGAATGCCGGGTGTCGCTGCCCGGTGGATGCGCCATCGGCAACCGGCCAATCGACCTCCATCTCAAGGCGATCGAAGCGCTTGGTGCGACCATCGAGACGACCAGCGGCTATGTCATCGCGCGCGTGCCCGATGGCGGGCTGCCGGGCGGAGATTTCACCTTCCCGGTCGTCTCTGTCGGGGCAACGGAAAATGCACTGATGGCAGCGGTACTGGCGAACGGCACCAGCGTCCTGAAAAACGCCGCGCGGGAACCGGAAATTGTCGACCTATGCAATATGCTGGTCGCGATGGGCGCGGAGATTGAAGGGATTGGTTCTTCGACCCTGACAATCACCGGCGTCGAACGGCTGCACGGTTGTACCTACCGGGTGATGTCGGACCGGATCGAAGCAGGCAGCTATGCCTGTGCGGTCGGTATCGCCGGCGGCGAAGTCGACCTGCTTGCCGCCAAGGCAAACGAGATGGAAGCGACGCTGGATGCGCTGCGCCTCGCCGGGCTGCAGATCGATGTCCATGCCAAGGGCATCAAGGTTTCTTCCGATGGCAAGCTGAAACCGCTTACCCTGTCCACCGCGCCTTACCCTGGTCTTGCCACCGACATGCAGGCACAGTTGATGGCGATGCTGTGCCTTGCCGATGGCGCCAGCGTACTGACCGAGACGATTTTCGAAAACCGCTATATGCACGTGCCCGAACTCAACCGGATGGGCGCGGATATCGAGACCAAGGGGCGCACTGCCGTGGTCAGAGGCGTGCAGAAACTGACCGGCGCACCGGTCATGGCCACCGACTTGCGTGCGTCGATGAGCCTCGCCATTGCCGGACTGGCCGCCGAAGGGGAAACCCGCCTGCAGCGTATCTACCATCTGGATCGCGGCTATGAGCGGCTGGAAGAAAAGCTGGCGGCTGTCGGAGCGGATATCGAGCGGATCGGTGGCGATTAATCGTGCCCCGCTAGCACTTATGGCAGCTTGTTTTTGGCCCGTTTTTGCCGTGTAGTCTCCTGAATATCAGGAGAGGACCAGTCCATGTTTTCAGGGCCGATAGAAGACCGTTTGGCGATCCGCGAATTGCACGATGCCTATTGCGATGCCGTATTGCGAAAAGACCCGGATGACTGGGGCGCATTATGGACAGAAGATGCCGTCTGGTCGCTGATGGGCACCGAAGTGGTCGGCCGCGAGAATATCGTCAATCTGTGGAATGGCGCCATGGCGCAATTTGATGCAGTCAGCTTTCTCGGCATACCGGGAAGCCTTGCGATTACCGGCGATACGGCATCGGGCCGCTACCAGACGCACGAAATACTGGTCGAGAAGGGCGAACCCCGCATCGCGGGCGGGCGTTATGACGATGAATTTGTGAAGATCGACGGCCAGTGGCTGTACAGCAAGCGCATATTCAATGTCGTCGCTCAACTGGGTGGAAACAAGCTTTAGGGGAGTTTGACAAATGGCCAAAATATTGATTGCTGCGCATATCGACGTGGAACCGGCAACCCGCGAGGAATGCCTGAAGAAAGCCCAGCCCTTTATCGACGGCGCGCTGAGCCAGGAAGGCTGCCTCTGCTATAGCTGGGCCGCAGACATGCACAATCCGTCGCGCATCGAAGTGTTCGAGGAATGGACCGACGAGGAAGCCCTCGCGCGGCATTTCCAGAATGTCCACTATGCCAATATGCTTGCCCATATCGGCAGCTTCGGCCTGATCGATTCGGTCAGCGCCAAATATCGGGTCGATGCCGAAGGGCCTGTGTACAATGCGGATGGCAAGCCCACCCCATCGTTTGACTAGTTAATCAGGAATCCGTCATGAACGAAGCTGTATCCAAATCTCTTTTCCAACCCGATATTCTGGTTGATCCGTTTGACTTTTATGAAGAAAAGCGCGCGGAAAATCCGGTCTTTTTCGACGAGGCCAGCGGCACCTATGTCGTGCTCGACTATGATCTGATTTCGGAAGCCGTTGGTCGGCTGGATGATTTCTCCAACAATTTCAACGCACTGCTCTCCGGAGGAAAAAGCGAGGAAGAACTGGCGAATGACGAGGAACTGCAGGCCATTCAGGCTCAGGGCTGGCCACAGGTCAATACCCTGCTGACCGCCGATCAGCCGGTCCACACACGGTTCCGCAAACTGGTCAATCTCGCTTTCTCGATGCCGAAAGTGAACAAGCTGGAAGACAGCATGCGGGAGATGTCGAACGAGTTGATCGACCGCTTTATCGACAAGGGCGAATGCGAATTTGTCGAGGAATATGCCGTCCCGATGCCGGTCCGCACGATTGCCGTGCAATTGGGCCTGGACGTGGCCGACGAGCACACGATCAAGCGCTGGACCAACGCCTTTGTCGATCGCCTTTCCGGAATGATGACCCGCGAGCGGCAGCTGGAGACCGAACGCGAAGTGGTCGAATATCAGCACGCGCTCAAAGCCAATATGGATGAACGGCGCAAGGAAGCGAAAAGCGATATCCTGTCAGATCTGGTCAATGCCCGGGTCGATGGCGAGCGGCCGCTCGACGATGCCGAGTCCCTGTCGATCGTCCAGCAGCTGATGGTCGCTGGCAATGAAACCACGACGGCGGCGCTGGCCGAAGGCATGCGGCTTTTCGCAACCAATCCGGACCAGTATAAGATGATTCAGGATGATCCGTCGCTGATCCCCAATGCGGTTGAGGAAGTGCTGCGCATGTCGAGCGGTTCCTCGGGCATCTGGCGGGTCATGCATCGTGATGCCGAGCTGGGCGGTGTAATGCTGCCCAAGGGAGCGATGGTGATGATGCGCTATCACGCAGCCAATCGCGATCCGAAACAGTTTGAAAATCCGAACGAATTCCGGGTCGACCGCAAAAATGCCCGCACCCATATGGCGTTCGGGAAGGGTATCCACATGTGCGTGGGCAATATGCTGTCGCGCAAGGAGATGACCGTGTCTTTCCAGCAATTTGCCAAACGGATGGATAATATCCGTATCAAGGAAGGCGCGGAGCTCAACTATCCGCCCAATATGATGCTGCGCGGACTGGCCAATCTGCCGATCGAGTTCGACAAGAAATAGGCTGGAAACAGCAGAGCAGAAAGCAGGAATTTACGATGGGCATGATGGACGGAAAAGTCGCACTGATTTCGGGCGGCGCAGAAGGCATTGGCGGCACCGCCGGACAACGCGTTGTCGAGGAGGGCGGCTCGGTGATGCTGGCCGATATCCAGGTCGACAAGGCCCGGGAACTGGCGGCGTCGCTGGGTGACCGCGCCGATGCAGTCGAACTGGATGTCCGCGATCTCGACCAGTGGCAGGCCGCCGTCGAGGCCACGAAAAAGCGCTTTGGCAAGATGACCACCCTGTTCAACGTGGCCGGCATTTCCGAACCCGGATCGGTTGACGAGGTTGATCTGGAAAGCTGGAACCGGACCATCGACATCAACCTGCAGGGCACCTTCTACGGCTGCCGCGTCGGTCTGCCCGCAATCATCGAAAGCGGCGAAGATGGCGCGATTGTCAATATCGGCTCGATGCTTGCCATGCGGCCCGGCGCCCAGTTCGCCGCCTATTGCGCCAGCAAGGCTGCGGTCACTTCGCTGAGCAAATCGCTCGCCCTCCACTGCGCCGCCGAAAAATATCCGGTGCGGGTCAACACCGTCCACCCCGGCGCCATCGATACACCGATGTACCAGCGCTATCTCGCCGCCTATCCCGGGCCGCATGAGGAAGCGGTGGAACTGTTCAACCGCAATCATCCGATCAACCGGGTCGGCCAGGCGGTCGAGGTTGCCAATGCTATGCTATGGCTGGCCAGCGACCAGAGCAGCTTCACCACGGCCAATGATATCACTGTCGATGGCGGCGGCAGCTACCGCGAATAGGACGGGCAAAAAAAAGGTGGCCGGAGCGGGCCACCTCTGTCAGCCGGAGGACGTGAAATGCGATGTCCGGCGTATATGTGCAAAGTTCGCGAACTAGCTACCGGTGCTGGCAACAATATCCACAATCGTGCCACCACCCGAACGCTTGTTCAGGGTGATCACATAGGCGCTGTTCTCGTTCGGCTTTGATCCGCCGAGCACATGTTCGCTGCCGCGCAGCAGATATTCCGCGTCATAGCCGCCCTGCTTGGCTCTGGTATAATAGAAATCGACGATATTCTTGATCGGCGTTGCAGTGGTGAAGCTGATCACGCGAAGGTCACATTTGCCGGCCGCTTCCTGCAGATTGGCTTTCGGATAGATGGAAAATTCCGGCGGCATCTTGTTCGCCCAGCCCATGTCGTAGGTCAGTTTTTCATTACAGACAGGCTTGTTTGCGCGCGCCGCCTGCAGCTCGGCCTTGTCACCCAAGGTCAGGGTTTCGTCGTCCGACGTCATCTGTCGCGGTTTTGGCGCCGCCAGCATCTTGCCGCCCAGCGCCGCCTTGGCAGCCGCGCTTCCGTCCTCGCCGGTTCCCCGAGGCACCGACCCGTCCGCCGCGCCATTGGCACCGCGAATGGCATTGCGATTGGCCTGTTCGGTAAGCTCGGGATCGACCAGAATCGCGTCTTCCAGCGCATCATTCATCGCCGGATCAGAGGTCAGATTGTCGTCCAGCTTCGCCAGCTCGTCTTCACTGGTTTCATTGCTGCCACAGGCAGCCAGCGTCAGAGGCAAAGCGAAAGCTGCCGCAGAAAGCCATAGGGTTCGGGAAAGATTAGACATGCAATTTGCTCCTGAATTTAGGGAATTACATGGGTGAAATGCATTAATAATCCGTTAGGGAAAATGGTTAATCCGGTGACCTTTCGTTAACCGCCTGTCCTGAATCGGGATTTCATCCGAAGGTGTCCTGCCCCTCCATCTCTCCGAAACGGATCAGCCGCGAGGTCAGCACAGCAGCCTGGCGATTGACCACGGCCTTCTTATATTCGGGATCGGTAACCATTTCCATGAAGGCACCGCTATTGGGGTAGCGCGCAATGAAAGAGGAATCCCATTGCTTGTCATCCGGGCCGATCACCATGCATTCCATCCGGCCCCGCCAGATCACCGTTCCGCCGACCCGCTGGAATATCGGGCCGCTGGTCTTGCCATATTCCTCATAGGCACGCGCGCCGCTCCATCCCTTGCCGGCATTGGGATGATCCGCCGGATATTGCGCCTCGTCATGGAAGCGCAGCAGGTTGAGCATGTTGATCGGAACGTCGCGCGGCAGCGCCTTGAATGCGTCGAAACTTTCCCGTGTCGGGTCGAGATAGCGGTCTTCTGTCATGGTCATTCTCCTACTGGAATTTTCGTCTGTTCTCGACCCACTGGTCGCGCGATTGCCCCCAGTCGTCAACCCGTGCGTCGTGAAACGGCTCCGGCAGCCGGGTCGGCCCGCGATTGGTCGAACCCAGCCGCTCTGCCAGCCGGATCGACGCCAGGTTGGCAGGGTCTATCGTATGACAGATGTCGGTCCAGCCAAGCGTGTCGACCGCATAGTCCATGCTCGCCACCGCCGCCTCCAGGGCAAAGCCTTTGCCGGCATGGTCCGGTGCTATCGCCCAGCCCACTTCCCGACCGGGCCAGCCTTCGGGATACCAGGGTCCGATCCGGCCGATCCATTGCCCGCTCTCCTTGAGAATGACCGAGAACATCGCATAGCCGCGAACCCGCCACGCCCCCACCATGGCGCAGAGCACACGCCAGGATTCCGGACGGCTTTTCACCCCGCCGATATAGGTCATTGTCTCTGCATCTTTCTGAAACGCAGCCCAGGCTTCGAAATCCTCAGCATTGGGCGGCCGCAGGATCAGCCGATCGGTTTCCACTCTGATGTCATCGACAGCCATTGCCAGCCTCCATCCCGCAAGCCTTCAGCCTACTATGAGCCCGGCATATTGCAAATGCTTGAAATCGCGGTGCACTACTCCTATAATACAGTTATGTTCAATCTGATCTCGATTTTCATCGGCCTCATAGCCCTCGTTCTCTCCTTCATCGGTCTGGTACCGCTGCTCGGATGGACCAACTGGCTGATTCTGCCCATTGCCGGTATCGGCGCGCTGTTCGGGCTGATCTCGTCGCGCACCAGCGGCATGAATTTCTGCATGATCGTCATGGCCATCTGTGCCCTGCGTCTGTGGATCGGCGGCGGCATCATCTGATCCGCAGTCGGCTTTTCCGGCCGATAGCATTTCTTGATTGCCGGGTGACAGCCCGCAGCCTAAGCGCTGGATGATGTCCAGCGCGCTCTCTTCCAGTCGAATCGGCCTGATGCAGGCGCTGACTGCCTGCATATTCTGGGGGCTGATGCCGGTCTATTTCAAGCTGCTGCAGAATGTCGGTGCGCTGGAAGTGGTCGCCCACCGCATCGTCTGGTCGGTGCCGTTGCTGCTCCTCATTCTGTATTTCCGAAAGAATCTTGCCGGCCTGATCACCGCGCTGGCGGATCGCAAATTGCGACGGGCCATGTCGGCCAGTTCCTCGCTGATTGCGGCCAACTGGCTCATCTATGTCTGGGCCGTGCATGAGAACCATATTCTTGCCGCCAGCCTCGGCTATTTTATCAGCCCGTTGCTCAGCGTCCTGCTGGGCAGGCTGTTTCTCGGAGAAAAGCTATCGCGGACAAAGTGGATCGCGATCGCGATCGCCACCGTCGGGGTGTCGGTTCTGGCGCTGCAGGCGCTGGATACGCTCTGGATCAGTCTGGTTCTCGCGATAAGCTGGAGCAGCTACGGTCTCGTCCGCAAGATTGCCGACATCGGTCCGATCGTCGGGCTGACCGCAGAGACCGGCATGCTGTTCCTGCCATTCACCCTGTTGCTAGTCTGGCTGACCATTGCCATGCCATCCTCAGCAGCCAGCCTGCATCTCGGCGATGATCGGACCATTGACCTGTTGCTGATCGGCGGCTCCGTCGTCACCGCCATCCCGCTGCTGCTGTTCGCTTCGGCGGTCAAGAAAATGACTCTCGGTGCGATCGGGTTGCTCAACTATCTCGCACCGACGATCCAGTTTCTGGTTGGTGTCCTGATCTACAAGGAGCCGCTGACTCCTTCGCACATCATCTGCTTCGTGCTGATCTGGATCAGTCTGGCAATCTTTTCGACCGATTCCTATCTGACCGGAAAGGCCGGTCGAAAGCCGCAATCAGCCTGAGCCGTCCAATCGCCGAGAGCGATGGCGTCATCGCTACAGAATTTGCCATTCCAGCGCGGAACCGGCGTGAAAGGGAACGAGCTTGAAACCGCCCGACTGGATATCATCCGGCACCGGATTTTCTCTCCGTTCGAGACGGACCGTGGCTTCGTTGACCGGCAAGCCGTAAAATTTCGGACCGTGCAATGATGCGAAACCTTCCAGCCGGTCAAGCGCCCCCTCTTCGTCAAACACCGCAGCATAGCTTTCCAGCGCATAAGGCGCGTTGAAAATGCCGGCACAACCGCAGGCCGATTCCTTGGCGTGAATTTCATGCGGAGCGCTGTCCGTGCCGAGGAAATATTTCGGTGAACCGGAGGTTGCGGCCTTGCGCAGCGCCAGCCGGTGCAGCTCGCGCTTTGCCACCGGCAGGCAATAAGCATGCGGGCGAATGCCGCCAACCAGCATCGCGTTGCGGTTGATAAGCAAATGATGCGGCGTGATTGTGGCGGCGACATTGGGGCCGGCACTATCGACGAACCGGACGGCCTGCTCTGTGGTAATATGTTCGAATACAAGTTTCAGATCAGGCAATTTTGCGATTAGCTTTTCGAGTATCCGCTCGATAAACACCGCTTCGCGATCGAATATGTCGATGTCCCCGTCGGTCACTTCGCCATGGACCAGCAGCGGCATGCCGATCTGCTGCATCCGCTCGAGTACCGGCATGATATGCGCCACATCGGTTACACCATGCGCGCTGTTGGTCGTGGCATTGGCGGGGTAAAGCTTGGCGGCGGTGAAAATGCCGGCGGCATGGCCTGCGGCAATATCGTCGGAATCCGTGTCATCGGTCAGATAGCAGGTCATCAGCGGTGTGAAATCGGACCCGGTCGGCAGGGCTGCCATGATCCTGTCGCGATAGGCTGCTGCATCAGCAGCACTGGTCACTGGCGGCGAGAGATTGGGCATCACGATCGCCCGGCCGAACTGTTTCGCCGTAAATGCTGCAACCGCCTGCAGCATTGCCCCATCGCGGAGGTGAACGTGCCAGTCGTCTGGACGGCGTATGGTAATCGTGTCGGTCATATAGCTCCGTGCAAAGGCTTGGTTTTTGGCTCTGCACACCCTACCTAAATGCCATGACCGAAACCAGACTTAATGACCGCGCCATCATCCGCCTTTCAGCCACCGATGGATCGGAAGATATCCGGTCATTTCTACAGGGGCTGGTCACGCAGGATATGGCCAGCGTGCAGGCGGGCGCGCCGCAGTGGGCGGCGCTGCTCACGGCCCAGGGAAAGGTCCTGTTCGATTTCTTTCTGTGGGCCGACGGCGATGATATCCTTATCGACTGTGAGGACGATCAGGCCGACGCCTTGGTCAAACGGCTCAAACTCTATCGGCTGCGCCGAAAAATCGAGATCGCCCGTGCCGACAGTCTTGCCGTATATTGGGCCGTCAGTGCCGAAGACCGGCCTCTTGATCCGCGATTGGCCGCATTGGGCCATCGCTGGCTGGCCGGTACAGGAGATTCAGAACCTGCCGACCTGGCCTATCGAATGCACCGGCTTTCATTCGGCGTGCCCGAAGGTTTGGCAGAACTGGGCAGCGACAAGACTTTATGGCTGGAGTGCAATGCCGCCGAGCTCAACGGTGTCAGCTTCACCAAGGGATGCTATGTCGGACAGGAAAATACCGCGCGGATGAATTACCGGCAGAAGGTGAACCGGCGGCTGGTTGTGGTCCCGCTTGCGCAAGCCGACGAAAAGCGCCAGCGCGTTGCCTATCCGGATCTTGACCTGTCGGTGGAACATCGGCGCGTCGATGATTTGCAGGCGCTCGACCTGCCGGACTGGTTGCAAAAGGCGCTGTAACCGCGGGCAGACGGGCATCAGCCTGCGCTGCAATGCCCGTCCAAATTCAATCAGGCCAGGCGTCGCCTAGGCGGCGTCGCTTTTTTCGGCAGCCTTGGGTTTCATCACCCGCTTTTTGCGAGCCGGTTTCTTTTCCACCTCGACCTCGGTCGCCTGCGAAATTGCCGGTGGCAGGGCGCTGGCATCCAGACCGTTGCTCTCGCCGCTTTTCTCTGTCGCCTCGCTATGATCCGGCGCGGTTTCGACTTTGCGCGGACGCCGGCTGCGGACCGGCTTTTTCTCTTCGGGCGCGTCATTTGCGGCGGTTTCGCCCTCGTCATTCCGCTCATCGCGCTTCGGGCGACTTTGCTGCGAACGGCTGCGCTGGGCATTGCCCTCATTATCACCGGAATCATCCTGGCCATTGTCGCGATTGTCGCCTCGGTTATCCGAGCGATTGTCGCCACGCGATTCTTCACGAGCCATCCGCTGTTCTTCGCGGCGAGCGATAGTATCGGCATTCACCCGGAAATAATGGTCGGCAAATTGATGATAATATTCGGCTTGGACGCGGTCACCGTTGACCTGTGCATCCTGAGCCATCTTTTTATATTTATCGAGCATCTGCGCGGCATTGCCACGGGCGCGATTGTCGATCCGGTTTTCACGGTCGGCTCCGCCGCCCCGATTTCCCTGATTGCGATTGTTGTTATTGGTGTTCCGGCCACGTCCACGGCGGCCAGGTTGACGATTGTTCATCAAATTTCAGGTATCCTTATACCGTTTATAAACTTGGACTTCCTCAAGTTATAGCCATGCCATGATGGCGATTGCGCTGCGAACAACCTGCCCACAGCGGCCCATACAAGACAAATGCGCGCCGAATACCAGCAACATTATCGAGTTGGGGGCAGGCCAGAGATTTTGGGAAAAAGCCAGAAATCCTCTGGGCCTGAGCAAGTCTTAGCGAGTCGTTCCCGCAAAACCAAGCCCTTTTTAGCGGCGGAGCACCAGCAAGCGGTCGTTTCCGCCTAAATCCTGTTTTAATTCAACATTATAGCCACAATCTGCGGCCAGTCCCGAAACCGGTTTGGCCTGATCAAAGCCGATTTCCAGCAACGCTGTGCCGGTTGGCGAGAGCAGTTTCTCCAGCGCCGGGATAATCATCCTGTAATCATCCAGCCCGTCAGCACCGGCGAACAAGGCCTGATGCGGTTCAAAACCGGCTACGTCCGCAGACAGGCGAGCATCGGTCGAGACATACGGCGGGTTGGCGAGCACAAGATCGAAGCCGGAGCCCAGCAGGCTGGTCCAGTTCGCCGCGGTCCAGTCGAGCAGCAGGAAGCGGGCACGATCGGCCAGCCCGAGCGCATCCGCATTGTCATGGGCTATCTGCAAAGCGGCCGCGCTGGCGTCGATGGCCAGCCCCCGGCTTTCCGGGAATTCATGCAGCGCGGCGAGCAAGAGCGCGCCGCTCCCGGTGCCCAGGTCGGCTATCCGTTGCGGGTGCGCCGATGCAAACAGGCTGACCGCTTCCTCGATCAGCAATTCGCTGTCGGGCCGCGGGATCAGGACATCGGGCGTAACCCGAAAGTCGAGACCCCAGAATTCCTTGCTGCCGACAATATGGGCGATCGGTTCGGACTGCCGGCGCCGCTCCACCAGACTGGCAAATTCCGCTGGCACGTCCAAGCCCGGCAATTTCAGCAACAGGTCCGACCGTTCCATTTGCAAGGCATGAGCCATAAGCAATTCCGCGTCGAGGCGCGGGCTGTCGGAAGTTTCGGACAGCCTGTTCGCCGCCTCGCGCAGCGCACCGGCGGCGTCACCCATCCAGATTTGCGAGCCGGCTGGCTTCATCCTCCGCGATCAGCGCGTCGACCAGTTCGCCCAGCGCGCCGCCCTCGACGATTTCGGGCAGCTTGTGCAGCGTCAGGTTGATCCGGTGATCGGTCACCCGGCCCTGCGGATAATTATAGGTGCGGATACGTTCGCTGCGATCGCCGGAACCGACCATCGACTTGCGCGCTTCGGCTTCCTCGCTCTGCACGGCGTCGCGCTCCTGTTCATAGAGCCGCGCGGCCAGCACCTTCATCGCCTGCGCCTTGTTCTTGTGCTGCGACTTGCCGTCCTGGCACTGCACGACAAGGCCGGTCGGCAAGTGGGTGATACGGATCGCGCTGTCGGTCTTGTTGACATGCTGACCGCCGGCGCCGCTCGCCCGATAGGTGTCGATGCGCAGGTCCTCGTTGCGGATCTGCACATCCACTTCTTCCGGCTCCGGCAGGATGGCCACCGTTGCCGCCGAGGTATGAATACGTCCGCCGCTCTCGGTTTCCGGAACACGCTGCACCCGGTGCACGCCGGATTCGAACTTCAGTTTGGCGAACACGCCCTTGCCCTGGATATTGGCGACGACTTCCTTGAACCCACCGACCTCCGAGGCATTGGCAGAGATCATCTCGACCTTCCAGCCCTGATCCTCGGCATAGCGCGTATACATGCGGTAGAGGTCACCCGCAAAAAGCGCGGCCTCGTCACCGCCGGTGCCGGCGCGGATTTCGATCATGGCAGGCCGGTCATCGGCGCTGTCCTTCGGCAGCAATTGCAAGGCGAGGACATGCTCGGCCTTCTCGAGCGCCTTCTTGACGCCGTCCACTTCATCGGCCGCCATGGCCTTCATCTCGGCGTCATCGCCAGCCAGCATTTCGGCCAGACCTTCCTGCTCGTCGCGCAGGCTTTTGACCTTGGCCGCCGCTTCGGCCACCGGCTCGATCTCGGCATATTCCTTGGAAACGGAGACAAATTTGTCGCTGTCGAGATCGCCGGACGCCATCATTGCCTGCAGCTCGGCAAAGCGCGCCTCGATCTGGGCGATACGCTGGGGGGTAATCGTGGTCATGCCGTCAAGGCCTCGACGAGACCACCCAGAACAATCTCGCGCTGATCACCGCTGGCCAGATTTTTGACCGCAGCGACGCCATTGGCCAGTTCATTCTCGCCGATGATCACGGCATGGGTAGCCCCCGCCGCATTGGCCTTTTGCATCCGTTTTTTCATATTGCCCTTATAGGCCATTTCGCAGCTGACGCCCGCGCGGCGCAATTCGGCCATCAGCTTCATCGCCGCCGCTTCGCAGCCATCGCCGAGGGGAATGAAAACCGCGTCGGGGCCTACGGTTGCAGGCTGATCCAGCAACATGCCCAGCCGCTCGATACCGGCCGCCCAGCCGACCGCCGGCGTGGCCTGCCCGCCGAGCGCTTCCATCAAACCGTCAAACCGGCCGCCGCCCAGCACGGTGCCCTGCGCGCCAAGCCGGTCCGTAACAAATTCAAATGCAGTGTGGCGATAATAGTCAAAACCGCGCACCAGACTGCTGTCGCGGCTCCAGGCCACAGCACAGCTGTCGAGACCTTCCGTCACCTGCGCGAAAAACTCTGCGGCTTCACTGGTCAGATAGGGATCAATCGTCGGCGCGGTCGCGACAATCGCGCGGTCATTGGGCGCCTTGCTGTCCAATATTCTTAGCGGGTTCTTCTCCAGCCGTGTTTTGCTGTCGTCCGACAATTCCGCCTGATGGTCGGAGAAATGCTCGACCAGCGCCGAACGCCAGGCCTCCCGGCTCTCCGCATCGCCCAAAGTATTCAGCTGCAGGGTCACCCCATCATCAATGCCCAGCTCTTTGAGAAGCTGGTCAGCAAAACAGAGCAGCTCGACATCCGCCGCCGCTTCGCCCGCGCCGATAATCTCCGCGTCGAGCTGGTGGAACTGGCGATAGCGCCCTTTCTGCGGCCGCTCGTAGCGGAACAGCGGACCGTGCGCGGAGAGTTTCAGCGGCACATGCTGCTGCCAGCCGTTGGACAGAAACGCCCGGCAGATACCCGCCGTAAATTCGGGCCGCAGGGTCAGGCTGTCGCCGCCGCGGTCCTCGAAGGAGTACATTTCCTTCGACACAACATCGGTCGTTTCGCCCAGCGAACGGGCGAACACCGCAGTCGGCTCGAAGACCGGCATCTCGACGCCTTTGAATCCGTAGAGCCGCCGCACGCGCTCGAATGTTTCGACGACGTGGCTGAAACGTTCCTGCTCTTCGCCGAATATATCCTGTGTGCCGCGCACCGGCTGGGGTGTCTGTATCTTTGCCATGGAGAGCGCTTTAACCAGTGAAGCGGCAAAGCGGAAGTGGCTTATTTGCACGCGGGCTCTGGACGAAAGTTGCAAAATCCCCCATTTACGCGCGCCAGTCATCAAGGGATTTTGTGCGCATGCGTCTGGTTGCTATTTTCGGTCTGGTCCTGACCCTCGGCATTTCATCAACAGCGACGGCAATGCCGGACAGCCTCAGCAAGCCAAGCTATGTCGCGCCGCAGGATATAATCCCCGCACCGCAGGACATCGCCTATCCCGGTACGATGACCCTGACCGTCGATGCGCTCGATCATGAACAGGGCATATTCCGTGTCATCCAGACGATACCGGTGGCAAAGGCCGGTCGCCTAACCCTGCTCTATCCCGAATGGCTGCCCGGCAATCACGCGCCGCGCGGCGAGATCGAGAAGCTGACCGGATTGGAAATCACCGCCAATGGCGAAAAGCTCGCCTGGGTCCGCGACGATGTCGATGTCTTCGCCTTCCATCTCGACGTGCCGGAAAATGTCGGCACGATCACCGCAAAATTCCAGTTTGTTTCCGCCACCACCGGTAGCCACGGCCGTATCGTCATGGCGCCGTCGATGCTCAACCTGCGCTGGCACCAGGTCTCGCTCTATCCGGCTGGCTATTATGTCCGGCAGATTCCCGTGGAGGCGACCGCCATCTACCCCGATGGCTGGCAGGCAGCGAGCGCCCTGCGTCCGAAATCGGCGAGCGGCGGCACGATCAGCTATGAAAAGACCGACTATGACACGCTGGTTGACAGCCCGGTCTTTGCCGGACGCTATTTCCAGACCCACCAGCTGACCAGCCGGGTCCATCTCAATATCGTCGCGGATGACGCGAAATTCCTGAAGCCGAAGAAAGACCAGATCGCGCCGCACATCAAGCTGGTCAAAGAGGCGGAAGCGCTGTTCGGCAGCCATCCCTATGACCGCTATGATTTCCTGCTGGCACTCACGGACGAAATGGGCGGCATTGGTCTGGAGCATCATCGTTCGTCCGAAAATGGTGTGAACCGCGAATATTTCACCGATTGGGACAGCGGGCCGGGCCGGCGCAATCTGCTGCCACACGAGATTACCCACGCCTGGAACGGCAAATATCGCCGTCCCGCCGGCATGTGGACTCCCGACTTCCGGCAACCGATGCGCGACAATCTGCTCTGGGTCTATGAGGGGCAGACGCAATTCTGGGGCTATGTGCTGGGCGCGCGATCCGGGCTCTATTCCAAACAGGACACGCTGGACGCCATTGCGGCGATCGCGGCGGGCATGGACCAGCGGGTCGGTCGAAGCTGGCGCCCGCTGATCGACACCACCCATGATCCGATTATCGCAGCCCGGCGACCCAAGCCCTGGACCAGCTGGCAACGGGCCGAGGATTATTATAATGAAGGCCTGCTGATCTGGCTCGAGGCCGACCAGATCATCCGCCGCGAATCGGCCGGCAAAAAGACGCTGGAAGATTTTGCCCGCGCTTTTTTCGGCGGCAGGAACGGCGACTGGGGCGTGGTCACCTACGAGCGGGACGATGTGATCGCCGCGCTCGACAAGGTCCAGCCCTATGACTGGGACGCCTTTATCGAGCAGCGGGTCTACCGGACCAGCGCCGAAGCCCCGAAAGACGGACTGGTTCTCGGCGGCTACCGACTCGTCTATGTCGACCGGCCCAGCGCCTATATCCTCGCCAATGACAAGAGACGCAAACAGGTCGACCTCAGCCACAGTATCGGCCTGATCATGGGCAGCAAGGGAACGATCAAGTCTGTGATCTGGGACAGCCCCGCATTCAGGGCAGGCCTGAAGTCCGGCCTTTCCATTTCGGCGGTCAATGGCAAGGCCTATAGCGACGATGCGCTCAAACAGGCGATCGAGGAAAATCGCGGCGGTGAAGGCATGATCGATATCTTTGCAAAAAATGGCGAAGCCTATCACAATTTTATGGTCGACCATTCCGGCGGGCTGCGCTATCCGGCGCTGGAAAAAATCACCGGAGAGGGTGTTGACCAAGAAGGCGGCATAGACCGTCTGTTGCAACCGAAAACCAGATAAGGATTCCCTTTTCCATGGACATTACCAAGATTCCGATCGGCGATAACCCGCCCGAAAGCCTGAACGTTGTCATCGAGGTCCCCGTTGGCGGCGAACCGGTAAAATATGAATTTGACAAGGAATCCGGCGCTCTGTTCGTCGACCGTATCCTCCACACCCCGATGCGCTATCCGGCCAATTACGGCTTCATTCCGCACACATTGTCCCCCGATGGCGACCCGCTCGACGCGCTGGTTGTCGCCCGTTCGCCGTTCATGCCCGGTTGCGTCGTCCGCTGCCGCCCGATCGCGGTGCTCAATCTGGAAGACGAGCACGGCGGTGATGAAAAGCTGCTCTGCGTGCCGATCGACGCGACATTTCCTTATTATCGGAAAATCGACGAAGGCAGTCATCTGCCGGAAATCGTCATGCAGCAGATCGAGCATTTCTTCACCCATTATAAAGACCTCGAACCGGAAAAATGGGTCCGGGTCGGCAAATGGGGCGATGCGGACGAAGCACGGCGAGTCGTGCTCGAGGCCATCGAACTGGCGAAAAAAAAGCGGTCGGAGCAACCTAAAGGCTAATCCGTGCGTTATGCTGCCGAGCAGTATAACCAGGAGCCTTGCATGTCCCGTGTCACCAGTATCGAAAATTTCGCACGCGCCGGCTATCTCGGCCGGGCAGTCGTTTACGGGCTGACCGGCTATCTGACGCTGACCACGGCTGGATCCGAAGGCACAACCGATGCGCTGGAGGAGATTGAAACCATGTCGGGCGGAGCGATCCTGCTGACGCTGGTCGGTCTGGGGCTGCTCGGCTATGGTATTTACCGGCTCTACGGCGCGTGGATGGATCTGCAAGGCCAGGGCAGCGACGCCAAGGGCGTAGCGGTGCGTGTCGGCCATGCGGCCAGCGGTCTGGCGCATGTTTTCCTGTGCTATTTTGCCATCAAGGCTGTGGCTGACCTGTCCGAAGGTTCGACCGGCGGAGGCGACACCGCCGGTAACGCCGCCAGTACGCTGGCGTCGCTACCGATGGGCGAAATTTTGCTTGCGATCATAGGCATAGGGTTTCTCGCCGCCGCAATTAATCAGGCGGTAAAAGCCTATACGGCAAATTTCATGCGATTGCTGGATGCCGATGCACCGGCCCTCGCCAAGCATGTCGGGCGCGCTGGCTATGCCGCGCGGGCTGTCGTCTTCGCTGTTCTCGGGTGGCAGATTGCCTCCGCTGCACTGAGCGGCAACGCCGGTTCTGTAGGCGGAATAGGGCAGGTCTTGGAAAGCCTGCGTTCGACCAATTCTCTCTATATTGCGGTGGCCATCGGCCTGCTGCTGTTTGGACTGTTCAGCCTGGTCATGGCGCGCTATCGCCGAATCAGGGACGAGGATGTGCTGGAGCGACTGAAATCTTGAAAAGCTGCACAATAACAGGTTTGACCGTCGCTGGATGCGCGCTGCTAACGGCCTGCGCCACTCCCGAGACCAGAGTACGCAACGGGCTGATGAGCGCAGGCCTGTCGGCGCCCGTTTCGGCCTGCATGGCCGACCGGATGGTGGATCGTCTGTCGCTCGGGCAGCTCAGAAAGCTCGGCGATCTGGGCAAGCTGAAAAATCGCGACCCGGGCGCGGTGACGGTCAAGGAATTTGTCAGGGAGACCCGGTCGCTACAGGATCCGGAAATCCTCGGCGTCGTCACGTCCTCCGGACTGGTCTGCGCGGTCCAGTAGACGCTACGCGACAATGGCCGGGATATCCATTCGTTCAGCAACCGCGGAAGATGCCGCAGACTTTGCGGACATAGAGCGATCGGCAGCTCAGGCCTTTCTGTCGGTTCCGGGACTGGAGTGGCTCGCCGACGAAGCGCCGATGTCCGCCAGACAACACCAGATTTATATTGATGATGGCGCCGTCTGGCTGGCGTCGACAAACGGGCGTGGCATCGGTTTTCTGACAAGCACGATATGTGAGGATGCCCTGCACATCATCGAATTGTCGGTCGCCGACGGGCATCAGGGCCAGGGAGTCGGGCGACGCCTGATGGAAGAGGCCAGGGAATATGCGACCCGGAAGGGTCTTCCGGCCCTGACCCTGACCACGTTCCGCGATCTGCCGTTCAACGAGCTGTTTTATCACAAGCTGGGCTATCGTACGCTGGATGCAGCCACGCTGCCCGAACGACTCGCGGTCATTTTGCGGGCGGAAATCGAGAAAGGCCTGCCGGGAAATCGCCGCTGCGCGATGCGTTTGACGCTCGGAAAGCACGACTGACAACCTGTGGCGGCGAGCCAGACTAGAACATCTGATAATTATCACGAAACAGGGTGGAAATAGGCGGCTGACTGTGCTTTAGCCATGCCATTAATCGCATGTCTTGAGATTCAAGACCTCCATTTTGAAAGGTGCTCATCCTTCCCATGAACATTCACGAATATCAGGGCAAGGAACTGCTTGCCAAACATGGCATCGCCGTTCCTGCAGGCTATGCTGCGCTCTCCGTTGACCAAGCGGTTGCCGCAGCCGAGAAACTTCCCGGACCGCTTTATGTGGTCAAGGCTCAGATTCACGCCGGCGGACGCGGCAAGGGCAAATATAAGGAACTCGGCCCCGACGCCAAGGGCGGTGTCCGGCTGTCGAAATCGATCGACGATGTGCGCACCAATGCGGAGGAAATGCTCGGCAACACTCTGGTGACCATCCAGACCGGCGACGAAGGCAAGCAGGTCAACCGGCTCTATGTCACCGACGGCGTCGATATCGAGAAGGAATTCTATCTCTCGATTCTGGTCGACCGGGCCAGTGGTCGCGTAGCGATGGTCGTCTCCACCGAAGGCGGCATGGATATCGAAGACGTCGCCCACAACACGCCGGAAAAGATCAAGACGATCACCATCGATCCGGCGCAGGGCTTCATGCCGCATCATGGCCGCACCCTTGCTTTCGCACTGGGACTGGAAGGCGACCTCAACAAGCAGGCGCAAAAGCTCGGCAAGAAACTCTATGAAGCCTTCCTCGCGATGGATTGCGAAATGGTCGAGATCAACCCGTTGGTCGTCACCGAAGACGAGCAGCTGATCGTGCTCGACACCAAGATGAGCTTCGACGGCAACGCGCTGATGCGCCACCCCGACATCGCTGCGCTACGCGACGAAACCGAAGAAGATCCTGCCGAAGTCGAAGCCAGCAAGTCCGATCTCGCTTACATCAAGCTCGACGGCAATATCGGCTGCATGGTCAATGGTGCCGGTCTGGCGATGGCGACGATGGACATCATCAAGCTCAACGGCGCTTTCCCCGCCAACTTCCTCGACGTGGGCGGCGGCGCGACCAAGGAAAAGGTCACGTCCGCATTCAAGATCATCCTCGCCGATCCGGCAGTGGAAGGCATTCTCGTCAACATCTTCGGCGGCATTATGAAATGCGACATCATCGCCGAGGGCATTGTCGCCGCGGCCAAGGAAGTCGATCTGTCAGTGCCGCTGGTTGTTCGTCTCGAGGGCACCAATGTCGAGAAGGGCAAGGAAATTCTTGCGGGTAGCGGCCTGCCAATCGTGTCGGCCGACGATCTCGGCGATGCCGCGAAGAAAATCGTCGCCCAGGTAAAGGAAGCCGCCTGAGGCGATTGCAGACCCTTGCCGTGCGGCAGGGGACCGGGGCGGGGCGCGCACCCGCCCGCCAATTCAGAGGCTGGCATTGCGCCGGCCTCTCAAAGACCACCCAATGTGGTAGCAGATTCATCTTCCGGATGACGCAAGAAGCCGCCACACTCCCCTCCCTCGGAAGGGCGGTACAGAACAGAATGCTGCACCGCAGCGCAAAACTTGACGTTTACGTGAACGTAAGTTAATTGGTTAGTGAAATTAGGAAAAGGAAACAGCAATGAAAATCCTGGTGCCCGTAAAACGGGTCATAGATTATAATGTAAAACCGCGGGTCAAGTCCGATGGCAGCGGCGTCGATCTCGCCAATGTCAAAATGTCGATGAACCCGTTTGACGAAATTTCCGTCGAGGAAGCCATTCGCCTGAAAGAGGCCGGCAAGGCGGAAGAAATCGTTGCGGTTTCGGTTGGCCCGCAAAAGGCACAGGAAACATTGCGTACCGCTCTCGCCATGGGAGCGGACCGCGCGATTCTCGTAGTCACCGACGAAGAAGTCGAGCCACTGGGCGTTGCCAAGATCCTCGCCAAGATCGTCGAGGAAGAATCCCCGCAGCTGGTCATCACCGGCAAGCAGGCGATTGACGACGATTCGAACCAGACCGGCCAGATGCTGGCAGCCCTGCTCGGCTGGGGCCAGGGCACGTTTGCCAACACCGTCGATCTCGACGGCGACAGCATCACCGTGAAACGCGAAATCGACGGCGGCCTGCAGACGGTCAAGCTGAACCTGCCTGCCGTGGTCACCACCGATCTGCGCCTCAACGAGCCACGCTATGCGTCGCTGCCGAACATCATGAAGGCCAAGAAAAAGCCGATGGATGAGAAAACGCCCGCCGATTACGGCGTCGACATCAGCCCGCGTCTGACCACCATCACCGTCGCCGAGCCCCCGGTTCGCCAGGCCGGTGAAAAGGTCGAAGACGTCGATGCGCTGGTCGCAAAACTCAAAGCTGTGGGAGCGATCTAGCAGCCTGCGCCTGAGGCACCCCCGTTCATCCTGAGCTTGTCGAAGGATTGGTGGGACAAGGTGCTTCGACAGGCTCAGCACGAACGGTTTTTGAAAGAATTTGAAGGAGTTACAAAAATGAAAACTCTAGTTTTAGTCGAACATGACAACAGTAACATGAAAGACGCGACGCTGGCCGTTGTCACCGCCGCGTCGCAACTGGGCGAAGTCCACGCTCTGGTGCTTGGTTCGGACTGCGGCAGCGTTGCCGAACAGGCCGCCAAGGTCGCCGGCGTCGCCACCGTCCATGTCGCCGACGATGCGTCGCTCGCCAACCAGCTCGCGGAAAATGCCGCGCCGCTGATCGCCAGCCTGATGGAAACGCATGACGCGTTCCTCGCGCCGGCAACCACCACCGGCAAGAATATCGCTCCGCGCGTCGCCGCTTTGCTCGACGTGATGCAGATCAGCGACATTCTCTCGGTCGAAAGCGAAGATACCTTCACCCGGCCGATCTACGCCGGTAACGCGATCGCCACGGTCAAATCTTCCGATGCCAAGAAGATCATCACCGTGCGCGGCACGGCGTTCGACAAGGCCGCAGCCGAAGGCGGCTCGGGCACCATCGAGGCTGTCAGCGGCGCCAGCGATGCCGGCCTGTCCAGCTTCGTCAGCGAGGAAATCGCCAAGTCCGAACGGCCCGAACTGACCAGCGCCAAGATGATCGTCTCCGGTGGTCGCGCCCTGGGCTCCGGCGAAAAATTCGAGGAAGTCATCACCCCGCTGGCAGACAAGCTCGGCGCCGGCATCGGTGCCTCGCGCGCCGCCGTCGATGCGGGCTATGTCCCGAACGACTATCAGGTCGGCCAGACCGGCAAGATCGTCGCTCCGGAAGTCTATATCGCCATCGGCATCTCCGGCGCGATCCAGCATCTCGCCGGCATGAAGGACAGCAAGACGATCGTCGCGATCAACAAGGACGAAGACGCACCGATTTTCCAGGTTGCCGATATTGGACTGGTTGCCGATCTGTTTGATGCGGTGCCGGAGTTGACTTCGAAACTTTGAACCTGAAGTTACCGACCTCGTCATGCTGAACTTGTTTCAGCATCCATCGAGATTGTGCACTGTCTCACGAGATCCTGATCCAATTTCAGGATGACGAATTTCAAGTCCCCGGCGTGAAAGCGTCGGGGATTTTCTTTTGCGACAACCACCCAGTATAGTATCATTCGAAACCATTCACCTCTCCCAGGCCCCGCCTCATCGCAAACAGCTGCCCTCGCCATTGCCAAACCGCAGCCGACCCACCACAGGCCCGCCTCCCCGATCAATGGACGGGGCAGACGTCAACGGTCAGGGTTTCATGAAGCCCGCCCGCATGCAGCATCTCTGATGCCCGCATGTACGGATGCTGCTTTGTCTCGATTCGGCTGGGACTGTAGCTCATTGGAAGAGCGCCGAGCTTTGCGCCCGGAGGTAACAGGTTCGATCCCTGTCTGACCCACCACTGGATAGCTCAGATGGATAGAGCACAAGATTGTTAATCTTGGTGTCGCAGGTTCGACTCCTGCTCCACTCTTGGTCTTTGAAAAAGACTCCAGCACTGCGAATGCTGTCTATAATACCGGGTTCGGGGACCGGCATGTGAACGGCGCGGCGACTGCGGCGGGAGGTTTTCTTCGGATTGCCAAACGCCGAGGGCAAAGCGCTCGCCACCATGGTAAATGGTTCGATCTGTCATGAAGGCAGCACCGGGCTGTGGCTGCAAAGGCCGGGGTTTCGATCCCGTCTGATCTGCCGCGCGCCCCGCAACGCCCGCTCTTGGCCGGTCCACCATGCACCATGCCCCCGGTCCCCGGATCTTTTTGATCGCGGGAACAAGCTCAGCGCCAATTCCGGTGCCGGGTAAAAACGAAAGGAGTTCAGCGTGAGTTGACACTAGAAGGTGAATGTAATGTTGTATTTGATTGATAGCCTGATGGGGCGCACCCGCGTGACCATCAACGAAAATGAACGGGCGATCTGGCTCTACAAGGGCGAGGTCCGCGGTATCCTGGGAGCCGGCGAGCATGTTCTGCCGAACCGGCGGCAGCAGCTGCGCGTCGAGCGCATGACTTTGACCGGCGGCGCATTTGGCTCGGCCTACGAGAAGGTGCTTTTTGACAAGCTGCCCGATCAGGCGGCCGCGCATCTGACCCAGTACCGGACCGGAACAGACGAGATTGCTGTCATCGAATGCGACGGACGGATTCATTCTGTCCTCTCACCGGATAGCAAGCTCACCGTGTGGACCGATGCCGGCCCGTGGAAAGCGGAGGTCGTGCAGCTGGAACAGAATCCGGTGATCGCACCGGCCTTGCTGCAGCGGCTGTTAAAAGCCGGCGTGGCTAGCCTGCTCTCCAATGTTCGGATCGTGGAGGTCGACAAGGGCCAGATCGGCCTGCTCACCGTCGATGGCCGGATGGCCGGTGAATTGACGCCGGGTGTCACGGGCTACTGGATGGTGGGTCAGAAGGTCGCCGTGAAGATCGTTGATCTGACGCGGCAACCGCTTGACGTGACCGGTCAGGAGCTTTTGACCAAGGACCGCGTGACTTTGCGGATCAACGTGGCGGCGGAATACCGGGTCGTTGATCCGGTCAAAGCCGTGACCGAGGTCAAGGACTTTGCCGATACGCTGTACCGGGCGCTGCAATATGCGTTCCGGAAAACGCTGGGCGCGATGACGCTCGACCAGATCCTGGAAAAGCAGGTGATGGTGGATGCCGAAGCCGCGACCAAGGTGCGGTCCGACATGGCGGCCATTGGTCTGGAGGTTACCGACATCACCCTGAAGGACGTGATCCTGCCGGGTGAGATGCGGGAGCTTCTGAACCAGGTGGTTTCTGCACAGAAAGCAGCAGAGGCCAACGTCATCAAGCGGCGGGAAGAAACGAACGCAACGCGGTCGCTTCTGAACACCGCGAAGGTGATGGCCGACAACCCGGTCATGCTCCGGCTGAAAGAGCTCGAGGCTCTGGAAAGCATTGCGACCAAGGTCGACAAGCTGACCGTGACCAACGGCACTACCGGCTTGATGAACGATCTCGTCAGCCTGTCTGGTGACTAGCTGACGGTCGGGATGGTCGCTTAAAAAAGGAGGGCGCGGGAAGAGATTCTCGCGCCCTTTTTGTCAAACCGTAAAACTCTCCCCACACCCGCAGGCGCCCTTGGCATTCGGGTTCTCGAACACAAAGCCCGCGGTAAAATCATCTTCGACCCAGTCCATCGTGCTGCCGATCAGATAGAGCACCGATCCGCCGTCGACGTAGAACACACCGCCGGGGGTGACGATCTTCTCGTCAAACGCGACTTCCTCGCTGACATAGTCGACCGAATAGGCGAGGCCCGAACAGCCACGGCGCGGGGTGGAAAGTTTCACGCCGATCGCGTCGTCCGGGGCCTTCGCCATCAGGTCGGCGATGCGCTGCTCGGCCGCCGGGGTCAGGATGATCGCGGCGGGTATTTCGCGGGTCTTGGTTTTTGTCTCGGTCATAGTCTTGCTCCAAAACCGTTAGTGGTGAGCCTGTCGAACCACGCTTCTCGACGATAGGCGTCCTTCGACAAGCTCAGGACTAACGGATTAAATTCTTTTCTTCGCTCACAACATCCCCAGTTCAAGCTTCGCTTCGTCGCTCATCTTCTGTGGGTCCCATGGCGGGTCCCAGACGAGATTGACCTCGGCGTGGCCGACGCCGGGCACGCTGCCGACTTGCAATTCGATCTCGCCGGGCATGGATTCGGCGACCGGGCAATGCGGCGTGGTCAGCGTCATGGTGACAATCGCGTGATTGTCCGGCGTGATTTCGACGCCGTAGATCAGGCCGAGATCATAGATATTCACCGGAATTTCCGGATCGTAGATCGATTTCAGCGTGTCGACCACCGCTTCGTAAATATCGCCACCGGCTTCACCGGCGGGAGCCTCGGTCGGTTTCTGCGCCAGAAAGCCCTCGAGATAGTCCTTCTTGCGATTGAGCTTCGCCGCATCGCTTTCCGCTTCATAGGGCGAAGGCGCCATGACGGGTTTCGCTTCGCCGTTCGTGTCGAGCGTAGTCGAGACACTTTGCTCGCCATCATCCGGTCTCTCGACTTCGCTGGAGACGAACGGAGTGTCCTCGACAGCATCCTCGACCTTCGCCAGTTTCGGCTTCTCGACCGATTCGACTTCCTCGACCAATATCTTGCGTTCTTCGTTCATATCGTCACCTTACCCGAAAATCTTTCTGACCCGATTGATGCCGTCCACCAGAGCGGCAACATCATCGTCATCACTGTAAATCCCGAAACTCGCGCGCGCCGTCGCCGCCACCCCGAGATAGCCCATCAAGGGCTGCGCGCAATGATGGCCGGCACGGATCGCAACGCCGCCTTCATCCAATATAGTGGCGACATCATGCGGATGCACGTCGCCGACCGCGAAACTCAATATGCCCATGCTCTTGTCCGGCCCGAAGACCCGCACCGAGTTGATGCCCGAAAGCGCCTCGCGCGCCTTGGCCAGCGTCGCATTTTCATGCTCCGAGATCACGTCCAGCCCGATGCCCTCGACATATTGGATCGCCGCATCCAGCCCGACCACACCGGCGATATGGGGTGTTCCGGCTTCAAAACGGCCCGGCGGCGGCGCAAAAGTCGTGCCGTCGAAGGACACACGGTCGATCATCGACCCGCCGCCCTTCCATGGCGGCATCGCCTCGAGCACTTCATAGGGAGCCCAGAGCGCGCCGATACCCGTCGGGCCGTAAATCTTGTGCCCCGAGAAAACATAGAAATCGCAACCCAGTTCCTGCACATCAACCGGCAGCCGTGGCGCGGCCTGACAGCCGTCGAGCAGCATCTTCGCGCCGACCTTGTGCGCGATCGCCGCCGCCCGTTTCGCGTCGAGCAGGGAACCCAGAACATTGGACACATGCGCCAGCGCGACCAGCTTGTGCTGTTCGGTCAGATTTTCCTCGATCCAGTCGAGATCGATCTGGCCATCATCGGTCAGCGGCGCGACATCGATCTGCGCCCCAACCCGCTCGGCCAGCATCTGCCACGGCACGATATTGCTGTGATGCTCCAGCTGCGACAGCATGATCCGGTCGCCCTCACCAACGAACGTATTACCCCAGCTTTCGGCCACCAGATTGATACTGTCGGTCGCGCCGCTGGTGAAGACGATTTCATTTTCGGAGGCGGCATTAAGGAAGCCGGCAACCCGTTTGCGCGCGGCTTCATAGGCAAGGGTCATATTGGCCGAGCGTTCGTATACGCCGCGGTGGACGGTGGCGTAATCGGGGCCGTAAGCGCGGGCTATGGCGTCGAGCACGGCCTGTGGTTTTTGCGCGGTAGCGGCAGAGTCGAGATAGTGCCAGTCCGGTCCGATACCGGGGAAGTCGGCGCGGTGGGACACAAGGCTCCGTTCGTCCTGAGCTCGTCGAAGGACAGCTTTCGAACGCGCGGGTGCTTCGACAGGCTCAGCACGAACGGGAACCGGGTTACCAGCATCGCTCACGACAAAGCCTCCAACACCTCAAGCGCCTTACCCTCGATAACGTCCCGCGCCGCATCATCATCCAGCGACACGAAGGCATCAGCAATAAACGCCTGCAGCATTAGCTTCTTCGCCTGCGCCGGCGGTAAGCCGCGCGATGCCAGATAGAAGAGCGCCTGCTTGTCGAGCTCGCCAACGGTCGCGCCATGGGCGCATTTCACGTCGTCAGCGAAAATTTCCAGCTCGGGCTTCGCATTCGCGGTCGCGCCGCGATCGAGCAGCATCGATTTGACCGACTGGGCCGCATCGGTTTTCTGCGCATGGCGCGCAACATTGATACTGCCGAGGAAGCTTCCGGTCGCCGTGTCCGCCAAGACCGAACGCACCACCTGGTTGGAGGTCGCATTGGGTTCGGCGTGGACCGTCTCGGTAACGATTTCCAGCGTCTGCTTGCCGCAGCCAAGGATCGCGCCACCCAGTTCAAAATGCGAGCCATTGCCAAGGGTCACCCTGACGTGAATCCGGCCATAGTCGGCCTCATGCGCGAGGACATGGAGATTGAATGTCGCCTTGTCGCCGATGGTGACATCGAGATCGATCACGCCAACGCCGTCGATCACCGGCAGTTCGGCGATCTGACGCGAAACGGTTTCACCCGCCGGCACGTTGATTTTCTCTGGTCCATCGAGCTTCGCCCAGACAGGTTCCAACGCCTTGAGGTCAGCATAGCGCCAAGCTTCATCGCGGCGCGTAGGGAGCGGTGCGTTCATATTATTCTCCTCCCTGTGCCGAAGGCATGGGGAGGGGGACCATGCGAAGCATGGTGGAGGGGCAACGCGCGCACGGCCCCTCCGTCAGCAGCTTCGCTACTGCCACCTCCCCATCGCTGCGCGACAGGGAGGAAAGAGTTAGCGCACACCATCATGCCGCCTCCGCTATCGCTTCATAGCCTTCTTCTTCCAGCTGCAGCGCCAGTTCCGGTCCGCCGGTTTTCACAATCCGGCCAGCCGCCAACACGTGGACAAAATCCGGTTTCACTTCATCAAGCAGCCGTTGGTAGTGCGTGATCAGCAGCACCGCCTTGTCGGGCTTGCGCATGATCGCGTTGATACCCGAACCGACAGTGCGCAGCGCGTCGATGTCGAGGCCGCTGTCGGTCTCGTCGAGGATCGCCAGCTTGGGATCGAGAATGCCCATCTGCACCATCTCGTTACGCTTTTTCTCGCCGCCGGAAAAGCCGACGTTCACGGCGCGCTTGAGCATATCCATGTCCATCTTCAACAGCGCCGCCTTTTCCTTGGCGAGCTTGATGAATTCCGCGCCGGTCAGCGCCTCTTCACCGCGCACCGCCCGCTGCGCATTCAGGCTCTCGCGCAAGAACTGCAGATTGCTCACACCGGGAATTTCGACCGGATATTGGAAACCAAGGAAAATACCCGCCGCAGCCCGTTCGTGCGGATCCAGTTCAAGGAGATCCACCGCTTCGCCTTCCCCCGTTCGTGCTGAGCTTGTCGAAGCACCGCTCTCCTGCTCACCCTGTCCTTCGACAGGCTCAGGACGAACGGAAGGCGTAAAGCTCACGCTGCCCTCGGTCACTTCATAACCGGGCCGTCCGCCCAGCGCATAAGCCAGCGTAGACTTGCCCGCACCATTGGGCCCCATGATCGCATGGATTTCACCCGCGTTGATTTCGAGGGAGAGCCCCTTGAGGATTTCTGTGTCGCCGACGGTGGCGTGGAGATTTTCAATTTTCAGCATTTGGTTTCTTTTCAGTTCAAAATTCTTGAGACGGTGGGTGACACCCGTGGAAATCGTCATGCTGAACTCGTTTCAGCATCCATGGCGCCCCAATCACCGACTGTGCAATCGGAGACGTGGATCCTGAAACAAGTTCAGGATTACAAAGGAGTGCAGGCAGGCCAATCACCCCACGCTCCCTTCCAGCGAAATCGCCAGCAACTTCTGCGCTTCGACCGCAAATTCCATCGGCAGTTCCTTGAGCACTTCCTTGGCAAAGCCGTTTACGATCAAACTCACCGCCGCTTCTTCATCCAGCCCGCGTTGCTGGGCATAGAACATCTGGTCGTCGCTGATCTTGCTGGTCGTCGCTTCATGCTCGATCGTCGCGGTCGGGTTCTTGACCTCGATATAAGGTACAGTATGCGCGCCTGACTGATCGCCGAGCAACAGGCTGTCGCACTGCGTGAAATTGCGGACGTTCTCCGCGTTCGGCCCGACCCGCACCAGACCGCGATAGGTATTGTCGCTGTGACCGGCGCTGATCCCCTTGGAGATGATCGTCGAACGGGTGTTCTTGCCGTTATGGATCATCTTGGTGCCGGTATCGGCCTGCTGGTAATTGTTGGTCAGCGCCACCGAGTAGAATTCGCCAACGCTGCCTTCGCCGTTCAGGACGCAGCTCGGATATTTCCACGTCACCGCGCTGCCGGTCTCGACCTGGGTCCAGCTGATCTTGCTATTCTTGCCCTGGCAGAGCCCGCGCTTGGTGACGAAATTATAGATGCCGCCCTTGCCGTTCTCGTCGCCGGGATACCAGTTTTGCACGGTCGAATATTTGATTTCCGCATCGTCCATTGCGACCAGTTCGACCACGGCGGCGTGCAGCTGATTCTCATCACGCATCGGCGCAGTGCAGCCTTCGAGATAGGATACATAGCTGCCTTCTTCGGCGACGATCAATGTCCGCTCGAACTGGCCGGTATTTTCGGCATTGATCCGGAAATAGGTGCTGAGCTCCATCGGGCAGCGCACGCCCTTGGGAATATAAACAAAGGTGCCATCACTAAACACCGCGCAGTTGAGCGTAGCGAAATAATTGTCGTGCATCGGCACAACCTTGCCGAGATATTTTTTGACCAGATCGGGATATTCCTTGATCGCCTCGCTGATCGACCGGAAGATCACGCCCGCCTCTTCCAGTTCCTGCCGGAACGTGGTCGCCACCGAGACGCTGTCGAACACCGCGTCGACCGCGACCTTGCGCGCGCCCTCGACGCCCGCGAGCACCTTTTGCTCCTCGATCGGTATGCCGAGCTTCTCATAGATACGCAGGATTTCCGGATCGACTTCGTCGAGCGAACCCAGCTTTTCCTTAGGCTTGGGCTCGGCGTAATAATAAGCGTCCTGATAATCGATCATCGGGATCTCGAGCTTCGCCCAGTCCGGCGATTCCATCTTTTCCCACTGGCGGAAAGCTTTCAGCCGCCACTCGAGCATCCACTCGGGCTCGCCCTTCTTGTCGGAAATGAACCGCACCGTGTCTTCGTTTAGGCCCTTGGGCGCGAAATCCTGTTCGATGTCCGACGACCAGCCGAACTCGTAAGCGCTCGCCTTGTCGACCGCTTCCTGCGCCTCGGCGTTCATTTCCGCGCGCTCGGCATCATAATCAGATGTTTTGACGTCTTCGCTCATCATGCTTTTTCCATTATTCGAATTTTGGGGGCGACTGGCAAATCCGACAGGCTCGCCAGGCTGACATCGTCCAGCGCCTTGCGGATCGTCCGGTTCACTACGCCCCAATGGGGCTTCACCGTGCAACCGTCCTCCAGCATACAATCGTGATTGCCGTCAATGGTACAACTGGTAATCGCAAGCGGACCTTCAACAGCTTCGACAATATCGGCGAGGCTGATCGACGCCGGGGGACGCGCCAGCCGGATGCCGCCACCGATGCCGCGCGTCGATTCGAACAGCCCGGCGGTGGTCAGTTTGCTGACCAGTTTCTTGGCCGTCGGCAACGGAACACCAGTCTCCTGCGACAGCTTCGTTGCGTTCAGCTTGCCTTCCGCAAGCAGCGCCGCTCCGCAATGGCGCGCCGCGGCGGACATCAGGACAACAGCATAGTCTGCGAGATTGGAAAGACGCATTTTTCTCGATTCGCCAAGGGTGAAGGTTTAAACAAGACTAATTTAGTCTCATTTATCCAACATTGCAAGTCCAGCGGGGCCTTCCCTGGTCAGGCCAATGGGGAAAACATGCTTCCAAATCTTCCATTCAGGTCTCGGTCGTCAGCGGCGCGATCTTGCCTTTCAGATTGGCCCGCTGGTCGATCAGTCGCGCGATTTCCCCTTCCCCGACGCGCAATTGCGTCGGCGTGACGCCGGCGAAGAATTTCACTTCCCGGATCATGTGCGACTGGTCATAAAAAGCATCGATCAGTTCCAGCAGCTCTTCCTCATTATGCTCGGCGTAGGCCCGGGCCGCCCGCAGCGCCCGATATTTGCGCGCCAGATATTTGGGCGGCATCCCGTACAGCTTGTTCACCGTCCGCAGCACCTGCCGCGAGCTTTGCGTCGACCGTTCCATCAGGCCGCTGACCGGTGGCGAAGGCTCGGACGACAGCCACTCGTCAACCATCTTGGTAAAGGCGGCGGTTTCCGGCTTGAGCCGCGGTTTCAGCGAGCGATAGACCTTGTCGGCCCAGGCCACCATCTGCTCGGGACTCTCGCAACCGCGCAGATATTCAAGATTCTTGTTGATTTCCTGCGAGAAAACCTCGGCGGCGTTGACCGCTTTGTCAGTATATTCTGCCGCCGATTTCCGCGTGGAAATGGCCCAGCCCGCCGGCAAGACGCCGACCCCGAACATCCGGAACGGTCCGGTGACTTCAACATGCATGGCGCCTGTCGAAGGCCCCTGCAACACCGCGCCTTCATGGGAATAGCTGCTGCCATCGGCAAAGCTTATGACCGCGCTCCCCTCCAGCAGAAAGCGCAATTGCGCGATGGCGGCTCTCTCGTTATCGGCAAAGCGCGGCTGGTCATCCTCGAAAAGATAATAGACCGAAACCAGGTCCCGGACATCTTCCGCCGGCGCAAAATATTTCAAGCTTACCAATCTACGACCCCTCGATCTGTCCCTCCCCAGGTTCAGATTCCCTATGGAATGCGCTTATATAGCAAAGAAATATAGTTAAAAAAAAGGCCTGACCAAAATAATGGTCAGGCCAATAAGGAAAAGAACTCCGATGCCTTCACATTAGAATGGCAGGAGCCCTTCGGGTCGCACCGCCGCTATGCACCCGAAATGATGGGCTGTTATTGGATAAATACGACAGATTCCCCACATAGTTTTGACATTTAAGGACAAAAGCTGCTTTTTGCCCTCGCTGATCAGCTGCTCGATGCAATCCAGGCGTCAACCCGTTCTTCCATGATGTCGAGTGGTACCGGCCCGCTTTTCAGGATTACGTCATGGAACGCGCCCATCGTGAACCTGTCGCCCAGAGCCTCCTGCGCCCGCGTTCGCAGCTCAAGTATCTTCAGCTTGCCGATCATATAGGCGGTCGCCTGGCCGGGATAGACAATATAGCGTTCAATCGCCTTGCGAATATCACCATCCGGATTGGGTGTGTTGTCGGTCAGATATTTAATCGCTTCTTCCCGGCTCCAGCGTTTGTCATGGATACCGGTATCCACCACAAGCCGGCACGCCCGCCACAATTCCATGCCGAGTCGGCCAAAATCGGAATAGGGATCGGTATAAAAGCCCATGTCCTTGCCCAGTTCCTCGCTATACAGGCCCCAGCCCTCCGAATAGGCGGTCACGCCGCCAAATTTGCGGAAGGCGGGCAGATCGCCCAATTCGGTCTGGATCGCCAGTTGCAGATGATGGCCCGGCAAGGCTTCATGATAGGCCAGTGCTTCCAGTTCGGTTTTAGACATGCTGTTGAGATCATAAAGATTCACATAATAGGTTCCCGGCCGGGAACCGTCGGGCGCGGGCCGCTGGTAAAAAGCCTTGCCCGCTGATTTCTCGCGGAACGCTTCCACCGGCTTGATCACGAAGGGAGCATTGGGCAGCGTGTCGAAAAATTCCGGCAGCTTCTTTTCCATTGCTGCAAGCTTGCTATTGGCTTCCGCGAGATAATCTTCGCGACTGGTGTGAAAATATTGCTCGCCGGTGCGCAGATGGACGAAAAAGTCCTGCAAGCTGCCCTCGAAGCCCACATCCGCCATGATCTTGCGCATCAGCCCGTGAATGCGCGCTACATTGTCGAGTCCGATCTGGTGGATCTCGTCGGCGGTCAGCTCTGTGGTCGTATAATTTTGCAGCCGCTCGGCATAATATTCGGCACCGTCCTCGAATCGCCAGACGCCGTCACCGTCGCCAGCCATCGCCTGCTGGCGCTCCATTTCGGCGATCAGTTTTTCATAGGCTGGCTTCAGGCTGTCGACCAGCGCCTCTTCGCCGCGGGCAATCAGGTCTGCCTTCTCACTGTCCGCAATATCGAGAGCATTCACCTTCTTCTTCAGATCGGCAAAGATCGGTGAATCATCACCTTCGGTAAAGGGCGCGCCGGTAATGACATTCCGGGCATCGCTGATCACATAGGGAAAGACCCAGTCCGGCACCATGATCCCGTCATCGGCCCGCTCGGCAGATTGGGCGACCAGTGATTCCATCAATGGTCCGGCGCCAAAGAGACGGCTGACATAAGCGCCTGCATCGGCCTTGCTGTCGACCCGGTGTATATTGATCATGAACGCCGGAATCTGGCTTTGCGCGCCATTCATCTGGTCGAACATATAGCTGTTCCGGCGGAACGGAAAAGCCTTGCGCGAGCGCTCCGCCCGCGCTTCGAACAGGCGGTAACTCAACTGACCGGCCTCGCTTAACCGGTCTTTGTCAAAGGCAGCTTTCATGGTCGCCAGCGCAGCCTGTTCGCGTTCATATTGTTCGACTGCTGCAGCGTCGCTCGGGTCATCCCATTTGCCGTAATCCGCATCGCGGATGCCGCGATAGGCTTTGGAGGTGGGCGAATGGGCCAGTTCCTGCTCGTCATATTGCTCGAAAAAAGCGGACAGGCGGGTGTTGATATCCTCCTGCTTCTCGCTGGCCGTTTCGCTGGTCTGCGCATGGGCTGCAGGTGCGACGGTGACAGCGGTGAGGGCCAGGGCAGAAGCGGCGGTCAGCAACAAATATCTCATCCAGAATGATCCTTATCGAATATAAATTTTGCCAATCCTATCACCCTGTCTGCATTTCCACAAATCATGCCGTCGCGTATCGCTCGCCGGGTGACAGACGATGCCGGCGATTGTCGGTTGCTGCCCGCCGGATCCGGCGGTAGGTCTCGTGACATCATGAATGCACATGCACCGGACGCACTGATCATCGGCGGCGGCCATAACGGTCTGGTCTGCGCTTATTATCTTGCCCGGGCGGGCATGAAGGTCCGGATACTGGAAGCGCGGAAGGTGGTCGGCGGTGCCGCTGTGACCGAGGAATTTCATCCCGGCTTCCGCAACAGCACGGCGAGCTACACGGTCTCGCTCCTGCAGCCGAAAATCATCGCCGACATGGGGCTGGTTGAACGGGGCTATCGGGTGATCGAGCGCCCGAAGAGCAATTTTCTGCCGCTTGGCGGGGGAGAATATCTGCTTTTGGGCGGTTCGCTCGAAGCCACCCAGGACGAGACCGCGCGCTTCTCCGCGGCCGATGCAGCGCGACTGCCGGAATATTATGCGATGCTGGAATCGGCCGCAGCCATATTGCGTGATCTGGCGCTCGAAATCCCGCCCAATGCCGGGGGCAAGGCCCATGCCATGCTGGCCGCCATAAGAAACGCCCGGCGGTTCTCCCGCCTTTCGATGATCGAACAGCACAATATCCTCAAGCTGTTCACGCTGAGCGCGCGTGAACTCCTGGACCAATGGTTCGAAAGCACACCGCTCAAGGCGGCCTTCGGATTCGATGCCATCGTTGGCAATTACGCCAGTCCCGACACGCCCGGCAGCGCCTATGTCCTGCTCCATCATGTCTTTGGCGAGGTCAATGGCAAGAAGGGGCAATGGGGCCATGTGATCGGCGGCATGGGGCGGATCACGCAACTGATGGCGGCAGCCTGCGAGGAGGCCGGCGTCGAAATAAGCCTCGCATCCCCGGTCGCCAGGCTGCTGGTCGAGAACGGGGCAGCGGTCGGGCTGACGACCGTGGACGGCGAAACGATACACGCGCGCAATATCATCGCCAATATTGGTCCGAAACTGCTCTATGACCGGCTGATCGATGCTACCGAATTGCCACCCGGTTTCCGGCAGATGATGGACTGCTATAAATGCGGTTCCGGCAGTTTCAGGATGAATCTGGCGCTGGAGGGCCTGCCCGATTTCCGCGACCGGCCCGGGACCGGCGACCATTTGAAATCCGGGATCATCATGGCACCCTCGCTCGATTATATGGACCGCGCCTATCAGGACGCCCGGCGCAATGGCTGGTCCCGCAAACCGGTTGTCGAAATGCTGATCCCCAGTCTGGTCGACGACAGTCTGGCTCCCGCTGGCCAGCATGTCGCGAGCCTGTTTTGCCAGCAATTTGCACCCGAACTGCCAGAGGGCCGCAGCTGGGACAAGGAACGCGATGCGGCAGTGGCAGCCATATTGGATGTCGTCGAAAGCCATGCGCCGGGCTTTCGCAAGCTGATCCTCGGTCAGATGGCGCTGTCTCCGCTCGACCTGGAACGCAAATTCGGCCTGGTCGGTGGCGATATATTTCATGGCCGCATGTCACTCGACCAGCTTTGGGCGGCGCGCCCCGTGCTCGGTGCGGCCGGTTACAAGGGTCCCCTCGAAGGTTTGTATATGTGCGGATCGGGCACCCATCCCGGCGGTGGCGTGACCGGCGCACCGGGTCATAATGCCGCCAAAACCATCTTGCGGGACCGCGGCTTTTTGAGGCGATGGCTCGGCTGACGCTACGTCAGGCTAGCCTGAACAGCTGCCTATTGCACAGGGCCATCGAGAGCGATAGCCTCCTGCGCTTGGGATGGGAGACTCAATTATGCGCAAATCACTGATGCTGGCAGCATGCTCAGCTGCTCTGGCCTTATCGGCCTGTTCGAAAATAAACGATGACGACAGTGGCGGCGCAGAGATTACGAACACGGAATATCCCGAACAGGTGTTCTGGGGCGACACCCATCTCCACACAGACAACAGCATTGATGCTTTCGGTTTCGGCAACCGGCTCGACACCGAGAATGCCCTGCGCTTTGCCCGCGGCGAGGAAGTGACAGCGACCAAGGGGGCCAAGGCCAAATTGTCCCGGCCACTCGATTTTCTGGTGATCGCCGATCACAGCGACGCGATGGGCGCAACCAAGGCGATCATGGAAGCCCCGCGCTTCGCATTGCTTGCCAATAAATTCCTGCTGCGCTGGCATGACATGATGAACGAGAGTGACGAGGGCTCCTTGCAGGTCACAGCAGAGCTGATCGATGGCGCTGCCAAGAATACATTGCCGAAATCCCTTACCGACCCGGAAGAAACCCGGGAACGCACCGCCGATCTGTGGGAAAAGCATGGCGAGACCGTCGACCAGTATAATGAACCGGGGAAATTCACCGCCTTCATGGGCTTTGAATATACATCGATGCCAAATGGCGACAATCTCCACCGCGTGGTGATGTTTCGCGACAGCCCGGAAGACATGGGCGACACCATTCCTTTTGGTGCTCTGGGATCGCAAAATCCGGAAAAGCTCTGGGCCTATATGGCCGCCTACGAGGAAAAAACCGGCGGCAAGGTGCTTGCCATTCCGCATAACAGCAATGTCTCGAACGGCCGCATGTTCGCGATGAACAAGTTTGACGGCAGCCCGATCGATGCAGCCTATGTCAAGACCCGGGCGCTGCGCGAACCGATTGTCGAGGTCACCCAGATCAAGGGCGACAGCGAATCCCATCCGTTTCTGTCTCCCAATGACGAGTTCGCCAGTTTCGGCGTCACCGGGTGGGACAAATGCAATCTGAGCTGTACCAGAGACATGCCGCCGGAAAGCTATGGTGGCAGCTATGTACGCGAAGCGCTGAAACGCGGACTGGAACTGACGCTGTCCATCGGCGCCAATCCGTTCAAGTTCGGGATGATCGGATCGACCGACAGCCACACGTCGCTGGCAACCGCCGACGAGAATAATTTCTTCGGCAAGCACAGCGCCAACGAGGCGAATAACCAGCGTCGCGCCCACGAGCCACAGAATCTCGGCACCCGCGAAGGCCGCTTCGGCTGGCATTATCTGTCGAGCGGCTATGCAGCCGTCTGGGCAACCAGCAACACCCGCGAAGCCATTTTCGACGCAATGATGCGCCGCGAAGTCTATGCGACCACAGGCCCGCGGATGCAGGTCCGTTTCTTTGGCGGCTTTGATTTCTCCGCGGACGATACGGCAAATCTCGTCAAGGCCGGCTATGCCAAAGGTGTTCCAATGGGCGGCGATCTGCAGGGCGGTGGTGGCCAACCACCCAAATTCCTGATCAGCGCGCTGATGGATCCGGAGAGCGCCAGCCTCGATCGTATCCAGGTGATCAAGGGTTGGGTGGATGCAAGCGGACAGAGCCAGGAGAAAGTCTATAATGTCAGCTGGAGCGATGCCGAGACACGAAAGCTTGGTGCCGATGGCAAGCTCCCTGCGGTACCCAATACCGTCGATCTGACAAAGGGTACCTGGGACAATGCCACGGGCGCGCCGGAACTGGCAACCTTCTGGCAGGATCCCGATTTTGACGCGAGCCAGAACGCATTTTACTATGTCCGGGTATTGGAAATCCCGACCCCGACATGGCCGGTCTATGATGCACTGAAATTCAGCCTGACCCTGCCCGATGACGTGATCAAGATCCAGCAGGAGCGCGCCTATAGCTCGCCTATCTGGTATACGCCGAAAGCATAGCCGTCTTCGCACAAGCGCGTCGAGGCCTGTCACCTGACCGGCCCCGCGGCGCTTTTAAAAGCTCGGACTGAACCAACAGGCCATTCGATAATGGGACGAAAATTGTTGAAAGAACCGCTGATCCATTTTCTGGGCGGAGCATTGCTGGTCTTTGCCTTTTTCTGGGCCACCGGCAGCAACCGTGATCCGGCAGATTATGCGGTCAGCATTGATGAGACCGATATCGAACGGCTCAAGGCCGACTGGGTCCAGAATTTTCGCCGCGCACCGACGCAGGCCGAACTGGACAGCCTGATCGATCAGGAAATTGCCGAAGAAATCTACTATCGCGAGGCGCTGCGGCTGGGGCTGGACCGGAATGATCCCGTCATCCGGCGGAGGCTGTTCACCAAGATGCGTTTCATCGAGAGCGAAGAGACGGCGGAGACCGAAGCGGACGATGCGGTGCTGCAACAGTGGATGGATGACAATCCCGACAAATATGTCCTGCCCCCGCTCTACGATTTTGAACAGATATATCTCGGGCAGATCAGCGCAAGCGAGGCCCGTGATCGGATCGAACAGCTGCAAGCCGGTGCGGACCCCGACAGCTACGCGCAGCCCCTTTCCACGCCCAGGACATTCGTCCAAGCTGAAACGGCCGACATCGCCCGCCAATTTGGCGACCGCTTTGTGGAACAGCTCGAAAAGCTGGAACCCGGCGTCTGGAGCGGACCGGTCGTCTCCGGTTTCGGCAGCCATGCCGTCAGGATTTCAGCGAAAACCTCCGGTCAGAAAGGGGCGCTTGATGACGTCCGGCAACGGGTCATCAATGACTGGTCCGCCGCGCGTCAAGCCGAACAGAGAGACAAAAGTCTGGCCCGCTTGCGGGCGGAATATGAGATCACGGTAGCCGGTCGCCCATGATACGCTGGCTGGCTGTCCTGTGGGCCTGCTGTGCACTTGCTTTCGTCCCGAACAGTGCGCGCGCAGACGAGCTGCGCCCGGCCTATGTCGAGATGACCGAACAGTCACCGGGCCAATGGTCGCTGCTGTGGAAGGCATCGACCAATTCCCGCCTGGGCCAGAGCGGCCAGGTCATCATCCCCGCCAATTGCAATATCGAAGGCAAGCGGCAGCGCGAATTTGCCGGCAGCAATATTCTGACCCGCCTCGATTTGCGCTGTGACGGATCGCTCCAGGGCCAGACCGTCGGCCTGAAAGGGCTCGAGCTTTCGACCACCGACGCTCTGGTTCGTGTTGCGCCGATCGACGGCGCCATGCAGACCCTGCGCCTGACACCGGACCAGCCGGCCGCCGCCCTGCCCAAGCCTTCTATCATTTCCAATGTCGCGGCGACCTATACGATTATCGGGATCGAGCATATCGTGCTCGGCTTCGACCACCTGTTCTTCGTGCTGGCGCTCGTGCTGCTGCTCAAGGGCGGCTGGCTGGTCGCCAAGACCGTCACCGCCTTCACTGTCGCGCATAGCATCACCCTGGTCGGGACAACACTCGGCTGGCTGTCGCTACCCTCGCAGCCGGTAGAGGCGGTCATTGCCCTTTCCATCATCTTTCTCGCGGTCGAGGTGATCAAGGCCGGGCCCGGCGAGCGGCGGCTATCCGAACGTTTCCCGTGGATCGTCGCCTTTCTGTTCGGCCTACTCCACGGCTTCGGCTTCGCCGGAGCGCTCGCGGAAATCGGCCTGCCGGAAGGCGATGTCCCGCTGGCCCTGCTGACCTTCAATCTCGGCGTCGAGATCGGCCAGCTGGCAATTGTTGCCGTGGCTCTGGCGGTATTGATCGGCCTTGGCAAATTTCGGATCCAATGGCTGCATCCGGCAAAGACCGCTATGGCCTATGGCATCGGGATCATTTCCACCTACTGGTTCATAGAGCGCATGATCGCCTGAACATCGCGCCCGGTAACGGAGCCGCATAGAGTCCGGCCTTCACCCCGATGTTCGGGGCAAAGGCCGGTATAGTCATTCAAATCAGCAATATCGGGGATACAAATTATCCCGCAGGCGGACGGTGTGCGTCTTCCGACCAGTCCTGCCGCGCTGCCCATTCTTCCAGCGTCTCGAATTCGACTTCCGGCAGACGCTGCTGCATGAAATCGGTGTCGACTTCAAAAGGCCGAGTGACATTATTGTTATTATATTCGTAGAATGCGGTGATCCCGGCCGCCATGGTCTCGCGATTTTCCGGCGGCACGTCATCGCCAAAAGCCTTGACCAGATAGTCACCAAATTCTTTCGGCGTGCAGGGGTCATATTTGATTTCATGCCCGAATACCCGCGACAGGGTTTCCGCTACTTCTGGTGGTTTCAGGCGCTGTGGTCCACCGATGTTGAGCCACGACCCTTCAAAGTCGGGACGATCCATTGCGGCGACCATGCATTTGCCGACATCGTCAAGGCTGATCCAGTTGGCCTGAAGATCGGCGTTGTGCGGATAGACATAGCGTTTTTCGTCAACGATGAACGGGCGCGCCCAGTTGGTCAGCAGATTGTCCATGAAAAGCACCGAACCAAATACGGTGGCCGGCATGCCGGAGCGGAAAATCTCGTTCACTGCGATCGTGTTGTTGCCATAGGTGAAAGGGTCGCCGGGACGCTCGGGAATCCAGCTCGAGGTGTTCCAGACGAAACGCTCGGTGCCGGCTTCCTTGGCCGCAGCTGCGACCTTGCCGACCATCGTTGCGCGATCTTCGCGCGCCTGCAGCGGGTGGGTGTAGAAAACCGCGTCCGAACCTTCAAAGGCCGGGACCCAGGTCGATTCGTCGGTGAGGTCAATCTGGCGGCATTCATCCGCCGCGTTGGTGCCTCCCAGATCGGGATTTTCACTGCGCGACAGGGCGCGAACCTTGTGACCCGCCGCTGCCAGTTGCCGTATTTGTGCAAGGCCTTGCCGACCGGTTGCGCCCACGACTGATACCAATGCCATGATTTTCTCTCCTATTGCATTTGCAGCGACGCTAGAGGCGAACAGGAAGAGTCCCAATGCTCCATTTTGTCAGGCCATAATTAATAGGATTGGTTCAGGACGCCTGTTCGGTCAGCATCGCCTGCCAGCGCTGCATGCCGGAAATCCATCGCTCGGGATCAGCCCCTTTCTGCTTGATATAGTCGCCGACGACGGGATGCGGCAAAATCAGGAATCGTTCGTCGCCAATCGCTTCGACGCACATGTCCGCGACATGTTCCGGCGTTACGATGCCGTCCTTGGCCACGGTGGAGGTGTCGACACCGGCAATCATTGGCGTATCGACGCCTTGCGGGCAAAGCACCGACACTTTCAGCCCCTCTGCGCCATGGGTGATCGCCAGCCATTCGGCAAAACTGACCGCAGCATGTTTGGTCACCGAATAAGGCGCCGACCCTATTTGCGCCAGAAGACCGGCCGCCGACGCGGTGTTGAGCAGATAGCCGCCACCACGGGCCAGCATTTTCGGCACCAATATCCGTGCCGCCTGGATATGGGACAGGACATTGATCTCCCAGATATTCTGCCAGTCCGCGTCCTCCACTTCGACCCCGCCGCTGGTGATGATACCGGCATTGGAAACGAACAGGTCAATCGGCCCGATATCGGCTTCCACCGTTTCGATCAGATGACGGATATCTTCGGCCAGGGACACATCGGTTTTGATCGCCACACCGCCGATCTCGTCGGCAACGGCCTGCGCGCCGGCAAGATCGCGGTCTGCACAGATCACCTTTTTTGCGCCTTCCGCAGAAAATCTGCGGGCCATGGCCGCTCCGATACCGCTGGCACCACCAGTGATGACGATAATCTTGTCTTGCAATTGCATATTGATCTTGTCCTGCTTGAATAAATTAATCACTCGCTTAAAGATGCCAACCGGTTAGAACAAGGCAAGATTGCACGCGGGCCGATCCGCTCCCGAAAAGATCGCCCGGAACTGAGGAGAGAAAAATGTACAGTCACATGATGGTCGGATCGAACGATATCGACCGGTCAAAAAAATTCTATGATGCGTTGTTCAAAAGCGTTGGCGGTCCGGAAGCGATGGTCGATCCGAAAGGCCGACTGATGTACATCCACAACGGCAGCATTTTCATGGTTACGTCGCCCATCGATGGCAAGGAAGCCACATCTGGCAATGGCATGACCGTCGGATTTGCAATGGAAAGCCCCGAGCAGGCCGACGCTTGGCACAAGGCCGGTCTGGAAGCCGGTGGCACCGCCATTGAAGACCCTCCGGGTGTCCGCGAAAATCCCGGCATGAACCTCTATCTCGCCTATCTGCGCGATCCGGACGGCAACAAGCTCTGCGCCCTGCACCAGATGGGTTGAGCCTATGCCGGACAGGACCATCCGGATCGGTGGCGCGAGTGGCTATTGGGGCGAAAGCGCCATGGCCACTCCGCAGCTGCTTGGCGCAGGCGTGGACTATCTCGTCTATGACTATCTCGCCGAGATCACCATGTCGATCATGGCGCGCGCGCATGCCAAGGATCCGGCGGCGGGCTTCGCCGGCGATTTCATCAGCGCCGTCCTGAAACCGCACGCGAAAGCGATTGCCGCAAAGGGCGTGAAGGTCATTGCCAACGCGGGCGGGGTCAATCCTGCATCCTGCGGCGAAGCGGCGCGGGCGCTGATCAGGGAACAGGGTCTCGACCTCAAGGTTGCGGTGATCACCGGCGACAATCTGCTGGGCGAGCGGGATGCCATCGCTGCGGCTGCACCGAAGGAGATGTTCACCGGCGCTGCCTTTCCCGACAAGGACAAGATCGCCAGCATCAACGCCTATCTCGGCGCTTTTCCGATCGCCAGGGCGCTGGCCGAAGGCGCGGATATCGTAATCACCGGCCGCTGCGTCGACAGCGCGGTAACACTGGGCGCCTGTATCTACGAATTCGGCTGGTCCGCGAGCGACCATGATCTGCTGGCCAGCGGCAGTCTGGCAGGCCATCTGCTGGAATGCGGACCGCAGGCGACCGGCGGCAATTATACCGACTGGGAAGAGGCCGGTGACATATCGAATATCGGCTATCCGATCGGATCGGTCGCGGCCGACGGAAGCTTCACCATCAGCAAGCCCGAAGGCACCGGCGGCTGCGTCACCATCGGCACGGTGTCCGAGCAAATGCTCTACGAAATCGGCGATCCACAGGCCTATATGCTGCCCGATGTCGTCTGCGATTTTTCACAGGTCGAGATCGTCCAGACCGGCCCGGACAGGGTCCGCGTGTCCCAGGCAATAGGCTATCCTGCACCCGACCATTACAAGACCTGCCTGACCTATGGCGAAGGCTTTCGCGGCGGGACCTATGTCAGTTTCTACGGCTTTGACGCCGCCCGCAAGGCGCAGAAATTCTGCGACAATGTCTTGGTCCGCGCCAACGCGATTCTGCGCGGCCACAATCTCGGCGAATATAGCGAAACCAGCGTCGAGATCATCGGCGCGGAAAGCCAGTTCGGCGACTATGCCTCCGATCACGAGCCGCGCGAAGTGGTCGCGAAAATCGCCGCCAAGCATCAAGAAGCTGCGGCCATCGGCATCCTGCTCCGCGAGCTGACCGGGCTGGGTCTGGCGACACCGCCAGGCCTGGGCAGCTTTTCCGGCGCGCGGGCAAAGCCATCGCCCGTCGTAAGGCTGTTTTCCTATCTCACGCCGAAAGACGCTGTGGCCGTCACGATCGATGTCGACGGCGAGACAACCGCATTTCAGGACGCCGAAGGTCAGGCCTTCGATCCGGCTGCCATCACCCGCCCGGAACCGCCGCAAACGCCGCGCGAACCGGAAAGAACCGTCACCGTTCCGCTTGTCCGGCTGGCCTGGGCCCGTTCCGGTGACAAGGGCGACAAGGCCAATATCGGCGTGATCGCACGCGATCCGGCCTATCTGCCCTATATCTGGGCGGCTCTCACCCCGGAGTCCGTGGCGAAGCGCTTCGGCCATTTTATAGAAGGTGGCGCCGATGCGGCCCAAATCGACAGATATTATCTGCCCGGCTCCCACGCGATCAATTTTCTGATCGACGCCGTGCTGGGCGGCGGCGGTGTCGCGAGCATCCGCAATGATGCGCAGGGCAAAGGCTATGGCCAGATATTGCTCGCCCATCCGGTTGTCATACCGGCGGAACTCGCCGAAAAACTGAATTGAAAAGGACATTATCGATGATGCAGGAAGCCCGGGATTTCAAACAGGAAAGCGACACGCTCGCGGCCGTGCTTGCCGATGCCGGTGATGATGTCTTTGCCACCGTTACCCAGTTCAAGGGCTGGACGATAGAAGATGTCATCGGTCACCTTCATGTCTGGAACGCCGCGGCCCTGATGACCCTGCAGGACCCGGACGCCTTCAAGCAATTTCTCCGCGACATGATGGGCGCGTTCAAGACCGGCAAGGGTCATATCGATGTGCAATATGAATGGCTGGACCAGCATGCCGGCGGGATTCGCGGCAAGGCCCTGTTCGACGCCTATTGCGATTATTATCCCGAACTCGCCACCGCTTACGGCGAAGCCGACCCCGAGACCCGCGTCGCCTGGGCCGGGCCGGACATGACCACGCGCTCGAAGATCATCGCCCGCCAGATGGAGACCTGGTCGCACGGACAGGAGATATTCGATATATTGGGACAAGAGCGTCAGGATGGCGACCGCATTCGCAATATCGCGCATCTCGGCGTCACCACCTACGGCTGGACCTTCCGCAATCGCCGTCAGGAGCCGCCGGCTCCCAAGCCGTTCATTCAGCTGACCGCGCCATCGGGCGCCGTCTGGGAATGGAATGACCCGCAAGACGATAATGTCGTTCGCGGCAGCGCGGTGGAATTTTCGCAGGTCGTCACCCAGACCCGCAACATCGATGACACCGCGCTCGAAACTATTGGCGATACTGCCCGGCAGTGGATGGAAGTCGCCCAATGTTTCGCCGGCGGCCCGGAGACACCGCCGGCAAAGGGAACCCGGCGTATCGCCACCGGCTGAATGGAGGAGGTAATGACCAGCAGCGACCGTATCGCCGCCCTCGCCGCGTTTTTCTCCTGCTCACCGGAAGAAGCCGCGAGAGTGGATTCGGCCACCCGGCTGGTGCACTATCGCCACAAGGCTATTCTCGCTCATCAGGGCGATCCCGGAGCCAAGCTTTGGATCGTGCTCGAAGGCCGGGCGCAGTTGCAGATCATCGGTGTGGACGGCCAGACCAAATTGCTCGCCGCCCATGGTCCCGGAGAATTGTTCGGTGCCTTTCCGCACGAGCGGATCGTGATTTCCGATGTCGTGGCCCAGACAGGCCTCTCGGTGCTTGAAATCCCCACCGCAAAAATGACCGTCCTGTTGCAGGAAGAAGCCCGGATCGGCAGCGGCCTGGCCAAGATTCTGGGCCGCCAATATAATGCGGTACTCGACCGGATGGCGGCCCGCATCACCCTGACCGCCAATGGCCGGGTCTATGCCGAGTTGCTGCACGAAGCGGGGGAGAAAGGCGAAATAGCGCCACCGCCCGTGATCGCGGCGCTCGCCTTATCCGCCCAGACAACGCGCGAGACCGGTTCGCGGGCAATCAATGCGCTGGAACGGCGCGGAATCATCCGGCGCGATGACAAAAGGCTGGAAATCCTGTCGCGCGGTCTGCTCGAGGAACTGGTGATCTGAACGGCAAGCGCTCAGGCGACGGACCATAATGACAGCGGTCCGCGCACGCTCTGCAATTCACCGATCTCCTCGATCGCGTGGCCGCCCGGTTCGAGCGTCAGCACCATTGCCGACTTATAGTCGGTCAATATCGCGCCGCCGCCCGACGCGCGCGCCATGTCACCGGCCTGTTCCAGCAAAGAGGACGCAGGCCTTTGCGGATCCATGATATCGATCAGCAGGCTGATTCTGGCATCGGCGTGATGCTGCAACAGAGAGCGGCTGAGCGACAACGTTTCCGCGATATTGGCAGCAATCCTGTAACAGGCATCGCCAGCAGTCTGAAACGCGCCGACGGCTTCAGGGAGCTGTGAGTCCTGGTCGAGCCCGTCCACCCAGAGAATAGCGGCCAGCTCTCTGGTCTCCCGGTCCGAGGGCGCAGTGATCGGATCATGGTCCGCCTTGCGGGCAACGGATAGGGAAAATTGCTCGTGGCCGGTTTCGGTCCATACCAGATGCTGGCGCCTTGGTTCATCGCCCCGGCCGGTGATGGTGAGCGCCTTCGGTCGGCTTGTCAGCACCGCGGCATTGCGGATGCATTGCCCCATGGCGACCAGGTCCGCCAGTTCGACCGCAACCGCAATCCCGCGCTCGTCCTCTTCCGGCGATTCCGTCAGCGCATCGAGCCGGGCCGCCGCCGCGACCAGGGTATCAAAGCGGGAAAGCCAATGGTCGCCATAAGGAGCGACCGACACTTGCCGGAAGCGGTCCACCGGATAAGGCAATATGATATGCAGTTCCGTGCCTGCCCTATGCAGCGCCTCGGCGATCAGGATATCCGCCCCCGCTGCGAGCGCGCCAAAGCCGAAACCCGGCTTTTCCCGCGCAATGATCGCGTCAATATTCTGTGCAATGGCCGGGTTCGTCTCGTCCAGGCCGATAATGCCGCTGAAGTAGAGGCTGGGCGGTGGACGATGCCGGTCGAGCCACGCAGCGTCCTTGCCCTGTTCGGCGAGGATCTGTGCAAACTGGCCAAGGGTCGCGGCATGATCCTCCCAGGCCCGGGGAAGTTTCGATATTCCCTCGGCCAGCGCCGCACGCGCACCAGTGTCATCGTCCAGCAGCAGCAGAGCCTCCGCCCGCGTCGCGGCCCGCCAATAGGCATTTTCACCCTGCTCCGGATCGCTGTCTAGCAACGCCAGCGTTTCCCGCGCCAGCGAATGCGCCCGATCCGGCCGGCCTGCCAGCAGTGCAAGCGCTGCGGCATTGATCAGCGGATAGCTGTCGCGCTCCAGCGCAGCCGCCCCCGCATATGCCTCCGCCGCTTCGCCATAAAGCCGCGCACGATCTGCACCGCTCGCAGCCTTCGCCTGATCCTTGAGCAAGCGGCCCTTCAGGGTGAGCGCCTTTCGATCATCCGGATGCGCATCCCAGCCAGCGGACTGAAACAAGGCCCATGCCCGCGCCGGGTTACCGGCACGGGCGATGGCGAGGATTTGGTGGAGGGTGGTCATTCTTTCACTTTTGGCCTTATCCACTTCCGGCACCGCCAGGATGTCCAGTGTCTCCCGACCCTGTCACAATTCCTTCCGCTCCCGGGTTATTTTCCTCACCCCTTTGAGTGTTGAACAGGAAAGGGTGAACAAAGTGACCAGCGACCCCTTGGTTCGAAGCTTGCTCCCCATCGTACAAGAAACTTGCCCAGTTGCATGCCGGATATGCGCCAGCGCCAGCACTTGGCGTGATAATTTCAACACCTCCTCCAGCAAGCCGGTAGAGACGACAGTCAGAGTAAATGCCGGCATGGGTGGACTCGAAGGGAGGTGCGGAAGTCGAAAACGCGTCATTTTGGACATCCCAGTGGAATAGAAAAAACGTCTTTTTCTTCGTAGATTCGATGGATAAAGGACGCAGTTTACGACCTGGCTTAGATACAGGGTTTTTCCGGGGAATTCGCCAACTGTTTGCCGGCTTTGTCATGATTTCCTGAACAAGATCATTCAGTTGCTGCGCGTCCCTGCGCCTGTTCGATTCAGCAATTTTCTTGTAACCGATCACCGCGTCTTCTGCATTGCCCAGTTTTGCAACTTGTAAAAAAATGAAATGGGCTACCTCGAATTGCTGTTGGTCAAGCATCGCGTTATTATTTTGAACAGACCCCATGACTTTGCTCCTAATTTGCTTTCAGTTTTTGAATTCGGCTGCGCGATAGTTTCCAGCGTGAGTTTTGCGGATCGTGCCTGATCAACTGCTCAATCATATGAGAGGCAGATTGTGCAAATTTGTCGGCTTCCTCGAAACGAGAATGGTCAATCAGGAATTCTGCATATACCATCTGGGTTCTGACCCATTGATCGCGAACCTCCGTGTTGTTCGGATCATCCTGATAGGCCTTTTCGACGAGACGAACCTGCATCTCTCTGTGATGCGCACCCCGCTCCTGCATATCGTTCGCAAAATAAGCGTCCGATAGCCAGGCATGCCGATTGGCGAGGTCCGATAAAGCCTGTTTGTCATGCGGATTCAATTCGAGTAATTTGGCGATGTGACGGTATGCGGTGGCGCAATAATGCAGAGATAATTCCGGTTCCGTTCCGGATGCGAGATTCTCCGCGCACAGGTTGCCATAGGAGTAACCGGCATGCCTCAACCATTCAGGCTTGATCTTTCTACGTGTCATCAGTTGATCAACCAATTTCCTGTTGCGCAGATACCGGTTTTTCGATTCAGCGTAATCTTTCCTCCAGTATGCGGCCAGCCCGAGCCAGTTTTCACTTTGGGCATGAGCAAAAATCCGATCCGGATTCCCCGGTTCCCGCTCCCACAACGCCTCCGTTACCCGGTGCGCCTCATTGAACTTCACCGCCGCCCAGCCAAAATTTTTCCGCTTTTCGTCATCCTCGCCCATCGCGTGCAAGATTCGCGCACGCCGCTCGAGACTTTCTGCCGGCATATCCGACAGATCACCCTGATCCTCGTAATAGTCCATCGCCCGCTCGTTGACCTTGGTCATCACATCAAGCCGGCCAACACCTTTCAGCTCGCTGCGCAAATCGGTCAGCATATATTCGACCAGCCCTTCGGCTTCGGCCTGCTGATGCTGCGCCTCGTCGCGCGACTGGATTGCGAATATTGTCATCCCGATCATCGCTAGCAGCGCGATCAGCGCACCGCCCGTGACGGTCATCACGCGGCGGATGCGGCGGCTCGCATCGCGCTGGACCAGCGCATCGAGCGGGACACCGGCGATGCCCGCGACGATTTTCAGAAAGCCGAGCCGCCAGCCGTCACCATCCTTGCGCAGGTCCGCCGCCAGCGGCTCGGCACCATCGAGTAGGGGCGCCGGGAAAGCCTCTTCCGGCTCGCCGCGCACCAGCGCCGCCAGCACCGGGCGATCCGGATGCAGCGTCCGGAACAATTCAATTTCGCGGGCGACCCATTGCGACCCCCTGGCATCGGGAGAGCAGATGATGATCAGCGCTTCGGAGCCCGCCAGCGCCTGCTTCACCGATTCCGAGAGATCCTCGGCTGCCGGCAGGTCTTCGCGATCCCGGAAGATTCGGCCAAGGCGGCCATTGTCCGGATCTGCCGTCTGGCGATCTCTCAAATGACGGGGCAGCCGATATGTTTCAATTTTACGGTGGAGCTTTTGGGCGATCGCAGCATCGGCATGGCTGTAGCTGACAAAGGCGCGAAAACGCACCGCATGCGGATCAGATTTCCCTGCATCTCCCAAAATTTGCCCCGCGATCGAATGTTCAGACGACATTTGCCCGATAGCTCATGTCGAGAGGTTATCGGGATTCGTGAACGCTGTCACGGACTAAAAGTCCAGCCTATTGTTACACACCATCGCCACTATTTCATAGAAATACAGATTTGCAGGGCATGGAAAGCAATATGCTGAACAACATTATTGGTTGTGTTGTAGGTTATACAATTGCAAGCATTATCCCGACCGCGATGTCTGTCCGGAATACCCGATATTTTTCAAGCGCAGATGAAAGCAAACGCGCCCGCCCGGGACAAGGCGAGGGTTGTACAGAGTTACGCCGAAATCTGACTCCTTAGATCGTTGACTTTCTGACAGTTTTCCGGATATGGGGCGCCGCAACTCCTCCAGGAACGCGCCCCCGCTTCCGCCAGAACGCCATGGCAAGACCCAGTGAGATTTTTACTTTTGCACTTGTTCGCCAGCGCCGCAACATGCTACCGCTCAATAATGAACGATATAGAGTCTGTTCTATCCGCCGACTTTTAGCCACGCGAGGCGCCCGTTGGGTTAGCCCGAGAAAAACCAGTCTGAACCTATGACGAGCAAACGCAGCAAGCTTCAGGAGGATACGCGGTTTCGCGTGCTTCGCCTGCTCGACGAGAATCCTGAAATGTCGCAGCGGGAGATGGCGAAGGCCGTTGGTGTCAGCGTCGGGGCCATGCATTATGTGCTGAACGCGCTGATCGAGAAAGGCCTGGTAAAACTGGGAAATTTCACCGCTGCAGAAGACAAGCGCCGCTATGCCTACAAGCTGACGCTCAAAGGTATCGCCGAAAAGGCGACGATGACGCGCCGGTTCCTGCTGCGCAAAATGGAAGAGCACGAGGCGCTCAAGGCCGAAATCGAGAGTCTGGCCGCCGAACTGCCCGAGGCCCAGCTGCCCGGACTCCGCGATGGTGTGAAAAGCAAATGACCGGACATCATGAAATTGTCACAAGTAACGTTGATCGGGGCAAAATAGAATGGCCGCGATCTTGCACGCCACTCCATCGCCTGTTGTCTCCGGCATGTGGCATCAGGAATATCAGTGCACCGGCAGGACAGCCGGCGCGCCGCAAACCATATTTTGACTATCTAGCAAAGGGAATAACCGAACAATGAAAATTGCAATGATCGGCACGGGTTATGTGGGACTTGTCTCGGGCGTGTGCTTTTCCGACTTCGGCCATGATGTGGTCTGCGTCGACAAGATGCCCGAAAAAATCGCCCTGCTGGAACGCGGCGAAGTTCCGATTTACGAACCCGGGCTGGATGCTGTCATGGAACGCAATGTCGCCGCCGGCCGGCTGAGTTTTACCACCGATCTGGCCGCAGCGGTCGACGGCGCTGATGCGGTCTTCATTGCGGTCGGCACACCGACCCGGCGCGGGGATGGTCATGCCGACCTGACCTATGTCATGGCCGCGGCAGAGGATATTGCCCGGGCGCTGACCGGATATGCCGTGGTGGTAACCAAATCGACAGTACCCGTCGGCACCAACCGCAAGGTCGAGGCGGTCATCCGTGAAACCAATCCGGAAGCAGAGTTTGACGTGGCTTCCAATCCCGAATTCCTTCGCGAAGGCGCGGCAATCGACGATTTCATGAAACCCGACCGCGTCGTCGTGGGCGTCGAAAGCGACCGCGCAAAGACGGTCATGGGGGACATCTACCGTCCGCTGTTCCTGCGCGAATTCCCAATCGTCTATACCGATCTGGAATCGGCAGAAATGATCAAATATGCGGCCAATGCCTTTCTCGCCACCAAGATCAGCTTCATCAACGAAATCGCGGCCCTGTGCGAGCGTGTCGGAGCCGACGTCAAGTCGGTTTCCAAGGGCATCGGGCTGGATGGCCGGATCGGCAACAAATTCCTGCACGCCGGGCCGGGCTATGGCGGCTCCTGCTTTCCCAAGGACACCAGCGCGCTGGCCCGCATCGGTCAGGAACATGGCGTTCCCCAGCGCATCACCGAGACGGTGATCGAGGTGAACGAGGCGATCAAGCGGCGGATGATCGACAAGCTACTCGACCTGTGCGGCGGTTCGGTCAATGGCAAGACGGTGGCCGTCATGGGCGTCACGTTCAAGCCGGAAACCGACGACATGCGCGATGCGCCATCGCTGACCATCGTTCCGGCCCTCGTGGGCGGCGGCGCCAATGTGCGGGTATGCGACCCCCAGGGACTGCGCGAGGGCGAGGCGCTGTTGCCCGGCGTCACCTGGGTGGACGACGCCTATGAGACAGCCAGCGATGCGGACATCGTGGTCATCCTGACCGAGTGGAACGAATTTCGCGCGCTGGACCTTGCGCGCCTCGCCGGGGGTATGAATTCCCCGGTCATGGCCGACTTGCGCAACGTCTATGATCGCGATTCGGTCCTGGCAGCCGGCTTCACCGAATATGTTGGAGTTGGGCGATGAAAACTGCCTTCATCACGGGAACCGCCGGGTTCATCGGCTTTCATCTGGCCGAACTGCTGCTGCAGGAGGGCTGGACGGTCGCCGGCTATGACGGCATGACCGACTATTATGATGTGCGCCTTAAGGAACGGCGGATCGAGCTGCTCAACCAGCATCCGAAATTCACCTTCACCCAGGCCATGCTGGAAGACAATGATGCCGTGCAGGCTGCCGTCACCGCCGCCGCACCCGATATCATCGTCCATCTCGCGGCGCAGGCAGGAGTCCGCTACAGTCTGGAAAATCCCCGCGCCTATATCGACGCCAATATCGTCGGCACGTTCAACGTCATGGAAGCCGCCCGCGCGGTGCAGGTGCAGCATCTGCTGATGGCCTCGACCAGTTCGGCTTATGGTGCCAATACCGAAATGCCCTTCGCCGAAACGCAGAAAGCCGACACGCCGCTGACCATCTATGCCGCGACCAAGAAGGCGAACGAGGCAATGGGCCATTCCTACGCCCATATCTACGATATGCCGACGACGATGTTCCGCTTCTTCACCGTCTATGGCCCCTGGGGCCGTCCCGACATGGCCCTGTTCAAATTCACCAAGGGCATATTGGAAGGCACGCCGATCGACATCTACAATGATGGCGAGATGTGGCGCGACTTTACCTATGTCACCGACCTGGTGCGCGGGATCCGCCTGTTGATCGACGCGGTCCCGGGCGGACCGGAAACCGCAGTCGAGAATGACAGCCTGTCCCCCGCCGCTCCGTTCCGGGTGGTCAATATCGGCAATTCCGACAAGATCCGGCTGCTCGATTTCGTGGAAGCGATCGAGGATGAAGTGGGCAAGAAGGCGGTGCGCAATTACATGCCGATGCAGACCGGCGATGTGCCGGCCACCTGGGCGGACGCCGGCGTGCTGCAGCGGTTGACAGGTTACCGGCCAGATACCGGTTTTCGGGAGGGCGTGGCCGAATTCGTCAACTGGTACCGCGACTTTTACGGAGTCTGAGCATGCGCCTTGGATCCATCACTCTTGAGCGCAACGGCAGCTCAGCCGGACCGGTTGATTCATGGGTAGGTCTGCCGTCAGCAATCATGATGGTGCCACAACACTGCGAATTGCTGATGAGGATGGATCTCCATGGATAAGAATCTGAAAGTCGGTTTGTTCGGCTATTATAGCTACGGGAATCTGGGCGACAACCTGATGGCTTTTCTGTTGTCACGGCATGTCAAAAGCCTCGGCTATGAACCCATAGTTTTCACCAAATCACCAGAATTCATGTCAGGTTGGGACGTGGAACTTTGCTCCAGCGTCACCGAACTCGTTGCGCAATCTGACGTCATCATATTCGGAGGCGGCGGATTACTGATCCCTAGAAACAATTTGAGCCCGGCACAGGCGGATTTTACCCGCGACATGGGTGCAGTGACAGAGGCGGCCAAAGCCAAGAATATTCCGCAGATTGGCATCTCGCTCGGAGGTGCAGGAAAGTCGCTCGATCAGATCACCCCTGCAGAGAGACAGAATCTCGTGCGCGGCTTAACCCATGTTACATTGAGAAACAGCGAAGATATCCAGTTGCTCGAGCAGGCGGGGATCGACGGAGCATTTTTCAACGATATGGTGTGGACCACCGCAGATCAGGTGCCTGTCGCGAAAAAGAAAACCTCGGGTCGACGTCGGATTGGTTTCAATCTCTATATGACCCAGTCCCGACGGTACAGGTTGTTACGAAAGATATTGGGCATGATTGTCCGGCTACGTCCGGATCTTGATTTTATATTCATTGATATTCATCCTGGACCGAACGGCGAGTTTAATGCCTTTGCACCGGACCGGATGCCGAAAAACTGTTCTCGCAAGACTCTGACCGATATCGAGAAAGCTTGCGAGGAAGCCGCCACTCTCGACCTGCTGGTCAGTACGCGCCTACATTTTGGCGTGATGATGATGAGCTATGGTGGCACTACAATCGCTTATGCTGGGCAGGAAAAGACACGGCTTCTGTACAAGCGGATCGGGCGCGAGCGGCTGTTCTGGAACAGCACCGAATTATTTCAGTTCATCCGTTGTTTCCTGTTACCCGGCGCGTTGAAGAGAACCATATCCTTCGGGCAGACTCTGACCGTAGCAGATGTGGTACGTGATGCTGGGCAACATTATGTTCAGCTGACCAAACTGCTGGCGGGAATAGCCGAACGCAAGACGGAGCAATCCGGTGCGCACTGAAGATGATTTTCCGCTTCGCCGACATGCCAGACATGTAGGTACAATATTTCGGCTAGCAGACCTGGGCCCGTGCAACGGACTGGACCGCCGAACGGGCGGTTTGCGGAGGATGCAATGCGTCTGATCCTTCACATTGGTACGCCCAAAGCCGGATCCAGCAGTCTGCAAGTGGCTCTAGATGCCAATCGCAGCGCGCTATTGAAACGGGGTATATTATATCCTGCCATCAAGCGCGCCACCCATCACACAGACCTCGCGGCCGGGCTGCACAACCCGGACAAAATGCGCGACATCGACCTTCGCCGCAACGGAAATGATCCAGCAGCAGTCGTGCGCAAGACCGCGGCCGCGTGGCAATCCGTTGCCGATCAGATGTCGAAGCACCATCCCGAAACGCTGATCCTGTCAGCCGAAAACTTCATGTCGATCGACGACTTTACCACAATGCGGGCGTGGCTGGCGCGCATTGCTCCGGGCGCGGAGACGTCGTCAGTCGCCTATCTGCGGTCACCGGTTCCCAATCATGAATCCAAGGCTTCCCAGAGGCTTGGGCGAACCTCGGACGTCCGGCTGCCAGGCAGTCTGCCCTGGCATTCCCGACTGATGCGCTGGCAGGACATCGGCTCCGTGCAATTACGGGACCTTGCCAAGGTCGGCGATATACGGACTGATTTTCTCGAGACCGTACAAGCAGGACTGGCTGCAAAGCTGTCCCTGCCTGGGCGGAACGCTAATGTAAGTCTCACCGGAGAGGGTTGCATAGCCCTGCAAGCGGCCATGATGAACGTGCCCGGCGACAGCGCTTCCGACTATGTCGAACGGTCACGCTTCTGGCGGGCGCGTCTGGCAGAGGCGGAAGCGGCGCTTGGTGAATCGCTCTCGCTGCGCCGGGTGACCGTCAATCCGGCGGTTCGCTGGCTGATTCTGGACGCCTGGTTTGACGAAGCCATCGCCCTCCGCGAAAAATTCGATTTTCAGTTTGACGAACCCGCGCTCTACGACCGGGCAGAAATTGACAAGGGGCTTGCAGAGACCGGAGCCCGGGATTTGGGGCTCGCCGAGACCGATTCCCTGTCCCGCTTTCTCGCCAATGACCAGACAGCAGCGCTGCGTCTTCTGGCCCATGCAGCTGAGCAGACCGCCGTGCGCCAGGGAAGCTTGCCGCTAAGCAGCATAAAGGAAAGATTGCGCAAACTGGTTCGGAGAGGGGCCCGATGAACCGAGCCGATTTCTGCCATCTTAACATTATACGGAGCACGCATCGACCATGAACGTTCTGGACGCCGTGACCATGATCATCCGGACCGTCGGCGAGCGCACCGAAGAGGCGTGCCGCGCATCGATTCGGGCGCAGGGGGTGGACGATGCCCAGATCGTGACGGTGCGCGAAGCGCCCTTTTCAAAGGCGATGCGCGTGAGTTTCGAGGCGGGCATTGCGGCGGGCCGCGAGTGGACGTTCTGTATCGATGCGGATGTCGTCATGCGCCCGGGATCGATCAAGGCGATGCTGCAGCAAGCCCTGCAGCAGCCACCGGAAGTCTTCGAGCTGCAGGGCGTGGTGCTGGACAAGCTTTTCGTAACGCTTCGCGAAGCCGGAAATCATCTGTTTCGCACGTCCTTGTTGCCGCAGATGATCGAACTGATTCCCGAGGAAGGCCTGTCGCTACGGCCGGAGACGACAGCCATGGAGGGTATGAAGGCGCGGGGTTACCCGTGGGCACAAGTGCCTTATGTCGTCGGACTGCACGATTTTGGGCAAAGCAACCGCGATATTTTTCGCAAATGCTATACCCATGCCCAGAAACATGTGCACTTGCTCGGTGATATACTGCCCAAGATGCGCCGCCGCGCTGCTACGGACCATGATTTCGCCGTGGCGATTGCCGGTCTGGCAGAGGGATTGAAGGCGACAACTGAGGTGCGGATCGATATTGAACACCGCCCGTTTACCGAGCGGTTCGAGGCACAGGGGATTGAAGAGAAGGCGCCATGCACCATGGATGAATTTACGCCCGACAGAGTCGAACGGATTCTGCTGGACTATGCGACAGCCGATGATCTGACCATTCGCTATCTGCCTTTTTCGGGTCCAGAGGCTATTGCACTCGACGGCACGACCCGCTTGACACCCTTGTCCCGGTGGCGCGCCCTGTGGCGGCGGCGAGAACAGCACCATGGCACTGGCGGCGCGATCCTTTACAGCATGGGTCGTGGAATTGAGCAACTGGGCCTGCGGTTGCAGAAACGTGCTGGAGAAAGCAAATGAAGCAGTCGGGCGAAAAAACAGTGTTATCTCCTTCCGTCAACATGCCTTCCCGCGAAAGACCCTTTCGCCTCGCCTTTGCTCTGCTCACACCGCGGGAGCGGCGCAACGCATTCATTGTCTTGGCTATTTTCCTCGTCTCTTCCGTAACCCTCGCGCTGAGCGTTGCATCGGTCTATCCGTTTCTGCTGGTTTTGACCCGCCCCGACGTGATCCAGACAAATGCCTGGCTGCAATGGGGCTATCAACTGGTTGGATCACCCCCCGAATTCACCTTCATCCTGTTGCTGGGCGGAGCAACGATTGCCCTGCTCCTGATCAATGCCGCACTACAGGTTCTCCGCGTATACATGATCGAACGCTTTACCCAGATGCGTATCCATACGATCAGCGTGCGCTTGCTCGAAGTTTTCATGTCGCAGCCGATGACCTTTTTTCTGGGTCGCAATACGGGCGATATGGCGAAAGGTATATTGAACGAGACCCGGGAGGTGGTGCAACAATATTTCCGGCCTGGTGCTGAACTGGCGGCCGGCGTTCTCGGTACCTTGTCGGTAATTATCGTGCTGATGACACTGGCGCCAATGATCACGCTTGTCGCTCTTGGCGTAATCGTCGTTTCCTATGCAATCGTCTATCTGTTGAGCCGCACCATATTGGGCCAGATGGGGGTCAGCCGCGTGAAAGCCAATAGCGAACGCTATCGAATTTCTCGGGAAGCTCTAAGTGGTATCAAGGATATCAAGATCGCGGGGACAGAAAAATTTTACCTGTCCAATTACAGCCGCTTTTCGAGTGAAGCGGCGCTGACACAGTCCCGCGCCAATGTGATCAACTCGGCGCCGCGCTACATGGTGGAAGCGGTTATCTTTGTTTCGATCATCCTCTTGCCGCTAGTATATTTTGATGAGGAAACCCTGATCAATGGCGGATTGCTGACCGGGGTCTTGCCAGAACTCGGTATCATGGCGCTGGGCGCGCAAAGATTGCTTCCGGAGGTACAAAAAATCTACCGCTCGATCAGCGTGATGAAATTCGGCGCGGCGGCTGTAACCAGCGTGCATACCGACATGATCATGCCTGTCGATCCCGCCATGAAGATCAAACCGTCGTCCCGTTCGATAAGGCTCGACGAGTCGCTGGAGCTTCGCAACGTCCATTTTGCCTATCCCACTGCCGAAGGCCTGGCACTGAACGGGATCAATCTGAAAATTCTGAAAGGCCAGCGTATCGGCATTGTCGGGACAACCGGCGCGGGCAAGAGCACTCTGGCCGATCTGGTACTTGGTCTGTTGCGCCCGCGCGACGGAGATGTTCTGGTCGATGGCGTGCGGCTTGCCGACGAGGACATCCGGATATGGCAAAAAGCGATAGGATATGTGCCGCAGCATATTTTTCTGTCCGACGCGACAGTGGCCGAAAATATCGCCCTCGGCGCAAAATCCGGCCATGCCGACCAGAGCAAAATCGAGGAAGCGGCCAGGATAGCGCAGTTGCACGAGTTCATCACCGCCGAAATGCCGCAAGGATATGACACGTCAATCGGAGAAAATGGCGTGCGTCTTTCCGGCGGCCAGCGACAACGTATCGGCATCGCCCGAGCGCTCTATCGCGATGCCGATCTGATCGTGTTCGACGAAGCCACAAGCGCGCTGGATTCGGTAACCGAAGGCGAACTGGTTGCGGCAATCGACGCACTTCCCGGCGAAAAGACGCTGCTGGTCATTGCTCACAGATTGACAACGGTGAAATCCTGTGACCGGATCATCGTCATGAAACAGGGCCGGATCGTGGCCTCGGGCAACTGGGAAGAGAATCTTCGCGACAGTCCTGAATTTCGCGATCTTGTAGCCCAGAAGTCCGATTGATGAGAGAGCCGACCCCATCTACATGAGTGTTGATCTGCCATGAAACTAAATATTATCAGCCTGCAGAATTTTGCGCTGGCAATCCTGTGTCTGTGGATCATGAGCCCGCCGCTGACTGCCGATCCGCTCGCGAGGGCGGTGGCACTGCTCGCGCTCGTCACATGGGGTCTATTGGAAATCGTGCGCACAAACGGAATTTTCCTCCGGCCGACGTGGCCGGTTCTGGGTGCAGGCCTGTTCATTGCCTATGACCTGACGCTTTGGTATATGCTTCGCGAATGGACCCTGGTGTCCCACATTCAAATGTATATCCTGTTCACGCTGCTGATCATTTACGAAAGCCGCCGGCATGACCCGAAAAGTCTGGCGCCGGTGTTCTGGACGATGATGCTAACGCTGCCGATCTGGTGGTTCAGCACCATCCGGGGCTTTGATACATTCGGAGCCCATGCAGCGAGGACCGTGGTCCGTTCATCGGATGAGTCCTTGGAACTGATGCAGCAGGGCGTCGGAGGATATCCGCTCATCTATTCTTCGCTCATTCTCATTCCCGTGCTGGTGCTGATGACCTTTCGATGGCGCCTGTTCGATACATCATCTGCACCACGGTTCCTTCGGGCATTCCCGCGTGCGTTTCGTCTGATGCCACCAGTCATGCTTGCGCTCATCGCTATTTTGGTCCTGCGCGCCGGCTTCACGATCGCTGTGATCTTGCTGGTCGCTACGCTGGCCGTGTCCCTCATGTATTTGCGAACCCGTCCTTGGATCCTGCTGATGGCTCCGCTGGTGGCCCTGTTTCTGGTTATTTTGGGACAGATATTCCTGCAGGATATCACCGAACTGCTGATCCCCCTCGCCGACGGGACATCGTTCGTCCACAAGCTGCGCGATCTCCAGCTTTCTCTGGAAGCCGGAGGATCGACCGGAACGGTGGCCGACCGGACCGAACGCTATCTTCGCAGTATCAATTCCTTTCTGCAGAACCCGATCTTCGGGGTTCTGGGAGACCGCGGTGTCGGCAACCATTCAGCTTATCTGGACTATTTTGCGCAGCGCGGCCTGTTCTTTGGCATGCTTTATATGGGCCTGATGCTCTACCTTCCGGTCAGGATGCTCCGGCAACACCCCGGCATGCTGAGCATGACCGGTGGCGTATTGGCCGTGATGATCCTGTTTCCCTTGTTGAACAGCGTGACCATGGCGGTGGGCGTCGTGCTTTTCATCATGTTCCCGGTCGCCTGCGCGATCACTCGGGAATTCGGCAGCAATCCTAAACCTCCTCGCCCAGCCACATCGACGGCCAGACGAGTGTCTCCGGCATGACCGGAAAGCCGATATCCGTACTCTGGACGTCCAATATCGTCCTGCCGGCGGTAGCCTCCCGACTGGGCGTGCCCGAAACCCCGTTCGGCGGCTGGCTCTCTGTGACCACCAGTCGTCTGGCACAGGTCGAAGGCCTGCGCCTCGGGGTGGCGATGCGCGCGCCGGTGAAAAATCTCCAGCATGTCCATCAGGATGGCATCGACTATTTCGCGATTCCCCAGTCCAAGGGGGACAGCTACGATATCAGACAAGCCGACTGTGACCGGGTTCTCTCCGACTTTGCCCCCGATATCCTGCATGTCGAAGGCACCGAAATGGCCTACACGCGGCGCTTCCTGTCGAGCTGGTCCGGCCGGCGACTGATTTCGCTGCAAGGTGTGATCAACGGATATAAACCCTATCAGTTCGGCCATCTCTCCGCGGGCGATTTTCTCAATATCCGGCATCCGCAGCATGTGATCGTCGGGCTGGCGCTGCTGGCCAACAATCTGCTGAAATTTCTGCCCCGTCTGCGCGGCGAGCGCGAGACCATCGCCATGGCGGATCATATTCTGGGCCGCACGATCTGGGACCGGGCCCAGGCGAACTGGCTGAATCCGAAAGCCCAATATCATCATTGCCCGCGCATCCTGCGCGATCCCTTTTATGAGAAACGCTGGTCCCGCGACGAGTGCGAGCCCTTTTCGATCTTTGTCGGCAATGGAGCCTCGGCACTGAAAGGTGTGCATTTTGCCGTCCGGGCGCTGGCACAAATCCGTCACAAATTCCCCGATGCCAAGCTCTATATCGCGGGCCGCAATCCGTGGTCGCTGTCCCGGCTGTCGGCACAGAGGCTGGTTGGCTATTCGGTCTATCTGATGGATCTTATCTCGGATCTCGGCTTGCGCGATCATGTTATTTTCACGGGACAGCTTGACGCCGAGAACATGGCCGAGCGGATGCGCCGCTCGCACGTGGTGGTTCTCTCTTCGCTGATCGAGAACAGCCCGAACACGCTGGCCGAAGCGATGCTGATGGGCGTCCCGGCAGTGCCCTCTTATGTCGGGGGCGTGCCATCCATGGCACAGGACGGGAAAGAGGCGCTTTTCTATCGCGCGGGTGATCCGGCCATGCTCGCCTGGCAATTGCAGCGTATTTTCGAGGATGACAGTCTGGCGGAAAATCTCTCGCAAGCCGCGCATCTGCGTGCCAGCACTACACACAATCCCGAACTTATCATCCAGACACTGGTGGCCGTCTATCAGACGGTGGTAGCGGGGCAGGCGGGATGAGCCGGGCGCTCGCTCCGGTCGCCTTGTTCGCCTATGCGCGGCCCGATCACCTGCAGCAGACGCTTGCCGCCCTTGCAGCGGCCAGCGGCGCAAGCGACACCAGTCTCTGGATCTTCTCGGACGGACCGAAAAATGCCGCAGCCGAAGGCAAGGTCGCGGCGGTCCGTAGCATATTGGACGATCCGCGCTGGCAACAGGATTTCGCGCAAGTCACGATCATCGCATCAGAAACAAACAAGGGACTGGCGCGATCCATTGTCGAAGGCGTCACCCGGGTTATTGATCAGCACGGGACCGCCATCGTGCTCGAGGATGACCTGCTGGTGGCCCCCGATTTTCTCCGGTTCATGAACAGCGCGCTGGAACGGCATGAGCAGACCGCCGAAGTCGGGTCGGTCACGGGCTATTGTCCGATACCCCAGCCGCCGGCGGATTACCCGCATGATGTCTACGCCGTCCCGCGCAGCTGCAGCCACAGCTGGGCCACCTGGCGCGACCGCTGGGAAACCGTCGACTGGTCCGGCAGCGATGCCCCGCGCCTGTGGCAGGACAGGGCGTTGCGCAAGCGGTTCATGGCGACCGGATCGGACAAGCTCGACCGGCTGGGCAGGCAATTGGACGGGCGAATTGATTCCTGGTCGATCATGTTCAACCTGTGGCACGTCATCAACGACCGCGTGGCCCTCTATCCGGTCCGCAATCTGGTGCAGAATATCGGTTTCGATGGCAGCGGCACGCATACCGGAGCCCACGACCGGATGCACACGGCGCTGGCGCCGTCCGGATCGGCGCTGGATCCGGCCCTGCCTCCCGAAGATCCGCGCGTACTGGCGGCCTTTCACAAAATCTATTCGGGATCGCTGCCCGGCCGTCTACGCCGCTTCCTGCGTAACCGGCGCATGCCGGCCAGCGTGCGCCGGATATCGGATCGGGCTGATAGATGAATCTGCTGTTCCACCTTTCCCAGTTCAACATCGGCGGCGGTGAAATGTCGACTTTGCGGCTGTTGCATGCCCTGCAGCAACGCGGCGCGCGCATCACGCTGGTCCTGACAGAGGGTGGCGGGACGCTGGAAAAGCGCCTCGATCCGGCGATTGAAGTCATCCATCTGCGTCCGGGGAAACGGTCCTCCAATCCTCTGGTCCGGGTGCTCCGCGGGGTCTGGGGGGTACTCAGCGCCTTGCGTCTTGCCTTCCGGCGCTATGACGGGGCCGCAGTCGGCATGACCGGCGCCCCGACCTGGGTGGTCCGCCATGTGACAAGGGCGCCCGCAAAACTCCATTTCATCCGCAACGATCTGTCGCAGATGGGCAAGCGCAACGACATAGAGAAGCGCATAGGTCGCAATCTCAATACATTCACCGGCTTTGTCTGTGTCTCGGATGTGGCGCGCCGGTCGCTGGTTGCCGCCGTGCCCGAAGCCGCAGACAAGGCGCATGTCATCTATAATATCCTGAACCCCGGCGAAATGCGGGCGCGGGCGCAGGCCGGAAGGGATCCCTTTCCGCCCCGACGAAACGGCGCTCTGCGCATTGCTTCTGTCTGCCGCCTGCATGAAAAAGCCAAGGGGCTGACCCGGATGACACAGGTGGCGCGCCGTCTGGTGGATGCGGGTGTGGATTTCGACTGGTTCGTGCTGGGTGATGGCCCCGACCGCGACCACATCGAAGCCGAGATAGCCGCACGGGATTTGAGCCGGCATGTGCACCTGCTTGGCCGCATCGAGAACCCCTTCCCCGCTTATGCGCATAGCGACCTGGTGGCGATGCTGTCGAATTACGAAGGCCTGTGTGGCGTCGTCAACGAAGCCAAGATAATGGGAAAACCGGTCGTCGCCACCCGCGTATCCGGAGTCGACGAGCAGCTGGTACACGGCGAAACCGGCCTGATCGCCGAGCAGGATGCCGATTCCATTTTTGATGCGATGCACAAGCTTATGACGGATGATACGCTCCGCGAAACATTAGCCAATGACCGCTTGCCCGCTGCCTTGCTGGATGATGCGCATAAACTGGACATGATTGAAATGCTGTTTTTTGGAAAGGTCAGCAAATGACTGCCCACGGCTCCGGTACCCGGATAGATTTCGCCATAATCGGCGCGCAGAAATCGGCTTCAACGGCCGTCCAGCATTATTTGCATAATCACCCGTCGCTATATCTGCCGCTTGGCGAACTGGCATGTTTTGAATCGCCCGATTTCGAACAGGGTCGTGTTGCGCGCCAGCTTGATTTTTCCGGCGCGGCCGACGGGCAGCTTAAGGGAATAAAGCGACCGACCATATTTACCGATATAGTGGCCATCGACCGGCTCAAGGACCATTCCCCGGATTGCAAAATGATCATGGTCTGCCGGGAACCGGTCAGTCGGTTTGTGTCCCATTACTTCCATTTGATGAACAGCGCCAAGCTCCCGGTCATGGAAATAAACCGCGCGATCCATGCGATGTTTCACGGCAATTATTTGTCAAAACACATATCGGGAATGGCGCTGCTGAGAAACGGAATCTATCACTCCAGCCTGACACATGTCCGGGAAGTCTACGGCCCTGACAGTATTTTCATCACCAGCCAGAAGGCGATACAGCAAGATTTTGGCACGGTTATGCAGAGGCTGTGTACCTTCCTGCAAGTGCCGTTTGATCCGGATCAAATTCAGGAAAAACGTGAGAAAAACGTCGGCAGCTATGATTATCGACGCGCCTTTTTCCGCAAGCTGCCGAACGCCCTGACCTATAATTACTCACTCGGCCGTTCGCGCAAGGAATATCGTCCCTCGCAACTGTTGCGCAATATCGGTCGGGGCTTCTCCTTCCTGTTCGGGAAATGGCCGTTCACAAATCCGGTTCCGCACAAGGATATATTGACGCCAGAATCAAAAGTGTTGCTTCAGGAATATTACAAGGCTGATCGAGAGAACCTGCAACGGGAGTTCCCAGATGTTCTCTATTGGTAATCACCTAATGCGGCATGCACTCACGAACAACCACCTGCCCGCTGCATTGCTTGACGACGCAAGCAAGCTAGATACGCTGTCGGCGTTGTTCAAGAGGGCCAAAGAGCTGAGTAGGTCCTCAATATGAACGCGCGTAATTACCGACCAGAGATTGATGGTTTACGTGCAATCGCCGTTCTGGTGGTTCTATTTTACCACGCCGGAATGCCAGGCTTCTCCGGCGGCTTTATAGGTGTCGATGTATTTTTTGTCATCAGCGGCTTTCTGATTACCCGGATCATTCTGAGCGAAATTGAAACCGGAAAATTTTCCTATCGCAATTTCTATGAGAGGCGAATTCGCCGGATACTCCCCCCATTGTTGCTGGTTTCGGTGCTGACAATTCCTGTCGCTCTGCTGACCATGTACCCGGATCAACTGATCGATTATGCAAAAAGCCTGATAGCCACACAGCTATTTGCTGCGAACATCCACTTTCTGTTGTCCAGCGGCTATTTCCAAACCGCATCCGAACTGAAACCGCTACTTCATTTCTGGAGCCTCGCGGTAGAAGAGCAGTTCTATTTCGTTGTGCCTGCTCTGTTGATGTTGGCAGCGCGGTTGGGTCGCCGATGGGTTTTCGGGCTCCTATGGGCTATCGTTCTGGTCAGCTTTATACTCGCTGACTGGATGTCCACACGCCAACCCGATGTAGCGTTTTTCGTTTTGCCGACCCGAGCCTGGGAGTTGGGTATGGGAGCATTGGTGTCTGTGCATTTCAGTCGGCTTGATACAGCAGTTGTCCGGTTTCCGGGCCCTGCGGCAATCGCTGGCTGGATAGGCCTCGCGATGATCGCAGTTTCTGTTCCATTATTCTCGGAAATCACCCCCTTTCCGGGCCGATATGCGCTGATTCCAGTGGTCGGCACGGCTCTAGTAATTGGATTTTCACGACCGACAAGCGGTTCAGGTAAGGTGCTGTCCTTACCTTTTGTCGTTTCGATTGGTCTTGTCAGCTACAGCGCATATTTATGGCATCAGCCATTGTTCGTATTTGCCCGCTTACACTTTGGTGGAGATGCGCCACTATCGGTTTTACTCATCCTGTCGGTTGTGACTTTCATTCTAGCTGCAATTAGTTGGCGATGGATCGAAAGGCCGTTCCGGAATCGTCAGCGCATGCCCTCAAAGCTTTTGCTGACATGGGTAATATCGACGGCCGCAATATGCATTCTTGCCGCTACAGTTATTCTCGCTCGAGCCGGTTTTGCCGATAGTTATCCAACGTGGCAACGCGATGTTGTCGCCATCTCTGCGGCTGATTCCACGGATTATACAGACAGTCCCGAATATGAGGAGGCATTGGCGCGGTCTTTCGAAACCAAGGCACCAGGACGACGGGTGCTGATCATCGGCGATTCCTTTTCTCAAGATTTGTTCAACATGATCCGCGCGAACCGCGTATTTGAGGATGATCAGATCGCTGCCCTGCATATACCTGCACGTTGCGGCGCTAGTTTAGGCGGGAAAGAAGCTGAAGCCAATATATCGGAACGTTATCTCTCTCGTTGCCGGAATGCGTGGGGGCAGCTCCGCACGGATTTACGAATCGAACAGGCTGACATCATTTTGATGGCGTTCTTTTGGAACAGCAGTCGAATGGATTCTTCCCTTGCCGCTATCGAAACGCTGGGTTCGCGCAGTGACGCGGTGCTGCGCGTGATTGGTTCAAAGGATTTCGAACGTGACCGAAAAATCCTTCTACAAGACAGCCTGAGCGACGCGGTACGCCTCCGAGTGAAACCGCGAGCGGGTGCTATGGTAGTCAATGCCAATCTATCTGGCGCACTCGGGCAAGACGTGTTTGTGGATCCATTGACTATACTCTGCGATGGAAACCGCTGTCCGGCATTCAATGAATCCGGTAGATTAATCACTTACGACGGTCGGCACCTCACACCAGCCGGAGCGCTATACCTCGGACACCGTCTCTTCTCGGCACCTCAATTTTCGGGGCTGGATCCATCGTGATCAGAACATCTAAAACCTCCCCCTGGATCGCCTATGTCGTCCCCTTCGACTTTCCCGAGGGCGGGGCCGGCGCGCGGCGCGTGCTTGGCAATGCCCAGTCGCTGGTCGCGGCGGGCTATCGGGTGACGATCATCTCGGCCCAGATCGATCATTCGGGCAGCGATGCGCGGCCCTTCGCACCGGGGATCAGTCTGGCCTCGACCGGGGAGCGCGACGCCGAACATCTGCCCCGCGCGCTCAAGCGGGCACGATATATCTTTACCGGCAGCCGCACGCGGGACTGGATCGCGCGCGCGCCAACGCCACCCGCCGCGATCATATTGTACAGCGGATATTCGCCCTATTTGCTACAACTGACCGGCATGGCCAGGCGGCGCAATATACCGCTGATCTTCGACGCCGTGGAATGGTATACTGCCAGCAGCACGGCCGGCTTTCTGAAATCGCCCTATTTGTGGAATATCGAACTGGCGATGCGCGCATTGATCCCCCGGCTGGACGGCGTGATCGCGATCTCATCCTATCTCGCCGACTATTACCGGCGGCGCGGTCTTGCCGTGGCGCAACTGCCGCCGACCCTGGATGTCCCGGCGCTGGAACCGGTGCTGGAGAGCCCATCTGCTGATGGCCGGTTGCGGCTGTCCTATTGCGGGTCGGCCTCGAACGATCTGCTCGACACGGTCGTCACCGCCCTGATGCGGCTCGACCCGGAAGGGGCGCGTATCCGCCTCGATATCGCCGGACCTACTGCGGAGGAAGTGCTGGCCCTGCCCAGCCTGCGCGATCACGAAGCGGTGCCGCCGGGACTGACCCTGCACGGCCGCGTCACCCATGAGCAGTCCGTCGCGATCACGCGTGCCGCCGATTTCACCATTTTTCTGCGCCGGATCAACCGGGTTTCGAGCGCCGGTTTCCCGACCAAATTCGGCGAGAGCCTGAGCCTCGGGACACCGGTGATCACCAACCTGACCTCGGATCTGGCAGACCATCTGGACGATGGCGTCAACGGTCTGGTCTGCCCTTCCCCTGCCCCCGGCGATCTGGCGAAAATTCTCGAGCGGGCCCTGACGCTCGACCCGGCACATCTGTCGGCGATGCGCCGCGCCGCTCGCGCGACAGCCGAAGCCAATTTCGATTATAGAGTTCACAGCGAAGCCCTTGTCCGGCTGCTGGCGCAGTGCAATGCCCCTGCCCCCGACCGGACCCTTATGGAGAATGATATTCATGTTAGATGATGTTTGCCTGATGATCACCGGCGGCACCGGCAGTTTTGGCAATGCCGTGGTGCGGCGCTTTCTGGACAGCAATGTCCGCGAAATCCGCATCTTCAGCCGCGACGAGAAGAAGCAGGACGATATGCGCAAGCTGTATCGCAACGACAAGCTCAAATTCTTCCTCGGCGACGTGCGCAGCCGTGACAGCCTGTCCGATGCCATGCACGGCGTCGATTTCGTGTTTCACGCCGCCGCGCTGAAGCAGGTTCCGTCCTGCGAATTCTTTCCGCTCGAGGCCGTGAACACCAATGTCCTTGGCACCGCCAACGCGATCGATGCGGCGCACCGCGCCGGCGTCAGGCGGATGATCTGCCTGTCCACCGACAAGGCGGTCTACCCGATCAATGCGATGGGCACCTCCAAGGCAATGATGGAAAAGGTCGCGACCGGCAAGGCCCGCGCGATTGATCCGGAACGGATGACCATCTGCTGCACCCGCTATGGCAATGTCATGGCCTCGCGCGGCTCGGTCATCCCGCTGTTCGTGCGCCAGATCCAGGCGGGCGAGCCGCTGACGATCACCGACCCTGACATGACCCGCTTCATGATGACGCTGGACCATGCCGTCGATCTGGTGCTGTTCGGCTATGAGCAGGGCGTGACCGGTGATGTTCTGGTGCAAAAGGCGCCGGCCGCGACCATCCACATCCTCGCCAAGGCGCTGCTCGAGTTGTTTGAAAAGCCCGACCATCCGATAAACATTCTCGGCACGCGCCATGGCGAGAAGAAGCACGAGACCCTGCTTTCGCGCGAAGAACTGGCGCAATCGGTGGATCTCGGCGAATATTACCGGGTGCCGGCCGACATGCGCGACCTGAATTACGGCGTCTATGTCGAATCGGGGGAAAGCCGGATCAGCGAATCCTTTGACTATACGTCGGAAAACACGCAACAGCTTGATGTCGAGGGCATGAAAGACCTGCTGCTGCAGCTTCCTTTCATCCGTTCCACACTGGCCGGTGAACCGGCAGATTCCGAGGTTTGACATGGATGTCCTGATTACCGGAGCAAATGGTTTCATCGGTCGCAATCTGGCGCTGCGCCTGCGCGAAGCCGGCCATGCTGTGCTCGGTGCAACCCGCGCCACCAGCGATAGCGATCTGGCCGACATGGTGAACCGGGCGGAAGCCGTGGTGCATCTGGCTGGCGCCAACCGGCCGGAAACGGAAGCGGAATTCGAGGAAATCAACGACCGCTATACCGCGCGGCTGTGCGAATTGCTGCGCGACCGGTCGAGTGCCATTCCGGTGATTGCGGCGTCCACCATCCAGGTGGATCGCGACACGCCTTATGGCCGGACCAAGGCGAACGCCGAAGCCCATTTGCAGGCGCTGGCCAGCGACAGCGGCGCGCCGGTCAATATCTGTCGGCTGGTCAATATATTCGGCAAATGGTGCCGCCCGAATTACAATTCGGTCGTTGCCACCTTCTGCCACAATATCGCCCGCGATCTGCCGATCACGATCAGCGCTCCGGATGCCGAAGTGCGACTGGTCCATGTCGATGATGTGATCACCGGCTGGCTGGCCTGGCTGGCTGCGCCGGGCAGCGGCGCCCAGATCACCGCCATCACGCCGGAATATAGCATCACCCTGCAGGATCTGGCCGACCGGCTGCGCGACTACCGGGCAATCCGCGAGACGCACACCGTCGGCGATACCGGTACCGGGCTCGGCCGCGCGCTTTACGCCACCTATATCAGCTATCTTCCGGTCGCCGATTTCGCCTATCCGGTCACTCGCCACGGCGACGAGCGCGGCGTCTTCGCCGAAATGCTGCGCACCAAGCATTCCGGCCAGTTCAGCTTTTTCACCGCCGGGCCGGGGGTGACGCGTGGCGGCCATTACCACCACGCCAAGACCGAGAAATTTCTGGTCCTCAAGGGCCGGGCCCGGTTCCGCTTCTACAATATGGACAGCGGCGAAACCCACGCGCTCGATACGCATGGCGAGGAATCCATGGTGGTCGAGACGGTGCCGGGCTGGAGCCACGACATCACCAATATCGGCGAGGACGAGCTGATCTGCATGCTCTGGGCCAACGAGCTGTTCGACCGGGACCGTCCGGATACGATTGCGAAATTACTGACTTAAATGCGGCAATTTTCAGGATAAAACATATGAGACTGATCGAAGCAAAATGGTTACAAAAACATCTCAATGACATGGATGTGTCGGAACTGTCGCCTTTGCTGGAGATCGGTTCCTCCAGCCTCGAATTCCGTACAGTAGCAAAACCCCATATCGAGAAGTTTGTCCATGCTCCCCTGCGGGAACGGGGTGTACGTATCATTACAACAGATCTTCGTGATGCTGAGGGCGTGGAGATTGTCGGCGATATATTCGATCCGGTTGTCGGCGCGAAACTTCAAGATGTGCAAGCGAAGTCGCTCTTGCTTTGCAATCTGCTCGAACATCTCGTCGATCCCGCCGCATTCGCTGCCGCCTGCAAAAGCTTTGTGAGACCCGGTGGATATATCATTGTTACAGTGCCCTACGATTATCCATATCATCTTGACCCGATTGACACGATGTACCGGCCGACACCGGAAGAAATACATGCTCTTTTCCCTGACACGCGGATAGTGGATAGCGAGATTCTGGTGGATGGCGGACGATGGTCCGATTTGCGACGCACGAGAACACCGATTCAGTCGATAAAATCATTACTGGGCGACATCGCACGACTGATCATGCTCCGAGGCGGAATAGACAGAGCCAAATCGCGCGCTTCGCGTTTAAGCTACCTTGCCCGAAAATATAAAATATCAGCAGTGATTTTACGCACGCAGGAAGACTGAGCGCTATGACAAAGAAACTCAAAATCGCCACCATCGTCGGCACCCGGCCGGAGCTGATCCGGTTATCCCGCGTCATGGCCGCGCTCGACCGGCATTGCGACCATCTGATCATCCACACCGGACAGAATTACGACTATGAGCTGAACGGCATATTTTACGAGGATTTGGGCCTGCGCCAGCCTGATATATTTCTGGAAGCGGCCGGAGACACAGCCGCCGAAACGATCGGCAATATCATCGCAAAATCGGCAAAGGTGCTCGCCGAACAGCAGCCCGATGCGGTGCTGGTGCTGGGCGACACCAATAGCTGCCTCGCGGTGATCAGCGCCAAGCGGCTGAAAATTCCCACTTTCCACATGGAAGCCGGCAACCGCTGTTTCGACATGCGCGTGCCGGAGGAGATCAACCGCCGCATCGTCGACCATACCGCCGACATCAACCTGACCTACAGCCAGATCGCGCGCGAATATCTGCTGCGCGAGGGGCTGGACCCGCAGCGCGTGATTGTCACCGGCAGCCCGATGCGCGAAGTATTGTCCGCCTATGAGGACCGCATCGCCGCCACGAATGTCCAGGAGCAGCTCGGACTGGAAAAGCACGGCTATTTCGTGGTCAGCGCGCATCGCGAGGAAAATATCGAGGACCCGCGCCAGTTCGAGGGATTGGTAGAAATTCTCAACATGCTGCCCGAGCGTTTCGGGCTGCCGGTGATCCTCTCTACCCATCCGCGCACCCGCAACAAGATCGAGGCGACCGGCGCAAAGCTAGACCCGCGCGTGCATCAGATGAAACCCTTCGGCTTTTCCGATTATAACGCGTTACAGATGAACGCCCGCGCTGTGCTTTCGGACAGCGGCACGATTACCGAGGAAAGCTCGATCCTCAATTTCCCGGCGCTCAATATCCGCGAAACGCACGAGCGGCCGGAAGGGATGGAAGAAGCGGCGGTGATGATGGTCGGGATGAACCCCGAACGCGTGCTGCAGGGCCTGGAGATACTCCAGTCCCAGCCCCGCGGCGCGGAACGGGCGCTGCATCTGGTGGACGATTATGCACCGGACAATGTATCGGAGAAAATCGTCCGGATCATCCACAGCTACACCGATTTCGTGAATCGGGTGGTTTGGCGGAAAGGCTGACATCGATGCAATATCGTCCCGAAGTCGACTCCGCGTCTTCGACTCTGGAGCACCGGACGGTGCGCATAATCCCATGCGCTTTATAATCATTGCCGGATTTGCCGGATCGCTGCTGAATTTTCGGGGGCCGTTGCTGCAGGCGCTGCAGGCGCGCGGGCACGAGGTTCATGCGGCGGCGCCAGGTCTTGGCGCCGGCAGCGTCGAGGCGGAGCAGTTGCGCAAGATGGGCATTATTCCGCATGATGTGCCGATGGATCGCACCGGCCTGACACCGCTGGCCGATCTGCGCCTGCTGGTCGCTCTGGCTCGGCTGATGCGGCGTCTGCATCCGGACGCGATGATGGGCTATACGGTCAAGCCGGTGATCTGGGGGACGCTGGCGGCCTGGCTGGCCCGCGTGCCGCGACGGGTGGCGCTGATCACCGGGCTGGGCCTGTCGTTCAACGAGGGCAAGGGTGCGAAGCAACGGTTGCTGACGGCGCTGGTCTCGGGTCTCTATCGCGCCGCCCTCAAACGGGCGGAGACCGTGGTGTTCCAGAATCGCGACGATCTGGCGCTGTTCCGTGACCGGACGATTCTGTCGGCGGCTGCGCAGACCCGGGTTGTCGATGGATCGGGTATCGACCTTGATCGCTTCGCTCGCGCACCGCTGCCCGACGGGCCGCTGCGCTTCGTGCTGGTTGCACGGATGATTGCCTCAAAAGGCGTGCGCGAATTTGCCGAGGCGGCGCGCCGCACCCGCGAATGTCATCCGCAAGTGCAGTTCGACCTGATCGGCGGGCTCGACAGCAATCCGGACAGCGTGACCGCCGACGAGATCGACCGCTGGCAGGCGGAGCAAGTGCTGACCTGGCATGGTCAGGTCGCCGATGTACGGCCGCTGATGCAGGCAGCCCATGTGGTGGTTCTGCCCAGCTATTATCGCGAAGGGGTTCCCCGCTCGCTGCTTGAAGCTCTAGCCCTCGGCCGGCTTATCATCACCACCGACATGCCGGGTTGCCGCGAAACCCTGGACGGAGAGAATAACGGCATCCTCGTCCCACCGCGCGATGCCGCAGCCCTGGCACAGGCCATGGACAAGCTGGCCAGCGCGTCTTGCGAAGAATTGCTAAAGATGTCAGAGGCGTCCCATCGTCTGGCGAAACAGCGGTTTGATGTGCACCGGGTGAACCGGGACATGATCGCGGTGATCGAGGGCGAGACACAGGGGGCATAGGCGGAGATATGGACGGGATCGCACAGGGGAATATGGCGTGAAAATTTCAGATGCCGACACGCCGCAAGCCGGTCCGCGTCCCATTCCAATCCAGCCTGTGATAGGCACCCACATGATCCCCGGCACGGATCGGGACACCGTGCGCTCATGATAAAGCGCCTGTTCGACATAGTGGCCGCCGCCATCGGTCTGACCCTTCTGGCGCCGCTATTGCTGATCCTGGTGATCCTGATCCGGCGGGGGATGGGGTCGCCTGTGCTATTCCGCCAGATCAGGCCCGGCAAGGATGGCAAGCCGTTCGAAATGATGAAATTCCGGACCATGCGCGACGCAACCGGTCCGGACGGCCAGGCCTTGCCCGATACGGAACGGCTGACCCCGCTCGGCCGTAGCCTCAGATCCAGCTCGCTCGACGAACTGCCGGAACTGTGGAATGTGCTGAAAGGCGATATGAGCCTTGTCGGTCCCCGTCCGTTGCTGATGGAATATCTGCCGCTCTATTCGGCCGAACAGGCGCGCCGGCATAATGTCCGTCCCGGCGTCACCGGCTGGGCGCAAATCAATGGCCGCAACGCAATTTCATGGGACGAAAAATTCGCGCTCGATGTCTGGTATGTTGACAACCGCAGCCTCTGGCTCGATCTGAAGATCATCTGGCTGACAGTCCGCAAGGTGCTGAAACGCGAAGGTATCTCGGCAGCAGGGGAAGCGACCATGCCAAAATTTACGGGCCCGCGATCATGACGCGGCTGATTGGCGTCTATGGCGCATCCGGGTGCGGCCGCGGAATCCTGCCGCTGTTGCGCGAACAATATCCCGGAGCCGAGCTGCTGTTCATCGATGACGGCCAGGCACCCGGCCGGGTGAACGGACAGGATATAGTCGACTGGACCGCTTTTCTGGAGCGCAAAAATCGCGACAAGGCGGTGTCGATTGCCATCGCGGATTCGCAAACCCGTCAGCGTCTGGCTGATAAATGTGCCGCAGCAGATATTCCACTGGTCGAAGCACGGGCGGCATCGGTCGTGCAGATGGACGAAGTGGCGATCGGTCCGGGCGCCTGTCTCTCGCCGTTTGTGACGCTGACATCGAATATCTCGATCGGGCGGTGTTTCCACGCCAATCTCTATTCCTATGTCGAACATGACTGCGTGGTCGCCGATTATGTGACTTTCGCGCCGGGTGCAAAGGCCAATGGTAATGTCACAATCGGCGAACATGCCTATATCGGTTCCGGCGCGATAGTGCGGCAAGGTATCTCCATTGGCGCCGGTGCCACCGTCGGCATGGGCGCGGTAGTCACTCGCGATGTGGCGGCCGGAGAAACCGTTGTCGGCAATCCGGCCCGGCCATTAATCAAGGACTGATCATGCGCATCTATCTATCACGCCCCCATATGTCAGGCACGGAACAGGATTATGTAGCACAAGCCTTCGCCTCGAATTTTGTCGCCCCCCTGGGGCCGCAGCTCGAGGCTTTTGAGGCTTCTGTCTCGGACTATCTCGGTGGCGACCTGCATTGTGTCGGCCTGTCTTCCGGATCGGCTGCCCTGCATCTGGCATTGCGCATTGCCGGAGTCGGCACCGGCGACGAGGTCTGGATTTCATCCATGACATTTGCCGGCGGTATATTTCCGGTCAACTATCTTGGCGCCACGCCCCGGTTTTTCGATCTCGATCCGGCCAGCTGGACCATCGATATCGCGCGACTCACCGAAGAACTGGCCGTTGCAGATCGGGACGGCCGCCTGCCGAAAGCCATTGTTCCGACCGATCTCTATGGTCAGTCCGTTGATCTCGACGCGCTCGAAGCGCTGGCGGCACAATATGATATCCGGCTCGTTCTCGACAGCGCCGAGAGTCTGGGCGCGGCCTATCGCGAGGGGCGCAAGGCCGGAACCGGCGGCGACGCGGCGATCCTGTCCTTTAACGGCAACAAGATCATCACCACGTCGGGCGGCGGCATGCTGGTTACCCGGCACAAGGACTGGGCCGACCAGGCGCGCTTTCTCGCCACCCAGGCGCGCGATCCTGCCCCCCATTACGAACATTCCACCTTCGGTTACAATTACCGGCTGTCGAATATCTGTGCCGCGATCGGTCTCGGGCAGATGGAGGTTCTGGATGATCGCGTGGCCCGGCGGCGGGCAATCTGCGAGCGTTATCGCGCAACCTTGTCCCGACCTGGCATCTCCTTCATGCCGGAACCCGACGGGCATCGCTCGACCCGCTGGCTCACGGCCCTGACCATTGATCCGGAAGAGACAGGCGTGTCTCGCGAGGATATTCGTCTGATGTTGCTAGAGCATGAAATCGAGGCGCGGCCTTTGTGGAAACCGATGCACATGCAACCGCTTTACGCCGGATCCCCCTATCATGGCACCGGAGTTGACGAAGCGCTGTTTGCCAATGGCCTGTGCCTGCCCTCGGGAAGCGACATGAGCGATGAGCAGCAAGACGAGGTAATCCAGCGGATCGAAAACCTGCTGGATAGAAGCCGCTAGGCGGAAGACCTGACAACCGGCGATCGATGAGCCCAATTTCGATGTCGCTGTGAACCGCCCGCAGGCGGTCACCGCATTCAGCGCGCGCTGATGTGAATCGAATGGATCTGGCCGTTCAGATTCTCCTTGTCGGACCAGGCCCGCGCCAGCAGGGACAGGCGGACAACCGCGCAGTCTGTTGGAATCGGGCCAACGGAATATTTGCTCGGACTTTTCGTCAGCGGGCGATCAAAGAAACGGGTCTTGGTTTTTTCACACTGAAGCGCGAACCGCACATCTCCAAGCTGCTCCACCGGCGAGACATCATGCTCTATCGTCAGCGTGAACGATTGCGGTACGGACACGATCCGTTCAGCCAAAACCCCCGCCTTGCCCCGCCTGACAAAAAATTCCAGCCGTTCCGGCTCATCGACGATCTGCGCACGCTCTCCGGAACCCCTGTTGAGCCACCAGTCAAACGGAGGCATTTCTGTGCCCCAGTCGAGCCGTTGCTGCCGCTTCGCCGAAGGGGCCGGTCCGCTAGAGGATATCCCCGAGATTTTGCGATATAGCGCTGTCGCTGAATCGAGATCACCTGCCCTGACCAGTGCGTCTATAATGGATTTGTCGGTGTCGGGTTTGACGAGAAATTTGTCAAACAGGAGCATCCGCAAGCGCGCCAGATTGGCGAGCGCGTCGCGATCCCCTGCCGCGGCCTTCAGAAACGAATCCGCCCAGTCCGGCTTGTTGTTCAGCGCCTCGACAAATTCCGGAACCGACCGTTCGTCCTTCAGCGCCTGTATCAGGATCGGAAACATGGTTTCTTCCTGCTCCGGCGACACGGTCAATATCTGGTTGAGCACGGCGATGCTGTTGGCGAAATCATCTCGCGACGCATATAAAAGCAGCAGGTTGGACTGCAACATGAGGGTTCGGCGATTAAGGTCCGACGCGGCCAGCAATATCTCGTCTTTTTGGGCCGCATCCTGCTGCTCAAGGGCCAATATGGTCCACGATACCGGAGACAGTGGCTCCTGCTTCAGCACCTCTCTGGCCAGAGGTGCAAGCGTTTCATCAGTCTGGCTGTTGAGGCGATCCAGAGCAACGCGCTCCATCGCAAAACCGTTCAGCGGAAAAGCTCCCGCGGCAAGGCCGGGTTGATCGTTGGCCAAAACATTGGTGAATGCCTGCATCGCCAACACGCCGCCCAGACTGGCGGTCCCGACAGAAAGAAGGCTTGCTTTCAGCCAGTTCATCTTGGCGGGATCAGCGCGTTGGCCATCGCTCAGCTATCGTCTTTGTCACCATAGCTGTGTCCGTAACCATAACCATAGCCGTAGCCATAGGTCTGGTTCCGGTCGTCCAGCTTCGTGACAATCGCTCCGAATATACGAGCGCCGCTTGTTTCGAGTCTGCTCAGAGCCTGCTGAATGGTCCGGATCTTGCCGCTATTGGCTTCCACCACAAAGACGACGCCGTCGACGACTGACGCAATTTCAAGAGCATCGGCCAATCCCAGAACCGGCGGACTATCAATGATGACATGATCATATCGGGTGCTGAGCTGTTCGAGCAGCAACTGCAATCGGTTACCGGCCAGCAATTCACCGGGATTGGGCGGTTTTCTACCACTCGGCAGAATATCGAACGGGTGCGAATCCAGCGCAACGATGCTTTTCGCAAAATCGTCGTTCCCGGCCAGATAGCCGCTCAATCCCACGCCCGGCTGGGGCACATTGTCAAAAATTTCGTGCAAGCCGGAATTGCGCAGATCGGCATCGATGTACAATACGCGCTTACCCAGATGACCGAAGCTTTCGGCCACGGCGACCCCGGTGAGGGTCTTGCCTTCATCGGGTCGCGTACTGGTGAACATCAGGGTCGCCGGAGCGCCCTTGTCCGTCAGGAAGGTCAGGTTGGTCCGGGTCGCCTGATAGGCTTCGTTCAGTTCGGACTTCTTGTCCCCGAGCTGTTCATGGACAGCGCCCTCCGGGATCAGCGGAATGAGACCCAGAACCGGCAGATCGAGGACCCGCTTCACGTCTGACGGGTTGCGGATACTCTGGTCCATCGTTTCGCGAAGGATGACCAGTGCGCCGCTGGCAAAGGTGCCGAACAGAAAGGCCAGCAACAGATTGCGGGTGAGAGACGGTTCGTAGGGCTGCCGCGCGATTTCGGCCTTGTCGACCACGACCATGTTATTTTCGCCCGCGCCGACAACACCGACTTCCTTGAACCGCTGCAGCAGCGCATCATAGAGCTGACGGTTGGTATCGACTTCGCGTTTCAATATTCCGTACCGGACGCCCTGCCCCTGCTGGCCCAGATAGCCGGATTTGGCGCGGTCAAATTCTCTCTGCAAACCCTGCTCCTGAAGCAGGGCCTTCTGCAAATTCGCCCGCAATTCCCGGGATATGTCATTCGAAGCGCCCTGCATCGAGGATTTCAACGAAGCCTCTTCTGCTTCCAGGGCGACGATCTGCGGATAGGACGGGCCAAATTGGGACCGCAGGCTGGCAAGCTTGGCCTGCACTTCGGACAAGCGGGATTTGAGGGTCGTCGTTGCGCCTCCGGCGCCGGCTGCCGTCGCGCTTGCCCGCAAAGCGCTTTCCGCCTCGATCCGTGCGGCGGTCGCGCGCGCCAGATCACCACTTAACGCCGAGAGCTCGGACGAAGCCAAAGTCTGGCCACCGCCTGTGGATCCGTCTTCTGACGTGATCGGAGTGATATTCACAATCTCGTTTGCGTTGGCATAGTCGATCAGTTCTTGTTCAGAACGTTCGAGCTTCTCCCGCATTTCGGAAATCTGGTCGCCAAGAAATTTCTGGGCCTGAACGTTGGAGCCAAATCTCTTGTCAAAATTCATGCCCAGGAATTCCTGGGCCCAGAGATTGGCAATGGAGGCAGACAATTTGGGATCCGGACTGGAAAAACTGATATCTACCAGGCTCGAAAATTCAATCGGCGCAATGGTGATGTTCGACAGGACAATTTTGGCCGCCGTCGCTTCCGAAGGAGCTTTTTCACCCAGTCCGAACGCCTCCAGGAAATTTTTGTCTCGGGTCAGATTACCGGCGCTGACAACCCGGCTTGCGAGGCTGCGGGACTGGAGCAACTCATATTGCGTCGCAAAATACTGGCGATCCTTGGCAATATTCTGCAACTGCACATCACCGATATTGGTCACATCGGATTCGATCTGGCTGATCTCGATGCGCGCAGTCGATCTGTAGAGCGGTGTCTGCAGCAGTGTCATGATCAGACCGACGATCAGCGTAAAGACAATGATGGCCAGGATCACATAGCGCAGATTGATCGCCTGCTGCCAGAAACGCTCCAGATCGTGGAGACTTATGGAATCCGAAGCGGCCGTTTCAAAATCATCACGATCACCGGCTGATCGCGCAGGTTGGAGGTTCGTCGCCATTATTCAATCAACCTATCGAGCTACTCTGTCGATCAGAACAGCAGTATTTGTTAAAAGGGGAACATAAGCCAATACGCTCTGCAAGAAGCGTTTCGAAGGCGAATCGCCAACAGCAATCACGTCATTCGGATAAATAGCGGGATCGGGATAATTGCCACGCTCGATCGCTGTCAGATTGTAGACACCGATATATTTCTGGCCATCGACCATCCGCGATACCAGAACTTCATGGGATTTCGCAAACTCCGACAAGCCGCCGGCATTATAGACCGCGCGCAGCAAAGTGGGCGAGTTGGAGGATGTATAGGTTCCCGGTTTTTTCACTTCACCGCCGATCGAAACCGTCAGTTCCGGCAATTTGGTCGGACGAACGGTAACCTGCGGATTGAGAATATATTGCCCGCGCAATCTGTTCTCGATCACATCCTCGACACCCGACGGCGTCAGACCGTCTGTTTCGACCAGACCAATCAGAGGAAAATTGAGTCGTCCCTGCTCATCCGGAAGATAGGTGCCGGACAGCAGCTCTGAACCGAAGACAGCGATTTCCAGTGTTTCCAGCGGACGAACCTGATAGGGCGAGGCGGTCGTGCTGACGGGAAGCTCTTCCAGAGTGGTCAGCTCGATATCATTCGACATGCCGATCGGTGCGGTTGCACAAGCGCTCAGCAGAGCCCCCGATACCGCTAAAATGAACAATTGTTTCAATTGGATTTTCATTTTCACTCTCTGATCCACACAACGGAATTCAGCCGTAAACAGCAATTCGCGATTAGGCAACCTCGATCCATCGCTATTTCCGAACGGGTGATGAAGTTGCGCTCTCCGGGACCGGTTGACCGGGAAATTTCCCGGCCGGACCAAGGCCAAAACCGCGTTCGGTCATGGCCTTCCGCTGAAGCCGAGGGCTTCAGGATTGCGCCGGGCCGTAAACAGCAAGGCCACGATCCAGACCGCTACCGCACTGAACAAGGGCGTCCGCAACGGATAATCCACCAGACTGGCAACGGCCAATATGACCATGATGCCGAACCAGAAGTAGAGATGCGCAGGATTACGGGATGCTGCCGCGAACAGCTTCAGCACGGACACAAGATAGAAGAAGACAGCGGCGAGGGCCAGCAGCCCCGCCAGAACCCCGCCCTCAATGAGAATCTGCAGCCAGTCATTATGCGCCTGGTTGAAATAGCTGGGCATCAGCAATTCGTCCGGCTCGTGGATGAAATAGACCTTGTCGAACGTGCCGAAGCCGGTACCGAAGGGCCAATAGGTAGCGATCATGTCAAGCAGGGTCGGCATCGCGCTGGTCCTCAGGTTCGACATATTGTCCGATTCGATCAGACGGGTGATGGCCGGGACGCGATCGGAAACAAAGAACAGCAGGACCAGCAGCACGCTGAACGCGACGATCGCGACCGAACCGATGATCGACGCAATCCCGTTACCCTGCTTTTTCCTGTGGCCCGCGGCATCCACGGGTTTCAGGTTGTATAATATCAGTCCGATGAACAGCGCGATGCCGCCACACAGGAAACCGGCACGCGAACCGTTCAGGATGGAAGATAGAAAAATGAGCAGATAGAACGTGACCAAGGCCATGCTGGTATATTTTGTATTGACGCCGAAGAAGCGCCAATTTTGTGCATGCATATAACTTATGATCAGCAGCGCCACCGCAGAAAAAACACTGGAGTGATTGCGGTTGGCAAAAAATCCGACCGCTTCGGATGAATTGGTGAATTCATAAAAATAGAGAGGCCCGCCGCTGGGGCCGAGGATCTGCAGGATGCCGAGCAGCGCGTTGCAGACCGCGATCAGGATGATCAGCGAGAGAAAGTCCTTTTTGCGCGCGTTGGGGTAGACATGGTATAGCAGAACTGCCGCCAGCGGCACGATCAATGCGGCCAGCGAATTGGCCGTCCGGGAAGGCGAAAAGGATATCGGGCGCCACAAGCCGCTCTGGTCGCCGGCGGCATCGAGCCTCGCGATCAGGCCCCGGCCCGGCAGTTCCGACCACAGCTGATAGGGCAGGGGGATGAGCTGGATGATCATCCAGACGACGAGAACAGCCAGACCCGCGTAAAGCGGCACCAGCCCCTCGACCTTTTGCGCGCCCCGTTGACCTGCCGCCAGTTGATAGAGAGCATAGCCGGCGACCAGGCAGGCAAGCGGCCTCAGGACAATCAGCTGCACCGCATCGCCGCGTGCGCTGCCGCCCAGCAGGCAGATAGCGACGATGAAGACCCCCAGCACAAGCAGCAAGGCGCGGTCCGCAATCCCGCCTTTCGGAGCTATTCTTCTGCTTTTTCTATTATTCATCATGGCCCAAATATTCTGAACTGCAAATCGGGATGGCGTGCGGAATTGATGATCGGGCGGGAACGGATAGTCAATGCAATTCATGTCGCATCGCGCGGCCGGTCCGGTTGAAACCGATCCATCATGCCGCAAACGCTGCACGGCGTTCAAACGTCCGGCAGCGCCCCGCAAAAGGGGACAACATACGGATACCAGGACCTGCACTGTTCAAACGATCGGCCTGCTGGTCGATCCCGCCGGTTCCGCGTAACCCTCCGCGCGCGTTAAACTGTCTCGATGCCATTGCGGCTCATCGAAACCGGTTGACTGAGCGGCCAGCCGGCGGCACGAGGCGGTTTCACTCAAACTGACAAAAAGCGGGAGGAAAAGGTCGGCGATGGTCGGGAATTGGGGAGTGGAGGACACGGAGGGATTCGAACCCTCGAAGCCCGTAAAGGCTTGTCTCCTTAGCAAGGAGGTGGTTTCAGCCGCTCACCCACGTGTCCACGCAGTTTGGCTTGAAAAAGCGCTATAACGGCGGATAGCGCTGGCTGCAACGGGAAATTTGGACCGTTTTGATTCCTGCCGGAAAAAATCCGGTACGGGCGGAAGCGGGACCGCGGGACTCGGATCGCCGCAGAATCGAGTCCGTTCGTCGTCCGTTCATTGCGTGGTCATAGTCGACGGCCGAGAGCCTGTTCTTGGCTGGTAACCGGAAGGAGTTTGCCCATGTTACGGTTATGCTTGAAGAAATCATTGGGTGTATTTGCCATATTGGCTCTCGCCGGCACACCGGCTCTGTCGCCCGCGTCTGCCCAGGTGGAAACCGTCGATCCCAATGACGTGATCGATGCCGATCTGGCTGCGCCCGACTATGACGGGAATTTTGAGCCTGAAACCTCCCGCTCGTCCACCGTTGCGGATGCGCCGCTGGACAGCGACATCAACGCCGACATTGTCGCCCCCTCGGGCACCGCCACAACCGGAGCGCAAAGCGGCGATAGCATCGGCGCAGCCATCGAGGACAGCAATACCTATCAGGACGACGACCTGATAGGTGCGGCCGAAGGCGTTTTCGGCAAGGGCGCGAAAGGCCTGGCCGAGGTTATCGAGGATATTCTCAAGAAACAGGGGCGGCCCAATGCCTATATTGCCGGACGCGAAGCCAGCGGTGCCTTTGTCGTCGGATTGCGCTACGGCTCGGGCAAGCTCTATCACAAGGTCGAAGGCGAACGCCCGGTCTACTGGACCGGACCTTCCATCGGCTTTGATATCGGCGGAAATGCCGCCAATACCTTCGTGCTGGTCTATAATCTCTATGACACAGAAGAACTCTATCAGCGTTTCCCGGCAGGCGAAGGCGCGGCCTATTTCATTGGCGGCTTCCACGTCAGCTATTTACGCAGCGGCGACAAGGTGCTGATCCCGGTCCGCCTTGGCGCGGGCCTGCGGCTTGGCGCCAATGTCGGTTATATGAAGTTCAGCAAGAAGCAGAAATGGTTGCCGTTCTGACCGGCGGGTCGCTGCCCTGATGCGCTTTTACCGTTCGTCCTGAGCCTGTCGAAGGACCTCTATCGAAGAGAAACGAGCTTTGACTGGCTCACCACCAGCCGCTTGAGCGACATGGCGCGGTACGCCAATCCTCTACCCCAGGCCACGGCTGTCACGGGTTGAACGTAAATCCGCTCAGCCCGTCGATCGCAGCTTTTCCATCCGCGCCAGATAGCGGGCCAATATATCAATCTCTAGATTGACCGCGCGGCCGGCTTCGAGCTCGCCGAGCGTCGTCACCTGCGCGGTATGGGGAATGATATTGAGGGTGAAGAGCGCGCCCTCGTCATCATCGTCCACTGCATTGACGGTCAGCGAAACGCCATCGACCGTAATCGACCCCTTGGCGGCGATGAAGGGCGCCAGATCTTTCGAGACCCGGATCACGACTTCCTGCGAATCACCGGCGGCGTTGCTCGAGGCCACTGTGCCAACGCCGTCGACGTGGCCGGTCACGATATGCCCGCCCAGTTCGTCGCCTACCTTCAGCGCCCGCTCCAGATTGAGCCGGCGGCCGGCGGCAAATTGTCCTTGCGCGGTACAGGAAACGGTTTCGCCCGACACATCGACCGCGAACCAGTCCCGCCCCTTGTCGACCACTGTCAGGCAAACGCCGGAACAGGCGATGGATGCGCCCATATCGACCCCGTCCATGTCATAGCCGCACTGGACCACCACACGCAGATCACCGCGCTGGTCGACCGATTCGATGGTGCCGATGTCTGAAACAATGCCTGTGAACATGCGCGATCCTATTTGCTGTGCCTGTTAGCGGTAAACCGAGCGGAACCTAGGCGGCGCGATCATATATCTCAAGCATATCCTGTCCCAGATCGCGCCGGTCGGTGCGTCGCCACTGGCCATGCGCCTCACCCAGCTTTTCCAGTCCGATATCGGCAATGGAAGGCAGGCCGCCGCCAATGATGATCGGGGCCCGATAGAGCATAAGCCGGTCGACAAGTCCCGCTGCCAGGAACGAGGCGGCGGTCTGTGCGCCGCCTTCGACCAGCAGCCAGTTGATATCGGCAAGACCGGCAATCGCGGCCGGTTCGTCCAGCTGCAGCCAATGTTCCGGCAAATCCTTGTCGCTGCCGAGAACAATCGGTTGGGGCGAACGGTCGGCAAGACCATCGAGCCGGACATCAAGCCGGGGGCGATCGACCCTGGAGGTGCCTGCACCGACCAGAATGGCATCGTTGCGCGCCCGCTCCAGATGGGCATGGGCCCGCGCCCGTTCGCCGGTGATCCACTGGCTCGAACCGTCGGCCATGGCGATGCAGCCGTCGAGCGACATCGCGAGTTTGAGCGTGACAAACGGGCGGCCATTTTCGACCCGGCACAGAAAACCGGCCATCGCGCGGCAGGCTTCGGGCTCCCGGATGCCGACCGAAACCGGAATGCCGGCATCGCCCAGCCGGTCAATACCGCGCCGCCTGGTCCGTTCGTCGGCATCGAGAGTGGCGACGATCACCCGTTTCGGTCTGGCTGCGATGATTGCAATGCTGCAGGTCGGGCCGCGTGTGCTTTCATGGGCACAGGGTTCCATGGTGACATAGATATCCGCGCCTTTCGCGGCGGCTCCGGCTTCGGCGAGCGCCATTTCCTCGGCATGCGGCCGGCCGCCCGGCTGGGTCCAGCCACGGCCGATGACGACGCCCTTTTTAACAATGACGCAGCCGACATTGGGATTGGCACCGGTCCGGCCGCGGCCCCGCTCCGACAGGGCAAGCGCGACAGCCATGAAATGGGCGTCGCCGGGCGGGGTCAGCATTGCAGTCCGGCCGGCCGCTCGACGTCGACTTCCCCGCGCGCCAGACGTTCGGCTTCCGCCTCAGCCTCGATCGCCTCGACATCCATGCCCGACATACGGCCCAGTTCCTTCATCGATTCCCGTCGCTTTGCTGCCAGCTTGTCCTTCAGACACTGGACCTGCCAGCGGTCCTGCAGAATTTCCTCGTCGGTGCGATCAAATGTCCAGTTTTCGACATAAACGACCTCCTGCGGTACATAAGTGTAGGTATTTACCTTGGGATCGAGCCAGAATAGGAACAGAATGAACGATGTGCAGGCAATCGCCAGCGCCGCGGGGAGCAGCCGCTCCCCCGGTTCACTCTGCCGGAATACGGCGACCAGGTCACCAAAACCGCCGGTAACGGATACATCTTTCAACATTCCCATGCCGTCCAAATAGTGCGGCCGCACCCGGATGACCAGCCCTTCCCGCAAATTTGCCGCGGGAACGGCCGGACCAGCCATCGGAGCCGTTGCTCAGCTGTTGATTTCAAAGCGGACTTTCAGGGTTATCCAGCTTTCATAAGGCGTACCGTCTCTGGTTTCCGGGGTGAAGCGCCATTTGCTCAGCGCCTGCTTGCGCGTCGCCTTCCAGAAATCCTCGTGCGGCGCTTCGATCAGTTCGATCCGCTTGACCCGCCCGTCTGTCCCGACCAGCACCCGGACGCTAACCTCGCCCTCCCGCTCAAGCCGCAACTGACCCGGCGGGTAGGCAGGCTGAAATCGGTCCGCGTAGCGTGTGTTAAGCCGCGCGCCGACGATCACCGGTTCAGGTGCGATGGTAATCGTTTCCATGGGTATCGCCATGCCTTCTCCTTCCGAGGCACTGACCGGGCTGGTCGCGGCATATTGCTGTTTCGGAATCGGCGGCAAGTCGATTATCTGGGGCTTGGGTGCGGTTTGCTGCATTGGCGACGGCGTCTTGACGTCCGGCTTCTCTTTTTCGATCACCGGTTCCGGAGGCGGTTGCAACCGCTCCGGGATAGCCAGGATGGTGCCCTCAAATCTATCCGGCACCACGATCGCCGGCATCGCAATCACGGCTGCGATAATCGCCGCATGCACGGCGCCGGTCATTATCAGGCCTTTCGAACGCGGTGTTTTGTTTTCGTATACAGATACATAGCTCATGATACTGTCCTCTCAACCATCCTCAACATGGCGGAGCGGGTCCGTGCCTGTTCGACGATCTCACCGCAACGCCGATTGTTATGTTATACTATAACATTCAGAAAGGCAAACAGCGGTGGTCGTGGCCAGAAATCCAGCCTTGAAGACCAAACTAAGCTATTGTTATTGCTAATCTTTTTAGAGATTCGTCGCGGCCGATCAGAGGCAGCAACACATTCATATCCGGGCCATGATCCAGCCCGGTGAGAGCCTGGCGCAAAGGCATGAACAAGGGTTTACCCTTGCGTCCGGTCGATTCCTTGAGCGCTCCGGTGAGCGCCTTCCAGAGATCGGAAGATGCTTCCAAATCTTCCAGTTTCTTATGCGCAATGGCCAGAAACTCGCGGTCTTCCGGCGAAAATTCGGGCGGCGCAATCGGGCCGGTCACGACCTGCCACCATTGGTCGACATCGCCCATATCGTGCAGGTTGGGCCGGATCACCGCCCAGCCATCGGCATCCATGGCGTCCGGCAGCCGGTCCTTCACATCCGCATAGTCCAGCAGATGAACAATCTTCTGGTTGAGCTGGACCAGCTCCTCCTCGTCAAACCGGGCCGGAGCGCGGCCGAACCGGGCAAAGTCAAAGGTTGCAATCAGCTGTTCGGCATCGACAATCGGCTCCACCGGATCGCTGGTCCCGATACGCGCGAGCAGGGCGACGATCGCCTGCGGCTCGATCTTCTTCTCGCGAAAGCTGCTCACGCCCAGCGAGCCGAGCCGCTTTGACAGCTTGCCCTCGGTCCCGACCAGCAAGGCTTCATGGGCAAATTCCGGGGGCTTTGCGCCCAGCGCTTCGAACATCTGGATCTGCACCGCCGTATTGGCCACATGGTCTTCGCCGCGCACGACGTGGGTAATCTCCATCTCGATATCGTCGATTGCCGAAGGCAGCATATAGAGCCAGCTGCCGTCCTCGCGCAGGATGACCGGGTCGGACAGCAAGGCGGGATCGAAATTCTGCTCCCCCCGGATCAGGTCGGTCCAGATGATCGGCTTGTCGTGATCGAGCTTGAAGCGCCAATGCGGTTTGCGGCCCTCTGATTCAAAGGCGGCAATCTGTTCCGGTGTGAGGTCGAGCGCCGCTCGGTCATAGATCGGCGGCTTGCCCCGGCCGAGCTGGATCTTGCGCTTCAGGTCCAGTTCCTGCGCCGTCTCAAAGGCCGGATAGACCCGGCCGTCAGCCTTCAATTTCGCCAAATGCTCTGCATAGCGGTCGAAGCGCGCGGACTGCCGCTGTTCTTCGTCGGCGATCAGTCCGAGCCACGCCAGATCGGCGCGGATGGCGTCGACATAGTCCTCCTTCGACCGTTCGGCATCGGTATCGTCGAGACGCAGGAGAAAGGTCCCGCCCTGTTTCTTGGCGAACATCCAGTTGTGCAGGGCCGTGCGGATATTGCCGACATGAAGGTGGCCCGTCGGCGACGGTGCAAAGCGGGTTTTTATGGTCATACGGTCCTGAATGCGTTGGTGATCGGATAGCGACGGTCGCGGCCGAAATTTCTGGTGCCCAGCTTGACGCCAGGAGGGGCCTGGCGCCGCTTATATTCGGCGATATAGAGCAGCCGCTCGATGCGCACCACCGTCTCCCGGTCAAAACCACGCCCGACCAGGTCGTTGACCGACAATTCCTCCTCGATCAGGCCGTGCAGCAGCGGGTCGAGAATCTCGTAATCCGGCAGGCTGTCGCTGTCTTTCTGGTCCTCGCGCAATTCGGCGCTCGGCGGTTTTGTGATCACGCTTTCCGGCATCACCGGACCATCGGGGCCGAGACCCAGGCTCGGCTTGTTGCGGTTCCGCCAGGACGACAGCTTGAAGACCGTCAGCTTATAAGCGTCTTTCAGAACCGAATAGCCGCCCGCCATATCACCGTAGATAGTGGCATAGCCGACGCTCATCTCGCTCTTGTTGCCGGTGGTCAGCAGCATGTGGCCGAATTTGTTCGACAGTGCCATCAGCGTCACGCCGCGAATGCGCGACTGGATATTTTCTTCGGTGATATCGACATTGCTGTCGGCAAAACTGTCCTCGAGCATCGCGTCAAAGCCTTCGACCGCCGGGTTGATCGGAATCGTATCCAGCCGTGTTCCCAGCATTTCCGCACAGCCCGCAGCATCATCGAGACTTTCCTGCGAGGTAAAGCGCGAGGGCATCATCACATTCCAGACCCGGTCCGCACCCAATGCATCGACGGCAACCGCAGCTGACAGGGCACTGTCGATGCCACCCGACAGGCCGAGCAAGACACCGGGAAAGCGGTTGCGGTTCACATAGTCGCGCAAGCCGACGACCATCGCGTTGTAAATATCGGCCGGATGATCATCCAGCTGGTGGATTTCACCTGGCGCGCATCTCCATTCGCCCCCCTCGCGGGACCAGTGGGTGTCGACAATTGTCTCGTCCCAGTCGGGCAACTGGTGCATCACGCTGGCGTCACCGTTGAGCACGAAACTGGCGCCATCGAACACGATCTCGTCCTGTCCGCCCACGCGGTTCAGAAAGACCATGGGAATCCCGGTTTCCTTGACCCGCCGCGTCGCGACCTGTCCCAGCCGCATATCATCCTTCTCGATCTCATAGGGGCTGCCGTGCACCGAAATGAAGAGCTCCGCACCCTGCGCCTTGAGATGTTCGCAGACGGCGGGGAACCAGACATCTTCACAGATCGGCAGCCCGATCCTGCAGCCCTTGAATTCAATTGGCTCGGGCAGCGGGCCGGAAGCGAATAGCCGCTTTTCGTCAAATGTTCCGTAATTCGGCAGCTCCACCTTGTAGCGGATGTCCCTGACATGCCCGCCTTCGAGCAGCGCGATACCGTTATACAGCCTGTCCTCTTCGCGGAACACCGATCCGACGAGCATTGCCGGCCCCGGCCCCGCGGTTGCCGCGGCCAGCCGGTTGAGTTCGGCCTCGGCCCGCTCCCACACCGCCGGCTTCAATACCAGATCTTCCGGCGGATAGCCGATCAGCTGCAACTCGGGAAACACGATCAGGTCACTGTCCGGTCGCGATCCATGCGCCGCGATCATGGCATCGGCATTGCCGCGCAAATCGCCGACGCTCTGGGTCAGTTGCGCCATGGTGATGATAAGCTTGTCGGTCATCGGGTCCTGATAGAAAGGGCCACAGTGCGGAGCAATCGAAATTAACGCAAATACGGACTTTTGATTCGCCCGCCATCTGTCTAACAGGGTCACGAAATTGTCATGAGGCTCCGCTGACGATTCTCGCGGGCCGCTGGATCGGGGAACACAATTATGAAACTCATGTCGGGCAACAGTAATCTGCCGCTTGCGACAGATATCGCAAAATATCTCGATATTCCGCTGACCGATGCCAGCGTGAAGCGCTTTGCCGATGACGAGATTTTCATAGAAATCCACGAGAATGTCCGGGGTGAAGATGTCTTTGTCGTGCAGTCGACCAGCCATCCCGCCAATGACAATCTGATGGAATTGCTGATCAGCATCGACGCCCTGCGCCGCGCTTCTGCCAAGCGCATCACCGCGGTCATCCCTTATTTCGGCTACGCCCGGCAGGACCGGAAACCTGGCCCCCGCACGCCGATTTCGGCCAAGCTGGTTGCCAACCTGATCACCGAAGCGGGTGCCGACCGGGTGTTGACGGTCGATCTGCACGCCGGACAGATTCAGGGCTTTTTCGATATTCCGACCGACAATCTCTACGGCGCTCCGGTGATCAGCGAAGATATCAAGTCGCGTCATGGCGACAAGGATATCATGGTCGTCTCTCCCGATGTCGGCGGCGTGGTTCGCGCCCGGGCGCTGGCGAAACGACTCGACAACGCCCCTCTGGCCATCGTCGACAAACGCCGCGAACGGGCCGGTGTGTCGGAAGTCATGAATATAATCGGAGATGTCGAAGGCCGCTTCTGCGTCATGATCGACGATATCGCTGACAGCGCCGGTACGCTCTGCAATGCCGCCGATGCCCTGATCGCGGCCGGCGCGACCGATGTCGCGGCCTATATCACCCACGGCGTGCTTTCCGGCAAGGCGGTCGAGCGGGTCAACAATTCGTCGCTACGCAAGCTGATCATCACCGATACTATCCGCGCGCCGCAATCTGCGCTTGATTCCAGCCGGATCCGGATATTGCCGATCGCTCCCCTGTTGGGAGAGGCCATCAAGCGGATCGCGGACGAAAGCTCGGTGAGCAGCCTGTTTGACTAGTCGGAACCGCCTTTTCTGATATCGGGAGACGACAATGCCCAGCTTCGCGCTTCTGCTGAAATATCGCGTAGCCATCGCATTGCTGGCGATATTCATCTCGCTGTTCGCCTGGTTCGCCGAATGGGCAGACAGGGTCTATATCTGTCCCTATTGTCGCGCCCAGAGAACGGTCATCGGACTGCTCGGCCTTCTGCTGCTGGCCTACCCCATGCACTGGCTCAACCGGTGGATCGCATCGACACTCGCCGTTCTGGGCCTGGTCGTCGCCGGGATGCAGCATTTCAACGGCTGGAAAAAGATCATGGCTGGCAAGTTCACATGGGGTGACTATTGGTATGCCAATGCCTGGGTGCTGTCCGGCTGCGCGCTTTTCCTTATCACCGGTTTGATATTATACCTTTGGGCCTGGCGCCCGACCCCTTTACCCATGGATGACCAATGACACCCAAAGATATCGATCTCGCCCAGAAACTTGCCGAGGCCGCCGGCGAAGCCATTCGACCGTTCTTCCGCGCCAAATTCGACCAGGAAGCCAAGAGCGACTCAACCTTTGTTACCGAAGCCGACCGTGCGGCGGAAGCCGCCATGCGGGCGATCATTGAGGCTGAACGGCCCGATGACGGCATTATCGGCGAGGAATATGGCACCCGCAATGAAGGCGCGTCGCGGCAATGGGTGGTCGATCCGATTGACGGTACCACCAGCTTCATCGCCGGCCGGCCGATATTCGGCACCCTGATCGCGCTGATGCAGGACGGTTTTCCCCTGATCGGTATCATCGACCAGCCGATTTCACGAGAACGGTGGGTCGGTGTTGTCGGACGCGAGACCCTGTTCAACGGCCAGCCGGCACAATCGGCGCGCTGCCGCGAACTCAAGGACGCTGTGCTCGCCACCACGACGCCGCACCAGTTTGATGAACATGACGCGGACCATTTCATGGGTCTTGCGGGCAAAGTTGCGCCGCGCAAGATCATCTACGGCGGCGACTGCTATAATTACGGGCTGGTCGCCAGCGGCCATGTCGATGTCGTCTGCGAAGCCGGTCTGATGCTCCACGATTTCGCTGCCCTCGCCCCGATTGTCGATGGTGCCGGCGGAATGATGTGCGACTGGAACGGCGAGCCGCTGCACGCGGAATCGGACGGTCATGTGCTGGCGATCGGCGATCACGCGCGGGTCGATGACGTGCTGGAGGCGATTGCTTGCCATCACTAGAGCCGGTCAGTAGCACGCGGTTCGTCTTGCCGCCTCCGCCTCTGCGTCGCTATCTGACGACTTACTATTTTTGCGATATTGAAAGTCCCGACGGCTCGGAAATATCCGATCTTCTGCTGCCGCAATGGGCAAGCATACGCTTCATCTATCTTGGCAGCGTGAAGATGACCGTTCCGGATCAAGAGGAGCAGCAGTCACCTCTTGCGGGGATGACCGGTCCGACCAGTCTGGCGGCTCCGATATCAACAAGATTCGCCAAAATCTTTGCCTTCGGACTTTCACCACTGGGCTGGTATAAATTCGTCGGTCAGCCGGCATCGCGATGGGCCAATCGGGTCATCGACACGGAGTCGGACCCGAATTTTGAATTTTTTGCGCGAATCTGGAACGCTATCCGAAAGCTGGAAACCCACGCCGAAATGATTGACATATGCAATCAAATGCTGCTCGCCGCGCTGACTCCGGTCGACGCTGAGGAGCAATTGATTGAAGCCGCCCATCTGGCCTTGACTGATCCCGACACCGATAGCGTCGGAGCCCTTTGCGACCGTCTGGACATGGATATGAAGCAGATCAGCCGCTTTTCGAATCGCGTGTTCGGCTTTCTCCCCAAATTGCTGCTGAGGCGGCAGCGCTTCGTGCGAACCCTCGGCCAGGCAATGGTCAACCCGGACCAAAGCTGGAGCGATTGTGTTGACCTCAACTATTACGACCAAGCGCATTTCAATCGCGATTTCAAACGGTTCATGGGTCTGACACCAAGGCAATATATGGCGCAACCGCACCCGATCTTCGGGATTGGCGCAACCGAGCGGACCAAGGCCCTTGGCCGGCCCCTGCAAGCCATGGACCGTCCCGAAAACTCGGATCCGACAGAGAATTGCGACGTTGCATAGCCAAGAACGGGGCAAAGCGGTGCGTAATCCGCATTGTTTCTTGCAATCTTCCTGAATCCCGCTAAAGACGCCATTCCGAAGTGACGCTCTGGCCAGTGTTGGGCTGCCACAAGTGTCCGTAACGGTACCATCTAGAGGAGACCAAAATGCCCAAATTGAAGACCAAAAGTGGTGTGAAGAAACGCTTCAAGATCACCGCAAACGGCAAGGTCAAGCACGGCGTAGCCGGCAAACGCCACCGTTTGATGAGCCATAACAGCAAATATATCCGCCAGAACCGCGGCACCAAGAAATTGTGTGATGCGGATGCTCGGACAGTCAAGAAATGGGCGCCATACGGCCTGGGTTAATCCCGCCGCAGCGACATTCAAACTTACAGGATATAGAATATGGCACGTGTAAAACGGGGTACGACCACTCGTACAAAACATAAAAGATTATTGGTACAGGCGAAGGGCTATTATGGCCGTCGCAAGAATACCATCCGCGTCGCGCGGCAGGCCGTCGAGAAAGCCGGTCAATATGCCTATCGCGATCGTAAAGTTAAGAAGCGGGCTTTCCGCGCACTCTGGATCCAGCGTATCAACGCTGCGGTTCGTGCCGAAGGCATGACCTACGGCACGTTCATTCACGGCACCAAGCTGGCCGGTATTGAACTGGACCGTAAAGTAATGGCCGATCTGGCGATGAATGAACCGGCAGTCTTTGGCGGCATCATCAAACAGGCGCAGGATGCTCTGGCCAAAGCCTGAGCATTATCATAATTTCAAGGAAGCGCCGGGGAGCAATCTCGCGGCGCTTTTTTATTGGGTTTTTCGTGAGGCTTGCTAGACGGGCGACGAGAAAAAACGGGACAATATGATGAGCGACATCGAAGCGGTCAGAGACAAATATCTGGAGCAGATTGGCGCGGCAGCCGATGGCGACGCACTGGAAGCCATCCGCGTGGCCGCGCTCGGCAAGAAGGGCGAGATTTCGCTACTACTGAAAACCCTGGGCAAGATGTCGCCGGAAGAGCGTCAGGAACAGGGCCCGAAGATCAACGGCGCGCGGCAAGCTGTTGCCGATGCGCTGGCTGCCCGCAAGGAAGGAATGGAAGCCGCCGCGCTGGACGCGAAGCTTGCCACCGAGACACTCGACCTGACACTGCCCCCGCCAGCCGCCCCGAAAGGCAGCATCCATCCTGTCTCGCAGGTCATGGACGAACTGGCCGAAATCTTCGCCGACCTCGGCTTCTCGGTCGCCACCGGTCCGGAAATCGAGGACGACTGGCATAATTTCACCGCGCTCAACATTCCAGACACCCATCCGGCGCGGGCGATGCACGACACTTTCTATTTCCCGCAGACTGACGAAAACGGCATGCCGAAACTGCTGCGCACCCATACCTCGCCGGTACAGATCCGGACGATGATGGACGTCGCGAAACAGACCGACGGGGCCGGCGAGCCGATTTACATCATCGCTCCCGGCCGCACCTATCGCAGCGACAGCGATGCCACCCACACACCGATGTTCCATCAGGTCGAGGGTCTGGTGATCGACAAGGGCATCCATATGGGCCACCTGAAATGGACCTTGGAAACATTCGTCCGCGCCTTTTTCGAACGCGACGATATCGAATTGCGCCTGCGCCCAAGCTATTTCCCGTTCACCGAACCCAGCGCGGAAGTCGATGTCGGCTTCTCGGTCGAAGGGGGCCGGCGCATAATCGGCGGCGACCCGCGTGGCGACAATGGCGGCTGGATGGAGATTCTCGGTAGCGGCATGGTCCATCCCAATGTCATACGCAATTGCGGTCTCGATCCCGATGTCTGGCAAGGCTTTGCCTTCGGCTGCGGCATCGACCGGCTGGCAATGCTGAAATATGGCATGGACGATCTTCGCGCTTTCTTCGACGGCGACCTGCGCTGGGCCGATCATTATGGCTTTGACGCGCTCGACGTCCCCACCTTGAGCGGAGGAGTGGGCGCATGAAATTTTCCCTAAGCTGGCTCAAGGCCCATCTCGACACCGATGCAAGCCTCACCGAAATCACCGACACATTGACCGATATCGGACTGGAGCTGGAAGGCGTTGAGAACCCTGCCGATGCCCTGCGCCCGTTCCGCGTGGCCAAGGTCATCGAAGCTGGACCGCATCCCAATGCCGACAAGCTGCAATTGCTGAAAGTGGATGATGGCAGCGACAAGCCCTGGCAAGTCGTCTGCGGCGCGCCCAATGCACGCAAGGACATGGTCGGCGTATTCGGCCCTCCCGGCACTTATATTCCCGGTAGCGATTTCACCTTGAAGCCGGTAAAAATCCGTGATGTCGAGAGTTTCGGCATGATGTGCAGCGCGCGCGAGCTGGAACTCGGCGAAGACCATGACGGGATCATCGAACTGCCCTCTGACGCGCCGGTTGGCACCAGCTACGCGGATTATGCGCAGCTCGACGATCCGGTGATTGACGTCGCCATCACGCCCAATCGCCAGGACTGCATGGGTGTCCGCGGAATTGCCCGCGATCTTGCCGCCAGCGGACTGGGCACGCTCAAACCGCTCGCACTGCCTACGGTGCAGCGCGGGGGAACGGGTCCGGATATTGCCATTGCAGATAGTGAAGGCTGCCCCGCCTTCTTCGGGTGCACCGTCAGCGGTGTTACCAATGGCGCGTCTCCGGACTGGATGCAGGCGCGACTGAAATCCGCAGGCCAGAAACCGATCTCCGCCCTCGTCGACATCACCAACTATGTCACGCTTGATCAGGGCCGGCCGCTGCACGTCTATGATGTGGCCAAGCTCAAAGGCGGTCTGGTCGCGCGCAAGGCCAAGGACGGCGAAAAGCTGATGGCCTTGAACGACAAGGAGTACACGCTCGACGACACCATGACCGTGATCGCTGATCAGGCCGGCGCGCATGGTATCGGTGGCATCATGGGCGGCGCGACCAACGGCACCGACGAGAATACGACCGATGTGCTGATCGAATGCGCCTATTTTGATCCGACCCATATCGCCCGCACCGGGCAAAAACTCATGCTGACAAGCGATGCCCGGCAGCGCTTCGAGCGTGGCGTCGATCCGGCCTTTCTGGAAGAGGGCATCGCGATTGCCACGGCATTGGTGCAGGAACTCTGCGGCGGTACGGCCAGTGAAATCACCCGCGCCGGTGAAGCGCCGACAGAGCAGCGCGTGATCGATTATCACCCGCGCCAATGCGCCGCTCTGGGCGGGCTGGATGTCGATCCGGATCGACAGCACGGCATTTTGGAAGCGCTAGGCTTTGGCATCGGTGACGATTGGCAGATCACCGTTCCGACATGGCGTCGTGATGTCGCCGGTTGGCAGGATCTCGTTGAAGAAGTCATCCGGATGGAAGGACTGGACAAGGTTCCATCGACACCGCTTCCCCGCAAGCCGGGTGTCGCCAAGCCCACCGCCTCTCCGGAACAGCTGGCCGAGCGCAAGTCACGGCGGGCAGCGGCAGCGCGCGGTCTCAACGAAGTCGTCAACTGGAGCTTCATTTCCGAAAAGGAAGCCGCGCCTTTCGGTGGCGGAACCTGGTCACTGGCCAATCCGATTAGCGAAGACCTCAAGGTGATGCGGCCGTCCTTGCTCCCCGGCCTGATTTCCGCCGCCCAGCGCAACGCCGCACGCGGCGCCTCGTCGATCCGTCTATTCGAAGTCGGCCGCCGCTATTTGGAAAGTAGCGAGCATCCGACCATCGGCCTGATTCTCGCTGGTGAAAATCGCACCCGCAACTGGCAGTCCGGCGGCGCGACCAAATTCAACGCTTATGATGCCAAGGCGGAAGTAATCGCCATATTGGCCGCCGCTGGCGCACCGACGGACAAGCTGATGGATTTCGCCGAAGCCGGCGATCATTATCACCCCGGCCAGTCGGGCACGTTGCGGCTGGGGCCGAAGAAGATTCTCGCCGCTTATGGCGTGCTCCACCCGTCAACCTGCAAGGCGATGGGCTTCAAGGGCACGGCCGTCGCCGCCGAGATTTTTCTCGACGCGATCCCGCTGAAGAAGAAATCCGGCCATATGCGCGACGCCTTCGCGCCACCAGCGTTGCAGGTGGTCACCCGCGATTTCGCGTTCATCGTCGATGCGGATCTGCCAGCGGGCGATCTGGTGCGCGCGGTAAAGGGCGCAGACAAGAAGCTGATCACCGACGCACGCATTTTCGATCTGTTCGAAGGAGCGAGCGTGGGAGAAGGCAAGAAGTCGCTGGCGGTGGAAGTGACGCTACAGCCGCTGGAGGCTAGCCTGACCGAAGAGGATTTGAAGACGCTTTCGGACAAGGTTGTTGCCAACGCTGCAAAACTGGGCGCGGAACTGAGGGGCTAATTTTATCAACTATCTGCAGCGATCGCTGCATCTGATCTTTTCTGGTGTCACGCGAAGTCGCGAAGACACGAAGAGATTCGGTTCACCACAAAGCCTTGGCGCCTTCGCGGCTTCGCGTGATGAATTTACACTATAGCTCCGCTGACGCGGAAACGAGAAACAGGAACTGATGACCAAACCCCGCCGCACATTCGCGATTATCTCCCACCCCGATGCGGGTAAGACGACCCTCACCGAGAAGCTGTTGCTGAAAGGCGGCGCTATTCACTTGGCGGGCGAGGTCAAGGCGCGGGGCGACAACCGGCGGGCGCGGTCCGACTGGATGAAGATCGAGCAGCAGCGCGGCATTTCAGTGACCTCCAGCGTCATGACCTTCGAGCGCAACGGCATCGTCTTCAACCTGCTCGACACGCCGGGCCATGAGGATTTTTCGGAAGACACCTATCGCACGCTGACCGCGGTCGACAGCGCGATCATGGTGATCGATGCCGCGAGCGGAATCGAGGCTCAGACGCTCAAGCTGTTCGAAGTCTGCCGGATGCGCAGCGTACCGATCATCACCTTTGTCAACAAGGTTGACCGGGAAGGCCGCGATCCGTTCGAACTGCTCGACGAAGTCGCCGACAAGCTGGCGCTCGATGTCTGCCCGATGAGCTGGCCGACCGGCATGGGCGGGCAGTTTGAAGGTGTCTATGATCTGGTCAAGAACCAGCTGCATCAGCCGACTGGCGACAGCAAACAATATGACGGCGTAACACAACAATTCAACGGCCTCGATGATCCGAAACTGGGTGAAGTGCTGAGTGACAGCGCGCTCGAACGGCTGACTAGCGAGGGCGAGCTGGCGCAAGGCGGCTATAGCGACTTTGATCTCGAGGCTTATCAGCACGGCGATCTGACCCCGGTGTTCTTCGGCTCCGCGCTCAAGCAATTTGGTGTCGAAGAGCTGATCGACGCGATCGCCGACTATGCGCCCTCGCCCCGCCCGCAGCCGGCAGAACCGGCACCGATTGATCCCGAAAGCGATGATGTCACCGGCTTCATCTTCAAGATTCAGGCCAATATGGACCCGCAGCACCGCGACCGGATCGCCTTCATGCGGCTCTGCTCGGGCGAATTCAAACGCGGCATGAAGCTGACGCCCTCGGGCCTCGGCAAGCCGATCGCGATCCACTCGCCAATCCTGTTTTTCGCGCAGGACCGCGAGATTGCCGACACTGCCGAGCCCGGCGATATTATCGGCATTCCCAATCATGGCACCCTGCGGGTCGGCGATACCTTGTCCGAGAAGAATCAAGTGCGGATCACCGGCCTGCCGAATTTTGCGCCGGAAATTCTCCGCCGGGTGATCCTGCGCGACCCGACCAAGACCAAGCAGCTGCGCAAGGCTCTGGATGATCTCAGCGAAGAAGGCGTCGTCCAGGTCTTCTACCCTGAACTGGGCGCCAACTGGATCATCGGCGTGGTCGGACAATTGCAGCTCGAAGTGCTCGTCTCTCGCCTGCAGGCGGAATATAAGGTCGATGCCTATCTCGAGCCGGCCCCGTTTGAAACCGCGCGCTGGATCAGCGGCGACGACGCGACATTGAACGCCTTTGCCAATATCAACCAGAGTTCACTGGCCAGAGACCGCGATGACAATCTGGTGTTCATGGCCAAATCGGCCTGGGATGTCGGCTATCAGGAAGAGCGGAACCCTGATCTAAAGTTCAGCGCGACACGCGAGCGCTAATCCGGTAAATCCCGGTCATGGCCAGCCTAACCACCACCGAAAAAGCTTTTCAGGCGATCACCATCGACGACGAAGGCCGTGTCTGTGCCGATATCCCGGAAAGTGCCTGCAATCAGGAGCCGGGCAACTTCTTCAAACATGTCGGATCGCTCGCCCTCACCAAGAGCGCCGACGGGCTGATTGACCCGAAGCTGGTGCTCAGCTGGCTGATGACCTCGCTGGGTGCACCGGTGGCGCTGATCGGGTTGCTGGTGCCGGTACGGGAGGCGGGCGCCTTGCTGCCGCAGCTTTTGACCGCCGGATATTTACGCAAATTGCAACGCCGCAAATGGGCATGGGCGGCCGGTTCGATGGTTCAGGGCCTTGGCGCCGCTGCTATCGGGCTGGTTGCGATCACCATGGCCGGCGCTGCCGCGGGCTGGGCGATTGTCATCGCGCTGGCCGTTTTGGCCTTGGCACGCAGCATTTGCTCGGTCTGCTACAAGGATGTACTCGGCAAGACCATCGACAAATCCCGGCGCGGCACCGCCACCGGGTTGGCCGGTTCGATCGCTTCTGTGAGCGTCATCATCTACGCGCTCATTCTGTCTTCCAATCTGGTTGACCGCATGCTGCTGGTCTCCGGCGGCCTGTTTCTGGCCGGAGCGGCGTGGATTGTCGCAGCCCTTCTGTTCGCCACATTGCAGGAAGAATCTGGAGCGACGGAAGGCGGAAAAACCGCGCTCAAGGAGGCGGTTCGCAATTTTTCCTATCTGCGGGATGATCAACAACTGGTCCGTTTCATCCTGACGCGCGGCCTGCTGACCGCCACGGCGCTGGCGCCGCCCTTCATGATCGCGGTCGGCAGCCAGGCCGGAGAAAGCTATGACAAGCTCGGCTTTCTGGTGCTCGCCTCGGCGCTGGCCAGCCTGTGCAGCAGCTTTGTCTGGGGCCGGCTTTCGGACCGCTCCAGCCGCAAGGTTCTCGCCTTCTCCGCCATGGTGGCAACGGTCATATTAGCGGCGACAAGCTGGCTCGCTTTTGCCGGAACATTGGACGGCGGCTATATCTTGCCGGTGCTGCTGTTCGGCCTGATGATCGCCTATCAGGGCGTGCGCCTCGGGCGTTCGACGCATCTGGTCGACATGGCCGACAAGGACACCCGCGCCGCCTATACCGCGCTGTCGAACACGATCATCGGCCTGCTGCTGCTCGCCGGTGGCATATTCAGCCTGATCGCCAACTGGTTCGGCGGAGAGATGGTGCTGGTGATCATGGCCGGGATGAGCGGACTGGCGATTTTGGCGGCTTGGGGTTTGGAAGAGGTACAACAGACGTAAGGCGATCCCTGCTAAGGCGCCCAAACAAACCGTCACCCCCAGCGAAGGCTGGGGCCTGAACCAAACTCGCGAATTTCGTTGCCATTGGGCTGGATCCCAGCCTTCGCTGGGATGACGAGCTACCCCCTGAGCAAAAACACCGCATGTTCCGCCAGCAGATTCGCCATGCCGCGCCCGGTCTGCTTGTCGCCGCTGAGGAACCACTGCCCGTCCTGCGCATATTGGCCGTCCCGCACCAGCGCGCGGAAATCGGCGATCGTGACATGGTGGATATTGGGCGTGTCATACCAGGTCTGCGGAATCAGCCGCGTCACCGGCATCCGGCCGCCAAGCAGCAGCGACGTGCGAATCCGCCAATGGGCGAAATTGGGGAAGCTGACAAAGGCCTGCTTGCCGATGCGCAGCAACTGGTCGACCATGATATCGGGCCGATGGGTGGTCTGCAGCGTCTGGCTGAGTATCGCATAATCGAAACTGGCATCGGGATAGGTCGTCAGATCGGTGTCGGCGTCGCCCTGCACCACCGACAGGCCCTTGGCGACCGCGCTGGCGACATTGACCGGATCAATCTCCAGCCCCCGCGCATCGCAGCCTTTTTCGTCGCGCAGGGCCGCCATCAGCGCGCCGTCGCCGCAGCCGATATCAAGCACCCGGCTACCGGGCGCGATATTGTCGGCGATGATCTGCAGGTCTGGGCGGAGTTTGGTCATGCGGCGCGCTCGATGAGACGGAAGACAGAAGATTTTTGCGCACGAAGACAGGAACGCACGAAGGGAAGAATATGCGATTTCTTCTTTGTGCCTTCGTGTCTTCGTGCGAGTCCAGAACGGAGCAGCAAAATATGGATGAGAGGACCTTCGGTCATTTTCCTTCCCCCGCCTTGAGGAAGCCGTCGACAATGCGGTTCATCTCCGGATTCTCGAGAAGGAAGCTGTCGTGACCGAAGGGACTCGACAATTCCATGAAGCTGACCTCCGCCCCCGCAGCGTTGAGCGCGTGGACGATCGCCCGGCTTTCGCTGGTCGGGTAGAGCCAGTCGGTGTCGAAGCTGATCAGGCAGAAACGGGTCTGCGAGCCCCTGAACGCATTGGCCAGCGCTCCGCCATGAGATTCGGCGAGGTCGAAATAGTCCATCGCCCGGGTGATATAGAGATAGCTGTTGGCATCGAAGCGGTCGACAAAGCTGATCCCCTGATGGCGCAGATAGGATTCAACCTGGAAATCCGCATCGAAGCCGAACGTCTTGGCGTCACGGTCCTGCAGGCGCCGGCCGAATTTCTCGGTCAGGCCCGCTTCCGAGAGATAGGTGATATGCGCCGCCATGCGGGCGACCGCGAGACCGCTGCTCGGCGGATCATCATCGGCATAATAGGCCCCGCCGCGCCAACGCGGATCGGCCATGATCGCCTGCCGTCCGACCTCGTGAAAAGCGATATTCTGGGCGCTGTGCCGCGCTGCCGAGGCGATGATCACCGCCGATTCGACACGCTCTGGAAAGAGCGCGGCCCAGCTGACCGCCTGCATCCCGCCCATCGAACCGCCGATCACTGCGTGCAGGCGCTCGATCCCGAGATGATCGAGCAGCATCGCCTGCGCCCGCACCATGTCGGCTATTGTCAGAACCGGGAAATCCATCCCCCAGGGCCTGTCGGTCGCCGGGTTTACCGTCGCCGGTCCGGAGCTGCCCAGACAACTACCGATCACATTGGCGCAGATCACAAAATGCCGATCCGTGTCGATCGGCTTGCCCGGCCCCACCATCCGGACCCACCAGCCGTCCTTGCCGGTCAGCGGGTGCTTCGAAGCGACATATTGATCGCCGGTCAGCGCATGGCAGATCAGAATCGCATTGCTGGCGTCCGCGTTGAGCGTGCCATAGGTTTCATAGGCAAGATCGACAGGCGCGAGCGCTGCGCCGCTGTCCAGCGGCAGCGGCCCGAGCAGGCGAACCTTTCGATCCAGTCCAAAACGCGTATCATCTGTCATCAACAGGGGAGCTAAGCGGCGAAATCCCGACCGTCAAATGATAATGCTGTTGACTGACAGGCCGCAAAGGTTAGTCCGGCGACAGATATTCTCTTCTGACAAGCGGACCAAGGCAATGAGCGGACCAAAAGCAAAAGACTGGATCATGGGCATCGCGCCTTATGTACCAGGCAAATCGACCGGCGCGGACGGACGCAAGATCGTCAAGCTGTCGGCCAACGAGAATCCACTCGGCTGCAGTCCGGCAGCCACCGAAGCACTCAATGCCGCCTCGACCTCGGTCGATCGCTATCCCGATCCCGGCTCGACCCGGTTGCGCGAAGCGATCGCCGCCAAATATGATCTCGACCCGGCGCGGATCATCTGCGGCACCGGTTCCGACGACGTGCTCCATCTCGCCGCCAATGCTTTCAGCGGGCCGGGTGACGAGATCATCTATGTCAAATATGGCTTTGCTGTCTATGATATCGCGGCGCGACGCTATGGCGGTACGCCGGTGGTCGCCGATGACAAGGATTATGGCACCGATGTCGATGCCATTCTCGCCAAGGTCACCGACAGGACCAAGGTCATATTTATCGCAAACCCCAATAATCCGACCGGTACCTTCACACCGCGCGCCGAGATCGCCCGCCTGCACGTCGCCCTGCCCGGCCATGTGCTGCTGGTGCTCGATGCCGCCTATGCCGAATATATGGACGAGGGGCAGGATGACGGCGCGATGGAACTGGCGAGCAGCCAGACCAATGTGCTGGTCACCCGTACATTCTCCAAGATTTACGGGCTGGCGGCAGAGCGAATCGGCTGGGGCTATGCGCATGCCGACATCATCGGCGCGATGAACCGGATCCGCTTGCCTTTCAATGTCACCACCGCGGGGCAGGAAGCCGCCGTCGCGGCGCTGGCAGCGGAAGATTTTGTCACCATGAGCCGCGAGCATAATGCCAAATGGCGGCAATGGCTAAGCGACGAGATGAGCGCTCTCGGCAACCACGGTCTCAAAATCGTGCCGAGCCACACCAATTTTCTGCTCGTCCTGTTCGAAGGCCAGGTCAGCGCCGAACAGGCCAATGCCGCCCTGATGGACAAGGGCTATGCGGTGCGCTGGCTGCCTGGACAGGGGCTGGTCAACGGTCTGCGGATGACCATCGGCACCGAAGAAGAGACCCGTGGCCTGGCCCAGGCCCTGCGCGAGATACTGGAAGCCGCTGACTGATGCTGCCTTTTTCCAATATTGCCATCATCGGTATCGGACTGATCGGCTCGTCCATTGCCCATGCCGTACGCGAAGCCATGCCAACGGCCCGGATCACCGGCTATGATGCCGATCCGGCGGTGCGGGCGCGAGTCAATGAACTGGGCTTCTGCCACGATGTCAGCGACAGCGCCGGTACGGCGGTGACCGACGCTGATCTCGTCATCCTCTGCGTGCCGGTCGGTGTAATGGCAGAGGTTGCCGCCGAGATCGCCTGCGACCTGCCCGCAGACGCCATCATCAGCGATGTCGGTTCGTCCAAGGAAAGCGTACTGGCCGCGTTCGCCAAGGCGCTTCCCGAGGCCCGGATCATCCCGGCCCATCCCGTTGCCGGAACCGAGAATAGCGGTCCCGATGCCGGATTTGCGACGCTTTTTCAGGACCGCTGGTGCATTCTCACCCCGCCGGCTGACGCCGCCGAAGGGGATATCGAGCGGGTCAAGGCCTTTTGGGAAAAGCTCGGCGCCAATATCGAGATCATGGATGCCAAACATCATGACCTTGTGCTCGCCGTGACCAGCCATTTGCCACATCTTATCGCCTATACGATCGTCGGCACGGCATCCGACCTCGAGCATGTTACCCGCGGCGAAGTGATCAAATATTCCGCTGGCGGTTTCCGCGATTTCACCCGGATTGCAGCCTCCGACCCGACGATGTGGCGCGATGTTTTCCTGTCCAACAAGGACGCGGTGCTGGAAATGCTGCAGCGATTCTCGGAGGACCTCTCGGCGCTGCAACGCGCGATCCGCTGGGACAAGGGCGACGAACTGTTTGACCTGTTTACCAAGACCCGCGCCATCCGCCGCCGGATCATCGAGGAAGGCCAGGATGACGCCGCCCCCGATTTCGGCCGAACGCACGATTAACGGGCTTTGATCGCAGCGCAGCGTTCGGACTCGCGCAAAGCCAATAAGATACAAAGCCATCGCCGGGGTATTTCCGGCCATAGCGCGATCGTGATCCTTGGTCCCCGACAAAAACTTTGCCGCAACTTTACAGCGGCGGCCGCTTTTGTTTTCCGCGATCTTTGCCCGGAAGCCGCAGATTTCTAGCCCTCTCCCGTCCTCAGCCGCCCGTCTAGTGTAACCTTCCAGATCATCCTCCGAGCCATTCTCCCAAAAACATGTGGACAGGATAAATCGCGATAATAATCGATCGAACCAGGTGTAGGACAGCGGTATCTGGATGACGGGTTCGGGGTTGTTGCACCATTTCCGCCTCCCGTCTCTGTTTCCTGCCACCGGGCGGGGTCCGGACGATCGGACAGGGCTCTTCCGGACGCCGCACTGTGGCAGCGAATACATTTCACCAAATAAACGCCTGTGCCGAACCATTGGAAAACCGTCTTCTACAACGAGATATACATTGGCGTGAAATCCGGTACCATGCGAGAATACCCGGCGGCATCAATCAGCCGGGACATATCTTGGGAGTCTGAATTTGGCCGAAGCGACCGCGATCAATGCCGCACGTTCCGACAGGGGTGGGAGCCCGGAAACGGGTTACGGCAGCAAAGCCTATCGAAACTATATCCTCGGCATCCTGCTCACCGTCTATATATTCAATTTCATCGATCGCACGATCATCAACATCCTCACCGAACCGATCAAGGAATCCTTCGGCGTTGAAGACTGGCAAATGGGGCTGCTCGGTGGCCCGGCTTTCGCTATTCTCTACACTTTCGTCGGTATCCCGATTGCCCGCTTTTCCGAAAAGAAGCACCGGGTCTGGATCATCGCCGGATCAGTGGGCTTGTGGAGCCTGATGACGGTATTATGCGGTTTTGCAACCAGCTTCATCGCGCTGTTCATATTCCGGATCGGCGTCAGCATCGGTGAAGCCGGCTGTTCGCCGCCGGCCAATTCGATCATCGCCGACTATTTTGTGCCCAAGGAACGCTCGACCGCCGTTTCGGTCTATGCGCTGGGTATTCCGCTTGGCGGCATGGTGGCTTATGTATTCGGCGGTTTCATCGTCGGCAGCCTCGATGGCCCGACCGTCGCTGCGATGCTGGAGCGCTGGAACTGGGCCTGGGCGGTCAATGCACTCGACTGGCAGAATATCGAGGGCTGGCGCGTGGCTTTTGTCGTCGTCGGGGTTCCCGGCCTCCTCGTCGCCTTGATTGTCAAGATGACGATCAAGGAACCGCCGCGCGGCTATACCGACCCGGTGGAAATGCAGAACAGGGAACAGGTCGGTTTTCGCGAAGTCTTGAGGATATTATCGCAAAAACCGGCTTATTGGCATGTCACCATGGGCGTTACCATCGCCTCGTTCGTCAATTATGGCGTCGGCCAGTTTTTCGTGTCCTTCCTGATCCGAACCCATGAGCTGTCGATATTCGACGCATCGGTCAAAGTCGCGCTGGCTCTCGCCGTCATGGCGTCAATCGGCACCTATATGTCGGGTTTTCTGGCAGACAAATATGCCGAGCGCTTCCCCAAGGCCCTGGCCCTCATCCCGATGTTTGCGCTGCTCGGCGTGATACCCATGCATGTCGTCGGCTATCTCGCCGAGTCCTTGTGGCTGGCGATTCCGCTGATGATGGTCGGCCAGATGCTGCTCTATACTTATCTCTGCCCGCTCTACGCCGTGCCGAGCGGGGTGGTCGACAGCAGGATGAGAGCAACAGCCGTTGCCGTGACGCTGTTCATCGTCAACCTGCTTGGCTACGGCCTCGGGCCGCCGCTGATCGGCGGCCTGTCGACGATATTGAACGCGACCTTCCTGTCGGGACTGGATCCAGCGCTGACCCTCGAGGCGTGCAAGGCGAGCAATCTGACGGTGACTGCCCAGACCGCTTGCGATTCAGCCAATGCGGACGGTCTGCAATGGTCAATGATCCTGTTCAAATGCCTCTATCTGTGGGCGGTGTGCCATTTCTACTTGGCCAGCCGCACTATCCAGCGCGACATGGGACGCTGACCGGATAGCGGAAACGACAATTACTCGGTTGTCTTGCCGTCGAAATGCTCATGTCCCGTTTCCGCATCGGCCGCGGTGGCATGAACGGTACCGTCGATATGTTCGGGCGGCCCATAGATCGTGTACAGGCGGAGCGGTTCCTTGCCCGTATTCACGACATTATGACTGGCGCCCTGCGGTACGATGATTCCGTCATCGGCTTTCACCTGATTCGCTTTGCCATCGATCCAGATTTCGCCACTGCCCACTTCGATCCGGAAAAACTGGTCCCGGTCATCATGCACTTCTTCGCCGATCTCGTCACCGGGTTGCAACGTCATCAGTACCAGCTGCAGATTGTGGCCGGTGTAGAGCACCCGGCGGAAGTCTTCATTCTGCTCTGTCAGCGCTTCGATATTGTCGACAAAACCTTGCATGTGCATATATCCTTTCATCGGGAAACCCGTTGCATCGAGCAAACAACTATTCGCTTTCGCCGCTTTCGGCCATTTCTTTTTCCCAGCTTTCCTTGGCCGCAACCCGGGCCGCTTTGCTGGCATCCGCGGTCGCTGCCGCCGCCTTTATCACGGCTTTTTGCGCGGATTCCGCGGCCTGTTTCGCAGCGCCCGCATCCGATTCCAGTCCCGCCATCAGCGAAACATTGGTTTCGCGAACCGCTGCACCGGTTGCTGTCACAGCCTGTTCCATAAGGTCCCTGGCCTTGCGGGCATTTTCATGCGCCGCCAGATCCAGTTGGCTATTGGCCATGGCAATTCTGGCCTGAGCCCGTTTGGCAGCAGCCTCCGCATTGATCGCCATCTGGGCGGCGGCCTCCTTGTCTTTCTGCGCTTCGGAACAGACCGCCAGCTTGGCCGCCATCACCGCCATTCGGGCGGCGTCATGCGCCTCCAGTGCCGCCTTGCTCGCATCATGTACTGCAGCGTCGATACTGCCCCCGGCGTCGTCGAGCGCGTCATATTCGGATGTTGCGCATTCTGCCTGATCATCATTTTCTGCTTTCGGGGTACAGCCCTGAATCGTCAGGGAAAGGGCCAGTACGGTCGCGACGGTCGATATTGTCTTGTTCATGGCTCGGGCTCCAGAATGGCAGTCGTGAAACAATGTAACAAGCTGTCTTCCATTGCTTCGGGATGGGCTTCAAAAACAATATGTGCGGCGATTTGTAACTACGTAATTCCCGCAAATCCGCGCCCTGAACAGATTTTCAGCGGGCTTGCAGCCGTTCCAGCGCCAGATTGATTTCCTGCAAGCGATCACCGCTTGCCGGCTTCATGCCGTCATCCGATGCGATCTCGAGCTGCTTTTCGCCATAAGCCCAGCGTTTAAGAATGTCTCGCTGGATGGAGAGCGGGAGTTCCGTTGCCAGCAGCCCTGCCGGGCTCGGAAAGATACTGGCGGGATTACCCAGCAGCGCCTCGACGTCCCAGTTCTGCGCTTTCGCTTCGGATCGCAACATTTCGCGGTCAATGTCGCGGTCGATCCTTGCCTTGACGTCCCGCTCCGTGGGCAGAACTTCACCGGCTATATAATATTCCCCGCTTGGCAGGAAGGAATAGGGCACGCCGCGATAGGCCTGCAGCTCGCCGGCAAATTCCGCGCCATTGTAACGCTCCTCAAGGACAGCATGGGTTGCTGGAAGATCGTGAACATGCACGTCCGATCCGCAATGTCTGGCGAGAATGTCTGTCGCATGCCTCTCGTCGGCCGCATTCCAGGTCCGGACCCATAGAAGCAGACCGCCGCGTTCAAGCTGATCTTCGACATAGTCGGCATGATGCTGTCCGATAATCTTTGCCAGCACCCCGCCAATCGCACCGCCACCGATCCCGCCGGCGGCCGCGGCAATGATCGCCGCGCCAATGGCACCGCCCGACGCGACCACGGCGCTGAGGGTCGCCAGCGCGCCGACATAGATGAAGCCGCCAAAGACACCGCCTTCCGCGTCGCCGATCGTATCCGTCGAAATATAGGCAGTGGTGGGAACAACCGCGTCATCTTCCAGCTCCGTTACCGAGGCAAAGCCGTGACCCAGTTCCTTTTGCACCGAGGACAGGGGAGCCAGGAGACTGAGTTCGGAACGGTCAAAACCGTGCGACAACAGGTCGTCAACAGCAGCCTGCAGCGCGCATTCGGATTGAAAGACGCCAACCGCTTCGCGGACGGTGGGAGTTTCTTGCTCGGCCATATCATCTTCTCCGGCTGTGGTTTACGGACCGGGACAGATCACAGGCTGCCCGCGCCTTCGCCGCCATGGCTGATTATTCTAACCCGGCATCGGCAGCAGATAACCACGTAATGTCCCGTAGAACTGGGCCAGCGATCCATCCAGCCCCGGAAAGCCCGGCTCCCGGCGGGAAAGAACAAGGCGAAAGACTCTCTGCCTTCACCGATATGGCGAGGGGCGCCTGCGCTCAGTCGTTCAGCATATTGATCGCTGTGTGCACCCTCTCGCGAATCTCGTCGCGGTCGAGGCCCGGCTCTATCTCCGGCTGCACCTCGTAGGTGATGACACCGCTTTTCTGCACAAAAGTATCGCGCGGAGAGACGATACCGCTGTTCAGCGCCACCGGCACCAGCGGGATGCCCATCAGCTTGTAGATACCGGCAAATCCGGTTTGCAGTTCGGGCCGTTCGCCATGATGGGCGCGACTGCCTTCTGCGAAGATGACGATCGGGCGGCCTTCCGCAACCGCTTTTTTGGCCTGTTTGATGATCTGCCGCATCGCTGCCCCGCCGCCATCGCGGTCAATACCAAGCAGGCCGTGCCGGGTCGCGATCCAGCCCCACAGCGGAATGACCAGCAGCTCTTTCTTGGCGATCACCACCGGCTTGTCGAACAGCCGCAGCAGATCGATCGTTTCGAACATGCTTTCATGCTTGAAGACGTAGAGCAATGGCTCGTCGCGAATCTCGCCCCGGACCTCTACCCGGATACCGAGGATCAACCGGGCACAGAAATAATGATAGCGGCTCCAATATTGCGCCATATAATAGATGGTCTTGGGCCAGAAAAAGGCACCGAGAAATGTGGCAATGATGATCGGCACCGAGCCGAGATAGAAAATCGCCATGAAGATCAGCGAACGGATGACGGCCGGCATCTCAGACACCCGCCAGAGCGGCCAGACGGCGCATCAGATATTTATTATATTCGGTGAACAAGGTGCCCAGCGACGGCCGTGTGTGCACCGCGTCAGACAGGATAAGGACATCCGACGGCATCGCTCTCTCCAGTTCCAGCCGCGCCCGGCGCATATGCCAGTCGGAGGTCACCAGCCGCACCGACTTGTCGCCCCGCCGGGCCGCCCAGCGGGCTATTTCCAGCGCGTTGGAGCGCGTGTCGACGGCCTGGAAACCGAGATCGATACAGCAATCAAACAGATCACCCTCCCGGTCATATTCGGCAGCGAGTTCGGCCGGCTTCACATCCCGGTCGACGCCGGAAATCAGCAGCCTGCCCGCGGATTTTGCTTCGAGCATATCCAGCGCGCGGTCGATGCGACCAGCGCCACCGGTCAGCACGACGACCGATCCGGTATGGGCATCATCGTCTGCCGGACGCGGCAAATCGATGGCGAACCAGGCGAAGCCGATGATCCAGAGCAGGAGCAGGAAAGAGAAAAGACGCAAAATCATCGGGCAGGCTATAGTATCTTTTTCAGGGCGCCGATAACCGTCAATCGGGCGGTTACCATGGCAAGGAACATCCCCAATATCGGAATGGCGGCAATTATCAACCAGCTCCACCAGTCGAGGCCGACGGATTCCACCAGTCCGGACCCGAGAGCGGTCAGCTGGCTGCTGATCAACCAGATGATCGCGGTGCCGCCAGCCAGACCGATCAGGCCGCCGAGCAACGCGTCCAGCGCAATGCGCCGCTGGAACAGGCGGCTGATCTGCTGGTCGGTGCCGCCGAGAAGATGCACGACCGCGATGGTCTCGCCATGGGTGTTGAGCGCCGATCGCGCCGAAATAATCACCGCGGCTCCGGTGGCCAGGGCAAGCAGACCAACCAGGCCAAAAGCGATCCACTGCAAGGAGCGCACCAGCGCAATGACCGGCGCGATATAGCCGCTGCTCGGTTCGACCCGGGCCCCGGGGGCTATTTCCTGCAGCGCGCCGCGCAAGGACTGATATTCCTCATCCGTCGCCACCCGGACCAGCTTGAGATCGATCAACGCGGGAAGCGGAATATCCTCGGCCAGATCCTGGCTGCCCAGCCACGGCTCGATCAGCGCCTTTATTTCTTCGGGCGGCAGCACCCGGACTTCCTCGATCAGCGGCAGCGCCCGCAACCGTGCAGCGGCGGCGGTGGCCTGACGGCTACGCACTTCCGGATCGGCTTCGATGATCTGCACCGTCGCCCGGCTGGACAGTTCGTCCGATACATCACCAATCGCCCGCGTCATCGCCAGCCCGGCTGCTACTGCCAGCACCGTGAGGAATATCATGATCGCAATCACCCAGGGGATCGGTCCGGACAGGCGGCCCTCGGGAATCAAGCGGCGGTCGTGGCCGGGAATCGCAAAAAATTTGAACATCTATGCTGCGCCCTGCTACATCTGGTCTTTGGGCCGCGGCGGATGGCGCAACGATCCGGTCGGATCGGCCAGCATGCCTTTTTCCAGCCGCATCATCTGCGCGCCGGGAATCTTGCTGAGCAGATGGATATCATGGGTCGCCACGACGATCGTCGTGCCGAGCGTATTCAGCGCCTCGAACAATTGCAGCAAGCGGATCGCCATTTCGGGGTCGACATTGCCGGTGGGTTCGTCGGCCACCAATATTTCCGGCCTGCCGATCACCGCCCGGGCGATCGCCACACGCTGTTGTTCCCCGCCCGATAGCGTCGCCGGCCGGGCCGAAGCCCGGTCCCCCAGACCGACCCATTCGAGCATCTCGGCGACGGGCACTTCCAGATCTTTCTCGCGCACCCCGGCGACCCGCAAGGGAAGCGCGATATTGTCGAAGGCCGAGAGATGCGGAACCAGACGAAAATCCTGAAAGACCACGCCGATACGGCGGCGAAAGCCGGGCAACCGCTCCCGCGGCATGGTCACCGCATCTTCGCCGAAAAGCCGGATCACCCCGCGACTGGGGCGTTGCGACAGATAGAGAAGTTTCAGCAGCGAGGTCTTGCCGGCTCCGGACGCGCCGGTCAGGAAATAGAAACTGCCCGGAAACAGCGTGAAATTGAGATCAGCCAGAGTTTCCGCGCCCGCACCATAGCGCAGACCGACATTTTCAAATCGAACAATTTCGTCCAACATGCTCTACATTCCAATATCGCGGCGAAATATTGCCCGGTCAGCCAACCAATAGGCCTTTAACACCCCCCAAATCAACTCCGCTGTCGATCAGCGCCGATCGATTCGGCAGGAAAACGCGGAAAAACCCGTATCGGTCTCAAATCGCTCAACCAGCCACTTGCAGTTTATCGTTATGCCGTGTTTAGAGGGGTGTCATGATTTTGAATTGCCCGGCCTGTAAAACCCGTTATCTCGTGCCCGACAGCGCCATTGGGCCCAATGGTCGTTCGGTACGCTGCGCGTCCTGTCGCCATAGCTGGTTTCAGGAACCGGCCATTCCGGAAGAAGCGCCGGTCCGGGAAATGGAAACGGTCGACGCGGCTCCCGCTGCTCCGGCTTCCCCGCCAGCCGCACGGAAAAACCCAGCGGCGCAGGACTGGGAGCCCGGCCCGCCCGTCTCGCCGGTCACCCGATCAGCCCCGCCACCACCGATTTCCGTAACCCCGGGCTATGCCGCCGGGGACAGCAGCTTCGCCCATGAACCCCCGTTCAAGGCCCGTCGCAATCCGGCAAAATTGTGGACCATCGCTGCCGTTGCTTTTGCCGCGCTGGTGCTGGCAGCCGGTGCCGCGTTATATTATTTCGGACCGCCACAGTGGGTTTCCGACTATGAATTCGCCTCGACCGAAGAAACCCCGCTGCTCATCGAACTGAGCCAGAAGCAGGATCGGCGGACGCTGCCCGACGGCACCGAATATTTTGCCGCCAGCGGGACGATCATCAATCCGACGACCGAGGAAGAGTCGATACCGCCGATGCTGGTAATTCTGCGCGATGCCAGCGGCCGGATTGTCTATAGCTGGAAAATGAAGGCACCGGCGCCATCGCTCGCACCGGGAGCGAAGATCAATTTCAACGAAGCCAAGCTCGACGTGCCGCGCGGCGCGAGCCAGCTGGAAGTCGGATGGGCCGATAACGGCCGCGAATAGCCGCAATAGGGGGCGTCCCTGGAGCCAGCGAGATCAGTGGAATTCCTGCAGCCGGATTTTCTCGCCGTCGACCTTTTCAACCACGCCTGCCGAGCGCACCGGGGAGAGATGATATGTTTCGCGGCCACGGGTCGCGGACTGCACGTCCCGCCGATCAACCGGCGCCTCGAAATCAATCACCGCCGCGCGCAGGACCCTGGCGCTCGCGACTCCCTGTACGCGCACCGGCCCGGATACAGATTCGACCGGAGGCCGGTCCGGCGCTGCACCGAGCAACAGCAGAAAGAGAAGCAGACTGTCCATGGAAGGAATAGAGCGGACTGCACGCGGGCCGGACAAGGTCAATAAAAGGTTAACGGTCGCCCTAGCCGATATTTTTATCCGCGCCATGGCACCGGCCCGGCTTCTGTGCTTTTGCGGGACATAATCGCCCCCGCGGTTAACGGACTGTCGCGATGGCGACGAATATCTGTTGCGGCTGGGAAACCCCTTTGCTAAGGGCACGCGCCTACCCGGGACATAGCTGTCCCAAGCTAGAGACAGTGCGGTCGTGGCGGAATTGGTAGACGCGCAGCGTTGAGGTCGCTGTGGGGTTAATACCCCGTGGAAGTTCGAGTCTTCTCGACCGCACCAGACAGTCTTGCAATCACCTATAACTTTGCCTTCGGGCAGTCGGCGTCGCAGAACTCGCGCAGTTCTGCGGCCTTTCTGGCCAAACAACTCTCTAGCGTGGGTGAGAGACACCGCTTCCTCGCTGTGAGCGTGGCTGAAAAGTAGCAGATTCTCTGTTTGGAAGTTCCTCGCCCACAAGGCGTTTCGATGATGCAGCGGATGTCTGCGCTCAGGAATCGAAGCCGAGCAGGTCTTCCTGATCAACCCATGCTACGGGCAATGTCGTCTCGAGTAGAATGGTGCGATTGATGGTCTTCGGCTGGTTTCCCGACATCATCGATTCGATGATCCTGGGACTGAGCCAGCTCAGGTTCAGCAACTTTGTCAGTTGTTTGCGGCAGCGCCCTTCCTGCTTTGCGATCTGGTTGATGCTGAGCTCTGGATTGCTCATGATCAATTGCTGAGCATCAATTGCGTCAGCTACTAACTGAATCAATTTTGTATCGGGTGTGCAGCCATTGCCTTCTGCATCCATCCTGAGCTTCGCTTCGCGAAACGTCATTCGCTCCGGGAGTGGAATGCGCCAGGTGAGGTGATCGCATATCGGCACATTGATGGCTTCGGCCTTCAGCGCGACATCGATATGTCCAGCTCTTACCTGCAAGCTCGCAATCAGGTCATTTATGATCGTTTCGCGTTCACTGTTGCGGGCGAGGCGACTGGCGAGCAATTGGGCAGCCGCGAACATCGTCCGCAATTTCCCGGCTTCTTCGATCCCCGACAATCGGCGCAGCGTATGCCCGTCTTTTAACAGCTTGACGAGGTGCTCAATAAGATGCCTCTCGAGCCGACCCTGCGAGAACCGGGTTGCTGATGGATCAACGGGGCGGGCAAGGTCTTTGCGTGTTTCGTAATAGGCGTATCGGCGAGTGCCCTTGGTCGCATAAGTTGGCACCATCGGCCGGCCGTGGGGATCTATCAACAGGCCGCGGAGCAATGCTTGTTGTGGATCGTTGGTCGGGCGCTTGCGCGGCGGGGATTTTCGGCTGAGCTGTGCCTGCACCGTATCCCACAGCTCCTCATCAACGATCGCTTCGTGTTCACCGTCATACACCTGTCCCTTGTGGACGATCTTCCCGCGATAAACCGGATTCTTCAGAAGATGGAACAGACTGCCGCGTGCGAAGGGGATCCCGCCGCGATGCGGCCCGCTGGTTCTGTTCTGAACCTTGGTCACAATGCCTTCGCGGCGCAGACATTTGATCAGGGCGGGCACTGTTCCTACCTGGAGATAGAGCCGCATTATCCTATGCACACGCTCTGCTTCTTCCGGTACCGGCGCCAGCTTGCGCTCGATCACCTGATATCCGAGCGGCACTGGTCCGCCCATCCACATACCCTTCTTTTTAGAGGCAGCGATCTTGTCGCGTATTCGCTCGCCGGTGACCTCACGCTCGAACTGAGCGAACGACAGCAAGACATTCAGCGTCAGCCTTCCCATGCTGGTGGTGGTGTTAAACGCCTGCGTCACCGAGACGAAGCTTGCCTGTTTGGCATCGAGCCGTTCGACGATCTTTGCAAAGTCGGCAAGGCTACGGGTAAGACGATCGACCTTGTAGACAACGATCACGTCGACCAGGCCAGCTTCAATATCGGCCAGCAGCGACTTGAGTCCCGGACGGCGCATGCTCCCTCCCGAGAACCCGCCATCGTCATACCGGTTCGGCACTAGCGTCCAGCCCTCGTGCCGCTGGCTTAGTATATAGGCCTCGCAGGCCTCACGCTGGGCATCGAGGCTGTTGAACTCCTGCTCGAGCCCGTCCTCGGTTGACTTGCGAGTATAGACCGCGCAGCGTAGCGGTTTCATGTCTTGGGCCCGGACAGGCCAAAGAACCGCGGTCCGTTCCAGTGCGAACCGGTGATGGCCTTGGCGATTGCTGTAAGCGACCTCCAGTTCCTTCCATCATATTCGAAACCATCCTCGAGCACGGTGACACTATGACCAACACCGTGCCAGTCACGAACGAGCCTTGTACCCGGTGTCAGCTTGCGGGGCGGCGGGCCCTCAGGGGTGCCGTCCTGCGAGCGTGCCGCCATGCGGCGCAGGAGCGTCCGGGTGGAACGTCTAAGCCCCCCAAGCTTCTGCTCCTGCAGGCGGTAGCCGATCCCGAGCCGCAATTGATCTGGCGGAAGATTTGGAGCAGGAGCGGCATAACGCCGCGCCCACTCGGCTCTCAGTTCTTCGGCCGGCATGTCTGCAAGCCGCTCAAGCGTGACATACGCGCGTCGTCCCATCAGCCCGCCACCACGCGGTAAACGCGCTCCTCACCGCCTGTTTTCGTACTGGTAACATGATGACCCTTCTTTTTCAGGCCGGTCAGCGCGGCCCGAGTGGTGTGCGGCAGCCAGTCAGTCGCAGCGACGAGTTGGGAGATTGTGGCTCCGTCTGCTCGCTCAAGCATGCCGAGAACCAGACTGGCCTTACTGGAGAGCTTCACTGGCTTAGGCTCGACTTTGGGATCGGGGGCGGAGGTCGAAGCTTTCACTTCTGCTGCGGGTGTCAGCCTGCGCGCCATATCGCGCCACAGTTTTGGGGCGGACTTGTTCTCAATTGTATCGGTCATGGTGTGGTACTCCTTGGCAGAGCAGCACCTTGCTGCTCCCACCACCCATAGCCCTCCCGGTGGCATCGGTCAGGGCAGCGGCCGCACATTTGGGCCGCGATTCAGTGACGACACCAATGCTTGCGGCGCTGGGAAAGTCCAATGGTATGTAGGTGATGGCAAACTATTAGTGCCGGGTTGAAGGCTTCGGCAGCTTTGCGCCTAACACCAGCCCCAGTCGGTGATCTTCGGCTCAGGCGGATAGTCATGGCGAGAATAAATCCAAAGAAGTTCATTTGAACATTAAGATATGGCAGAGCGCAGCCACGCAGCATTGTTCTGATCCGCCTGCAGCTAGCATCAACGATCCGCTTGTCCCGCTGCATCCCTGGCGGCGATATAGCCATAGGTCATCGCCGCGCCGATGGTGCCGCCAGCGCCCGGATAGAAATTGCCGACCACACAGGCCGAGCTGTTCCCCGCTGCATATAGTCCTGGTATCACCGAGCTGTCTTCACGCAGCACCTGCCCATGCTCGTTGGTCAAAAGACCGCCCTTGGTGCCCAGGTCGCCCGCCTGGATTTCCATGGCGTAAAAGGGCGCCTTTATGACAGGGCCAAGGCAGGGGTTCGGTTTGTTCGCAGGATCGCCGGCATAGCGGTCGAAGGCGCTCTCGCCCTTGTGGAAATCCTCGTCCCGCCCATCTGCGGCCATGATGTTAAACCGCTCGACGGTCTGCTTCAGGCCGGCCGGATCAATCCCCGCCTGAGCGGCCAGCGCTTCGAGCGTCTCCGCGCGCTTGATATAGCCCGCTTCGATGAAGCGCTCCGGCGTGATGCCGGGCAGCATTGTGCCCATGGCGTATCGGTTGCGATATTGCTGGTCGAATATCATGAAGGCGGGCGGACTGGTTTCTTCATAGATGACGCGGCCCAGTTCATTATAGGGCCGGGCCTCGTTGGCGAAGCGCTTGCCGCCGGCATTGACGATCAGGAAGTGCGGCAGGCCGCGCTCGAACACATGGATGGTCGGCGTTTTGGCCCCCGGTTCCACCGAAGACGGCATCCACCACATGTCATCCATCAGGTCGAGCGCCGCGCCTGCTGCCAGACCCGCTTTGATGCCGTCGCCGACATTGCCGGGCGCGCCCGATGTAAATGCGCCCGATCCCCATTGTTCGCCCACGTCTGCGCCGAAATATTCCTTGCGCATCGCTCCATTATGCTCGAAACCGCCAGCGGCGATCATGACGCCCCGGCGGGCGCGGATATTGAGCGGCTTGCCCTCCCGCGTGACACGCGCGCCGATCACCGCGCCATCCTCGACCAGCAATTCATCAAGGCCGGTGTTCAGCCACAGGGGCACGTCCCTTTGCTGCAACGAATAGCGCAACCGGGCCGCCAGGGCGCGGCCACTCGACATATGCTGACGGGACGCGATCTTGTTCCACAGATTCCGCGGAAACATCTTCCAGACCGCCAGCAGCCCCTTCGGATTGGACCGGAAAAAAGCCAGGCGTCGCAGTTCCTTGACCGAACCGACAATGCCGCCGGGGATTTCGGTATTTTGCTTGCGCAGCTGCGCATAGTCATCGAGCTTGCGGCCGGAAAAGACCTTCGGGTCGATGGAGCGGCCGCCGTTGCTGCCGCCGGGCGTTTCGGGCCGGTAATCGGGGAAGTCTTCCATCATCTGGAATTGCACCGCGCTGTTCGCCTGCATATACTCGGCCATCTGCGGTGCGTGCTCGACCAGCGCTTCGAGCTTGGCGGGTGCAACGCGGTTGCCGACATTGTGCTTCAGATAGGTAAGAGCATCATCTGGCGTGTCCGGGATGCCGGCCGCTTTCATCAACGGATTGTTGGGAATCCAGGCGACCCCGCCAGAGAGGGCCGTGGTGCCGCCATAAAATTCGGTCTTTTCGATCACCAGGACCTTCAGGCCCTCGACCGCGCCCACGACTGCAGTGGTCAGGCCCGCCGCGCCGGTGCCCACCACCAGAAGATCGACTTCATGGTCCCACGTCAGGTTGGTCAAATCCGTCACCATGCTCGCTCCCTAATTAACCAGTATTCCGATGATATGGACAGCCCAAATATCTTATGTCGCAGCGACCGGTTTAGATAATTACGTTATCGTAACAGTTGGTCTTGCAGCTTTTCTTGTCACTTCGAACTATCACATCTAGCCATGGGCTCCTCCGTCTACGAGTTTTCAGATCGTGCGGGAAAGGCCAGCCAACCAGCACAATGTGTGCCAGCACATGTCAGGTCGCAATCGTGGCATGTGCCGCATTTTCTCCTGCGATCCGGCCGAAATATGAAGCCGGTCCCAGCATCAGGCCGCTGGCGTAGCCAGGACCATCCTGAGCGATCGTGGAAGCGCATGCGCCCGCCGCGAACAACCCGGCTATCGCGTTGCCGTTGATATCGAGCACTTCGGAATCCGCAGAAACCTTCAAACCGCCCAAGGTGATGTAGTAATAGCAGGAATTGCTATAGGATACTTCGAAAGCGGCATAAGGTCCCTGGTTGAGCGGTTGCAACCATTCCTTGTCTTTGTGAAAAAGCGCATCTTCCCCGCGTTCGGCACCTTCGTTATATTCTGTCATGGTGCACTGGAGAGCACCTTGGGGCATATTTAGCCCCGCTTCCATTTCTGCAACCGTTTCCCAACCGTCGATGAGACGATGATTGGCGTGGTCAACCTCGGGATATGCGAAGATCGTTGAATCCATCACGAGATAGGCCACAGTGCCCGGTTGCTCCATAATCGCCTGGGCGGAGCGTCCGTGATAGCTGTCCTCGGCAATAAACCGCTCGCCATGTTTGTTTACAAGAATCGCCTTGATCAATTGCTCTGGCGGATAAAAACTGGCGGTGGCAATAATCCCGTCCATCGCACGCAGTTCGCCGCCAACCGCTTGGCCGAGACGAATGGCATCGCCGTCGTTGTTCGGAATGCCCAGCGGCTCGCAACTGTCAGGAAACTGCGGGGAATAATGGCTGACCATTTCGCGGTTCAAACCGAAGGCCCCGGCGGCCAGCACCACCCCGCGTGTCGCGCGGAAGAATTTTTGCCCGTCACTCTGCTTCGCGCGGACGCCGACGATGCGTCCGGAGTCATCGCGAACAAGAGCATTGACGCGACTGTCCACTTCCACACGCACGCCTTCGCGTTCGCATACAGTGGTCAGTGCGTTCATCGCCAATGCGCCGCCACCGTCACCCTCTTTGGCGACCTTGTGCCCGCGCGGCACGGGCGTTGCGACCTGTTTAAAGGGCCAAAGTTTCTCGTTACCGGTGGAAGCCAGACAGTCATCGGTAGGTGCGATTACCGACTTGCCCTTGTAATGCCCGCGATTGAAAGGCACGCCCTGTGCCTCGAGCCAGTCGAACTGTGCGGTAGAATTGTTGCAATAGCGTCGCACCAAATGCGCGTCGGGTGCTCCTGTACTGGCCATCAGGAAATCGAACATATTGTCAGGCGTATCCTCGTAACCTGCGGCGCGCTGGACGTCTGTGCCACCGCCAAAATAGAAAATGCCTGCCGAAAGCGCGCTGGCTCCGCCGCCGCCCGATGCACGCTCGATCACCAGCACATCTGATCCGGCCCGGCGAGCTTCCAGAGCCGCGCAGGCGCCGGCAATGCCATACCCGATCACCAGAACGTCAGCAGTATCGTCCCAGTGTTCGATTGTTGAAGAAGAAAGAATCTCGGCGGATTCATCTGGATTCGTCATGGCCATTACTCCGTTTCAGCTTGTAACCGTTGTCGTCCGCGAGCGGTCAGAATTTTTGCGGTGTTGGAACACAGTTGCTTCATTATTTGGGATTCCATCCGCGCTTCTCGTCCTCTCCGTCTTGTTGCGTTTGATTTAGTATCGGCCGCAGATGCCGTGTCAATATTTAATATAACAATGATATAAATAAATCATCGATAACGGATGGCACAATCCGTCGCCGACTAGACGAAGACGGGCCGCTGCTGCTTTAACTGCGAGATGGGCGTGCAACCACTGCGCACGAGCACGATATTGGAACGAGTATCATTGGGATTGCGAGAGTTTGCCGCAGTGTCGGCAAGAGCGGATGCTTGACTGGGACGATATTGTTCATATCTGGCATTCGCTCCAGCATATGACCATCGATGATGGGTAAACGAGCCGCCTCTGGCAGCGAGCGGAAAGTTTGCAGCTGTAAGGCAATCTCCGGCCGCTCCCGCTAATAATCAGCTAGCGCGTCATGTCCGAAAATCGGCCAAATTCACTTTCCAGCACGCGGCTCTGTTGCTCGACAGGCCAGCTTTCAGGATCGTGAATGGCCTGGATTGCTATTCCAACAAGCACGGCGAATATCCTTCGTTCCTCTACGTCCTTTTCATTTTCATCAGTCGACCGGGGGTGTGCATTGCGATCGAGTAAGCCGCGTATCATTCGGAGAGTGTTCTCGGTCCTAGCCACCTGCTGTTGTCGAAACTCCCGATCGGTCAGCGTCATATTCCAAAATGCAATCCAGACTTTCCAGTTATTTCGGCTTTCTTGATCGGTGGGTAGCAATGTCTGCAAGCAGGCCGTCGTCGATAGATCAGCTTCAACGGCCTGGGCGAACCTGCTTTCGGCGATTTCCAGAGTATCCAGAAATATGAACAGCATGAGTTCTCGCTTATCCCGAAAATAATGCGAGATTATGGCTGTACTCAGATTCGCGGACTCTGCAATTCGCCGGACAGTAAGTTTTTCCAGCCCATATTCTAACAATATATTTCTGGCGATCCCGACGACTTGTCGGCGGCGCTCATCATGATCTACTATGCGCGGCAATATTGATACCATCTCTCAGTTTTGGACAAGTTGGGGTCTATTCGATCAGCAAGGTCATGACAATCGCGCAAATTTTGTCGGACGCGATTGCCTCTGATTGGTGTCCGGGCTGGTATTACAAGGCAGGATTGCGAGATCGGCCGACAAGCAGCAAACTGCCATCTTCACGCAAAACAACCAGCCGATGCTGAGGCCGCAGTTTATAAATAACAATGTTATATTTAATATTGACTCAATCTTCACGCACTGTATCAATTTGAACGGAATAGAATGAGGGCGAGGAGAAACGTTGATGTCAGTCGCAGCAATGCTGACCGAAGGATCGGGGGCGTGGTGATGGATCCTGCCTATATCGATCAAATGAAGCGGCTGATGGAGTGGGAAGCGTCTCGCGCGGCCCCGCCCCAAGGCTTTCCCCATCTCCCTGACCTGCCGGCCGGCCGCTATACCAGCCAGGAATATTACGACCTCGAACAGCAATATCTGTGGAAGAAGACCTGGCTGTTCGCTGCTCATATCGACGAAGTGCCGGAACCGGGCTGCTTCATGAAATGGGAGCAGGTCGGCGACCCGATCATCATCGTGCACGGCATGGATGGTGAAGTCCGCGCCTTTTACAATACCTGCCGTCATCGCGGCGCGCCGGTCGTGACCGAGGAAAAAGGCAAGTCGCCGCGGCTTATGTGCGGCTATCATAACTGGACTTACAAGACCGATGGCACTTTGGTCGGTGTTCCGGAAAAGCAGGATTTCGGACCCGAGTTCGACATGTCCTGCCGCAGCCTGATTCCGGTCAAATGCGAGATGCTGGGCAATCTGATCTTCGTGAATTTCGATGCAGATGCGATGCCGCTCAAGCAATGGCTGGGCCCGGTCTGGGATGAGTGGAAGGAATTCCGCTTCGACAAGATCAGACTGGCGGCGCGCTATTCGTTTGACCTGAATTGCAACTGGAAGGTGGCGATGGAGGCCAATATGGAGGTCTATCATGTCCCCTTCATCCATCCCGATACCGTTTCGCCGCTGGTCGACAGCAAGCGCAATGTGAACACCCTCTATCCCAACGGCCATGCCCGGATGCTGGCCCCCGCTCCCCAACAAACCAATCGTGAGCATGTCCGTGCGATCGACAGCCCGCCCAACTGGCAGGAAATCGAAGGCGTTGGCGAATTCGGCCGGACCTGCACGCAAAGCTACACGATGTTCCCCAATTGGGTGTCACCGCTGAGCAATTATTTCGTCCCGCCGCTGATCTTCTGGCCAACCTCGCTCAACACCACCCGGCTGGAACTGGTGACGATGGCGATGGACTGGGGCGACGGACCGGCGCCCGATCTGTGGACCGTGCCAAACGAGAGCAAGCCCAATGGCCGCGACATGTCACCGATCATTCTCGAGGATACGCAATTTGGCGAGATGATCCAGAAATCCATGGAAAGCGACGGCTTCAAGAGCGTCCCGCTGAGCTATCAGGAAGCGCGCATCTACAGCTTCCACCAGAATTGCGACAAGATGATCGGCCTGAACCGGGTACCGGAATGTCTGGCCGTCGAGCAAGTGATCGGCGAGGAGTGGGTCTATCCGAACGACCCGCGCGTCGCCGAGATGGAACAGTTGGAAGCCGCAGGATGAGGGACAGGAAGGCGATCTTTCTTACCGGAAGGGCGGTAGAATGAGGCTTGAAACGGACCGATATTTTGCAGCCCCGGGGGGTTGGCTGGTCAGACTATTTGATCTGAATGAAGCCCGCCTGAAAGAGCGAATGCGGATTTCGAAGCCGGTCGCTTTGTTACCCACAAACTGGAGGTGACGATTGACCCATTTGGGTCTGGCAATGGATATATTCCCTGCCGCAAGCGGCGGCCGTACGGAACGATTGTGCAACAATGCCGGTATCGCACCAACGCAGGTTCGCGTTGGTATCTGGGTTCAAGGGTCCGGCAACGTATGAACGCTCAGATTGATCTGCCGATATCAGCACCGCCATGTATAGCGCTCATCAGGTCGTTGCGCCCCAATGCGTCGCCAATCAGATGGACCGTCCGATCCATCGACCGGATGGCCTCAACAAGATCGCGATTGGGCTGCTTGAAGCCCACCATCACAACGTTATCTGCCGCCAGCGTCCTTTCGCGTGCGGTAAACGGCACCCCGATATGGACGGCGCCCTGTTCGATGCGGCGCAGGCAATGCCCGCCAATAAAATCAAAGTTCCCCGCCATCAGCCTTTCGCGCGCCGCCCCAACAGTTACGGGTGGGAACGGCACTTCCTCGCCTATCTTCTCGAAGCGCGAAACCATCGTTACTTTGAGACCTGCGGCAAGCAAGACGTCGGCGACCGAAATTGCCTCGAAAGTCCCTATATCATCGAAAACCAAGGCTTGGCCGGAGAAGCCGGAGACGATATGCTTTGAAAAGACGTCCCAGCTCGTATGAACGTGAGGCAAGTGATGTCCTGGAACTGGCTCGACCGGAAATGCCACCTGAAACCCGTCCGTGCGAGGCGTGCTGCCCGTTGCCAGAATGATTTCATCGGGAGCGATGTCTGCGATGACGTCCTCATCAACTAGCGAGTTGATGGAAATATCGACCTCGAGACTATTCAGTTCGCTGACCAAATAGTCAATTATCAGCCCCAGATCGGCCCGGTGCGGCGCTTGCCGCGCGTAGACCAGTTGCCCGCCAAGCGACTTGGTGGCTTCATGCAGGCTGACCCTATGACCACGCAAGGCCGCTGTCCGGGCTGCTTCCAATCCAGCCGGACCACCGCCAACAACGAGAATTTTCTTTGGAAGAATCGCTTGATCGTCGGGCTCAAATGGCTGTGTATCCTCCTGCGCCGCCGACCGGTTAACCACGCAACTGAGAACCCCGCGGCTCATGATCTGGCCGACGCAACCCATGTTGGTACCGATACACGGCCGGATGCGCGACTCCTCGAGACGCCGCGCTTTGTTGACCAGTTCGGGATCGGCGATCAAGGCCCGGACCATCGATACAAGATCGCCCTCGCCCTCGCGGACGATTGCGCTGGCGTGGTCGAGCGTCATGATCCTTCCGACGACCATCCGTGGTTTCCTGATGACCGAAGTGATCGTTCGATTGGACGGCATCTCCGTGCCCAACGGATCATCAGCCGGAGCAATCAGTTTATGGAACCGCCAATAGCTGCTCATGTGGAGCGATATATAGTCGACCTCATCTTCCACCGCCTGGGCGATCGCTGCGTTGAGTTCGGGCGTGAGGCCGCCGGGCGTGTAATCCTCGTTCGGCAACCGCACCCCTACCGCGATATCATGACCAATCTCGGCACGAATGGCGGTGATGATTTCCTCGAGAAAACGCATTCTGTTTTCGAATGAGCCTCCATATTCATCCTCCCGGTGATTAAGGGCAGGAGAAAGGAACTCGTGAATCAGGTATCCGGAGGAGGCATGGATATCCACGCCATCCAGCCCGCCATCCCGAACACGGCGAGCCGCAGCGGCGAATGCTTGAGTCATTCCCTGAATTTCGCCGCGAGTCATCGCCATCGGAGAGATGTTGTAGAGCGGGTTGGGAATTTCTCCCACACTTGGCGGACTTTCCAGAGACGGAAGCAAGTTGGGTGATACGCTAGCGCCGGGATTATAGATCTGCTGGAAAAGCTTCATCCCGTGCGGGCGCATCCTTGCAGATATCTCTTCGTAGAATTGCAGGACGGCGTCCGATCCCAGCGGAACACGGGTTCCTTCGGGTGCAAGCACGTTGGTCGCTTCGAGCGTGGACATTCCGACGCCGCCGCGCGCCCGCGCTTCATGATAGGCTATCAGAGGTTCTCCCGAAAGTAATGTCGAATGGGCAGATCTGACGATGCGATTGGGTATCGTTACTGGACCGACAGCGAGCGGCTCGAACAGATTATCATAAAGTGCCATGGCAATTTCTCCTGAATGACCTGCTGCAAACAGGCCGCCAATTATCGGTAGAGCGGATTTATGGAATATCAGGAGCCGCAGCCATGAGGTCTGCAAGGGGTTGCTTCTCGTCCATGCTTAAACAATGTTTCACCCAGCGATGAAAATGCTGCAGGCCGCCTTCATTGCACCCGAATTGCACTGATTTTTGAAGGCCGGACGACAGGACATGTTGCTGATCCCTCGACATCGGCAAGTCTTCGTCTCTAACAACATGCGCGATGAATGCCGTCAGCTCGGCCCCAGCGGTCCGATCCTTATCATTCTGGGGATTTTCGTGGAGATAGGTCTGGATCGTGACAGATTCGCCGACTGTATTTCCTGGAAAAATCTGTGAAATAATCACGCCCCGGCCGCCCTGGAAAAAACTGTTGATCGAGACGTTGGGAAAGAGAATCCATTCTCCCGAAAAAAGAGGCTCCATCGGCCAGTCTTCGCGAGACAGGCCCTCAAGGACAGAAAGACTATCGGGAACCGACGACTCGCTCCGTTTTCCGACATGGCGTAAACGAAAATGGGGTCCATGATATTGATATTGCGCAGCATTTCCTATCTCTGTCCCGAATGTCTCGCGATGAAGCACCGGGAGATGGTAGAATTCCAGATGGGCATCAAAGGCCAATTTCCAGTTGGCACCTTCAAGGGTCGTCCGTTGACCAAAATGCCAATTTTCAAATCCGAAACCACCAAGCATTTCCGTAAATTTACCCAGAAATGCTGAAAAATCTGCGGGGGCATCGGGATCCAGAATAGCCCAGATCAACCCTGACTGCTCATGCACCGGAAAACAGATCAGGCCGTGGTCCTCTGGATCTATGTCGCCGTAATTTTCGCGAGAGGCAATCCCGATAAGATTGCCTTCCCGCCCGAATGTCCAGCCATGATAAGGGCAAGTGAAGCGTGCGGCCTTGCCACAACCTTTTGCGACGGGACTGGCGCGATGCGTGCAACTGTTGAGGAACGCGCGCGCCACCCCGTCCTTGCTACGCACGAGCAGGACCGGGACGCCTGCAATATCCATCGTCTTGTAGCTTCCGGGCTCAGACAACTCGCAACTCGCCGACAGCATCAGGGGCAAGCGTTGGAAGATCCCTTTTTGTTCGGCGGCGAACTGCGCCTCGTCCGTATATTGACTGGCGTCAAGCATTGCCACTTGGCGCGCTTGCCGCACGATGCCGGTTTCTTGGAGGCTCAGCATCTCTTGAGTATCGGCATAGAGCTGTTGCATCGTTGCGGGTTTCATCAGCGTTATTTCTCCACTCCGTCCTATCGCTTTCAATTTAATAGAGTGCCGCAAAGCCGAGTCAATATTAAATATAACATTGATATAAATAAAACGCCTGACCCTCTCACGCCCCCCAAGGATCATCAGAAGGGTCGTAACCGCCATCGTCATCCATATCGGCGCCGTCCTCCAGCATTTCCTCAGGACCAGCGATAAGGGGCTGACAATGCATAAAGCCATTCCTCACCCAGGAAAGTAGCTGGGTATTCGTTCACAATTCTGGCATGCAAGCTGAGCGTCTACATGCGCGATGACCTGCTCAACATTCCCCAAGATTCAGATTTAGACGAAGCCGCTAGTAACTGCCGACGATCCGAATGAGCTTTTTGCTTTGGGCACGAAGTTCGTCTGGGTTTGGGTTATCGGCTCCACCATGCATGTTCGGCCGAGTAAACTCATTCAGTGCAAGCAGGGTATCCTTGAGCTGCCGACCAAGATCGAGTGCCTCAGCTCGGGAGGCTGTAACGGTGATATGTCGAGGTTCGCTGATACCGAGCGACGCGATCCGAGTATCCGTTTAGAGTCTGAATTCCACAAGTTCGGCCAGCATAATCAATGCCGGATTATCAGGAGGCACCTTGACCCAATCCTCACTGCCGCGGTATAATTACCTGGATTGTCAAAGCAGCCTTGATGCTGCAGATACGGCCATCAACATCTGCAATGTCAAGCGTCTCGCCATTAAAGCGGTAAGCGGTCCGAAAAACGAAACCTTCGAACTGGATTGTAAAATTAGGGAATGCCATGTCCGAAGCTAGTAACGGATCGAAAAAACGGAACAGGCTGTCAAAGGACATCTGGTTAAAGCATACGCTCAGCAAGATAGGTGAAGTTGGTGTCGCCGGCATTCAGATAGAAACATTAGCCAAGGAGCTGAATGTAACTAAAGGAAGCTTCTATTGGCATTTCCAAGACAGAGAGACGCTTCTCTACGAGACGCTGTCATATTGGTATATTTCGGCGACCAAGGCCATTGGCCTTGCGGGCAAACGTGACTTCGACGATCCGTTAGATCGTCTGCGATATTTTTTCACCCTTGCCCTGAACCGACGGCACGATGTTCCGGGCGGCTCAGTCGAACGGGCGCTGCAAGAATGGGCGCGGGTTTCCGAGATTGCTGCCGAAACCACCCGGCGCGTCGATCAGGACCGGATCAGCTTGATTGCCGATGCCTATATCGAACTGGGAAAGAGCGAGCATCAGGCGCTCCAGACGGCGACAATGGCGCTGGCTCAAATCATCGGCCTGAACATCCTGTCACGCTCTCAGTCGAAGCGGAACCATGCCCAAGATACCAAGGCATTCCTTGCAGTATTTCTTCCGGCAACAGTAGGGCAGGAACTGCCCAAAAAGGATTCCAACAATACCACCGGTACAACCGAAGTGACTGCTTCGACTACGGGTTGAATCTTCGCCGAACCCGGCCAGAGTCTTATTCGGGGGCACCGCGTGTCGATTGCTGCGATGCGGCAGCGCCAAAAATTTGGGGACCTCGCTACCCGCAAGAGTACGAGGCCCCTAAGGCATGGCAACACAGGGCCTGTTAATCCGCGTGCCCTGCGTCGAACGTTAGATCAGAACCTGAATTCTAAGCTTGCGCCTACTTCACGTGGGCGTTCGTAGATGATGTAGGCGGCGAGCGGTCCAGGCGAGATTTGCTGGGCCACCGCTGCGTTGGTGAGATTCTTCGAGAAGATGCGGAAAGTAAGATCGTCATCAGGGCTGGTCCAACCGATCTCTGCCGACAGAAGTTCATAAGAATCCTGGCTAAAGATGTTGAGGTAATCGTAATATACCGCACTCGAATGGAAGAGGTTGCCACCGATGAAGGCTTCTCCATCGAACGCATCGAATGTGTAACGTCCGCCCAGTGTCAGAGTGAACTCCGGGGTGCGGACCAGCTGATTGCCAGAGGCATCGGCGGATGAAACCATGTTTCCGCCGCCCGCTTGGGGAATGAATACCTGCGCGTTGAAAAATTCATCATACTCGGCATGAGTGTAGGCGATGGCCGCACGCAGATTCAAACCGACAATAGGTTCTGCCGCAAGCTCGAGCTCTCCACCGTAGATCTCTGCGCTGGCCGCGTTCTGCAGGACGAACGCATTATTGGCTGCCCGCGCGGTCACTTGCAAGTTATCATAGGTGTAATAGAAGGTTGCAAGGTTCGCCCGCAGCCACGGCAGTGGATCGGATTTTATGCCAAACTCGATCGCCTCGATCGTTTCCGGCTCGACCGCTACGTTCGAAGTGCCGAAAGTGTTGAAGGTGCCGCTTTTGAACCCGGTGCCATAGGTGGCGTAGAGGTTCAGATCAGGCGAAGCTTCGTACTGGACGGCCACGCGGTAAGTGAATTTGTCGAAATCCTCCTCCGCATCCGTGAACAGTTGGTTGCCGTTGATACGCTGCGAGAACTTTCGCGTCTCCGTGGTGTAACGTCCGCCCAGCGTTACCGAGAGGCTCGGCGTCAGATCATAGGTGCCTTCGACAAAGGCAGCGATTGACGAATTCTCCACTTCCGGCTCGATCGTGATCGGCGTGACCGGGGTAGCGACGTCCCGGCGATTGATCAGGATAAGCGGCTGCTCACCCTTCAGCTGGTAATAATAGACGCCAGCAGTCCAGCTGAGGGGACTACCATTGTCCGAAATAAGCCGCAGTTCCTGTGTGAACGTATCGGGTTTGACCCGCATGTTAGTTTCGCCGAGAAGAATATTGGTGCTATCGGAATCGGCGATCTGGTGCACGCGCGTACGCATGTAAGAGCTGGTCGATTCCAGAATGACCCCGCCCAGATCGAGCTGTCCCTTCAGCGCGATGTCCAGTCGGGTGAAGTCAGACAGGCCAGCCGTTCCGAAGGCGAAATTGGAGATTTCCCAAGGTTCGTCGGGAATGATCGCGCCGGCGAACTGCGCGCCCAGCGAGTTCCCCTCGAACGGCTGGGCAGTGGCCGCAATTTCTTCGTGCGTATCGACATATGCGACCGTCAGAATGAACTCGGCCTGGTCGCTCGGCTGGAACAGCAGCTTGGACCGGATCGACGCAATTTCGGTATCGCCGACAGCGCCGCCATTGAGTAGGTTCGTCGCGTATCCGTCCTGATTGCGATAGAGTACGGCGAGATCGGCAGCGATTGTGTCGGTCAAGCCGCCGGTAACGTAGGCACGGATGTCGAAATTGTTCGCATCCTCGCGCAGGCGACCCCAGCTTCCCTTGATACGGGCGCGCGGTGTGAACTGAGGATCCGGGGTCACGACGTTGACCAGACCACCAGTGGCGTTGCGGCCGAACACCGTGCCCTGCGGCCCGCGAAGAACCTCAACGCGGGAGATTTCGACAAGGTCGATCTGTGTCGAATAGGGATCGCCCTGGTAAACTCCGTCCACATAGACGGCGACGTTTGACTCATCGCCGACCGAAGTACCGCTCGAACCGACACCGCGAATGCTGGGCTGCATTACGTTCTGGTTGCGGCCGCCGTTGAACCCTGGCACGACCTGGTTGAGAGATCGGACTTGTTCGACGCCCGAGGTCGTCAGCACCTCAGTCGACACGGCGGTCACTGCCACGGGGACTTTCTGCAGGCTTTCTTCCCGGCGCGTGGCGGTGACGATGATCATTCCGCCCGCGCCATCAGCTTGCGCATCCGCCTTTGGCTGGGCCTCGCCCGCCTGGTCGGCCTCATCCGAGGTGTCACTCTGGGCATTGGCCGCAGCCGGACAGAGCAGGAAAGGCAGTATGGCTGCTGTTGTTAACAATGATTTCTTCATTTTTACCTCCCAGGTATAATAATATTTCGACTGTGTGTTTCTACGTTATTTTATTTGGAACTAACTTATTTCGAACCCTTTCGTTTCTGTGTGAACAGCTTGGCCATCTCTCCCAGTCGTCTCTTGTCCGGCTTGCGAGCAGGAGTTTTCGGAAGTTCGTCAAGCACGACGATGGCTTGAGGAATCTTGTAACTTATGAGGTGTTCGGCGCAGTGGCTCAGCAAGACTTTTTCCGTCACGCCGGAGTCCGGATCGGCGGCCACGAAGGCGAATGGCACCTCACCCTTGCGATCATCCGCCGCGGAGACCACCGCAGCGTCCGAAACCTCGGGAAGCAAGGAAAGCACTTCCTCGATTTCGCTAGGATAGACATTGAACCCGGCGACGATCAGCATGTCTTTCTTGCGGTCAACGACGGCCAGAAATCCGTCCGGTGTCTTAAAACCTATATCTCCGGTGGGGAGCCAGCCGTCTTCAGCCACGGCAGGTAAACCCATGTAGCGATCGATCACCCGCTCGCCCCGGATCAGTATCTCGCCTTTCTCGTTCGCGGGCAGCCGCTTGCCGCTGCCGTCGAGTGCTGTTATGGCTACTTCTATGCCTGGCAGGGGAAGTCCGGTGGTGCCGAATTCATGCTTGCCATCGAGTGGCTGCGCGGTGAGTGGGCCGCCTTCCGTCATGCCGAACGCCTCAAGGATCGGTAGGCCGGTCTTGGCCTCCCACCGCGACAGGGTTTGCCGGGAAAAGACCGAGCCGCCGCCCGGACACAGCCACAGGGCAGAAAGGTCCGTATCCGGGGCCGCAAGCAAGCCCTGATAGATCGCTGCCGGACCGCCGCTGAACACGCTGACCCGATGTTCCTCCATCAAACGCGCGACCAGATCCGGCTGAAAGCGGGGTACAATGATGAGGGGCGAGCGGCCATAGACCGGGTTGAAGCAGCCCATGTGTGTCCCCCACACATGGCTGACCGGGGCGACATTGAGCCACACCTCTTCCTGATCGCGCGTCGGCCATGCCGTATGCATCGCCTTGATGATGCTCATTTCCGATCGGTGGCTGCGCTGCACGCCCTTCGGCGTGCCGGTCGATCCGCCGGTGAACATGATGATGCAGGGACTGTCGCCCGTGATTTTCACCTCGGGCCGGGTGGGCTGGGTGTCGAGCAATTGCTCGATTGCAATGCCACCTTCGCCCACGGTAATCAGCTGTGCATGGGCATTGTCGGCGGCTTCCCCGGCAACGTTGGAGTTACGCTCACCAGCTAGGACCAGACCGGGCGGCGCTATTTCGAACAGTGCACCCAGTTCGCGCGGGGTATATTCGGCGTTGGCCGTCGAAATTTCCGCGCCGGCGCTTAGCGCGGCGTAGATCGCGACATTGGCCTCGATCGAATTCGGAATGCAGATCGCGACGCGCCCTGAAGGCGGGACTATCTGACTGATCCGCGCCGCGAGGCCAGCCACCGCGGCGCCAAACTGCGCGTAAGAAAGGCTTCTGCCGCCTTCGACCAAGGCAAGCTGGTCCGGGCACGCTTCTACGGTGTCCCAGAACATGGTTACGACATCGGAATATTCTTTCCGCGTAAAAACCGGATCGCCTTCACTGAGGCGACGAAGTATTTCGGATCTGGTTTTCGATTTCTGCATAAAGTACCATCGTAGGAGGAAGTTGAGTTGAGGGCGGATTGAAACGCGCTTGCGAGTTTGCTAGGCGTTCAGTTGTTGCGGAGAAAACCCCGGACCTGTTCAAGGAACTGTTCCTCGCGTTCCAGTTGCACCCAATGGCCGCACTGACCAAATACGTGCATTTCCGAACGCTTGAGGTGCTCGTGCATACGTACCGCCACCTGCAGCGGGATCATCTTGTCTTCCCGCCCGTGAAGGATCAGCACCGGCACGGTGATCGCATCAAGCTGCTGCAGCGGGATGCCCTTCACGATGCGCGACCCCTTGGCATTCTGTTCCTCGCCGGGCTGCAGTTTGCGGATGGTTTCTTTACCGCTGGCGATCTCGGCGACGCGCAACCGCGCGGCGACGGCCTCGTCGGTGACGATCGACGGATCGTAGGGAAAGGCCTGCATCATTGCGCGCATGGCATCCATGCTGGGTTCGAAGGTCCGGCTGTTCGCCAGACCTTGGGTCTGCTCGAACTCGCCCGCTGGCGTCCCCATGAGAACGAGCGAGCGCACCTTGTCGGAGTGATTAGCCATCATCCCAAGCGCCAGCGCGCCGCCGAAACTGTTGCCAACTAGTATCACTCGATCGAGGCCCATGGCGTCGATGAAGCCCGCCAGATGCCGGGTCCACAGCTTGATCCCCGGTTTTTCGCCTTCGGGCAAAGGGCTGAAGCCAAATCCCACGATATCAGGGGCCAGAACCCTGTGCGTTTCGCCAAGGCGAGGCAGGATTCCTTGCCAATTCTGCCATGCCGTGACGCCCGGACCCGAACCGTGAAGGAGGATCACTGGATCGCCTTCACCGTGTTCATGATAATTCGTCTGGATACCGTCGACGTCTATCGAAGCCCCGATATCGGGGAGCCTCAGATTACTGGACATATCTCTCTCCACACCACGCAATTTGTCACATTCTTGTGAAATATCTGTTGCGAGACCTTCGCAGAAATGTCAATACGTAAGAGTATGGTTTTCCAAAATGGGCATGAACCAAAAATCAGAGGGTGAGAAATGGTGGAGATTCTATCGGGACAGACTGCGGTGATCACAGGGGCTGCTTCGGGCATCGGAGAAGCGGTGGCCCTGCGCTTCGTAGAAGAGGGAGCGAATGTGGTCGCGTTGGATCGTAATGCGGATGCGCTTGCTGACTTGGCGGATCGTCTGGGCGATCGATGTGCGGTCATAGCGGGCGATTGCACTGATGCCGAGATCTGCAAACGCGGCGTCGCGCTTGCGCTGCAAAAATTCGGTAAGCTGGACTGCGTGGTTGCAAATGCAGGTGTGTACGATTGGTACAAGCGAATAGACCGGATGGACACGGCCGATGTGGAGGGCGCGTTCGAGGAGCTGTTCCGTATCAATGTACTTTCAACCTTATTGATCGCACGATCCTCTATTGAGGCGCTGCGGGAATCGGGCGGCTCCTTGATAGTGAGCTGTTCCAACGCCAGTTTCAGAGCTGGCGGGGGCGGGACGCTCTATACTGCGAGCAAGTTTGCGCTGCGCGGCGTGGTCTATCAGTTGGCTTATGAATGGGCACCGCAAGTGCGCGTTAATGGGGTCGCTCCGGGCGGGACGATAACCGGCCTGTCGGGTCTCGACGCGTTGGAGAGCTCTTCACGTCGGCTCGACTCCGAAGAACGGACCGTTGAAATGGTGGCGAAGGCATCGCCGCTAGGAAGAGCTGCCGCGGCAGAGGATCATTCAGGATGCTACGTGCTGCTTGCGTCCCGGCGCGACGGCAAGAACCTCAATGGAACGATCCTAGTTAGCGACGGCGGACTCAGTTCGAGAATGGGATAAGTGCATTGGTCAGGCGCAGGGGCCATTTGCCAGCGCGGCGACCCTACGAAGCCCGCAGCAGGACGGAGATTGCCTCCGCCGCCTCGACGATGCTCGGCAGGAGCGTGAGCAGCCTCTCCTCCGCCTCTTCGAAATTTTCGTCGGTGCACACCTCGGTGACCGAAACTGCCGCCATCAGCCGCCCGGTCCGATCCTCTATCGGCACCGCCAGACAGCGCAATTCGGAATATATCTCACCCCGGTCCATCGCCCAGCCTTGCCTGCGCACGTCGCCGATCTCCTTCCGCAAGGCATCGGCCTGCGAAATGGTGTTCTGCGTCAGAGGGACGAAATCGTCTGGTGCCAGATACTCCTCCAGCTGATCGTGAGCGAGCTGGGCAAGCAGCATCTTGCCGACCCCGGTGCAATAGGCCTCGACTTCGGTCATCTCCTGAGAGGGAGTACGCGAATATCCAGCATCGACTTTTACCAGGTAGCGGACCAGATTGTCCCGAAAAACGCCAAGATGCACCGTGCGCCTGCAGGTTTTGGCGAGGTCCGCGATGATTGGACGGGTAGCGCTGGTGATAATGGAATCGAGATCCACGCGCGCTCCAAGTTCCAAGCTGGCGATCCCGAGCAGGTAGCGCCCCCGCCCATGCCGCAACACATATTTGCGCGCCACCAGTGGCCGCAGCAACCGATGAGCGGTCGAAAGAGGTATTCCGGAAGTTTCGGATATTTCCCTTACCGTCAAAGGTGACGATGAAAGGCACTCAAGCAAGTCGAGCAATCGCTCGGCAACCGATGTACCCGCCTCTTCATTCATCTCGATGATTTTTCTCACAGGGTGAGGCTCTAGACCAAAAGGCTCGGTTGTCAAGGCTGGTAGAATGCGGAGAGTTGGCCCAATGTTCTGAAGAACGATTGATCCGACCGCTTTCAGAACACGGGAGATTCGCGAACTCATCCAATTTGTGGCTGATGACGCACTAAATCCGGGCTGGAAGGAGTGAGCCGATAAGTCACGGCTGCGCAATTTAGTATCTGTTTGGGAGATTTTTAGGCAATGACAATTGAACCTTCGACCATCACTTCATTGGGTGATGAGCTTTACGATGCCCTGCTCGCTAATGAAACGATCCCCAATCTTCGGGACCGGAATCCGGATATAGATATCGTCGATGCTTACCGCATCCAGGAACGCATGGTTGCGCGGCGGTTGGAGACCGGTGAGAAGATTATCGGCAAGAAAATCGGAGTCACATCCAAGATAGTGCAGGAGATGATCGGGGTGTTTGAACCCGATTTTGGCCAGTTAACCGATGCCATGTTGGTTGCCGATGACGCCACAGTAGAGTGCAAGTCTCTCATCCAGCCAAAGGCCGAGGGAGAGATCGCCTTTATCTTGAAACACGACCTGACAGGGCCGGGTGTGACGGCGGCAGATGTTCTTGAGGCGACCGAATATGTCACTGCCTGCTTCGAAATTGTCGACAGCCGTATTCGCGACTGGGACATCCGGATTCAAGATACTGTTGCCGACAATGCTTCATGCGGAATTTTCGCGATCGGCACGCAAAAGGTCGATCCGCGCGACATTGATCTAGCCAGCGTGAGCATGAAAATCGACTGCAATGGAACCGAAGTTTCAAATGGCGTCGGCGCTGCGGTTCAAGGTTCGCCGCTCAACTCGGTCGCATGGCTCGCCAATACGCTGGGTCGTCTGGGCATGCCGTTCAAAGCAGGTGAAATCATCCTTTCCGGGGCGCTTGGCCCGATGGTCGAAATATCGGCCGGCGACACGCTGCGGCTCAGTCTTAGCGATGGTCTGGGAACCTGCCGGATGACCTTCATCTAGGCTGCCGCTAGCCGGAGGTACAGGTCGACCGCAAGCGTTTAAACATTCGCGAACAAGCTCAATTCAACTGAAAGAAGAAGAGATGGATAAAATCAAATGCGCAATAATCGGGCCGGGAAATATCGGTACCGATCTTCTATACAAACTGCTGCGTTCCGAGGTTCTCGAACCGGTTTGGATGGTGGGCATCGAACCCGAATCTGAAGGGCTGGCCCGCGCGAAGGAACTGGGACTCAAGACCACTGCAGAAGGGGTCGATGGGTTGGTTCCCCATGTGATTGAAGATGGAGTTCAGATAGCGTTCGATGCAACTTCGGCCTATGTTCATGCGGAAAACAGTCGCAAGCTTAATGAACTGGGTGTCCTGATGATCGATCTGACGCCGGCTGCCATCGGCCCGCTGTGCGTTCCGCCGATTAACCTGAAAGACCTTGCCGGGCGTAAAACCATGAACGTCAACATGGTCACCTGCGCCGGGCAGGCCACGATTCCGATGGTCGCTGCGGTCAGCAGCGTGCAGAAGGTGGATTATGCTGAAATCATCGCCACCGTCGCTTCGAAGTCGATCGGCATGGGCACGCGCAAAAATATCGACGAGTTCACCCGCACGACCTCCGCTGCGGTAGCCAAGGTTGGCGGCGCGACGAAAGGCAAGGCTATAGTGATCGTGAATCCGGCGGAGCCCCCGCTTATGATGCGCGATACGGTTTTTTGCGAAACCGCCGATGAACCCGACCAGGAAGCTATCACTGCCGCCGTCCACGAGATGATCGCTGCCGTGCAACAATATGTCCCCGGCTATCAGTTGAAGAACGGGCCGACTTTCGAAGGCCGTAAGGTGTCGATCTTCCTTGAGGTTGAGGGACTTGGCGATTTCCTTCCGAAATATGCCGGAAATCTTGATATTATGACTGCAGCCGCTGCCCGCACCGCCGAAATGTTCGCTCAGGACATTCTGGATGGCCAGCTTAAACTAGAACCCGTGAAGGAGAACGCATAATGACGCTGGATGATCAGGTCAGAGGACGTAAGCTGAAACTGCATGACATGTGCCTGCGTGATGGTATGCATTCGATGCGCCATCAAATTACTCTGGATCAGATGGTCGACATCGCCTCGGGTCTTGATGATGCCGGAGTACCCTTGATTCAGGTCACCCATGGTGACGGGCTGGGGGGATCGTCTCTCAATTACGGGCGCGGTCTGCATTCGGATCGTGAATATATTTCGGCAGTGGCCAAAGTCGTTAAGAATACAACCATTTCGGTCCTTCACGTTCCGGGCATCGGGACGCTGGACGAATTGCGGATGGCCGCTGATAGCGGAGCCGGTTGCGTTCATGTGGCCTCCCACTGCACCGAGGCTGATGTTACCGAACAACATATCGGTCTGGGGCGCGAACTTGGCCTCGATACGGTCGGCTTCCTGATGATGGCGCATATGACTACGCCTGAACATTTGATCGAACAGGCATTGCTGATGGAAGGATATGGGGCGACAACAATCTATTGCGTGGATTCGGCCGGCTACATGCTACCCGATGACGTAACAATTCGCATTGGCGGGCTGCGCACAGCCTTGCAGGATGCGACCGAGATCGGTTTTCATGCCCATCACAATCTTGGCATGGGTGTAGCAAATTCGCTGGCGGCAGTGGCGGCCGGCGCGGATCGTATCGATGGTTCGGCGGCCGGACTGGGCGCTGGAGCGGGCAATACACCGCTGGAATTAATGGCCGCCGTCAGCGAACGGATGGGTATCGAAACCGGCGTCGACCTGTTCAAGCTCATGGACGTGGCGGAAGACCGGGTGCTGCCGATCATGCCGCAACCGCCCCGTGCAGACCGGGATTCTATCACGCTCGGCTTTGCGGGTGTCTATTCGACCTTCTTGTATCAAGCCAAGGAAGCGGAGCAGAAATACGGCCTATCCGCGCGCGACATCCTGATTGAATTGGCTCGCAAGAAGATGATCGGCGGACAGGAAGACATGATCGAGGACACAGCTCTATCAATGGCCAAGGAACGCGACCTGGTCTAGCCTGTGTTTGGCGAAAAAAGGGGTCGGGTGGCGGTGTAATTCCGCTGCCCGGCCCATTTCGCCATGTTTCGTACGGAATGGACCCGCATGCGAGCCGATCAGCGCGGAGTGTGGCCTTCGCGTTCACGCAGGTCCAGCCGTGAAATCTTCATATTTTCATTGCGCGGAATTTCGTCGACGATCGACAGGATCGTCGGAATTTCCATCGGTGAAAGACGTCCAGTGAGAAAATCCTTGAGCTGCTCGAGATCAAGCTGCTCTCCCCGGCGCAAACTTACAATAGCTTTGGCGGTTTCACCCCGGTAATCGTCGGGTACGCCGATGACCGCCGCCTCTCGGACAGCGGGATGGGCCAGAATCGCGCTTTCAATGTCAGCAGGGTAGATATTGAAGCCGCTAGCAATAATCATGTCCTTCAGCCTGTCACTAACGGTAACCAGCCCCTCTTCATTCATCGAACCCAGATCGCCGCTGCGGAAGAAGCCGTCGACAAATGCCTGCTCCGTAGCTTCAGGACTGCGCCAATATTCCTTCATCACCTGCGGACCGCGTAGACAGATTTCGCCAACTTCGCCGGCTGCCGCCTGTTGATGGGGATCATCGGTCTTGCGGATTTCCACTTCGGTGAAGGGCAGAGGAATACCGGTGAACTGCGCAAGTTTACGCTCAGGCGGGGAATAGACGACGGCAGGGGCGGTTTCGCTCATGCCGTAAAGAGTGGTGATCCAGTGGCCGGTGGCCTGCATGAATCTTTCCTTCAGCTCTGCTGGGACCGGTCCCGCACCGCACTGAACGCATTTCATCCCTGACCAATCAATCGGTCGTTCCCGCGCCGCCTCAAGCAAAGCGATGGCCATCGTTGGGGCCATCAGAAGAATGGTGATCTTCCGTTTTTCGATCAGGTCGAGCGTCTTCATCGGATCAAAGCGCGGAAGCGAAACCAGTTCGCCCGCCAGTTGCATCGTGAAATTTTGAACCGGGCCAATCCCGCCCGCATGGGTCACCGGCGCGGCGGACAGCATTACTTCCCTGCTCGGTTCAAGATGGGGATACCAGCTAACCATTTGGGCCGAATTAACCAGCAGATTGTGATGGGTGAGGACCGCAGCCTTGGGCACACCGGTGGTGCCGCCTGTGAACTGCAGCACCGCCGGATGAGCGATAGGATCGAAAATGGCTCGCTCCGCCGTCCCGTCAGCGGCTAGCAAGTCGGGAATGGTCTGCACGGCTGAGCGGTTCTCTGTCCCTTGCAGCGCGATGGCTTCGCGCGGATCCTGTGTAAAGGAACCGACCAGCAAGGGCACGGGATGGCCGATGTGATCGCAAATCTGTTGCGCTTTGGCAAGCAGCCCGGGCTCATCGAAAGTGATGATCGCTTTCAGGCTGCTGTCGACACATTGCCCGGCCAATCGCTCCGCGCTGTATAATGGATTAAGCCCGACATAGACTGCACCGATTTGCCACATCGCGAAACAGCCGAGCGTGAACAGGGGATGGGGCGGGCCCATATAGCCAACTCTTTCCCCCGGCTTGATACCCATTTGAGAAAGCCCGGCCCCGATGCGTGACACAAGTTCGGCGACCTCACCATAAGAGAGCGTCCAATCCTCTAGCGTTAGGCAGGGCCGGTCAGCAAAATCACGGGCGGCATCATCGAGCAGCCCGACCAGCGCGCGTGGTTCGGGGAGGGAAAGGTCGCGGGCACTTTGGGGATAATGGTCCTGCCATGCGTGTCCGTCATTGCTCGCTACCATGAATAATTTCCCCTTTTTGCCGATACGACTTGTCAGTATATGGTTCTCTCCATACTGGTGCGAATGGATAATATGCAAGAGGGGAATGAATTGAAAACTATGCAGGCATGGGTCGTTAGCGAATATGGCAAGCCAGAAGATCTGGTGTTCGACCGGATTCCCGTTCCTCCATTGGAACAAGGCGGTCCGAATGCGGTCGATACGCTGGTGAAGGTGGAGGCTGCGGCGCTCAATTTCGCTGACGAAATCGCCATCGCGGGCCGCTATCAGGACCGTATTGAGCCGCCATTTGTCCCCGGTAACGAGCTTGCCGGAACAGTCGTCGAGACCAGCGCAGACTCGCGGTTTCAGCCTGGTGACAGGGTCGCTTGTCAGGTTCGCAGCGGTGCCTTCGCGGAATATTGCGCGGTTGCATCAGATCGATTGATGGCGATTGGAGACATCGATGCCCGCGCCGCCGCTGCGCTTCCGGTTTCCTATACCACGGCGCATGTTGCCTTGTTTCAAAAAGGCAATCTGACTGCGGGTCAGACGGTCCTGATCCACGCTGCGAGTGGCGGTCTCGGGGTCGCAGCGACCCAGCTTGCCCGGTCCGCCGGAGCCCGCATTATCGCCACGGCTGGGTCAGAGGAAAAGCGCCGCTTCGCAATCGAAAATGGCGCGGACCATGTCATCGATTACCGCCAGCCGGATTGGTACAAAGAGGTCAAATCATTGTCACCAAATGGCGTCGACATCGTGGTTGATCCGGTCGGCGGCGCAACTTCGGAACAGAGTCTGCGGCTGCTCGCCTGGCAGGGAAAACTGCTCATATGCGGATTCGCGAGCGGCGAGATACCAGCGCTGAAGGCGAATTACATGCTGGTAAAATCAGCCAGCGTGCACGGCGTTTACTGGAGCTTTGACCGCGATCCCGACGAAATCCGCGCGATCCAGCAAGAACTGGTCGAGCTTTGTGCCGCAGGCGGGATTCGCCCGCTGATTCGGGATGTCTATCCAATGGGTGAGTTGGTCGCGGCGATGAAGGCACTGCGATCGCGAGAAACGGTCGGTAAAGTTGTGCTGTCTTAGTAACACCGCAGAAAAGCACAGAAAAATAGGTAAGTCGGCGGCCCCAAAATTGCCAACCATACGCAAGGGTATTGACTCATTCCTGCCAATGTCTAAAAAGACACTGGGGATTATCCCCGTCGTCGCAATGCAAAAAGAAAGCGAATGGGATGAGCTACGGGGCTGTCGAGCAATTGTTTTATGACGTGAGTACTTCACGTAACCGGAAGGAAGCATTTCGCGAAGATTCCGGAGAAGTCGCGGGCAAATATGCACTCAGCGAGACCGAACGCGAGATGGTTATTTCAATGCAGGTAGAAAACCTGTTCGAATACGGAATCAATCCGATGCTCTTGATGGGCTTTTGGACCAGCGTCCGCGGACCGCAATCAATGCCCGAATATCTTGCCCGGGTTCCCAAGCTTGCATCACGGTTGGAAGCGTCGAGCGGCGGTAAGGATAGTTTGTAGTTTGCGCGACATCACGTCGCCGAGTTTTCGACACACAGGAGAGAGTTGTTAAATGGCGAATATCGTTGGCGGCTATATAATGCCGCATGACCCCTTGCTGTTCGTAAATCCGCAGAAGAAGGAGCGCGATCACCTTCTCGCGGTCTATTCCCGGATATGCGATAAGGTTCGCGCATCGGGCGCGACCAAAGCGATAATTTTCGGCGCCGACCACTATATTCTGTTCGGCCCGCGCTGCCTGCCGCAGTTCCTCATCGCTACCGGCGAGCTGCATGGTCCGATTGATCGGCTGCCAGGCGTAGCTAATGCACCGATTGCGAGCGATCCGGACTTCGCCAACTACCTGGTGAAACACGCCCACGGTAGCGGGTTCGATGTATCCGTCGCGCGCGATCTGGGCGTGGATCATGCAATCGGCGTTCCGGCCCAACTTGCCCTTCCGACCGACGGATCGGTTCAGACCGTTCCCGTTTACATGGCCAGCGGCGTCGAGCCATATGTTCGCCTTCAGCGGGCGTATGAGTTCGGGCAGATGGTGCGCGATGCGGTTGGAGGCATGCCGGGTGACGAACGCGTCGTACTGATCGGCAGTGGTGGGATCAGCCACTGGGTCGGCACAGGGGAAATGGGCCGAATCAACCCCGAGTTCGACAAGAAGGTCCTCGATGCCATCGTGTCCGGCGACCCGTCCACGCTGCTTTCGATGACCGACGAAGAGATCATGCGCGACGGGGGCAATGGGGGCATGGAAATCCGCCATTATCTAGCGGTGATGGGAGCCCTTCCGGCTGGCCGGGGAGAAGTGCTTACTTACGAAGCCTGGTCGGGCGGTGTCACTGGCCTAGGCTTTGCCGAAATCCTACCGGCCTGATGGCGGCAGGAAAACCAATTTCAATAGGAGAATAGGGTGACAAACCTATCCACAAAAACGGACGATAAAACGGAACTCGCCTCCAAGGTCAACGACTGGGTTGATGCGGAAGAAGGTTACATTGATCGCCGGATATTCTGGGACGATGCGATCTACTCGCTCGAGCTCGAGCGAGTTTTTGCACGCTGCTGGATTTTCGTTGCGCACGATTCGCAACTGCCAGAGGTCGGGGATTTCCTTACCACTACGATAGGGGAGGATGCGGTGATCGTTTCGCGCGGCGAAGACGGCAAGATTCATACTTTCCTCAATTCCTGTTCCCACCGCGGCAACCGCGTGTGTTTTGCCGAAGTTGGCAAGACCCGCCGTTTCACATGTAATTTCCACGGCTGGTCATACGGCCTCGACGGCAGTCTGAAGAGCGTCAGCCGACCAAAGTCCTACGATGGCAAGTCCAATTTCGATAAGTCTCGGCTCGGCCTCCACCAGGCTCGGGTGGAGAGCTACAAGGGCATGCATTTTGCTTGCTTCGATCCGGACGCACCCTCGCTAGAGGAATATCTGGGCGACTTTCGCTGGTATCTCGACGTCATTCTCGACAATGACGAAGGCGGCATCGAATTTATCGACGGCAACATCAAGTCCCGCCTCAAGTGCAACTGGAAGTTCCCAGCAGAAAACTTCGTAGGCGATTCCTACCACGCTCCATGGACGCACAGTTCGGCTCTCATCGCCATGTTCGGCAAACAGCCGACGATGCGGCCCGATCGTTCCTATCACGCCAACGTCAATGGCCACGGGTGGGAGTTCGGCCTGGATTTCATCGGCAACGCGGCCACGCTCAATTCGCCGCAAATCGTCGAATATCTGCGTGAACACGAGGCGAGGTTTGCCGAACGGCTGGGGAAGGTCCGCAGCAGGATGGTCGCCTCGCTCAGTTCAGCCAATGTTTTTCCGAACCTGTCCTTCCTGGCCGGGCACAATACCTTCCGCACGTGGAACCCAAAAGGTCCGAGAGAAACGGAGCTTCATACCTGGGTATTTCTGAACGCCAATGCCCCGGAGGAGCTAAAGAAAGAATATCGCCGCGGCGTAATGCTGACTTTCTCTCCAGCAGGGGTCTTCGAGATGGACGACGGTGAGAATTTCGAAAATTGCACCGCTGTCAATGCAGGTGTCGTCACGCGACGACAGAAACTCCATGCTGGAATGGGCCTCGATTCGCGTATCGAACACGAGGAACTGAAGGGCAATGTCCATCAGAGCCAGATCAACGAAGCGAACCAGCGGGCGTTCTACCAACGCTGGGCCGATCTAATGAATGCAGAAACCTGGGCCGACGTACCAGTCCGCTAAATACCAGTTTGAGGTGACCGTGAACCAAGCCGAAAAAATCGAAGCCCGCGAACATCGAGCAGTTTCCGTCGATCTTGTTATCGAAATTCAGCAATTTCTCTATCGCGAAGCCCGCCTACTCGACGGCGAGCATTTGCATGAATGGCTGGAATTGCTGGCAGACGACATCCACTATTGGATTCCAGGGATGCAAACACGCTACCGGAATGACGACGCCAAGTTAAGCCCCACAAGGATGGCCTTTTTTGACGACGATCTCGAATATCTCAAGATTCGCGTAGCCCGCGCCAAGCAGCCCTCCGCATGGGCTGAAGACCCGCCGACCCGGCACTTTCATCTTGTGAGCAATATCGAGGTCGAACCGACCGATACCCCCACCGAATGGACCGTTCATTCACTAGTTATCAACAATCGCCACCACGCGGAGGATGACGAGATGGAGCTGAAGGCCAGACGCGTCGATCTGATCAGGCGGGATACGGACGGCTCGCTGAAACTGGCCCGTCGCAAAGTGATCTTGCAGCAGACCGTTTTGCAAGCAAAGAATATTAACACATTCCTTTGATTTGCATAGCTCGCCATTCGCATGCTGTATCGTTGCCTTTGGGTACCGATCCTGAAGAGCGTTATTAAGGATCGGGGTAGCTTCTTCAGACACGGCTATTGTATGGCATGGACCGACGACTTTCGCGAACCGACTGAACACTCAATGCATGCTTGCCGCAGTAGAGTCGTGATTGTTCCCCGTCAGCACCTATGTCACCAAATTGATGTTGTGAATTAAGGAGTGTTTTGGTTTCATCGTAGTGACGAAGGAACGAAGCATGAAACCAAAACACTCCACCGCAAAAAAGCCCGCAGAGCGGGTGGTTAAAGATATCCGCCGTGCGACCCGCCGGCATTTCTCAGCAGAAGACAAGATACGGATCGTGATCGACGGCCTGCGCGGTGATGACAGCATTGCCGAGCTGTGCCGCAAGGAGGGCATAGCGCAGAGCCTGTATTACACTTGGTCGAAGGAGTTCATGGAAGCCGGCAAACGTCGGCTGGCCGGTGACACGGCCCGTGCTGCAACCAGCGATGAAGTGAAAGACCTGCGGCGGGAGTCGCGTGATCTGAAGGAATGCGTGGCCGACCTGACCCTCGAGAACCGTCTGCTCAAAAAAAGCATGATCGCGGATGGGGACGACGACGCATGAGATATCCGGCATCGGAGAAGCTTGAGATCATCAGGATCGTCGAGCAATCACATCTGTCAGCGCGCAAGACGCTGGATAAGTTGGGGATCCCGCACCGAACCTTTTACCGCTGGTATGATCGGTATCTGGAAGGGGGGCCTGAAGCGCTGGCTGACCGGCCATCGGCTCCAAGCCGGGTGTGGAACCGGATCCCTGCCGAAGTGCATGACCAGATCATCGATCTGGCGCTGGAACGTTCGGAGCTCAGTCCACGCGAACTGGCGGTGACGTTCACCGATGAACAGCGCTACTTCGTGTCAGAAGCCACGGTTTACAGGCTTCTGAAGGCCCACGACCTGATCACCAGCCCCGCCTATGTCGTGATCAAAGCTGCTGATCGATTCCACACACCGACCGTGCGGCCCAACGAGATGTGGCAGACAGATTTTACCTACTTCAAGATCATTGGCTGGGGGTGGATGTATCTATCGACGGTGCTGGACGATTACTCGCGCTACATCATCGCCTGGAAGCTTTGCAGCACCATGCGGGCCGAGGACGTCACCGACACGCTGGACATGGCTCTGGAAGCTTCAGGCTGCGACCAGGCAGCAGTTATGCACAAGCCACGGCTGCTCTCTGACAATGGCCCGAGTTACATTGCGGGTGAACTGGTAGAATATATCGAAGCACAGAAGATGAGCCATGTACGCGGCGCCCCCTTCCATCCGCAAACACAGGGCAAGATCGAACGCTGGCACCAGACTTTGAAGAACCGCATCCTGCTGGAAAACTACTTCCTGCCAGGGGACTTGGAAACGCAGATCGAGGCGTTCGTCGAACATTATAATCACCAGCGCTATCACGAAAGCCTGGGCAACGTTACGCCTGCCGATGCCTACTTCGGCAGAGCACTCGCCATCATCAAAAAACGAGAAAGGATCAAAAAACAAACCATCGAACATCGGCGCTTGCTACACCGCAAGCTTGCCGCTTAATATCAACCAACCAGATGGAACCAATGCTCCGTTAATTTACGCAGCCTTCAGTGCCAAATGTTCTGACGACGGACAGTTTTGTCGAGAATGATCTCGAACGCCGACACATTGGGCCGGCGATGCTTGCGAGGCCGCCCTTTCGGATTGCCGGATTGACCAGGCTGAAAGCGCGTACTGCTCATGCCGCCAGTTCCTCGCCATCGCGAAACACCAGTTGCGGCTCCTTGCCCGTAAGGTCGCTCCAACGCTGCATTGCAAGATCAACATAGGCTGGATCAATATCGAGCCCCCGGAAGGCGCGCCCCACTCGCTCGGCGGCAACAAGACTTGTGCCCGAGCCGAGAAAAATATCCAGCACAAGCTCGTTCTGCCTTGTGACATCGCAGTAAGCGTCCGCCACCATCGCCACTGGCTTGACCGTGGGGTGTAGCGCCAGATCCTCACGCCGGGAACCGCGCATGGAGTTGACGCTGGGATAATCCCACACATTGGTCCGGTTGCGACCATGCTTACCAAGTTCAACATTGTTGATGTGCGGTTCATCACCGACACGGTAGACAAAAACCATCTCGTGCTTCGACCTGTAGAGAGAGCCCATCCCGGCATTGCTCTTGTTCCAGACACAAATGTTGAGCAGGTCGCCGTATATATCATCGACCGAAGCGGTCACATCATCCATGTGACGCCAGTCCATGCATATAAAATGAACCGCTCCGCTGCGTGATACTTTAGCGCAAGCACCCAACGTTTCAGCAAGGAACATCCTGAACTCGGCTTCCTTCATTTCACCAGATGCCATCGCGAACTCGCGGTGACGGCCCTTGGCATTGGCGTGGCCGTTGATCTTCACGTTGTAAGGCGGATCAAGGAAAGCGCAGTCGATCAAGGCGCCATCACCAACTACATTCTGCAAGAAACCAGCATCACGCCCATCGCCGCAGGCGACCCGGTGCTCGCCGAGCTGCCATATGTCACCAGAATTCACACGCGGATTTTCAGGGACGGCAGGGATCACTTCATCGTCCGGGTCCTCACTATCAGCAAGTGCTACGTCGATCTCGCCAGGACTGAAGCCCGTCAGGCCCAGATCAATGTCTACTTCTGGCAGCGAAAGATCGGTCAGCTCCAGCTTGAGTATTTCCATGTCCCAGCCTGCATTGAGCGCTATCTTGTTATCCGCAAGGCGCAATGCCTTCTTCTGGGGTTCGCTGAGGCCCGCAAGCACGATCACCGGAACCTCGGCAAGGTTCAGTTCTCTGGCGGCCCGAAGCCGGCCATGCCCTGCAATAATATTGCCCATCGGATCAGCAAGTATGGGATTGGTGAACCCGAATGCCCGGATGGACTCTGCGATCTGAGTGACCTGCTTTTTTGAATGGGTTCGCGCATTGCGCGGATCCGGGATCAGCTTTTCGATCCGGGTATAGTTTACCTCAAGGCGGCGATCGGCAGAATCGTCTGCGAGCGATTCGTTTATGTACATAAGAAGAACATATCAGGATCATATGTTCTCATCAAGAGCTATTCCCAACAGCGACCGTTGGTGGTATTTCAACTGGACCCGGCGACCGCCAATATTCCTGTTCTAACGATTAAACCCTCTGTTGCTGGCGATTGGGGGCCCTGTTACGGGGAATTATTTCCCTGTTCCGTCGATTAACAGGAAAACGGCTTTTTGCATTGCTATGCTACTGTAAAGTCTCATAAGTTTCCCACCATATACAATCAAGATCGCCCAAATCGGCCTGTTTTGGGTCCAAAACGACCAATTTTCCCTGTTAATTCCCTGATAACAGGGAAAATCACGGTGAGACCCGTTCGCTACAGACTGCGTCGCGCACCATTCAGACATTCACCAGAGTTTCGCTCGCCCTGCGCGGACCGACCGTTTGAGCACGGCCGGCAATTCCGGGGACTTCGAAACAGGCTGTTGTTTTCCATCGGATAAATCTGATATGTAACTTTTGTAACGGCGGTGCCGAAGATATATTTGTCCTCGGTCGCGGAACAGTCTGGGGCAATTGCGTGCCAATTATGCGATTGACTATCGGCGAACGCATAAGGCAGTAGCCCGCTGGTGAGAAACAAGATGTGATGGTGGTTGAGATGCCCGTTAATGTTATCCTGCTCGCCGCGCAGCGCCCCGGAATTACCGACCCGCTGGCCATCGCCCACAATGTCTCGCACAAGTGTATTATCCCCATTGGCGGGAAACCGCTGATCGCGCACGTTCTGGAAACATTGGTGCATCATCCGGCTGTTGCGGACATCGGCATATCAATCGAACCGGAGGCCTTTTCCGCCCTGGCACCGATCATTGAAACCTTTGGCGATAACGGAAAGCAGATACGCTGTATTCCGTCAAAGCCGAGCATCACCGACAGTGTCATTGCTGCGATGGAGGACATGGGTAACACACCCACCATGATCACCACGGCGGACAATGCGCTGCTCACCGCTGTCGCCATCCAGAAAATGGCCGATGCCCTATCGTCCGATACCGACGTTGCTGTGGCCCTGACCACCAAACCGGCCGTGTTATCCACGCATCCGGAAGGGCAAAACCGTTTCTATACTTTTTCGGACAATCATTATTCCAACTGCAATCTCTATGGCCTGTCCGGAACCCATGCTTTCGCGGCGGCTGAAATTTTCAGGGGCGGCGGACAATTTGCCAAGAAAATGGGCCGGATAGTCGAAAGCTTCGGGGTGCTGAACCTGCTGCTGCTGCGTTCCGGCATGGTCAGCCTGGATGCCGCTATGCGCCGGATTTCCAAGCGCATTGGTCTTCGCATAACGGCCGTCGTGCTGGACGAAGGACGCAATGCAATTGATGTGGATAATGAGCGGACCTATCAGGTTGTTGCCCATGTACTGGAGCAGGACGCCAAAGCCGCCCATTGATTCGCGCTTTCGGCCGGGCGCAATCCGGCTCGTCGGCCTAGTAGCCATATTCGCGCAGCCATTTCAGGGCCCCGGGGTTCATGCCCTTGAACTTGGGCGCATCCGATAGCGGTGCCAGAAGCAGTGGGCTGCCATTCTCAAGCTGCCATTTGATACGATGATAGAGCTGGGAGCGGGTCAATTCGCTGCGGATGACGTAAAGATTGTCATCGATCTTGTAACCATCGCCATGAAGATCGAGCGGGGCTTCCGGGCTTTGCGGGCAATATAATAGATAGAGAGTCATGATGGACGGGTTCCTCTTCCAAACCGTGAAACGCGGGTTTAATTCGCAAGGCCGGAGCGGGTTGTACGTCTCCGGACACCGGTTCGATTGAATAACGATATTGGGACAACAGCGTTCCGGTTCAATTTCTGTGCCCCGGAGCGGTTCAGGGAGATTGTCATGCAAATATCCGGGGGGAAAAGCGGAAATCCGGCGATTTTTGTTGCGACCATTTGTCTTAACCGGCCAATGAACCCGTTCCCGCTTGAATTTGTTAACCGGCTTTGGCCGATATGGCCTATCATTCTGGCTCCAGCAGGGAACACAGATAGTGAAATCTATATTGGTCGTCGGCGCTCGCGGCATCCCGGATGTTGAGGGCGGCGCAGAGAAAAATGCAGAACGGCTATTCCCTCTGCTTGCCAGCCGGGGCTGGAAGATATGTATTGCCGGGACAAAGCCGCATATCCGAAGCGACAATTACCAGGGCGTATCCCTGTGGCGCGCTCCGTCGCCCGCGATCCCCGCATTGGACCGGCTCCTCTATTCGATTGCTACGCTGTGCAGAGCGATCCGGACCCGACCGGATATTGTCCATTTCACCGGACTGAAAGCCGCCGTTCTGCTCTGGGCCTACAAATTGATCGGCTGCAAGATTGTCGTCTGCTACGGTGCCAATTGCCACGCAAACCCTTCAGCTGTTCTAGCGAAATGGACTATGGGCTGGCTGCGCTATCAGCTTCGCTGGGCCGATGTCATCATCGCCGTCACCCCGGCATTGGCCACAAAACTCCACGGCGCCGGCAAACGAAAAAATGTCCAGGTGATCGGCAACGCCCTCGACCGGCCCGAACATTATCCCGAAGGCCTGCCCGCGCCGGTCAGCGGGGATTACATATTGTTCGTTGGCCAGATATCGCGGAAAAAGAATATCCACAGCCTGATTGCCGCCTTTCGCATCTTCGCCAAGAACCATCCGCAAATGCAGCTGGTAATCGTCGGGGACTGGGGCAAGAAAAGCGACCGCAAACAGATAGAGGATCTGCGCGATGACAGGATCCTGTTGCTCGGCAGCCTGCCGCGGTCAGAACTGGCACCGCTCTACCGCGGTGCGCGCTTCTTCGTTAACCCGTCGATTCGGGAAGGCCATTCCAATACCTTGCTCGAGGCGATCAGCCTCGGCTGTCCGCTGCTGTTGAGCGATCTGCCGGAAAACCGCGACCTCAGGCTCAACGCCAAACATTATTTCAGTCCCGGCAATACCCGCAGCCTGGTCAGTGCTCTCCACCGTGCCCATGCCAATCCCGGCGGATTTCGCGTGAACGCCGACCGGTTTCCGCAATGGGAAGAAATTGCGGACCGCACGATCGGCGTCTATCGGGACATATTGACCGACGGGCAAGCGCAGCGCACTTCGCCCGCGCAGACATCCCGGATATAGAGACTTTTCCGCAGTTCTGGACACAAGCGGGCCCAGCCTTTGGCCGCCCAATGTTCAATGCCGGATACCGCATCGACAGGCATTACATCGAAACGGTCAGACCGCCATCCACAACCAGTGTCTGGCCCGTGATGTAACTCGCTTTTTCGGAAACCAGAAACGCCGCAACATTTGCTATTTCTTCCGGCTCGCCCGAACGCCCGCTAAGCGGCACGGTCTTTTCGGCTTCGGCAAGCCCCTCCGCTCCCAGTGAATTTTCAGCTGAAAGAATTTGCGCTGTCCGGACGAAACCCGGCGCAATGCCGTTCACCCGCACCCCGGATTTTGCGAGTGCCACCGCAGCACCGCGAACCATTCCGGATATCCCGCCCTTGGCCGCGCAATAATGCCAGTGATCATCCCATCCAACGGTCACGCCAGCAATCGAAGCGATACAAACAATCGCCCCGTCTCCGGCTGCTTCCATGGCGGGAGCCACCGCACGCAGCAGACGGAACTGTCCCTTGAGATTCACATCCTGCACGGCGTCCCATTTGTCATCGCTGAGGATTGGATAGGCCGCGCGTGGCGCAATGCCGGCATTGGCCACCAATGCGGATATATGACCGAATTCCGACTCGATTCTTTGCACCAGCTTGTCGCAGGCAGCGCTGTCGGTGACATCGAGTGGAACAAATTGCGCCTCGCCACCGGTGGCCTTGATTTCCTCGACGCAGGCGTTGCCCTCTTCTGTGAGAATATCCGTTACAAAAACGTGAAAGCCGTCAGCCGCGAGCGCCTTGGCCGTAGCCGCGCCGATTCCTATTCCAGCACCCGACACCATTGCCGCCCGTCGCTGTTCCATAAGCTACCTTTCTCAATTTTAATGATGCCCTGCTTCCGGCCCGTTCAGAGGAACTGGTCACCGCCGTTGGGGCTGATACATTGACCCTGGAAATGATCGCCATCCCTCGAAGCCAGAAAAACATAGGATGGCGCGATGTCCGTAACCTTTGCCAGACGGCCCGCCGGAATCCCTGCCAGCACTGCCGCAACCACCTCGGGGTCGACTGCATCGAGAATGGGTGTGACCGTTGCCCCGGGCGCAACACAGTTGATCCGGACATTCCGGTCGCCAATTTCCAGAGCAAGCGATCGGGTAAAGGAAAGGACAGCCCCCTTGGCCGCAGTATAGGCACCCAGGCCCGGCGCACCCTTATAGGCGAGCTGCGAAACCGTGTTGATGATTCGCCCGGAATTGCGCTCGTACATGTGCGGGAGTACCGCCTTGGTCATCAGAAAGGTCGCTCGCGCGTGAACCGCCATCACCTTGTCCCAGACATCGACCGGCAGGTCCTCGACCAGATGATTGTGCGCAATCCCCGCATTGTTGACCAATATGTCCAGATCCCCGGCAAAATCGATCGCTTCATCCGCCAGTCGCTGACATTCCTCGGCCGAGGAGACATCCGCAACCAAGACAATCGTATCGGCACCGAGTTTCTTCAGATCGGCAGCAGTCGACTCTGCTGCCGGTCTGTCATTTTCCGGACAATTGATAATCAGCCTGTCACACCCCGCTTCGGCAAAGGCGGTGGCGACGGCGCGACCAATACCCGAGCTACTCCCGGTGATGAGCGCGCTTTTACCAGCCAGTCGCATATACTGCCCCTTCTGAACCCATTAAATTTGTCGGCGAAACTAGAATTTGAAACCCGCTTCTACGCCAATGACCCGATCAGAACCTGGAGCCACAAAAGAGCCTCCGAATTCCGGAGCCGGAATGACCTCCTGAAGAAATTTCTTGTTGGTAACATTCTGCGCAAAGGCGGCGAGGGACCAGTGTTCTGCGTTGATTCCTATTCTGAGGTTCAGAATGCCGAATGCATCACGCTGACTGTTGGTGAAATTCCCGATAAGGCCAAACTGGTTCGGGACATCATTGTCCTGCACCGTATGGAACCAGGTCGGACCGGTCAGACGATAGTCGGCTTTTAGCAAGATGTCCGTATCGTCGCTGACCGGTACAAGAGCTTCCGCTCCCAGATTGAGAGTATAGTCAGCGGTATAGGGCGACTTGTTGCCAACCGTATTCGGCCGCGCACTGTTGCGCTTGATCTCGCTCTCGGTGATATTGCCCGAGGCGCTCAACGTCAGCCAGCTGTTTGGCTTGACGGCCAGACTGGCTTCGATGCCATAAAGTTCGACCTTGTCGATGTTCGATACGACGCGAAGCAGTCCGAACGGCCCGACGAAGAATCCGAAAAACTGCATGTCGGTAACATCGGTATAATATCCGGCGATTTCATAATTTACGACATTGCCCGGAGTAGACCCTTTCAGACCGACCTCAAAGGCGCTGGATGTTTCCTTGTTGAAATCGTCAAAGATGGTGATCCCGGCATTGAATTGCTGGTTGAAGAAATTGTCGATAACCGCAGCAGAACCACCGTTGTTAAAGCCGCCAGACTTGAAACCGATCCCCCAGTTGGCAAACAGGTTGAGATAATCGGTTGCCCGGTAACTGATCGACAATTTGGGCTGCAGCTGTTTGAACGTCCGCGACCGGTCCCCCAGCACTCCGCTCGGATTATTGGCTGGATCCAGGCCCGGGTTCAGATAATAATTCGCTGCTGTGGTAGCCGTACCGTTCGGAAATCCTGTCAGAACATTTCCCACCCAGCGGGTACGGACATCCGTCGGAACATTATTGCTGCTGTCTCGTTTCTCGATATCATAACGCAAGGCCAGTCCGGCGGTAAGGCCGGTCTGTATCTCGTAATTGACCGATCCGAACAACGCGAACACATCGGTTTTGAAATCATCGTCGATCAGCGCTTCAGTCGGATTGCTCGGATCCGTTGTGAAACACTGCGCGATTACGCCCTGCCCCGTATCAAGCCCCAGATTGCGGCACACCCGGCGATCCAAATGCAGATAATAGACCCCCGCCTGCCAGTTCAGAAAACTGTCGCCGCCGGCCAGCCGGATTTCGGCGCTAATGTCTTCCTGATCGGTTTGCTGATATTGCGTGCCATCACAACTGGTCGGTGAATACGGTGGCAGATTGGCACCACCTCCGATCCCGAAAGGCGCTTCCACCGGAAAGCCTGCCAGCGCCGCGGATGTGGTTTGACAGGTGGCTTCGCCGTTGAAGAATGCAAAACTGCCGCTCGTACCGTCGGCGTAGAAAAAATTCTTGTTGTTATTATAGGCCACGTAGGCGCTCAGGTCGGCAAATCCCAAGTCGGTCTCCAGCTTGATCGAAGCATCCAGTGTTTCCTGCTGGTTGAGCGGATCAATATTGGGTGCAAAAACGAACTGGTGGTCATTGGCATCGATATTGAAATCGGGTCCGAGCAGATCAGCCAGAAACGGGATCTGGAAAATCGCGTTGAATGAAATTGCCCCCCCCTTGCGTTCGCCATAGCGGACCTTCGCGTCAATTTTCGTGACGTCAGAAGGTTCGAGCACAAGCCTGCCGTTGATATTCCAGCCGCTGTAATTGTTGATTGAGGCGGGATCGGTGGTGTTCCCGGGATACAGCGTCCTGTTTTCTGTCGTTGGCAAGAATGAGTTGCGCAGAAAACCGTCGCTGCGGGCAAAGTCACCATTGATGACAAAGCCGGCATTGTCCGAGATCGGTCCACTCAGCAGGGCCCGGGCGGTTATTGTCTTGTCGGTTGCATAGCCCACTCGAGCAGAACCGGTCAGATAATCTGTTGGTCCTTTCGTGGTGATGACAATCGCGCCGGCAGCGGCATTGCGGCCATATAAAGCTCCCTGCGGTCCTTTCAATATTTCAACCTGCTCAAGCTCGCCATGATCCTGGTTCAGCACCGCAACATTGGTTTTCAGCACGCCGTCAATCACCAGAGCGACATTATTCTCGCCATCTCTCGCACCGTTGAGACCGCGGATATTGACCTGATTATCGCCCGCTTCGGTGTTGCCCGCCACGATCGTCACACCTGCAGTCAACTGGGTGAAATCCTCGGCCGTCGTTGCGCCACTATTTACAAGCGCGTCTTCCGTCAGAACGGAAACTGATGCCGGCACGTCCCGCAACAGCTCGCTTTGACGCCGGGCGGTCACAACGATTTGACCTGAATCCTGATTCTCGTCTGCGCTGTCCTGTTCGGCTCCGACTTGAGCAACAGCAGGATTGAAGCTGACCAAGGCTGCGATAGCCACTGAAATTGAAAGACCTGTTTTAACCCGTCGCATTTTTCTTCCTTCCCTGAATGGAAAATTTTGCAGACCTTCTGGCCCGTCAAATGGTGATTAAACGAGAACGTTAGCCCCGCTCATGTAGACGTAGACTTCCTGAAACTTGCCGTCCCGGACTCTCCAGAAATTGGTGTTGTTGAGCAACGTGACACCGCCGTCGGCATCGGTCAGTTCGGCAACGAAAGAGGCGGCGATCCGTCCGTTGGCCTCATCGACGGTGCAAGTGAAGTCGCGGTGAACGATCGTGTCATAGGCCGCGAAGAAATCATCGAACATGCGCCGGATTTCTTCCTTGCCGCTGTGCCGGGTGAAATCCGTCTGGACACAGAAGAGAGCGCCATCATGGAAACAGTCGAGCGTGGCCTCCATATTCTTGGCGTCGACATTGCCGAAATAGGTCCGGGTTGCCAGCTGGATCAGTTGATCGCGCGAGAGAGCGGGTTCATATTGCATCAGACGTCTCCCTCTTTCAGCAGATTGTCGCCGCTCATATAGACGGTGACGTCCTGAAACAGACGGTCCTTGCAATAGAAGCGGTTGCAATTTTCATAGCGCAGCTGCTCACCGCCATTGGGCGTAATAAGCACCGTGAACTGCGAGCAGATGGCATTGGATTCCGGGTCGGCGGTATGGACGAAATTGCCGTGCCAGATCTGCTCGAAATCGGCGAAAAGCTTTTCGAACATCGCCCTGATCGCATCCCGGCCCCTGTGGGTGGTATCGGAGGTTGCCTCATACAGCACCGCATCGGGCGCGAAGCAATTCAGGACCTGGGTCATATTCTTGTTGTCGACGCCGTCAAAATAGCGCTTGGTCACGATATCGATGTAAAATGGATAAGGCAGCGGCACCTGGCCTGCCATTCCGGGTGTCCAGTCAGTCATCAATACCATCCCTTTCGAATATCTTCGTCTTTCGGCACTTCGGGAGCCGGGAAGGCCTTCTTGCTGTGGGTCAGGCCGAGTTCGATCAGCGTTTCGAGAAATTTATAGGCAACCTGCCCCGGATTGAGCACAGGGATCGGCAGCTTCTCGTCAAGATATTGGGCCGACTGATGCATGGTGGTCGACCCCAGCACGATGACATCGGCGCCGTCCTCTTCCATTGCCAGCGTCGCTTCTTCGCGCAACTTGTCGAAGATCACCTCTTCCTTGCCGGCAAGCAATTCGGTGACATCGGGCCGGGTCTCGATCGACCGCAACGAGGCGACCCGTTCCCACCAGCCATATTCGGTCAGTGTCTTTTCATAGAGCGGGAACCATTCGGGCCACATTGTCAGTACGGTAAATTTCTTGCCCAGCATCATCGCAGCGGCAAAGGCCGCCTCGCCCGGGCCGACCACCGGAATGTTCAGTCGCGAACGCAGCGCCCGCATACCGCTGTCGCTGACCGTGTCGATCAGCACCCCGGCATAGCCTTCTTCCTCGGCCTTGATCCCGGCCTGAAAGACCGTCCAATCCATCAACAGCGTATCATGATAGCTGTCGCCCAGGGCAGCGCCCCAGGGAACGGCGACAAACTCTGGCTGAAAACCGGACCGCACGAAATCGGCAGGCAATTGCTCGGCTCTGGCCGCGACCCCTTCCGCATCCATCGGGATGGGTACAATGACCTTGATCCGTTTCATAGCGATTGCGGCACATTCATAGGATAAATCCCCCTGCATCCTTTGTATTGTATACAATTATCATCCGTCAAGAGGAAACTGGCGTTGCGGGTCAGCCCTTGCCCAACGCCCGTAAATCCGCCAATAGTCGGTTCATGAGCCGTGCTTCTGATCGCGCATATAGAAAGATACGCAGCTTCATCCTGTCGGGTGAGGTGCAGCCTGGTATGCAGTTGACCGAGGAACGACTCGCCGAAATTTCCGGGGTCTCGCGGACACCAGTGCGCGATGCGGTCCAGCGTCTGGAGAATGAGATGCTGCTGGTTCGCAGCGCCTCCAAGCGATTGTCGGTGGCGGACTGGTCGGATGATGAAATCGACGAGATGTTCACGCTACGGGCAATGCTCGAATCCCACGCCGCAGAACGGGCAGCACAACGCATGGATGACGAAAGCCTGGCCCGGCTGCGTGCCATCAACGCTCGCCTGACCGAAGCGGTTAACCGCCCGGAGGCCGATATTGCCACGTTCCTGCAGGCAAACCGGCAATTCCACGACTTGATTCTGGAACGCGCCGAATCACCGCGACTGGATCGGTTGCTCCCGGCATTGGTCGAACAGCCGGTGGTCCGCCACACTGCCAACCAATATTCCCAGGACGATCTGATCCAGTCGGGTACCGATCATGACGAACTGATCGCCGCCTTCGCAGCCAAGGATCAGAAATGGGCGCGCGCCGTCATGACCAGCCATATTCGCCGCGCATTCCACAGCTTCAGCAGCGCGTCATCGCGGACCGGGGAAAGCTGAGAGGGGAAAGTTGACCGGAACCCGGCGTCAGATAATACCCCGCTCCCGCAAGTCATTCATCGTTGCGCTGTCCATACCCAGCAACTCGCCATAGACGGCTTCATTATGGGCACCCAGATCTGGCCCGACGCTATCGATATGGCCAGGGGTCTTGGACAGTTTCGGCGCGACATTCTGCATGACAAAATGTTCGTGCTGCGGGTGATCCATCTCGACCAGAGCCTCGCGTGCCTGGAAATGCGGGTCCTCCAGCATCTCCGGGGCGCGATAGACATTGCCGGCAGGAACGCCATGTTCCTCGCACATTTCCAGCAGTTTCTTGCTCTTGATTGTCCTGGTCCAATCCATGATCAGCTCGTCCAGCTCGGTCTGGTTCTCGCCACGCGCGACATGGGTTGCATAGCGCGGATCTTCGGCAAGTTCCGGCCGGCCCATCATCGCGGCCATCCGCTTCCAGACACTGTCCTGATTGCCGCCGATCAATATGCTGCCATCGCTGGTCGGATAGACATTGGAAGGTGCGATTTTCGGCAGGATCGATCCGGTTCGTTCCCGAATATGGCCTGCTACCGTATATTCCGCGACGGTCGATTCCATGTTTGCCAGCACCGCTTCGTAGATGGCCGAATCGACGACCTGCCCCTCGCCGGTCTTGTGCCTGTGCTCCAGCGCCATCAACCCGCCAAGACAGGCGTAGGTCGCGGCGAGCGAATCGCCAATCGACAGTCCGGCGCGGCTGGGCGGCCGGTCGGGCTCGCCCATGATGTAGCGCATGCCGCCCATGGCCTCACCTATGCCGCCATAGCCGGCGCGGTGCGAATAGGGTCCGGTCTGGCCATAACCCGACACGCGGATCATGATCAGACCCTTGTTGATGGCACTTAATGTGTCGTAATCCAGCCCCCATTTTTCCATGGTGCCGGCGCGAAAATTCTCGAGCAGAAAGTCGGATTTCTCGACCAGCTGCTTGACGATCGCCTGACCTTCCTTTTCCCGCAAATTCAGCGTGATCGACTTTTTGTTGCGGCCGACAACGGAGAACCAGAGAGGAATGCCCTGCCCCCAGCTGCGCATCGCGTCGCCCACTTTCGGCGGCTCGATCTTGATAACCTCTGCACCATGGTCGCCCATGAGCTGGCCACAGAACGGCCCCGCGATCAGCTGACCCATTTCGATCAGCCGTAATCCTGTCAAAGCACCTTGCGTCATTAAAAATACCTCCGCATCATCCTTTCTTCTATACAAAGCAGTTACAGGATTGTATACAATTTATATGAGCAAGGACAATCGCAAGACGATTTCTATTCTTGAAGTCGGCCCGCGTGACGGGCTGCAGAACGAATCCGAAATCATTTCGACAGCGGACAAGCTGGGCCTGATAACACGCATGCTGGACGCTGGCGTCAAGCGCATGGAGGTGGCAAGCTTTGTCCATCCGGGCCGGGTACCGCAGATGGCCGATGCGGAAGACGTGATCGCCGGCCTGCCGGACCACGACGATATATCCTATATCGGATTATGCCTGAACAAGCGCGGCGTGCTGCGGGGCCTGGCGACGCGCGAAGGCAACAAGCGCGGGATTGACGAAGCCGGCTGCGTGGTCGTGGCGAGCAACACATTTGGCGAGAAGAATCAGGGCCAGACCATCGAGCAGGGAATCAGGGAGAATCGCGAGATGATCCGATTTGCCAAGGCCGAGGGACTGAAAGCGCAGGTCACTATCTCGGCTGCCTTCGGCTGTCCCTTCGAAGGCGCGGTAAAACCGGAGACGGTTCTGCGAATCGCCGAAGAAATCGCCGCCGAAGATCCGATGGAAATTGCGCTGGCCGATACGATCGGTGTCGGCGTGCCTGCGCAGGTCACCGATCTGTTCGGCCGGCTCAAGGAGCTGTTGCCCGACCATATTAAGATGCGGGCCCATTTCCACGACACGCGCAACACCGGCATCGCCAATGCGTGGGCCGCGGTAGAGGCCGGCGTAGAGACGCTCGATTCCAGCCTCGGCGGGCTAGGGGGCTGTCCGTTCGCGCCCAATGCCACCGGCAATATCGCGACCGAAGATCTGGTGAATCTGCTCGACCGCTCCGGCGTCGGCCACGATCTCGATCTGCGCAAGGCCATAGCCACAAATCAATGGTTTGAAACTGTTCTCGGCCGGCCGCTTCCGTCTCTGGTCGCGAGAGCCGAATCCTGAATGACATATAAATAAACGAGAGAGATTGAGATATGGGATATCGATTGGGTGTCGACGTTGGCGGAACTTTCACCGACCTGTTGCTGATTGACGAGGCAACCGGCCAGACGTTCCGGGACAAGGTCCCTTCCACCCCGAGCGATCCCTCCCAGGCGGTCATCAACGGTGCCAGAGGTCTTTGCGAACGCCAGAATATCGCGCCTGCGGATATCGACCTGTTCCTCCACGGCACCACCGTGGCGACCAACGCGGTGCTGGAAAAGAAAATCGCCAAGGTCGGGCTGGTCGTTACCGACGGCTATCGCCATCTGATGCAGATTGCCCGGAGCCTCGTGCCAGGTGGTCTTGCCGCCTGGATCATCTGGCCAAAACCCGAACCCATGGCCGCGCTCGAACGCACGATCGAGGCGCCGGAGAGGATGGATGCCGAAGGCAAGACCGTTCGCGAGCTGGACGAACCGGAAATGCGCGCCCGGCTGGAACAGCTGAAAGCATCGGAAGAGATCGAGGCGCTGACCATCTGCCTGATGAACAGCTATGTCGACGGCCGGCACGAAAAGGCGGTCGCCGCCATTTGTGCCGAGGTCTTTCCCGATATCCCGATTTCCATCTCCTCCGATATCCTGCCGGAAATGCAGGAATATGAACGCGCCCTCACCACCATCGCCAATAGCGCCGTACGTCCGGCGGTGGCCCGCTATGTCGGTAATCTTGAACGGGAACTGAAGGATTGGGGCACAAAGGCAAAGCTCAATCTGCTGCGCTCCGATGGCGGATTGATGTCGGCGGAAAAAAGTGCCGAAGCACCGGTCAACCTGCTGATGTCGGGACCGGCCGGCGGTGTTGCCGGCGCCGTCTGGGTGGCGAAAAGCGCGGGCGTGAAGAATATTCTCACGCTCGACATGGGCGGCACGTCGACCGATGTGGCGCTGATCGAGAATGGTTCCGCACGATTGCAGCGGGAGACCTCGGTCGGTGACCTGAATGTCCGCGCCTCTTCCATCGACGTCAAAACCGTCGGCGCCGGTGGCGGCTCGATCGCCTTCGTACCCGAGTTGACCAAGGCGCTGCGGGTTGGTCCGGAAAGCGCTGGCGCGGTGCCCGGGCCGGTGGCTTATGGCAAGGGCGGTGAATTGCCGACAGTGACCGACGCCAATGTCGTGCTCGGCTATTTGCCCGAATCGCTGCTGGGCGGCAGCTTCACCCTCGACCGCGAAGGGGCAAAAAAATCGGTGCAGACGATTGCCGACGCGCTGGGGATCGACCTGATGGACGCCGCCGCCGGAATTATCGACATCGTGAATGAAAATATGTTTGGTGCGCTGCGCCTGGTCTCGGTCCAGCAGGGCTATGACCCGCGCGACTTCGCGCTGATGGGATTTGGTGGCGCCGGACCGTTGCACGCCAATGCGATGGGCAAGCTGATGAACAGCTGGCCGGTGATCATTCCGCCCTCGCCCGGCGTGCTTTGCGCCTATGGCGATGCAACCACCCGCCAGCGCGTCGAAACCCAGCGCAGCTTCAACAAGATGGTACAGAACACCAGCGACGAAGAACTCACCGCCTATCTCGACAGTCTCGGCGCGCAGGTCAAACAGGAACTGGAGGCCGAAGATGTCGCGCCCGGCGATATCGAATTGCTCTATGAAATCGATATCCGCTACGCCGGCCAGGCCTTCGAAATTCCGCTGGCGGTAGAACCGGAAGGTCTTTCCATTGCCAGCCTGATCGCGCGCTTCGATACCGAACACGAACGATTATTCACCTTCAATCTGGACGAGACACCGCACGAGATTGTCAATGTCCGCGCCGTGGCGCTCGGCAAATCCGCCGATGTCGCACCACCGTCCATCGGCAAGGGCGACGCTGATCCATCGGCTGCCAAGACCCGCGATCACCAGCTCTACATGGATGGCAAGATGCAGGACGCAGCGATTTATGACCGCGCCCTGCTGAAGGCCGGAAACCGCGTCCCGGGGCCTGCCATCGTCACCGAAATGGACAGCACGACATTGGTCCACAGCGGCTGCGAAGCGCTGGTCGACGACCATGGCAATCTGATCATAAACCTGGTGGAAGGAGCCTGATATGCCCGCACAGATTATCGAAACCAACAGCGCCCCCTTCAACAAGGTCGATGTCGATCCGGTCACGCTCGACATCATGGAAAATGCCTTGCGCAACGCGCGGATCGAGATGGATGCCACTCTGGTCCGCACGGCCATGTCACCGGGTATCCGCGAACAGGGCGACGCCTTTCCGCTGATCGCCGATCGCGACGGTAAGATGGTGGTCGGCCAGTTCGGCAGCTTCATCGACGGCTTCCTGCGCTCCTATCCCGGGACCATCGAGGAAGGCGACATGATCTTCCTCAGCGATCCGTACAGTTGCGACGGCGCGGTCAGCCATAATAATGACTGGCTGGTGTTGCTGCCGGTCTATCGCGGTGGGCGGCTGGTCGCCTGGACCGCCATGTTCGGTCACCAGTCCGATATCGGCGGCAAGGTCGCCGGCTCGATCCCGATCGACAGCAAGAGCGTGTTCGAGGAAGGCGTCCGTATACCGCCGGTCAAGATCTACCAGAAAGGCGTCTATAACGAGGAAATGGTGAAGGTTGTCCTGCACCAGAGCCGCAAGCCGGACTGGTGCGCCGCCGATCTCAACGCGCTGATCGCTTCCTGCCGGGTCGCAGCCCGCCGGGTCGACGAAATGTGCGCACGCTTTGGCGAGGATGAATTTGCCGGCGCCACCGATCTGCTGCTGGCACGCAACCACCGCGCCATGAAACATCTGATCGAGACCAGCATCGGCGAGGAACCGGTCAGCTTCAGCGACTATATCTGCGACGACGGCGTCGGTTTCGGCCCCTACAAGATCAGCTGCAAGATGTGGCGCGAGGGCGGCAAGGTCATCCTCGATTTCGAGGGCACCGACCCGCAAGCGCCCAGCTCGATCAACTTCTTTCTCAACGAGAATATGTTCAAGATGTTCTTCGGCATCTACATGATCATGGTCTTCGATCCGCAGATATTGTTCAACGACGGCTTCTATGATCTGGTTGACGTGCGCATTCCGGAAGGCTCGCTGCTGAAGCCGAAATATCCCGCCGCGCTTGCCGGACGCACCCATGCACTGGGCCGGATTTTCGACATTTTGGGCGGCTTGCTCGGTCAACGGCAACCCGAATTCCTCAACGGCGCGGGCTTCTCCTCCAGCCCGCATCTGATGTATTCCGGGTTCGACAAGGGCGGCGAATGGTTCCAGCTCTTCCAGATCGGCTTTGGCGGCATTCCCGGACGGCCCTTTGGCGATGGTCCGGATGGCCACTCGCTGTGGCCCGGATTCACCAATGTGCCGAACGAGTTTCTCGAGAAATATTTCCCGCTGCGAATCGAACGGTACGAGGCCAAGCCCGACAGCGGCGGCGCGGGCAGCTTCCGCGGTGGCAACGGCATTCACATGACCTACCGTTTCCTCGAACCCGGAACGGTGGCGATCCATGACGACCGCTGGTTCACTTATCCCTGGGGCGTCAACGGCGGTCAGCCCGGCGACCGGGCGACCAAGATACTGGAACGCGCGGACGGTTCAAAAGAGGTGGTCGGCAACAAGCAGGACGGCGTTGAAGTCCGCGAAGGCGATCTGCTGCACTTCATCACCTGGGGCGGTGGCGGCTGGGGCAACCCGCTGGAGCGCGATCCCGAACTGGTGGCGCTGGAAATCCGTCAGGGGCTGGTGACCGTGGAAGGCGCGCGCGACTATGGCGTTGTCATCGCCGCAGACGGCAGCGTCGATGGTCCGGCCACCGAAAGCCTGCGCGCGGAAATGGCAGCGGATGTGGTGGCGACCGACAGTCCGTTCAACTTTGGTCCCGATATCGAGACATTGCGGGCCAATTGTCTGGAAGAAACCGGACTGCCGGCACCGGTGCAGCCGGGAACTGTTGCTGCCTAGCCAGCTGCGGCTATCCAAAGTGCGGTTTGTCGCACCACGTGCTTGTCCCTAGACTGGTCCCCAATCCGGTCACGGGAGAGGTGCGATAGTCGATAGCGAGACAGATGTTCTGATCATCGGTGCGGGGGCAGCGGGACTGACCGCCGCTCTGGCCGCGCATGAATCCGGCGCCTCGGTCCAGCTGATTGAAAAGCAGGACCGGCTGGGCGGAACCGCCGCGATTTCCGGTGGTGTGGTCTGGCTCCCCGGTCATGACCAGATGGCCGCGCAGGGCATCGCGGACAGCAACGCCGACGCATTGGCCTATTTCCGGTCGCTCGATCACGGCGAGATGGACGAGGCCACGCTCCGGGCCTTTGTCGCCGAGGCCGGACCGGCGCTCTCCTTCCTGACCGGCGTGGACGCGATCCGGCTGACGATGATGCCGGATTATCCGGACTATTATGAAGACCGCCCCGGCGCGAAAACGGGCGGCCGCTCGCTCGACAACGAACTGTTTGACTTCGGGACGCTCGGGCTCTGGAAGGACCGGGTGTTCGCACATGGCCCTGCACCCAGAATGATGTTGCGCGAAACGCCGCTCGGCGGCGGCAGCGGTGTAGTCGATCCGGCCGAATTGCAGCGCCGCGAAACCGAAGATTTGCGCGGCTGGGGACAGGCGCTGGTCGGGCGGCTGCTGAAGGCCTGTCTCGATCGCGGCATCGAGCCTGTTCTCGGATGCAGCGGTTATCGGCTTTCCCTTGATCAGGGCCGGGTAACCGGCGCGATTGTCGAACGCGGCGGCGAACAAGAGACAATCTCTGCGCGCAACGGCGTGATCCTGGCCACCGGCGGATTCGAATGGAATGATGCGCTGAAACACGCCTTCTTGCGCGGGCCGCTGGAGGCGCCGGCCTCGCCGCCGACCAATCGTGGCGATGGCCTGAAAATGGCGATGGCCGCGGGCGCGGGTCTGGGCAACATGACCAGCGCCTGGTGGGTACCCACTCTCGCCATTCCCGAAGCGCAATGGCAAAGCGGCGAAACCCGCAACATGCCGGTGCTGATCGAGCGGACCCTGCCGCACGGCATCATGGTCAACCGAACCGGCAAGAGATTCTGTAACGAAGCCGCCAATTATTCGGCCCTGGCCGGAGCCTTCCACGCCTTCGATCCGGCAACTTACGACTATCCCAACCTTCCCGCCTATCTGATTTTCGATTCGCACTATCGGGAGCGCTATCCGCTTTCATCGATCATGCCCGGCGCGCCTTTGCCCGATTGGGTGGCACAGGCCGATACGCTGGCAGAACTCGCAACCCAGATAGGCGTCGATGCCACCAACCTTCCGGCCACGGTAAACCGGTTCAATGACCAGGCCGAGCAGCTCGACGATCGGGATTTCGGTCGCGGCAAGACCGGCTATGACCGCTTCTATGGTGACCGTTCGCGGGACGGGGCCGCGGCCACATTGGGTGGCCTGACCAAGGCACCCTTTTATGCGGTGGAAATCCGGATGGGTGCGCTTGGTACCAATGGCGGCGCAAAAACCAATGCGCAGGCGCAGATTGTGGATGTCGACGGGGCGCCGATTGCCGGACTGTTCGGCGCCGGCAACGTGATCAGCGCCCCCACCGGCAGCGTCTATGCCGGAGCAGGCGGCACATTGGGCCCGGCTCTGACATTCGGCTATATCGCGGGCCGCGCGGCGGCGAGACGGGTCAATCAATGACCGGCACCATCAGGGAGATGAGATGAGATGACGGGCCTTCTGGATCAGTTCAAACTCGACGGCCAAGTCGCTGTCGTCACCGGCGCGGGCAAGGGCATCGGGCGAGCAATTGCGCTTGGCCTGGCCGAAGCGGGCGCCGATGTCGCCATTGCCGCACGCTCTGCCGATGACCTGCAAAAGGTCGCCGAAGAGATACGCGCAATGGGCCGTCGCGCAATAGCGGTGCCGACCGATGTCACGAGCCGCGCCGCTCTGGAGAACCTCGCCAACCGCGCGGTCGAGGAACTGGGGCGATTGACGATCTGGGTGAGCAATGCCGGTGGTCTGCCCGATGGCACGCCGCGCTATCTGACCCGCACGCCGGAAGACAGCTGGGACGCGCAAATCGAGCTGAACCTGAAGAGCGTCTGGATGGGCGCGGTCGCAGCCGCGACTCACATGGGCGAGAATGGCGGGGCAATCATCAATATCTCGTCCCGCGCGGCAATCGGAGGGCAAGTGAAAAACGCGCCCTATGGCGCGTCCAAGGCGGCGGTAAACAGCCTGACCGCCAGCCTGTCGCTGGAACTGGCTCCGAAAATCCGCGTCAATGCGGTGGCGCCGGGACCGATCCCGACCGAAAATTTCGACGAATCCATGGGCATCGATTCCGAAGAAAAGCGGGAAGCCCTGCTCAAACAGTTCCAGATACCGCTGGCCCGTTTCGGCCGGGAAGAGGATATTGCCGCCGCCGTGGTCTATATGGCTTCGCCCGCCTCCAGCTGGGTGACGGGCCAATGTCTTTATGTCACCGGTGGCAAATGATCCGTCAGGCGCGCTGGCGCTTCATCCATACCCAGACCCGCCAATAGTGGAAACCTGCCCACAGGTTGAATAGAGCCAGAACCGTCAGTGCCTGTTGCAACGCGCTTGCTTCCAGTTCCCGGTTGCCGCCGGCGAAATAGTCGGACAGACCGCCGACAAAGACCGGACCGATGCCAAGCCCGACCAGACCCGCGATCATCAGATAGATGGCCACGGCCATGGCCCGGGTCCGGTCGCTGGCCAGGGTCTGGACAGCGGCGAAGCTGGGGCCGAAATAGAAGGTCGCGGCGAAGGTCGGGATACCGAGCAGGGCAATGGCAATATTGGCGTTGTCGGCATAGATGGCGGCAATCATGCCGGGCGCGGCCAGCGCCAGCACAAGCCCGCTGGCCAGCAAGGGCAGGGCCGGGTCCCGCTTGCCGATCAGATCGCCGGTCTTGCCGCCAAACCAGGCCCCGAATCCGCCGGTCAAACCGACCATCACGCCGAGTTTCCAGCCGAGCTCGCCATAGTTCATGCCATGCACCCGGACAAACAGGCCGCCGTAGAAACTGGCGAGACCATAGGAGATGAATTGCACCAGAACGCCGGCTGCCACCAGATGCCAATAGGCGGGTTTGCGCGACAGTTCGATCAGGGCGGCGCGCAAGGTCATTTCGCCCGCCACGGGTTGGAAGGCCTTGGCCAGACTGACCTTGCCGCGCGGATCGGGCACGGTGAACCAGATCACCAGAGCGATGATGATGCCCGGCAGGCCAGCCAGCAGAAAGGCTGCGCGCCAGCTGAACATTTCGGTAATATAGCCGCCACCGGCATAGGCAATGAACGCACCGACGGGCACCGCTGCGCCCATGATACCGAGCGCACCGGCCCGGCGTTCCGGCGGAAACAGATCGGCGATCAGGCTGTGCGACGCCGGCGCCGATCCCGCCTCGCCGATGCCCACACCGACCCGCGCCAGAAACAGCTGCACGAAACTGCCCGCCATGCCGCACAGCACGGTCATCAGCGACCAGATGGCAATGGCGATGGCGATGATCCGGCTGCGGTTCCAGCGATCCGCCAGAGCCGCCAGCGGGATCGCCAGCGTGGTATAGAAAATCGCGAAGGACAGGCCGGTCATCAGGCCAAGCTGGGTATCGGACAATCCGAGATCGCGCTTGATCGGCTCGGCCACGATCGAGATCACCTGCCGGTCAAGAAAGTTGAGCATCGTCACGATGAACAGGATCGCAAGCGCGTAATTGGCGCGCCGCCGCGAGGCAGACGCATTGTCTGCCGAAATCTCGAAGCCCTCGTTGGGGCGAATGTCCTCTACCATCCCCCAGCTATGACAGGATTATTTTCTTCCCGGCACCCTTTGTTTAGCTAGGGCTGCCCATTGGTCAGATCAGAGCGACTGGCCGTCGTCGATGACAATATCCGACCCCGTGACCATCCGCGACGCATCGGAGGAAAAATAGAGCATCATCGGATCAAGCGATTCGATGTCCTGCAGGCGGCGACGGTGGAAGCCGGCAATCTGCGCTTGGCCACCTGCGGTCTGGTACCAGTCGCCCTGGATCTCGGTCGGAATATAGCCCGGGTGGATGGTGTTTACATTCACCCCCATCCGCACCCATTCGCGTGCCAGATTGCGGCCGAGATGAGTCACGCCGGCCTTGCTCGCGGCATAGGCGCTGTCGCCCTCGCCGGTCAGCCGCGAGGTGATCGATCCAATGATCACAATCCGGCCATTTTCCTTTTCCCGGCTGCCGCTGGCGATCAGCCGCTTGGCGCCTTCGCGCGCAACCAGATAGACGCCCTTGAAATTGGTATCGAGAAGCATCTGCAAACGGTCTGCGGACACATCGGTCGACCGCCCTGTCGCAGCGACACCGGCGTTCGCAACGATGGAATCGACCGTGCCAAATTGTGCTTCCGCCGCGTCATAGGCCGCGATGATCGACGCTTCATCGGTAACATCCAGTGGCACCGCCAGCGCCTTGCCGCCCTCGTCGATAATCTCTTTGGCCAGCGCATCGGTCCGGTCGGTTCGCCGGGCACCGAGCACGACATTCGCCCCCGCCTTAGCAAACAGCTTGGCAAAACGCGCGCCAAAACCCGATGATGCACCGGCGATCAGCGCGGTGCGGCCTTCCAGCGAAAAGGGGATATCCATAATGTCTCTGCTCCGGGATAGATTGTGCAACAAGCCCTAGACGATCCCGAAATGGTCGGCCAATAGTCAATTGCATAGGAGAAGATAATGATAGACACGTCCATCGATTTTACCGGCCAGACCGTTTGCATCATCGGCGGCTCGAGCGGCATCGGCAATGCCACCGCGCAAGCCTTTCGCGCCCAGGGTGCCGAGGTCCATGTCACCGGGACGCGGAGCAGCGAAGCCGATTATGACGCCGGGGAAGGATCCGACCTGACCGGCCTCGTCTATCATCAGCTCGATGCCGGAGACGATGCTGCAATCATCGCCCTGCGCCAGAAATTCACCCGGCTGGATATATTGGTCTGCTCGCAGGGCATGGTCCTATACAAGCGCGCCGAATTCGAACCGGAAAATTTCGCCAAGGTCGTGCAAGTCAATCTCAACAGCCTGATGACCTGCGCCGGGCAATTCTACGACCTGCTGAAAGAGGCCAAGGGGTCACTGGTCATCATCAGCTCGACCGCAGCCTTTCACGCCACCGTTGGAAACCCCGGCTATAATGCTTCCAAGGCCGGTGCCGCCGGCCTGACCCGCACATTGGGCAAGGCCTGGGCGCCGGACGGCATCCGGGTCAACGGTGTCGCACCGGGCCTGATCGCGACCAAGATGACCAAGGTGACGACCGACAATCCCAAGCGGCGGGACGCAACCATCCGGTCGATCCCGCTCGGCCGCATCGGTGATCCCGAAGACATGGCCGGGCTGGTACTCTTCCTCGCCTCGCCGCTGGCCGGCTATATCGTCGGGCAGACAATTATCGCGGACGGAGGGCTATTGCTCTAGCGCCAGCCCGGACGGCGTATCGGCCATCGCCTGGCTGGTCCACCAGAACAGGGCGACCGATACGGTCAGACTGATCACCGCAGTCACCATCACCGCATAGCTCAGCGACATTGCGCCATATTGATCGGCCCAGCCGTCGCTCATCACGCCGATCAGCGCCGGTCCGATCGCATAGCCGAGCAGATTGGCCAGCAGGCTGCCGATGGCCGAGGCCGTGCCCCGCTCGGTCGGTTTTACCGCAGCCTGCATCATCGAATAGGCCGCGCCCTGGGTGGAAACGAGCAGGATATAGCCGACAATATAGAGGCCCAGCGTCCATTGCAGGCTGTCGGCGAGCAGGCAGGAGGCCCAGAACGGCAGGGTCAGGCCAAGCGCCAGGGCGCAATACCACGGACGCCATTTCGGGGTTCTCTTTGCCAGATGGTCGGCCAGAAAGCCGCCGAAGATCATGCCGGGTACACCGCCGATAAACAGCACCGCACCGAGATAGAGACCGGCCTCCCCCTGGGTGATTTCAAATTTGCGCATCAGGATCGGCGCCAGCCAGATGGCGAAGGCGAAGGCGGGAACATTGGCGAAGGCATTGGCCGTGATCACCCGGGCGAGAACGGAGTTGCGCCAGAGCGACAGCATCGCTGTCCTGAACGGCTCCTGTTTCGCGACACCGGCAGCGCTCGCATCGGCCGGGAAAAATCGGCCGCGCACCGGTTCCTTAACAGTCAGATAAAGTATGATACCAAGCAACACGCCGGGCAGTCCAAGCACGATAAACGCCCAGCGCCAGCCATATTCCGCCGCCAGATAACCGCCCGCCGAATAGCCGAGAACCGGACCGAGCACAGCGCCTGCGGTAAATATACCCATGGCACGCGATAGTTCGTGTGGGGCAAAATAGTCGGTGATGATCGATACCGACGGTGGTGCTCCACCGGCTTCTCCAACCCCGACGCCGAGACGCGCCAGAAACAGTGTCCAAAACCCCACCGCAGCGCCGCAAAGCGCGGCCATGATACTCCAGAGCGAAACCGCGATGGCGACCATGGTCTTGCGATTGGTGCGGTCCGCTAGCCGACCGGCCGGAATGCCAAGCAACAGATAGAAAACCGTGAAAGCGGTGCCGGCGAGCAGTCCGATCTGCGTATCGCTCAACAGGAACTCGGCCTTGATGTCCTCGATCAGGATCGACATCACCAGACGGTCGGTGATGTTGAACATGAAGGTCAGCATCAGCATGATCAGAACATAATATCGATAGACGCCGCCAGTGGCCGGGCCGGTATTGGAATTCATCTACACCCTCTCCAAAGGACGATGCAGGCCTAGCGTGAAAAAGGGGACAGAACCAGCGTGGCTCTATCCCCTTAATTGATAGGAGCAATACTTGTATCGCCCCACGATGTCGTTCGTGCCGAGCTTGTCAAAGCACATTGCAGGCCGCTCTGTGCCGCGTTCATCCTGCTACAGGCTCAGGACGAACGGTTTTGTTCTCCTAGCCCGCTGTCAGCGCAATGTGCCGCCGCATATGATGATCAACGCTGCCGAATTCGCCCTCGATGATCGACAGCCGCTTGAAATAGCTGCCCACTGCCAGTTCGTCGGTCATGCCCATGCCGCCATGGGTCTGGATCGCCGACTGGCCGATGAAGCGCGCGGCCTGGCCGATACGAACCTTGGCAGCGGAGACATTCTTCTTGCGCGTCGCGTCATCCTCGTCGAGCTTGATCGTCGCCAGATAGCACATCGATACCGACTGCTCATATTCCATCAGCATGTCGGCCATCCGATGCTGCAACACCTGGAAGGATCCGATCGGCGTGCCGAACTGTTTGCGCTGGCGTGAATAGTCGACGGTGGTTTCATGGGTCACCTTCATCGCGCCAACCGCTTCGGCGCAAACCGCTGCGGTCGCTTCGTCAACGACCTTCTCGATCAGGGGCAGGCCGTTACCCGCATCGCCGATCAGGGCATCGCCCGAAACTTTGACATTTTCGAAATAGACTTCCGAAGCGCGGCGGCCGTCGACCGTCGCATAGTCGCGGGTGCTGACGCCCTGTGCCGCCTTGTCGACGATGAACACGGAGACACCGTCCTTGTCGCTCTGTCCGCCCGACGTGCGCGCGGTGACAACCAGATGCGTCGCCCAGGGCGCGCCAATGACAACCGCCTTGTGACCGTTGATGACATAATCGCCGCCATCGGCCTTGGCCGTGGTTTCCAGATTGGCGAGATCATAGCGTCCGCGCGGTTCGGCATAGGCAAAGGCAAACACCATCTCGCCGGAAATGATGCCGCCGATATATTCTTCACGCTGCGCCGAATTGCCGCCATGTTTCAGGGCCCCGCCAGCGCAGACCACCGATGGAACGAACGGTTCGACCGCCAGGCCCTTGCCGAATTCTTCCATTATGATCATCGCTTCGGTGGCGCCGCCAAAGCCGCCATCTTCTTCCGAAAACGGGGCCGCCAGCATGCCCAGTTCGGCGAGCTGTGCCCACAGTTCCGGCCGCCAGCCGGATTCGCTTGCGACAACGCTGCGACGCGTATCGAAATCATATTCCTCGCGGATCAGGCGTGAAATGCCGTCGCGCACCATATTCTGTTCGTCGGTAAAATCGAAATCCATGATAATTCCCCTCTGTCGGTCCGGTTAAAGGCCGAGGATCATTTTGGTGATGATGTTGCGCTGGATCTCGTTGGACCCGCCGTAGATCGACGTCTTGCGCATGTTGAAATAGGTCGGCGCCGCGTGATGGGCATAGTCCGGACCGATCGGGAAGTCGTTCGACCCGTCATCCGGGAAGCTGCGGAAATCGGGCGCGCCATAATGGCCGACCGCTTCCAGCGTCAGCTCGGTCAGCCGCTGCTGGATTTCCGTCCCCTTGACCTTGAGCAGGGAGCTTTCCGGTCCCGGCCCCTTGCCCGCCTGTTCGCCGGCCAGCGTCCGCAGTTCGGTGATTTCCAGCGCCGAGAGATCGATCTCCAGCTGGCTGATCTTCTGTGCAAACCCCATATCCTCGAGCAGCGGCTTGCCGTCGAGCATTTCCGAGGCAGCAATTTCCTTGAGCTGTTCGACACCACGTTTCGACCGCGCGACGCCGGCGATGCCGGAGCGTTCGTGCGCCAGTAGGAACTTGGCGTAGGTCCAGCCCTTATTCTCTTCGCCGATCAGATTGGTCGCCGGTACGCGGACATCGGTCAGCCATACTTCGTTGACCTCGTAACCGCCGTCGATCAGCTTGATCGGGCGCACTTCAATGCCCGGCGTGTTCATGTCGACGAGAATGAAGCTGATACCCATTTGCGGTTTCGGTGCATCCGGGTCAGTGCGGCACAGGAAGAACCCCCAGTCGGCATGCTGCGCCAGCGTCGTCCAGGTCTTCTGGCCGTTGATGATATAATCGTCACCATCACGCACCGCGGTGGTCTTCAGCGAAGCCAGATCGGAACCGGCGCCGGGCTCGGAATAGCCTTGGCACCACCATACATCGCCCGAACGGATGCCGGGCAGATGTTCGGCTTTCTGTTCTTCATTGCCGAATGTGTAGATCACCGGGCCAACCATCGAAACGCCGAAGGGCAGCGGCATGACCGTGTTTTTCCGGGCATTTTCCTCGCCCCAGATATAGCGCTGCGTCGGCGTCCAGCCGGTGCCGCCATATTCCGTTGGCCAGGCCGGAACCGACCAGCCCTTTTTGCCGAGAATCTTGTGCCAGGCGAGCATGTCCTCGGGACTCAGTTCATCCTGAACACCGCGAGTCCCGATATCTTTCGGATAATTATTGTCAATAAAGTCACGCACTTCGGCGCGAAAGGCCTTTTCTTCTTCTGTGAATTCCAGATTCATGGGAGTGCTCCTTGGTCAGAATTTGGCCGGACTATAAGCTGAAAACCGCGCAAAACAAGCAATTAACCGAGCAATTAAGCTGACGCTACGGCAAGCGTGGATCGCGAGCATCTGCTGTCCGCCAGTCGGAGAGGATCACAGCGCAATGAACCGCGCGCTGCCGATCGCATAGAATATATTCAGGGACATTGCGTCGCCCCCTTCCTGCCACTGATGCGCGGGCGATGCCATGTCCCAAAGGCCACTTGGCTTGCAACAATCCCTTCGCTATCCATTGCAAATTGCTATTCAAATATTCGGGTGAAACTTCCATGATCAAGCTGAACGTCAACGGTCTGACCCGGGAGGTTGATGCCGACCCGGCGACACCGATATTGTGGGTCGTTCGCGAGAGTTTGAAGTTGCCCGGCACCAAATTCGGTTGCGGCATCGCTCAGTGCGGCGCCTGCACCGTGCATCTCGACGGCAAGCCGGTGCGCAGCTGCTCGACTCCGGTTTCAGCCGCCGAAGGCAAGTCCATTACCACCATCGAGGGCATTGCCGGTGCAGTCGGCACCTTGCACAAGGTGCAGCAAACGTGGATCGAAGCGCAGGTTCCGCAATGCGGCTATTGCCAGTCCGGCCAGATCATGGCGGCAACCGCGCTGCTGGAAAAACATCCCCGGCCAACCGATGCACAGATTGATGCGGCCATGGCCGGCAATATCTGCCGCTGCGGCATGTATGGACGGATCCGCAAGGCGATCAAGGCCGCCGCGAATAGCGAACAACCCGCAAAAGTGGAGGCCTAGCTCATGGGCAAATGGACAAGACGCGCATTCATCGGCGCCGGCGTTGCTGCGGGCGGCGCCCTGGTCGTGGGCATTGCCGTGCGGCCCGGCGATCCGAGCGACGAACTCAAGGCATCGATTGCCGGAGGCGAAGGCGAACAATTGCTCAACAGCTGGGTTAAAATCGCGCCGGACAACAGGATCACCGCGATCGTGCCCCATGCCGAAATGGGCCAGGGCACGCACAGCGTGCTCGCCCAGATGCTCGCCGACGAACTGGATGCAGACTGGGATACGGTCGCCGTGCTCGAAGCGCCCGGTGTGCGCACTTATGCGTCAGCCGACATTGTCCGGGATTTTCTGACCCCCAAGCTGGAAGTTCCGGCGATTCTGGAACCCACCGCGCAGGGCGGCTTTCTGGCGCTCGCTGATATGCTGTCGCTGACCATCACCGGCGGCAGTTTCTCCATTCGCGGCGTCGGACAGCGCAGCATCCGCACCGCCGGCGCCGCCGCGCGTGAAATGCTGATCGCCGCAGCGGCCGAGACATGGGGCGTTCCCGCCGAGGAGATCACCACCGCCAACAGCATGGTGAACCACGCGCCGTCCAACCGGTCTGCGACCTATGGCGCTCTGGCCGAGGCGGCTGCAAAGCAGCCCGTGCCGGCCAAACCGCAGCGCAAGACTGTCAGTGAATTCAAGCTGATGGGCCAGCCGATGCCGCGCAAGGATATCCCCTCCAAGGTCGACGGCACGGCAAGCTTTGGGATTGATGTCGATATCGAAGGTATGAAATACGCAGCGGTCAAGGCTCCGCCGGTGCTCGGCGCAAGCGTCACCAGCATGGATGCAAGCACCGCCAAAGCCATGCCGGGCGTGCTGCAGATTTTGAACATGGGCGATTTTGTTGCGGTCATTGCCGATGGCTATTGGCAGGCGCAGCAGGCACTCAACACCATCGATACCACTTATTCCGAAGCCGAAGGCCAGGAGCTGGATAGCGACGCCATATTTGCGCGCTACGCGCAGGCGATGGACGACGCAGGCAGCGACGGCGGCGATATCGAGATCGAAGAAGGTGATGCTGTAAGCGCACTCGCCGATGCGGCAAAAACCGTCAAGGCAGACTATCGGGTGCCGTTTCTGGCCCACGCCACGATGGAGCCGATGAATTGCGCCGCCCGCATCGCCGGCGGGCGCTGCGATCTGTGGCTTGGCACCCAGAATCCCATCGGGGTGCGGCGCGATGTTGCCGCAGCGCTGGGAATGGATGCCGATGATGTGCATGTCGAGAATCAATATCTCGGCGGCGGGTTCGGGCGCCGTTCGATCACCGACGTCCCGATCATGGCGGCGCGGCTGGCCAAGGCGGCCGGCTATCCGGTCAAGATGATATGGTCACGCGAGGAAGATGTCGCGCAGGATCTTTTCCGTCCGTCAGCTTCCACGCGCTTTGCCGCCGGTTTCGACGCCGCCGGCAATCTCGACAGCTGGACCAATATCCATGTCCATTCCTTTGATCCCAAGGAAGCGGCGAAAATCAAACATTATGCCATTCCCAACAAGTTGATCCGCAAGGTCGATGCACCGACCCATTTGCGTTTCGGTCCGTGGCGGTCGGTTGACCAGAGCCACCAGGGCTGGTTCATCGAATCCTTTGTCGACGAGCTTGCGGATGCCGCCGGCAAAGACCCGCTCGCCTTTCGCCAGACATTGCTGGCCGGCGAAGCGCGCCATCTCGCCGTCCTCAACAAGGCCGCCGATATGGCCAATTGGGGCAGTCCGATGCCCGACGGCCATGGCCGTGGCATCGCCTTCATTCCTTCTTTCAATTCGGTCGTGGCGCAGGTGGCGGAAGTGGATATGACAGGCGCGAAACCCCGTGTAACGAAAGTATATTGTTGCGCCGATGTCGGTTTCGCGATGAACCCGGATGCCGTCATCGCGCAGATGGAAAGCGCCATTGCCTATGGTCTGACCGCCGCCCTATACGGCGAGATCACGGTCAGGGACGGCGCGGTCCAGCAGAGCAACTTCCACGATTATAATATGCTGCGGATCAACGAAACGCCCGAAATCGAGGTGGCGCTGATCAATGGCGATCATGACCGGATTGGCGGCGCGGGCGAACCGGGCCTGCCGCCGATCGCGCCCGCCGTCACCAATGCGATTTTTGCGGCGACCGGCAAGCGGCTCCGCGAACTGCCGATTGCCAAGCATGATTTTGCCTGACCGGAGACCTGAAATGCTGAAATATATTCGCGCTGCTGCTCTGTCATCGCTGTTCGTCCTGGCTGGCTGTGGCAGCGACCCGGCACCGGAACCGCTCGAACAGATCATCGTCCGCGAACCCGGCACGGCACCGGCCATTGCTGCTGCTCCGGCCGACGCACCGGCGAGCACATTGATCGCCGACGGGAAGGCCGCTTTTGCCAATTGCTCCGCCTGCCACAGTCTGGAACAGGGTGCGCCCAATGGTGTCGGCCCCAATCTGGTCGGCATTGTCGGACAGGCCGCCGGTGAGGTTGCCGGTTTTGCCTATTCGGACGCGCTCAAGGCGTCCGGTATCGTTTGGACAGCGGCAGAACTGGACAGCTTCATTGCCGACCCGGCCGGTAAAATTCCCGGTACGACGATGGTCGCGGGGGCAATCGCGGAACCGTCAAAACGACAGGCCGTCATTGCCTATATCGAAAGCGTGACCGCCAATTGAACCCGCGCCCCGGGATGATGCTGGCGCTGCTGGCCGCCGGACAATCGCACCGATTTGGCGATCAGGACAAGCTCGGTGCCTTGCTGGGCGGCAAGAGGCTCGGCCTGCACGGCGCTGCAGCGGCGGCAGACATGCCCTTCTCGCACAGGCTGGTGATTGCATTGCCGGACCATATCTGTGCGGCGGGCTGGCGCGCTATGGGTTACCAACCGATCGCCAACGCCGCCGCTGCCGACGGCCAGTCGACGTCCGTCCGGCTCGCCGCGCGGCAAGCTGTGCAGGCTGGAGCCAGCGCCCTTTGCATCATGCTGGCCGATATGCCCTTCGTGACCAGCGGCCATCTCGGCAATCTGATCGAGCGTTTCGACCAGGCCGGTGAAACAAGGACCGTGGCATCGGCGCGCAGCGGACAGGCAATGCCGCCGGCCATATTCCCGTCGGGCGCGCTGGACAATTTGTTGAAATTGCGAGGCGATGCCGGCGCGCGCATGCTCTTGGCTGACGCTCTTCTGGTGGCAGGCAGCGATCAGCTGCTGATGGATATAGACACGACAGACGATCTCGCTGAAGCCAACAGATTGTTCCGGTAAATCAACCCCTCACCCGCTGCAACACGCTCAGTCGCGGTCCAGCCGCTGTCCCAGTTTCACGAAGAACACGATCAGGAACGGCACCAGCAGGAAGGACAATGCCACTTTCGCCGAGCCCTGGCCCACCAGCAATTGCGCGATCGGCCGCTCGCCGTAAAAGGCGATGGTGATGAAGATGATGGTATCGACAAGCTGCGACAGCGCGCTGGCAATCGCCGCGCGCAAGGCCAGCATCCGGCCTTTCATCGCCGCCAGCCGCGAGAAGATATAGACGTTGAGAAACTGTGACACGCCATAGGCGATAATCCCGGCGAACATCAGCCGTGCGCCCTGCTCCAATATGATCGGAAAGGCCTCTTTCGCCGGTTCGTACATCCCCGGATCGGTCGGCAACGCCAGCACGATCTGGATCAGGACGATGGCGGTAATCAGCGGCACGAAGCCGAGACGCACCAGCCGGTTCGCGACATCCCGGCCATGCAGTTCTGCAACCGAGCTGGACAGGACCACCAGCAACAGAAACGGAAAGATCCCCGCTTCCACCGCGAGGGGTCCGATCGCGACCTGCTTCGCGCCCAATATTCCGGCGATACAGGTCATGCCGCCATAGAGCACGGCAAAGACAAACAGGGATCGCGGGATGAGGTTGGTTTTCGATAATTCGGTCATCGCGAACGCCTAGCGCGATCGGCAGCGAAAAAAAAGAAATAGTCACAAGTGTGATTTTTTCTATAGGGGGACAGAATATCACATGTAGCAGATCGCGGCCCTTGGTGTCGCGCCATCGGGGGATAATTTGCAGAGACTGGCAGTATATTGTGGCGCCAATGCCGGACAGGATCCGGCTTATGCCGAATCGACGGTTCTTCTTGGTCAGGCCATGGCAAAGCGCGATGTCGAACTGGTTTACGGCGGCGGCAGGCTGGGACTGATGGGCATTATCGCCGATACGGTGCTGGCCGAGGGCGGCCGCGTCCACGGCGTTATTCCCGAAATGCTGAAAGATCTGGAAGTCGCGCACACCGGCATCACGGAATTGCATATCGTCAGAAATATGCACGAGCGCAAAGCCAAGATGACCGATCTGACCGACGCCTTTGTCGCCCTGCCCGGCGGCGTCGGCACGATGGACGAGCTGTTCGAGGCCTGGAGCTGGAACGCACTCGGCTATCACAACAAGCCCTTCGCGATATTGAATATCGGCGGCTACTGGGATTCGCTGATCGATTTTCTCGACAAAATGTCGGAACAGGGATTCGTGTCCGCCGAACGGCGCAAGCATCTTATCGTCTCCGACAATATCGATGACTGCCTCGACCGGCTCGCCGCTGCCTGCAATAATGAAACCGGCAGCTTTACCTGGTGAACCGGGTCCGACCTGAAACAGCGACTGAAAGAATGCGATGATCCCGATCCTGACAAGCCTTGCCGGCATGGCGCTGATCCTGCTGATTGCCCTCGCGCTGTCGACCGGCCGCAAGAATATCCGTCTCCGCGTGGTCGGCGCCGCCTTTGCGCTGCAGGCCGGGATTGCCGTGATCGTGCTCTATATCCCGGCCGGCAAGCGGGTGATCGAGGCGATGGCCTTCGGCGTCTCCAATCTGCTGGGCTATGCCTCGGCCGGCACCAATTTCATCTTCGGTCCGCTCGCCGATCCGACGATTGGCGGCAACAGTTTTGCGATTGCCGCGCTGCCGGTGATCATCTTCTTCTCGGCGCTGATCTCGATCCTCTATTATCTCGGCATCATGCAGTTCATCATCAAATGGGTGGGCGGCGGCATCCAGAAAATCACCGGTATTTCGAAAGTCGAATCGCTTTGTGCCGCAGCCAATATCTTTGTCGGTCAGTCCGAATCGCCGCTGGTCATCCGCCCCTATCTCGCCAGCCTGACCCAGTCACAGCTGTTTACCGTGATGAGCGTCGGCATGGCCGGTGTCGCGGGCACGATTCTCGCCGCTTATGCTGCCATGGGTATCCGTATCGATTATCTGCTCGCCGCCGCCTTCATGTCGGCGCCGGGCGGCATAATGATGGCCAAGATCATCATGCCGGACAATCCCGAGGACCCGGCGCCGGAAGAGCTGGTCGTCGCGGTCGAATATGAAGAGGAAAAGCCGGCCAATATCATCATGGCCGCGGGCATGGGCGCGCAGACCGGAGTGAAGCTGGCGGTGGCCGTCGGCGCGATGGTCCTTGCCTTTGTCGCTTTGGTTGCACTGGCCAATGGCCTGCTCGGCGGCATCGGCGGCTGGTTCGGCTATCCGGAACTCAGCTTCCAGCAGGTGATCGGCTATGTTTTTGCGCCGATCATGTATCTCATCGGCGTGCCCTGGGAAGAGGCGCTGAACGCCGGCGGGCTGTTCGGTACCAAGGTGGTGCTCAACGAATTTGTCGCCTTCATCGAGCTCGGCAAGATACAGGCGGGCATATCCCCGCTGACCAATGCAATCGTCATCTTCGCGCTGTGCGGTTTCGCCAATTTCAGCAGCATCGCGATCCAGCTTGCCGTCACCGGCGGTCTCGCGCCGAACCAGCGCCCGGTGATAGCCCGGCTCGGCCTCCGCGCGCTCGCCGCCGGATCGCTCGCCAATCTGATGAGCGCGGCTCTCGCCGGCATCCTGCTGTCGCTGGCCTGATTTGCCGGCCTGACTCATCCCGATTGACAAAGAAACACGAGAGCGCATTTTAAGACCATGACCCAGAACCCAGACACATTGGCCGCCGTTTCGCTGGCGATGGCGGACGAGGACAGTGCCGCATTTGCCGAGCGCATCGGCCGCAGCTTTTCCGACTGGGGCTTCGCGGTGGTCGCCGATCACGGCATATCCAACGAACTGATCGCACGCGCCGAAGCCATGTCGCGCGCCTTTTTCGCGCTGCCGGAAGCGGTGAAGCGGTCCTACCATATCCCCGGGGGCGGCGGCGCCCGCGGCTACACGCCGTTCGGCACCGAAAGCGCCAAGGATAGCAATATCCACGATCTCAAGGAATTCTGGCATATCGGCCGCGATTTGCCGCCCGGCCATCCGTTCGAATCCTACATGCCGCCCAATATCTGGCCAAAGGAGCTCGACGGCTTCCGCGAAACCTATCTCGAAATGTTTGCCGCATTCGACAAGGCCGGCGCGCGTATTCTCGAGGCGATCGCCCGTTTTCTCGGACTGGCTCCCGATTTTTTCGTCGACACGGTGCGCGACGGCAACTCGGTAATGCGGCTGATCCACTATCCGCCGGTACCGGAGGATTCGCCGGCGGTCCGGGCCGGCGCGCATGAAGATATCAACACGATCACGCTGCTGATCGGTGCCGAGGAAGCCGGCCTCGAACTGCTCGACAAACAGGGCAATTGGCGCGCGGTTACCCCGAAGCCCGGCGAGCTTGCGGTCAATATCGGCGACATGTTGCAGCGGCTGACTAACAACCGCTTGCCCTCGACCACCCATCGCGTGGTCAACCCGGCGCCCGAACGGCGGGGTTTCTCCCGCTATTCGATGCCCTTCTTTCTCCACTTCCGGCCCGACTATGCGATCGAGACGCTCCCGAGTTGCATCGATGACGCCCATCCGGATCTCTACCCCGAACCAATCACCGCCCACGACTATCTGATGCAGCGGCTACGTGAAATCGGACTGGCATGACCGCAAAAGTGGTTGGTATAAGCGGCGGCAGTTGCTCGGGGAAATCCACGCTGACACAGGTGCTGTTCGAAGCGCTCGGCCCCGATCAATGCGTCATTCTGCCACAGGATGATTATTTCTTCGGTCTCGGCGATGCCCCGCAGGGCAAGGGCGGACCCAATTTCGATCATCCCAATGCGGTCGATTTTGACAAGCTGTGCACGCAGCTTGCGCAACTGAAATCCGGCCAGGTGATCGACCGCCCGCTCTATGACTTCCCGACCCACATGCCCAAGGGGGAAACCCGGCGCACCGAACCCCGGCCGGTCATCCTGCTCGACGGTATATTGATTCTCCAGCACCGGCCGCTGCGCGATCTGCTCGACCTCAGCATCTTCGTCGAATGCGATTCAGAAACCCGATTTGCCCGCCGAATCGCACGCGATGTTCGCGAACGCGGCCGAACCGAGCAGTCGGTGCAGGAACAATTCGCCAATCAGGTCGGGCCGATGCACGATTTACATGTCGAACCGTCGAAAATTCATGCCGACATCGTGATAAATTCGCAACAGTCGGCAATGCATTACGAACAACCGCTTCGCCTGATCTTGTCAAAATTAACAGCGCAAAATCAGTGATATAGGCAGACGTTTCGCACTGGATGCGAACCTTCTTATACAACGATAGAGACCCCCAGCCAGAGCATTCCCAATGCAAAATGCTGCACTGCGGCATTTGACGATTCAAATGATATAAAACTGTCACTAATGGCCCCTAGGGCTGCTCGTGCTCAGGTCTGGCAGCGCAATTAATTCGCCAGCATTCACCATAAAACACCTCCTCCAATGCGGTTCATGAACAGGAAAGTTATATCATGAAAATCAAATATCTTTTGGCTGCCAGTGTCGTCAGCCTTTCCACGGCTGGCCTGATGGCCACGTCGGCGTCGGCACAGTCCACCGGTACGCGGGACTTCGAAAATGACGTTATTGTCGTTACCGGCGGTCGATCAAGCGACGTTGGCGGGGTAGAAATTCCCAACACGCCAAAAGCGAAACAGGTTCTCGAAGAAGAAATCATCCGGCGCCAGCGCCCCGGCCAGACGGTCAATGATATCGTCAACCTCGTTCCGGGTGTCAGCTTCCAGAACAATGACCCCTGGGGCTCTTCGGGCGGTTCGTTCACCATCCGCGGCTTCAGCGATGATCGCATTTCGCAGACGCTTGACGGCCTGCCGCTCAACGATTCGGGCAACTATGCGCTGTACACCAACCAGCAGGTCGATTCGGAAATCATCGAGCAGGTCAACGTCAACCTTGGCGTGACCGACGTTGATAGCCCGACCGCTTCTGCCGTTGGCGGCACGATCAACCTTCGCACCCGCGAACCCAGCGACGATTTCAAGCTGACCGGAACGCTTTCGACCGGCAGCACCTTTGCCGAAGGTGACAAAGGCAACCGCGACCGGCTCTATGTTCGTGGCTTCGGCATGATCGACACCGGCGATATCACCGGTTTCGGCACCAAGGCTTTCGTTTCGGCCAGCTACACGCGTTACAACAACCCGTTCAACAACTACGGCATTGTCGAAAAGCAGCAGTATAACGGCCGTATCTGGCAGGATATCGGCAGCAATGGCGACTTCATCGCCGTCGCCGGCCATTATAATGAAAACCGGAACAACTTCTTCGGTTCCTTCTCCCTGGACAGCTTCCCGACAACCAAGGCAGACCGGTTCTACGACATCAACTATCCCTGCACGGTCGACTTGCCGCAAGCCGGCACCGCCCAGGTGGACAATAATTGCGGCGCGGAATTTGATCGTCGCTACAACCCGTCGAACACCGGCAACATCCGTGGCGCATCGCGTTTCACTTTGACCGACGGCCTGATTCTTACGGTCGATCCAAGCTTTCAATATGTAAAAGCCAATGGCGGCGGTGACGAAGAACTGCTCGAGCAGACCCGCAACGTTGGCGGTGTTGAAATGACCGGCTTCATTCGTGGACGCTATTATTTCGGCCGCGACCTCAATGGCGACGGCGATACGCTTGACGAAGTAACCGGTAACGATCCAAGCCAGACCCGCACCCGGCGTTTCGGCGTGATCTCCAACCTCTCCTACGAGCTCAACCCGGATCACCGTTTCCGTCTCGCCTACACCTATGACGATGCCAACCACCGTCAGACCGGCCAGACCTCGGTTGCCCTTCTCAATGGTGAAATTGCCGATGTTTTCCCGGTCAACGACGGACTGGTGACCGTCGACGGCTTCGAACTCAACAAGCGCGACCGGCAGTCTTATGCAACCCTGCACCAGATTTCCGGTGAATATCGCGGCACCTTTGGTGATCTCACCGCGGTACTCGGTCTGCGGGCGCCATTCTTCAAGCGCGAACTGAACCAGAATTGCTATACCACATCGGCAAGCGGTTTCCTCGATTGCGTGGGCGGCGTCAGCGCGGCGTATGAAGCGGCCAACCCATATACTTATGATGCAGCGACCAACACCGTCACCGGTTCGGCTGTGCCACAGTCACGTACTTATAAATATGACGATATCCTGCCTAACATCGGCCTGACTTACGCTTTCGGCAGCGCATCGGTATTTGCAAACTACGCCAAGGGGCTTTCGGTCCCGGCTACCGATCCGCTCTATGACTCGCTCTACTTCCCGGAAGATGCGCCGGGTGTTCAGCCGGTACCTGAAACAACCGACAGCCTCGATCTCGGGCTCCGGTATCAGAGCGGAAATATCCAGGCCCAGTTCGCTGGCTGGTTTACGCGCTACAATAACCGACTGGCATCGTCCTATGATCCGATTCTTGATGAATCGGTATTCCGGAACCTCGGTCGTGTAGACAAATATGGTCTCGATGCCTCGGTTGCCTGGTCACCGACACCAGCAACGATGGTCTATGTCTTCGGCTCGATCAACGAATCGGAAATCAAGGACAATGTACAGACCGATGTCTGCTCTGCGACTGACGTAACCGATGGCGTTGCCCAGTGTACCGCGGTTGGCGATCCGATCTTTGCCCTGACGGCAGGCAAGAACGAAAGCGGAGCCCCGCTCTGGACCGTTGGTGCACGTGTGCAGCAGCAGTTCGGCGACTTCGAACTGGGCGCTCAGGTCAAGCATACCGGCAAGCGCTGGGTCAATGACACCAACGAACGGTCTGTTGGCGGCTACACGCTGGTCGATCTCGACCTGCGCTGGACGATCACACAGAATCCTTTCGGTGATGATGTTGCGCTGCAGTTGAACGTGACCAACCTGTTCGACGAACTCTATGTCGGCGGCTTTGGCGGCGATCTCGATGGCAATTCGCCATTCGTCCAGATCGGCGCACCGCGCGCGGCGAGCATTTCGCTGATCTTCGGCTACTAGGACGTAAAGCCAATCGGCCCGCTGTGATCGACCATCATGGCGGGCCCGGAAATGACAGGACAACGGCGGTGCTGAAAGGCGCCGCCGTTTTTCATTGCGGGTCCGGCGGTCTCAGCATGGCGCGAATCTCTTGCGCGCAGCGGTTACAGGCCGGAGGCCCGGTGAAATTCTGGAGACGATGTAAAGCGGTGGCCGCCCCTGTCGGGCACAGGCCAGCCGAAACGGTCTAGCGCGCTTCGGCTCGCAGCATAACCTGCTGGGCGACCATCTTCAGCTGGTCATTCACCGATTCGTCGGTGCAGACGCCCTGGCTGAACATTCCGCCCGAAGCATTGATTCCAACGCCCAGCGGAGTCGGCCAGCCGCGCAGGGCGTGAACGATCGAACGCAGGGCCGCGAGCGTGCTGCCAACCGCCTGCCAGCCGTAAGCGGTCACGATCAGGCCGATCGGCAAGCCATCCAGATAGACGCGATCATCGGTCGATGTTTCCTCGATATAATCTATCGCGTTTTTCACCAGACCGGAGATGGTGCCGTGGTAACCGGGGCTGGAAATCAGAAAGCCGTCGGCGCGGCGGACCAGTTCGACAAATTCCTTGCCGGTCTGGTTTAGACCGGCCGGATCGGACCGGTAATGGGGCAGCGCCATCAGGCGGTCCGACCCGAACAATTCGGTTTCTGCTCCGGCATCTGCGGCGGCTTGCAGGGAAATCGCGAGCGCGACTTCGGTCGAGGATGAGGCACTGGTGGTTCCACCAATGCCAAGGATGAACGGTTTTTTTGTCTGTTTCACGGGAACGCCATAACGAGGATTGAAGGGCAATTGCAACGGTCTTGTGCAGCGACTTTCTTTCTTAATTGACCGATTAAACTCGCGTCATTATGACCGGTCGCAAATCGCGAGCCTCGAGCGCGCTTTTCTCTCCTCAGACAAAAGGAATTTCCCATGCGTAAATTTACCGAAGAACAGCATATGTTCCGCGATGCCTATCGCCGTTTTCTCGCCGATGAAGTCGCGCCACGGATGGACGAATTCCGCGAAGCCGGAATTGTCGATCGCGAAATATTCAAGAAGGCCGGCGACCAGGGCTTTCTGATGATCTGGCCGGATGAAAAATATGGCGGCATGGGCGACAGTGATTTCCGCTATGAACAGATCATCATCGAGGAAACCGCACGGGCGGGCTGCGGCGAGTGGTATAACACGCTGCACAGCAGGTTGGTCGGGCCCTATCTGCAGAATATCGGCAATGAAGAGCAGCGCGAACGTTTTCTGCCGAAATGCGTGACCGGCGAGACGATTCTCGCCGTCGCGATGACCGAACCGGGCGCCGGCAGCGATCTTTCGGGCATGAAGAGCACGGCCAAGGACATGGGCGACCATTGGCTGCTCAATGGATCAAAAACCTATATCTCGAACGGCATCAATGCCGATGTGGTGATTGTCGCGGCCAAGATCGACGGGGTTGATGACAAGCATGCGATGGTGCTGCTGATCCTCGAGCGCGGGATGGAAGGATTCGAACGCGGACAGAATCTGGAAAAAATCGGGCTGCATGCGCAAGATACTGCCGAGCTGTTTTTCAACAACGTCAAGATACCCAAGGAAAACACGCTGGGCACGCCGGGCAAGGGCTTCATCCATCTGATGGAAGGGCTGGCCGAAGAGCGGCTGATCGCGATGGTTGGCTATGCTGCCACAGCGCGGCGGGCTTTTGACGTGACACGCGAATTTGTCATGGAACGGGATGTTTTTGGCAAGAAATTGTCAGATATGCAGAATACCCAGTTCAAAATGGCCGAAATGGATGCGAAAATCGACATGCTGCAGGTCTATGTCGATCAATGCGTCGATATCCACAATCAGGGTGGCCTGACGGCCAATATGGCCGCCAAGGGCAAGATGCTGGGCAGCGAAATCGAATGGGAAATGGCTGATCTCGGACTGCAACTGCACGGCGGCGCCGGCTATATGAAGGAATATGAAATCAGCCGGATCTTCACCGACGCCCGGATGAGCCGCATCTATGCCGGGTCGAGCGAGATCATGCGCTACATCGTCGGACGCGACGTTTTCAGCCAGAAATATCAATCGATCCTCGAATAGTTTATAACAGAATTATGCAGTTCCGGGGGCGAGTCGCCCCCGGTCTTGCTTGACGTTTACGTAAACTGCTTGACTGTGCTGCACTGCACCATTAGCATTGTGCAACATCCTTCCAATTCTTCCAGTGAGAGGAACCCCTTATGACCGAAGCCTTTATCTATGACGCAGTGCGGTCCCCGCGCGGCAAGGGCCGCAACGACGGCGCCCTGCATGAAATCACCGCTCTCGATCTGTCAGCCCAGGTGCTGGCATCGATCAATGATCGCAACGAGCTAGAAGGCCATGAAGTCGAGGACATCGCCTTTGGCTGCGTCTCTCCCGTCGGCGAGCAGGGCGCGGTCATCAGCCGCATGGCGGCGCTGAAAGCCGGCTATGCCGACACCACCTCGGCGATTCAGGTCAACCGCTTCTGCGGATCCGGCCTCGAAGCGGTCAATATCGCAGCTGGCAAGGTGTGCTCCGGCGAAACCGATCTGGCGATCGGCGGCGGGATCGAATCCATGTCGCGCATTCCGATGGGTAGCGATGGCCTCGGCGGCATGGCCGATCCTTCCCTCGTCTTTCAGGAATATTTCGTTCCGCAGGGCATTTCCGCCGATCTGATCGCCACCAAATATGGCTATAGCCGCGATGATGTCGATGCCTACGCAGTCGAGAGTCAGAAGCGCGCCGCCAGGGCCTGGGACGAGAAGCGCTTCGCCAAATCGATTCTGCCGATCCGCGATGTCATCGGAGAAGTCGTGCTCGATCATGACGAACTGATGCGGCCCGAAACCGACATGCAGTCACTCGGCGCGCTCGGCCCGGCTTTCCAGATGATGGGCGAACAGATGCCCGGCTTCGACGATGTCGCGATTCTCAAGCATCCCGATGTTGAAAAGATCAACCACGTCCACCACGCCGGCAACAGCTCCGGCATTGTCGACGGTTCGGCGGCGGTACTGATCGGCAACGAAAAAGCCGCCGAAAAATACGGTCTGAAGCCACGCGCCCGGATCATTTCGATGGCTTCCATCGGTTCGGAACCGACGATCATGCTCACCGGTCCCGAATTCGCCGCGAAAAAGGCGCTCGAACGCGCCGGCATGACCGCGAACGACATTGACCTGTGGGAATTGAACGAGGCATTTGCTGCCGTTGTCCTGCGTTTCATGGATGCGATGAAGGTCGACCATGGCGATATCAACGTCAATGGCGGCGCGATCGCCATGGGCCATCCTCTCGGCGCAACCGGCGCAATGATTCTGGGCACCGCGCTCGACGAACTCGAACGTTCCGGCAAGTCCACCGCTCTTTCGACGCTGTGTATCGGCGGCGGCATGGGAATCGCCACGATTATCGAACGCGTGAACTGATTTTCGTCCTCCGCCCCTGCGGCGGAGCACAGGATGGGAAAATAAGGAAAAGAATATGAGCTACGAAACATTTACCGTCGATATCGACAGCGACGGCATCGCCCTGGTCACGATCGATCTGCCCGGCCAGTCAATGAACGTCTGGAACCAGGCGCTGATCGCCGATTTCAAGGGCTTTACCGAAGAGCTGATCAGCAACGACGCGATCAAGGGCGCGGTGATCACATCGGGCAAGAAATCCGGCTTCCTCGCCGGCGCCGATCTCAACATGCTCGGCGCATCCAAGGCCGACAGCATGGCCGAGGCCTTTGAGGGCGCCTGGGAATTGAACGGCATGCTGCGCCGCATGGAAACTGGCGGACATACGGCCAAGGAACTGCTCAAGGGAACCGCCCACGCCAAGCCGGTAGCCTGCGCGCTGAACGGACTGGCCCTTGGTGGCGGTCTCGAACTGGCACTGGCCTGCCACTATCGCGTTTGCGCCGATCATCCGAAGATTCAGCTCGGTCTGCCCGAAGTGCAGGTTGGCCTGCTGCCCGGCGGCGGCGGCACCCAGCGCCTGCCCCGTCTCGCAGGCTTGCAGGCCGCAGGCATGGCGATCATGACCGGTCAGCCGATGAACCCGCAGGCTGCGCTCGCGCAGAAGATTGTTGATGAAGTTGTCCCGGTCGACGAGGTGGTTGCCAAGGCGAAAGCGTGGGTCAAGGCCAATCCCAAGGCCTCTGCGCCATGGGACAGGAAGGGCTATAAGTTCCCCGGCGGCGCCGGATCGATGGATCCCCGCGCCGTTCCGCTCTATCTCGGTTCCTCGGCGATGGCGCTGAAGCAGAGCAAGGGCAATTTCGAAGCGGTCAAGGCAATCCTGTCCTGCCTCTACGAAGGTTCCATGTTGCCGATCGACACCGCATTGCGCGTCGAAAGCAAATATTTCACCAAATTGCTTAGCGGCCCTCAGGCGAAGAACATGATCCGCACCCTGTTCATCAACAAGCAGGCAGCGGAGAAAGGCGCGGCGCGTCCGGAAGGTGTTCCGCCGTCCGATATCAAGACCGTCGGCGTTCTCGGTGCCGGCCTGATGGGATCGGGCATCACCCATGTAACAGCCAAGGGCGGCATGAATGTCATCGTCCTCGACCGCAATATGGAAGAAGCGCAGAAGGCCATCGATTACAGCCAGAAGATCGTCGACAAGGGCGTGAAACGCGGCAAGATGACGCAGGAAAAGGCCGACGCCTTCATGGCGCGGATCACCCCGACCGACAATTATGACGACCTGAAAGATGTCGACCTGATCATCGAAGCCGTGTTCGAGCGGCCCGACGTCAAGGCCGACGTGATCAAGAAGGCCGAAGCGGTCATCGGCAAGGATGTCGTCTTTGCTTCGAACACCTCGACCCTGCCGATTACCGGCCTGGCCAAGAACAGCGAGCGGCCCGACCAGTTTATCGGCATGCATTTCTTCTCGCCGGTCGAGAAAATGCCACTGCTTGAAATCATTCCTGGCGCCGAAACCGGTGACAAGGCTCTGGCGGTCGCACTCGACTATAATGCGAAAATCCGCAAGGTGCCGATCGTGGTCAAGGATGTCCGCGGCTTCTACACCAACCGCGTGTTCCCGCCTTATGCCAATGAAGCGATGCTCATGGTAGCGGAAGGCGTAAAACCGGCGCTGATCGAAAATGCAGCCATCGCCATGGGCATGCCGATCGGACCGCTGGCAGTAGTTGATGAAACCACCCTGCAGCTTGGCTATGACATCATGACTTCGACCAAGGAAGAGATGGGCGATGCCTATGTCCCGAGCGGCACCGAGGATCTGATGGAGATCATGGTCAACAAGATCGACCGGCGCGGACGGCGCTTCGGCGGCGGCTTCTACGAATATGCCGAAGACGGCTCCAAGAAACTGTGGCCCGGCCTGGCCGACCATTTCCCGCTGGCCGAAGAACAGCCGGATGTCGAAGAGGTCAAGCAGCGGCTGATGTTCATCCAGCTGATCGCCACCGCGCAATGTTTCGACGAGGAAGTTGTCAGCGATCCGCAATCCGCCGATCTGGGCGCGATCTTCGGCTGGGGCTTCGCGCCCTGGACCGGCGGCCCGATGAGCCATATCGACACGATGGGTGTCGACAATTTTGTCCGCATCGCCGACAATCTCGCGCAGAAATATGGCGAGCGGTTCAAGCCGCCGATGAGCTTCCGCGAGAAAGCGGACGCCGGCGAGAGCTTCTACAAAGCGGCTTGAGCGAAATCAGAAACGACAAGAAAGAGCGCCTTCGGGCGCTCTTTTTTGCCCGTCAGGAAAGCCGTTTTGTCAGGGCCTCGAGTTTCGCGTCGAGCTGTTCGATCTGCCGGGACAGCTGCTTGAAATCCCCGCCGTCCGCAGCTGGTCCGTCGCGGTCCGTACCATAATGCGCCCGAAACAGGGCCACCATCTGATCGACCACCGGGCCTTGCTGCCGTTCCGCCCGGTCTTCGTCGATAGTCATCTCGATCGATCGCGCGCTATATTCGAGGCTGCCGTAGAAGATATCCCGCGCCTGCCACAACACCGCATCCCGGCGCAACTCGCCGCGATCCTGCCCGCGCCGGAACAGCTGGTCGAAAACCGTGACATAGTGGCGCAGATGGTCGCGTGACATGCTGACCTCGCTGTTGTTGCGGCGCAGCGCAAAGCTCAGGTTGATGAAGTCGGCGTTCACGATCACCGTGTTCAGATGATATTCGGCCAAGGCGCGCAACCGGCCGGCAAAATCTTCTGCCTGTGTTGACGCCATGACCGCTTCGGCCTCGCGGGTCAGCACATCCCAGAACTGCTGCAACACCGCGAGCATCAGTTCCGCCTTGGATTCGTAATAGCTGTATATCGTGCCTTCGCCGATCCCCGCCCGCCGCGCGATCTCGGACATGCGCGCGCCGTCAAAGCCATGTTCGACGAAAATGGCGCGCGCCGCACCGAGAATCGCCCGTTCCTTGCGCTCCAGCTTGGCCCGCTGGGTTTCCGGATTGACCGCTTTAGTCGCCAAAATCTGTCCTTTAATGAGCTTGACTCGAAAATACCGAATGCTATTCAAATAGCCATAGGAGACTCAACGTGTCAAATAGCCATTATTCGGCCAAGCCATTCCCCGCAAAGGCGTCCTGAAAATGCCCCAGTTCAAATCGAAAATTGTCACCGGTTCGGAAGGTTTTGCCCAGAATCGCAAGGATATGCTGGCGCTGATCGATCATTTGCGCAGCCTCGAGAACCGGGCCATCGCAGCCTCGGAAAAACGCCGGCCGACTTTTGAAAAACGCGGCCAGTTGACGCCGCACGAGCGACTGAAACGTCTGCTCGATCCCGGCATGCCGTGGCTGCAGCTATACAATATGGCCAATTATCTGGTCGAGGACAGCAATCCCGAGACCAGCATCCCGGGCGGCAGCGTGATCCTGGGCATCGGCTTTGTCAAAGGCGTGCGCTGCATGATCTGGGTCGATGACAGCGGTATTCGCGCCGGCGCGGCCACCACCGGCGGCTGGGACGCCAGCAAGGGCGCGCAGAAAATCGCCCAGGATCTCAAATTGCCGTTCATCCATCTGGTCGAAAGCGCGGGTGCGAACCTGATGGAATATAAGGTCGAACTGTGGGCCCATGGCGGCATGCTGTTCCGGAACCTCGCCTGGCTGAGCGCGGCGGGCATTCCGACCATGGTCGTGTTACACGGACCTTCGACCGCAGGCGGCGCCTATATGCCCGGCATGTCGGATTATGTGATCGGCATTCGCGACAATGGCATGGCCGCGCTGGGCGGTGCAGCCCTTGTCCATGCCGCCACCGGAGAGGTTGCCAATGACCGCGAACTGGGCGGCTCGGAAATGCACGCATCAACCACCGGCAGCGTGGAATATCTTGCCGATGACGACGCCCATGGCATTGCCATTGCCCGCGAAACCATGGGGCGGCTCGACTGGAACAAGAATACCACCCCGATCCGCCGCAATGACTATGAAGAGCCCGTCTATGATATTGACGAGATCGCGGGCGTGGTGCCGGTCGACTATACCATTCCCTATGATGTGCGCGAAGTCGCAGCACGGATCGTCGACGGTTCCGATTTCGAGGAATTCAAGCCGCGCTATGGCCCCGGCACCGTCTGCATGCAGGCGAGCATCATGGGCCATGCGGTCGGCCTGATCGGCAACAACGGCCCGTTTGACCCCGAAGCGGCGGCCAAGGCCACGCATTTCTTGCAGCTCTGCGACCAGTCGGAACTGCCGATCATCTTCCTCAACAATACCACCGGCTATATTGTCGGCACCGAGTCCGAGCATAAGGGCATGATCAAGCTGGGCAGCAAGATGATCCAGGCGGTCTCCAACGTCCGGGTGCCGAAACTGGCTCTTTATATCGGTGCGAGCTTTGGTGCCGGCAATTACGGCATGAGCGGTGTCGCCTTCGAACCCGATTTCCTGTTCAGCTGGCCCAATGCCAAGACCGGCGTCATGGCGGGGGCATCGGCGGCCAATACAATGAGCCATGTCGCGCGGGTGCAGGCGAAGCGCAAGGGCGTGGAGCCGGACGAAGACGCGATTGCCAAACAGGAACAGCGGATCAAGGATATTTTCGAAGCGCAGGAAAGCGCCTTCTTCACCTCCGGCCGGATACTCGACAACGGTGTGATCGATCCACGCGACAGCCGCAAGGTCCTTGGCTTTGCGCTGGAAACAATTTTCGAGGCGCAAAACCGGACACTGCATCCCAATGCCTTCGGGGTGGCGCGGATATGAGCATCGCGGCGACGATCACGCTGTGCTCCGCACTTGATGCGGTGCTCTCGCCGCGCAATGCTGCCGACGCCAGAGCTCCGGCTCGGGGGCCGGAGCACAGAACGGGATACAGACCATGACCGATCTCCCCACCACCCAAACACTGGAACTCGAGCTCCAAAACGGCTGGCTCACCATCTGGTTCAACCAGCCGGAGAACCGCAACGCGCTGAGCGACGCTTTGGTCGCCGAACTGGCCGATGTGCTAAAAAGCATACGCAAAGATCGTACTGTCCGCGGCATCACCATGCGGGGTCGCGGCGGCGTCTTCTGCGCCGGCGCGGATCTCAAGAATTTCAAAGAGAATTTCCAGCAGAGCGGCGACCGCGCGGCAATCATCAAGATGTCGAGCGGCGCAGCGGAGATTTTCGACCTGGTCAACAATGCTCCCCAGGTGGTGATTGTCTTGATCGAAGGCGCCGCTATGGCCGGCGGCTTTGGTCTGTCCTGCTGCGCCGATGTGGTGATTTGCGAAAGCGGAGCGCGCTTCGCAATGACCGAGACCGCTATTGGCGTAACACCGGCGCAGATATCCCCGTTCGTGATCCAGAAGCTCGGCTATGCCACCGGCCGCCGGCTGATGCTGACCGCCGCACGGTTTGACGGAAGCGAGGCGCACGAACTGGGCTTTGCCGATTTCATCGCCGACGATGTCACCGGCCTCGAAGCCATTGAAATGCAATTGCGCAAACAGGTTCTGGGCGCAGCGCCCGGCGCCATTGCGGCGACCAAGGAACTGCTCGGCCAGATCGCCGGCCAGCCGCGCGAGGAAGTGATCCGCCTGGCCGCAGAGAATTTCGCCGACCGCATGGTCAGCGACGAGGCCAAGGAAGGCGTCGCCAGTTTCTTCGAGAAACGCAAACCCAATTGGGTGGTGAAACCGGAATGAGCAGATATTCGCAAATTCTTCCGTTCGTCCTGAGCTTGTCGAAGGACAGCTGGCACAAGGCCATGCTTCGACAGGCTCAGCACGAACGGGGTGAAGGAAATTAAAATGACCCGAATAAACACACTCCTGGTTGCCAATCGCGGCGAAATCGCCTGCCGCGTGATGCACACCGCCAAGGCGCAGGGCATGCGCACGGTTGCGGTCTATTCCGATGCGGACGCGGACGCGCCCCATGTCAAAATGGCGGATGATGCCGTGCGTATCGGACCGGCTCCGGTCAATGAATCCTATCTGCTGATCGACACTATCATTCAGGCGGCGAGGGACACGGGCGCGGATGCCATACATCCCGGCTATGGTTTCCTTTCGGAAAATGCCGCCTTTTCCAAGGCGTGCGCCGAGGCCGATATCATCTTTGTCGGCCCGCCGGAAAAGGCGATCGACGTGATGGGCGACAAGGCCCGGTCGAAACGCGCGATGATCGCCGCCGGCGTCCCGTGCGTGCCCGGCTATCAGGGTGATGATCAGGCAGACGATGTGCTGATCGCCGAAGCCAACAAGATCGGCGTGCCGCTGATGGTCAAGGCAGCGGCTGGCGGCGGGGGGCGAGGGATGCGGCTGGTTCACGATCTGAAAGACGTGCCCAATGCGATCAAGCTGGCGCGGTCGGAAGCGGAAAATGCCTTTGGCAATGGCGAGCTGATCCTCGAAAAGGCGATCATCAAGCCGCGCCATGTGGAGATTCAGGTCTTTGCCGACAGCCACGGCAACACCATCCACCTTGGCGAGCGCGACTGTTCGGTCCAGCGCCGCCACCAGAAGGTGATCGAGGAAGCCCCTTGCCCCGTCATGACGCCAGAATTGCGCGCGCAAATGGGCGCAGCGGCGGTCGAGGCGGCGAAAGCGGTGGATTATATCGGCGCCGGCACGGTCGAATTTCTGCTCGACCAGTCGGGCGGCTTCTATTTTCTCGAAATGAACACCCGCCTGCAGGTCGAGCATCCGGTCACCGAGGAAGTGACCGGACTCGATCTTGTGGCGCTGCAACTCAAAGTTGCGTCAGGCGACTTGCTTGGTCTTGAGCAACAGGACATCTCGCTTAGCGGTCACGCGATGGAAGTCCGCCTCTATGCCGAGGATCCGGCGGATGATTTTCTGCCCAGTACTGGCCCGGTACACTTGTGGAAACCTTCCACCCTCGCGCGGGTCGACAGCGGTATCCAGAGCGGCGGCGAAGTGTCGCCCTTTTACGATTCGATGGTCGCCAAGATCATCACCCATGGCGCAACCCGCGACGAAGCCCGCCGGCGGATGATCAAGGCGCTGTCGGAAACCGCGCTATTCGGTCCGAAGACCAATCGCGACTTCCTGATCGATGCCCTGGACAAACCGGACTTTGTGACCGGGGAGGCGACCACCGCCTTTATCGCCGAAAATTACGGGGAGGACGGGGTCGATCTCGGCGGCCATGATTTCGCCTCTTACGCGATCGCCGCTGTCATCCATCACAAGCTACGGCAACAGGCGGCGCACCGGCTGGCGCTCAACGTCAATCCGGAAATGCTCGACTGGTCGAACACCGGCGCGCTGGAAACGGTTACGCAATATGCCGATGGCGAGGATGCCCAGACCATCCATGTCCATGTCGACAAGCCCGGCCATTACCGGGTCCGTGCAGGCGCAGAGGCTGCAGAGATTATCCTGCTAAGCCTGAACGTCGATCGCGCGAAATTGCGGGTCGACGGCCGCACGCTCGAGGCGATCTATTATGACGACCATCGCACCCTTTATTTGGCGCTGCCCGACCGCTCGCTGACCGTCACCGATCTGACCGGCCTCAGCGCCATGGAAGACGCCGGTGGTGGCGGCACCGTGGTCGCGCCGATGCACGGGCTGTTGCTCGAGATATTGGTGGAAGCCGGCGCGCAGGTGGCCAAGGGCGACAAGCTGGCCGTGCTCGAGGCGATGAAGATGCAGCATGAAATACTGGCCGAGATTGACGGCACGGTCGAAACCATCGCCGCGACAGCCGGCCAGCAGATTGCAGCCGATGACCTGATCCTGGAAATTGTCGCCGATGAAGCTGAAGAAACCGATAGTTGATAAAGACCGTTCGTGCTGAGCTTGTCGAAGTACGATTGACCGCCAAGGGCCCTTCGACAGGCTCAGGGCGAACGGCAATGAGGAGACCCAACAATGAACAATAAAATCTGCGACATGCTCGGAATCGAGTTCCCGTTGGTCGCTTTCTCCCACTGCCGCGATGTCGTTGCGGCGGTCTCCCGCGCTGGCGGTATGGGTGTGTTCGGCGGCGTGAACTGTTCACCGGAAACGCTCGAGGAGGAGCTCAGCTGGATCGATGCGAATGTCGACGGCAAGCCTTATGGTCTGGATATCATCGTCCCGAACAAGGTTGAAGGCAAAGGCGAACGGCCCGATCCGGAAGCCGTTCTGGCCGCGATACCGGAAAAACATAAGCAATTCACCAACGACATATTGCAACGCCATGGCGTCGACACCGGACGGATCGCCGGAGACATCGAAGCAGTCCGCCGGGAACAGGTCGCCTTTACCGACAATCTCCGCGGCGGCACGGCTGAGGCAATATTAGAAGTCGCGTTCCGCCATCCGATCAAGCTGATCGCCAATGCCCTTGGCATTCCGCCGCAGGTCATGCTGGACATGGGTCAGAAGCACGGGGTTCCCGTCGCGGCGCTGGTCGGGACGCGCGACCATGCGATGAGTCAGGTCGCCGCCGGTGTCGACATCATCATCGCGGTTGGCGGCGAGGCCGGTGGCCATACCGGCGATATCTCGACCATGGTGCTGATTCCCGAAATCTGCAACGCGCTGGCACAGATTGGCGACGACACGCCAGTGCTCGCGGCGGGTGGCATTGCCACCGGCGCGCAGATGGCCGCGGCCATGGCCATGGGCGCGAGCGGCGTCTGGTGCGGATCGGTCTGGCTGACCACGGTCGAGGCAGAGACCAATCCGGTGGTGAAAGAGAAGATGCTTGCCGCCACATCCCGCGACACGGTGCGCGCCCGCTCGCGCACCGGCAAACCGTCGCGGCAATTGCGCTCGCCCTGGACCGACGCGTGGCAGGCGGAAGACGCGCCATCACCGCTGCCGATGCCGTTGCAGTCTCTGGTCGCGGAACCGCCGCTGCGGGTGCTCGACAAGCTGAGTCAGGGCGACAATCAGGGCGCCAGGGACCTCGCCACCTATTGGGTCGGGCAGGGCGTCGGGCTGATGAACGAACAGATGACGGCGGGACAGGTGGTGCAGGGCTTCAAGGAAGATTTCCTGACCGCTTATGAGCGGCTTGCTGGCAATCTGGAGGACTGATGGTCCCCTATCCATCCTGAGCTTGTCGAAGGTCCGGTTGCGCCATATGGTCGGCCGCGCTCTGCAGAGACAGGGCCGGGATAGAGGATGGCATGACAGAAGCAACACAGCCCCTGGCCGGGATCAAGGTCGTTGAATTTTCCACCATGATAACCGCCTCGCTGGCAACGATGATGTTTGCCCAGCAAGGCGCGGATGTCATCAAGGTGGAACCCCCCGGGATCGGCGATCCGATGCGCTGGCTGGGCAGCCAGAAGGACGGGATTTCCGGCCTGTTCCACAATTGCAATCAGGCCAAGCGCTCGATTACACTCGATCTGAAATCAGCGGAAGACGTGGCCCACGCCCGGCAGTTATGTCTGGAGGCCGATGTGGTGATCCACAATTACCGGCCCGGCGTGATGGACCGGCTTGGCCTGGGCAGCGCTGCGCTGCGCGAGGAAAAGCCGCAGCTCATCTATTGCGCGATCACCGGCTTTGGTCATGAAGGCCCGCTCTCCGGCCGTCCCGCCTATGATCATGTGATGCAGGCGATGGCCGGTTTCATGACTTTGCAGGGCTATCCCGACAATTTTGCCTATGTCAAAACCCTGATCTGCGACAAGGTCACCGCCTATACCGCCGCGCAGGCGATCACCGCCGCCCTGTTTGCCCGCGAACGCGGCGCCGGCGGCCAGCATATCGATCTGTCGATGCTCGAAAGCTGTATCGCCTTTCTCTGGCCCGACGGTGGCATGCACCTCACGCTGCAGGCGGACGACGTGACTCACGGCGCGCCCTTCGCCGACTATTACCAGCTCCCGCTTCGCTCGACCGACGGGGCGATCGCCTATGCCGCGATGACCGATGACCATTGGGCCGCCATTTTCGACATCGTCGGCCGCCCCGATCTGAAGACGGTGGAAAAATATCAGGGCATGGCCAACCGCAGCATCCATATGGCGGAACTGGCCTCGATCATCGCTGCGCAAAAGCCGGACCTGACCAGCGCCGAGATGGTCGCCGGTCTCGCCGAACATGACGTGCCGGCCGCGCCCTGCCTGGCCCTGGAAGACCTGCCCACCCACCAGCAGGCCATCGCCATCGGCATATTCGAACAGGCCGAACACCCGCTTCTCGGGACGGTCCGGCATGTCACCGCGCCCGCTCGCTTTGGCGGAACCAAGCTCGCGCCCTGCGGGCCCAGTCCGGCACTGGGAGAACATAGCGAGGCTATTCGCGCCGAGCTGGCCTCCCGCCCGCCACAATAGATCGCTTCAATCGGCTCGGACGCCGCCATCCTGTTGCGTCGGCCCGCAATCCGGCTATTCTCTCCAGAAAAATATAGGAGAGAATCGCATGACCTGGCAGATGGCCGATATCTGGGAAAATATTGCCGCGGCAATTCCCGACAAGCCCGCAATCGTCGATGGCGACAAGCGCTATAGCTGGGCGGAATATGAAAATCGCGCGGCCCGCATCGCACAGCTGCTGACCAGCCACGGTCTCGAGCCCGGTGCGAAACTCTCGATCTATTCCTATAATGCGGCCGAATATCTGGAGACCCAGTTCGGCGCGTTCAAGGCGCGCGTCACCCCGGTCAACGTCAACTATCGCTATCTCGAGACGGAACTGACCCATGTGATCAACAACAGCGACAGCGAGGCGCTGGTTTTCCAGGCCCAGTTTGCACCGCGGGTGGCCGCGATCCGCGACCAGCTGGAACAGGTCAGACTCTTCCTCGAAATCGACGACGGGTCGGGTGAGCATCTCGACGGTGCCCTTGACTATGAAGAGACCTTGCAAAGCACGCAGCCGATGCCGCCGATAGATCGGTCCAATGATGATATCTACATGCTCTACACCGGCGGCACGACCGGCATGCCCAAGGGCGTGATGTATGATCACAAGAGCTTCGCCACGGCACTGCTCGCCAAGGGCTTTGAAATGCGCGAAATGGAACCGCCCACCGATGCTTCCAGTTTTGGTCCGCTGGTCCAGCAACTGCATGCCGCCGGGGCGACGGGACGTTCGATACCGGCCTGCCCGCTGATGCACGGCACCGGCATGTGGATCGGGGCGATGATCCCACACAGCCTGGGGGGGTGCGTCGTCCTGTTCGACAACAGCCATTTTGATCCGGCGGCGCTCTGGCAACTCGCCCAGGACGAAAAGGTGACCGACATCACCATCGTCGGCGATGTCTTTGCCAAGCCGATGCTGGCCGCGCTGGAGGAGGCCAAGACGGCAGGGCAAGCCTATGATTTGTCGTCACTTCAGATGATGGGCAGTTCCGGCGTGATGTGGTCGACGGAAGTGAAGCGCGGCCTGCTGGGCCATTTGCCCCACATGGCAATCGTCGACAGCATGGGCTCGACCGAAGGCAGCATGGGCACATCGATCACCACGATTGAAAATATCGACAGCGACCAGACCGCCAAGTTCGAAATGAACCCGACAACCAAGGTGCTGACCGAAGAGGGCAAGCCGGTCGCGCCCGGCTCCGGCGAAATGGGGCTTATCTGCAACGGCGGGATGGTGCCGCTCGGCTATTACAAGGACGAGGCGAAAAGCGCGGCGACCTTCAAGACCTTCGACGGTGTGCGTTACTCAATCCCCGGGGACTTTGCGACGGTCGAGGCGGATGGCTCGATCACCCTGCTCGGCCGCGGCTCGGCCTGCATCAACAGCGGCGGCGAAAAAATCTTTCCCGAAGAAGTGGAGGAAGCCCTCAAGACCCATGACAGCGTCTACGACTGCCTCGTTGTCGGCCTGCCCGACGATCGCTTCGGACAGAAAGTTACAGCGGTCCTGTCTCTGGTTGAAGGCGCCCGTTTCGACGAAGCGGAGCTCAATGACCATGTCCGGTCCAAACTCGCTGCCTATAAGGCGCCGCGCGCGATTGTCCTGGTCGACGAAGTGCCGCGCGCCGCCAATGGCAAGGCGGGATACAAGGCGGCCAAAGAGATCGCGCTGGAACGGGTGCAGGTACCGGCCTAGGTTCGAAGACCTTGTTTTTTGAGCATTTATTGACATCTCGACCATTGACGGGTCGCGGCTAATCGCCGCAAGGAAGACCGGTGATTGTTGAACTCATCCACAACCCGGCCTCGGGCACGTTTGACGAATTCCGGCTGGACGTGCTGTCTCGCGCTTTTGAGGCCTGTGGGGCGCAGGTCCGGCTGGGCCGGACCGAGATAGACGGCCAGTTCGAGATTTTCCCCGAATGCGACCTTGTCTGCGTATCGGGCGGCGACGGCGCCTTGCGGCTGGTCGTCGCATCGATGGTCCGGTCCGGTATCTCGAAACCGCTCTGCGTGTTTCCCGCCGGCACCGTCAATCTGGTCGCCAGGGAACTGGGCTATTCCGACGATCCTGAAATATTCGCACGCGAGATCATGACGGGCTATCTGGACAGCCAATTCGCCCGGCTGGAAGCCCCGTTGATCGCCGCCGATGGCCAGCCCTTTGTCGCCTGCATCAGCGCAGGACCGGACGGACAGGCTGTCGCCCGACACAGTCCAGCACTGAAAAAACGGATCGGGGGAGCCGCCTATGCATGGTCCTTGCTGAAACTGTTCGGCGACTGGCCGGAACTTCGCTTTTGCCTGACCGCGGAAACACCCGACGGCTCGGAAACCAAGCTGACCGGCGCCGCCTTTTACGTGATCAAGGCGCATCACTATGCCGGCGACTGGACGCTGGCGCCCTCGGCAGAACTGGCGGCAGACAGATTCCATGTCATTGCCTTGAGTCGCGCACGGCGTCGTGATTTTCTGCGCTTCCTGCTGGCGATTGCACTCGGCCGGGATCCGGCACAGCTTGCATTTGTTCAGTCGCTACCCGCGCGCCGTCTCTCGATAACTGCAGCAGACCAGCCGTCCCGCCAGGCCGCTTTTCAGGTGGATGGCGACCTGCTTTTAACACAACCCGGCGAAATCAGGATGGTTGAGCAGACGGTCACCTATTGCCTGCCGCTGCCGGCATAACAGGGCCGTGCTAGGCGGCGCGGCAATGCTCCGCGATCAGATCAACCATCGCCGGCAATTTGCTGGGGGGCAGATCATGACCCATGCCCGGAACCAGCTCGAACCTCGCATTTTTAACATGCGCCGCAATATCCTCTCCGCACGCGAACGGAATCAGCGGGTCATCTGCGCCGTGAACGACCATTGTCGGCGCGGCAATCCGCCGGGCCGCCGGCCGCAGATTGCCGGTATCAATGATCGCCGCCATCTGGCGCTTCGGGCCGGGCGGATAAAAGCCGCGCTCCTGCGCCAGCTTCATCATCGCCCGTCGTTCCTCGGGCCGGTTGCGGCCTTCTTCCGAAGCGATCAGCGATGAAAAAGCCAGCCCCAGTTCCAGAGCCTCATCCGGCGTTCGCGCCTTGGCTCGCGCGGTTTGGAGCAGTACCTTGCGTACTTCGGCATCGGCACCGGGCAGGCCGGGGCCATTGGTCGATGACATGATCGGCGTGAAGGACAGGACCCGATCGGCATGATCAGCTGCGATCAGCTGGCCGATCATTCCGCCCATCGAGGCGCCGACAATATGCGCCCGGTCAATTTCCAGTGCATCGAGCACCCCGACTGCATCTCGCGCCATATCGCCTAGATCATAAGGCGCCATCCGGCGGTTCGGGAAGAAGCGCTTGGCGATCATCTGCCGGATCGGGTGTGGCGGCCGCACCCCGTCAAACTTATAGGACAGGCCGACATCCCGGTTGTCGAATCTGATCACCCGAAAGCCCTCGCCCACCAGTCCGTTGACGAAATCCAACGGCCAGTAGATCAGTTGTGCGGTATAGCCCATGACCAGCAATATTGCCGGATCATCGGGATTGCCGTAATCTTCTACTTCAATATTGATGCCATTGGCGAAGACTTGCATGTCTGTTTCCCGATCTGCGCGAAAACGGAATCAGTAACAGAAAGCGCCAAGGTTACAAGAACGGTGGCGCTGTCGCGTCAGGGCGCGCTGATACGGTCTGATCGCCCGTCGTCATTACCCGCGATATGGGCATTTGACCCGACCGTGACCGCCCCCAGTCTCGCGATCTGATTGTCACCATCGACCACCGCGCGCGCTGCCAGAATCATCGGAACCCGGATCGCTTGGGCCGACAGCTTCGCAATCCGGACCGTGTAGCTGCCATAGGGCACGCCATCGAACAGGAAAAAGCCGTCAAACTCGGTCTGGGTCTCGCGGATCACCCGCCCCTCGCCATCGACCAGTTCCATCCCGACACCGGCAATCGTGCCACCGCCCCTGCGTACCAGCGTGCCCTCGACCTCGCCGGCACTGACCAGCGGCAGTTCGACCGTCGTGGCAATGCCGGGTCGCGGCGTGATCACCACGCCAGGCAGGGCCGGTTGCACATAGGGGCTCGAAAGACTGCTGCTGTCGATCCCGATCAACACCGGCCGGAACGGCTGCAGATTGTCTATAATCGCACGGCCGCTCTCGTCAGTCGCCGAGAAGGTCGCCGACTGGCCCGCGGTCAATTCGACATTTTCCGCCAGAGGTTCACCGGACTGGCGCCTGCCGTCGCCATTCTCGTCGTGGTAGACAATGGCCAGGGCCTGGCCGTTATTGGCCAGTTTGTTGTTTGAAAACCGGAACTTCCCGGTGCGCGGATCGGGACCCAGGCTGAAAGCCAGATTGATTCCGGCTGCTATCGATCCGTCGGTCGCCGCTTCGGCGCTCGCCGTCAGCGAAAAATGTTTGAATCGGCGGATGATGCCTATTCCGGCACGTCCGCGATCAAGACCGGCATCATAGCCCAGCTCCGCGCGCCAGTCGGACCGCTCGCCGGCACGCCATTCGCCAGTAAAATTAACCTGCTCAAATCGCTTTTCCGGAGCCACACGATAGATTGCCTCACCCCGGAGACGGACCTTGCCGATGCGGCCATTGGCGAGCAGCCGGGCGCCGATACGGTCTGCTGGCGTGGCACCGGATGCACTGAATTGCTGTTCCCAGTTGATCTCGCCGGTCAGTGACAGACGATTGAGGTTGAACGACATGCGCCCCGTTAGATCGAGGCTTTCGCGACCATCGAAACGTGTTTCATATTGCGCATCAAGGTGCACGGGAATGATCTTGCTGCCCAGCTTGAAACTGTGGTCAACCGCCAAACTGTGCCGGGAGCGGGCATTTTTCTCGATCTGGTCGGAGATGAATCCGCCCCTGGCCCAGATCGATTCGGCAGTAATATAGCTTTTACCAAGCTGTCCCAGCAACTGGCCGCGTAACGCCAGGCCGCTGCCCATATTGGAAGCGGCCGATATCTCGACCAATGTCGGCCCCACAGCCCGGCGCACCGATCCTTCGAGATAATCATGCCGCTGGCCATCGATGTGCAGGTTGAACAGGGAGGCTGCGACCGATGTTTTGGCATTGAGTCCGCGTTCGAGTCCGACTCCACCGCGCCAGCCCGCCTGCCGGGTCGGTAAAAACGCCCCGATCCGAATAAGATCTTCACCCGCCTCGTGAATCCCGGCCCAATAATAGGTCTGTTTGGGCGGAATCGAATCGATTCCCACCGGGATCACCTGCACGTCTCGCCGGATCTGTCCCTGGGGCCCGTAAAGCACCACCTCGAAACGGTTCTGGCCGTATAGCAGAGGCACATCGATGAATTCATAGCGGCCATCGGAGCGGTTTTCGGCAAAAGCCAGAAGCTGGCCGTTGCGATAGAGCTCGGCATCCCAGCCGCTGGGCAATTCGCCCCGGAAACTGGTACGGTCAAAGCTGTCCGGCCGCTCGACGGGACGATTGGTCACCAAGGCCCCCCGTCCGGCGACAGATTGGGAAACCAATGGGGTTGAAAAGGTCGAGACATCCCCAAGCGCGAAATGGGTGGCCTGCAGCGGTCCGAGCAACTCTCCCTTGGGGTCGGTGCGATAGGCCCTGACTCGCAGACTTTCCGGCACGCCCTCGTCATCGGAGGAGAGCCGGGCGTCAAAGCTGGCCTTGCCCAGTTCACCGGACGCATAAACCTCATATTGCAGGTCGAATTTCTGACCCGATCGCCTGTCCCGCAATCCACCGGCCGATACAACCGCGTCCACCGACGGTGTACGCCAGAATTTATAGGATTCCGTTGACTGGGGGAGGGCGGCAAGGTCGAAGCTCTTGCGCGGACGGATTTTCGCGGCCTGCTCCTTGCGTTCCAGCGCACGCTGGAAGGGCAATTTGCTGTCGGATTCAACGGTGAGCAGCGCGTTGGACAAATCCGGCACAAAATCCACGGCAAACCAGTCCGACAGGCTTGTGAGATCAACGCACCAACCTTCCGGGACGTCGTGGATCTGGCCGGGCAGGAGCTTTTGCCTTCCGTTCACCTTTTGTACCGTGCCGCTGTCGCGATCAATGGTCAGCGTCTGGTTTTCTGAGAAGAGCCAGCCAGTTGCGCGGCGCGACTTCTTGTCAAGACGAAGCGGCAAATCCATGGCGATAATGATGTCGGCAAGATCGACGCAAATGCCCGCGTCGGTCTGATAGCCCCGGACGCCGTCACCAAGGCGATAATTGCCGGCACGCAGGTCAAACAGCAGCGCGTCGTCATCGCTGGCCGACCAGGCACTGACAGCGTGCACCGGGGATGCCGGAAACAGCGAAGCTGCGGAGATCGTGATGATTCCCGCAGCCCTGACCAGCGCTTTCAAGCCCCGGCCGATTATATCAGTTCGCTGTCCCATGCCTTGCATCATGACTTTGTGGCTGTTTGAAGCCACTATAAGTCATTGATATAATGTGCTTATCGAAGAACCATATCGGTTTTGGCAATAAGCCCGCCACCGGCATTGGCGGTTTCGTGATATTCCACCGTGATGGCGCCGGTCAGCTGAGCCGCTATTTCCGGCGGAGCCGGCAATGTCACGGTCCGCTTGTCCACTTCCGGATAGACCGCGATACCCCGGGCAACCATGATCGGCTCGTCCAGTCCCGCCTTGGTGACACGGATTTCCCCATAGGTGGAGCGATCACCGGTCCGGCTCAGGTCAAAGGCAAGGGACTTGCCCTCCGGACTCTCTATCATGCGCCCGTTGGCGATGGCGGCGGTAGCGTGCAGATTGCCGTAGCGAACGATAACCGGAATGGTCACACCATAGATCGGCGTCAGCGCAATCGTCATCCCGCCTTCTGTCTCCGCCTGTTCGGTCACCGACCGTGCCTTTGGAATCGCCCGAAACAACAAATGGACGCGATATTCACCGTCAGCGAGGCCCTCGGGTGCTCTGACGCCAAGACGGATGGCCTGCGGCTGGTTCGGCGGCAGGGTAACCCGGCGCGGGGCATAGCGGATCATTGCCTTGGCCGCCGTCTCGATCTCGTTGACCTGTTCGTCCGATACGTCTTCCAGGCGACCGTCAGCGTTCATTCGCCGCAGCTCGAGCGAAATACGGTAGGTTGCGGTTTCCGATCCTATATTGTTCAAGATCACTTCGGTGCCACGCTGTCCGTCGAGGACCACGCGCGTCGGAGCAACCAGAAGGTCCCCCGCGGCATTGGCCGGCGCAGATGATAATGACATGGCGGACGCAACGGCGCCCAGCATGATGCTGTATTTTCGTAATGTTCTGAAACCCTGAATGGTCATGATATTCTCCGCCTTGCTGGTCATACGGATAGGTCGGCCTTTACGGGCCGGTTCCCACATCCTCCTTATGCGCAAAGAGGGTTACCAAAGCGCTAACCATGATCGATATTCCCGCGCTGTTCCGCAGGGCAGAGCGCGGCGCAGAAACACAAAACCCGCCTGCAACCGGAATTGCAGACGGGCTTTTGGGTTAAAGACTGCGAACGGACACCCGGCCCGCCCGATCAGCTATTATTGATAATCAACGGAGACGCTGAATGTGCCGGAATAGGCGCCATCGGCCTGGTTGGCAGCAACGCTCAGCGTGCCACCGACCGCGAAACTGTCCGTTCCGTCGAGGACAAGTGTGGAATCGCTTGATGTCAGAGCAGCCGTCATGGTTCCGCTCGGTCCGGTCAGCGTCACCGACGGATCGACCGAAATATCAACAGTCGCACCGGACGTGCCGTTGATGGTGAAGCCGGCAGCGGTGGTCGTGCCCGAGCAAACCAGTCCGGTACCACAGCTTCCCACGCCACCAGTGCTTACGGAAACAGTGGAAGCGGTCGCGCCGGTGATGATCGTGCCGAAGTTGAGATCAACATCGTTGGAATCGACGGTTACCTGTTGGAGAATATTGGCGCGTGCATCGGCGGAAGCGGTTGCAGCTTCGGCTGCATTGGCACCCACGACCGAAGCCACAAGCACGGAAGAGGCCAAAGCGGCCTTGATAAATTTCGACATAGTTACTGGTCCCTATATTTGTTGCATTATTGAAAGGACACATACGGTGTAGTCAGACCAAACCCACTGATCTGCCATCGCCTGTGTCAACATTCAGCTGCTCTTATCCACGGGAAAGAATAAGGCTTTGCTGTAAGACATGGTAAATTTTGCCCTAAGCTTCTAACATATTGAAATAAATGGACTAAATGGAATTAATCCGACAATCGCCCATGGCTTTAACAAGCTCATGGCGGGCAAATTCGATGCCGGTCGTCATCGCTGACTAGATATGTTCACCGGTCAGTCGCTGGCAAATCAGGTCGAGCTGATCAAGATTCGCATATTCAATTGCCATCACACCACCCTGCCCGTCTGGCTGAATTTTAACCTTCAGCCCGAGCAGATCACCAAGATGTGCTTCCAGCGCCTGAATATCGGCATCGGTCTCAGACATGGCTACCGATTTCTTCGCCGACTTCGGCTTTTTGACCGCCATCGCCTTGCGGACAAGCCGCTCGACGTCACGGACGGACAAGCCTTGTTTGGCAACCTGTGGCGCCAGCTCTTCGGCATTGGGCGCGTTGATCAGTGCCCGCGCGTGACCCATGGTCAGCTTGTCATCCATGACCAGTGTCTTGACGCTGGCCGGCAGTTCCAGCAGGCGCATGATATTGGCGATATGGCTGCGGGATTTGCCAACGATCTCGGCCAGTCTGTTCTGGCTATGACCATAATCTGTGCTCAGTCGCGCATAGGCCTCCGCCTCTTCAATGACATTCAGATCCTTGCGCTGGACATTCTCGACAATCGCGATCTCGAACGTTTCTTCATCGTTGAGACTACGGACGACGGCAGGAATCTGGTGCAGCCGGGCGCGCTGGGCCGCTCTCCACCGCCGTTCGCCGGCAACAATCTGGTAAGTCTTGCCATGCGGCCGCACCACGATCGGCTGGATGACGCCGCGTTGCCGCATGCTGTCTGCCAGTTCATCCAGCGCGTCGGTATCGAAATGCTGGCGCGGCTGGTCCGGGTTGGGCCGGATATCGGAAACAGCAATAGAGCGCAGGCCGTCGGTGATATTGGGCTGGCCATCCCGATCGCCATCGTCGGTCTCGCTGGTTTCAATGGGTGCTTCGCGCTGGATTTCGCCAAACAGGCTGTTCAGCCCCCTGCCCAGTCCGGTGGCGCGTTTTGGCGCTTTCTTGTTCTTCTCGCTCAGGGCCTGATCATCATCCATCAAGCGGCCACCTTTCGGTCCGGCAGACGGCCGATCAGCTCGCGGGCAAGGTCGATATAGGCGACCGACCCGCTGCAGCGATGATCATAGATCAGTGCGGGCAGACCGTGGCTCGGCGCTTCAGAAAGGCGAACATTGCGCGGGATCACGGTTTCAAACACCACATCTCCCAGACAGGCCCTGACATCTTCAGACACTTGTTCGGTCAATTTGTTACGACGGTCATACATGGTCAGGACCACGCCCATCACCGATAGCTGGCGGTTGAAACGGGCACGGATACGCTCGACCGTCTGCAGCAACTGGCTCAGGCCCTCGAGCGCAAAAAATTCGCACTGCAGCGGCACCAGTAGCGATTCAACGGCTACCATAGCATTTAATGTCAACAGGCCGAGCGACGGCGGACAGTCGACGAGGATGATATCCCAGCGCCCGTTATCGGCTGCGTCCAGGGCTTTTTTCAACCGATGCGTCCGTTCTTCGAATTCCACCAGTTCCACTTCGGCGCCAGACAGATCGACAGTAGCCGGAACAATCTCCAGCCCAGGCACCTTGGTCTCGTTGATACAATCGGCAAGATCCACGTCATTGACCAGCAGATCATAGCTGCTGTTGACCCGGTCCCCCTGCGACAGACCCAGCCCGGTCGAGGCATTGCCCTGCGGATCAAGATCTATCAGCAGGACTTTCCAGCCGCTGGCAGCCAGGGCCGTAGCCATATTTATTGCTGTGGTGGTCTTGCCCACTCCGCCTTTTTGATTGGCTATTGCGATACGAACCATTTGCAGTTCTGCCCCGGATAATAGGTTTCTAGCCCTTTCCCACCAATATACCGGCGTCCGGATCGGTCAAACTATGTTCCACGTGAAACATTTTTTGCCGTTTTGGCGACAGGCCTTTCAACTCCCTTACCGCATTTTTGCCCTTAGGTAAGAGCCAAACCGTATTTTTTGTGGAAAAACGGTGTGAAAGTGCGATGAGTCGTTCCAATGGTGCAAAAGCCCGGGCGCTTATGACATCGACCGGGAAGCTTTCCACATTCTCAAGCCGGTCTCCGATCACCGACGCGTGATCGGCGATACCGGTCTTGACGATGACATCATTCAGGAACTCAACCCGCCGCTTGCGCGATTCCACCATGCGCACCCGATAGGGCGCAAGGATCGCAATCACTATCCCGGGAAAGCCGGCGCCAGTTCCAAGATCCAGCCAGATTTTCTCGCTTGCCGGCTTCGGGGCATAGCGCAGCAATTGCGCGCTATCGACGATATGGCGGGACCAGAGACTGTCCGCGCTCGATTTGGAAATGAGATTCTGGCGCTGCATTTCATCCCGCAGCAATGCGCCGAACGTCTCGAGACGCTGCCATGTTTCACGTGAAACATCATATTCTGCGCGAAGCCAGGCCTGCGCTTCCTCCTCCGTCATGCGGCGAGATTCCGGCTGTCCCGGCGCCTTGCGTGGACGAGAATGGCCGCCAGCGCCGCCGGTGTAATGCCACGGATACGGGACGCGGCCGCCAGTGTCTCAGGTCTCGCAGTCATCAACCGTTCGACCATTTCGTTGGAGAGCCCGGCTATGGATCCATAGTCGAGATCGTCTCCCAATCGAATTTGCTCATTGGCTCGAAGATCGCGCAACTCTGACTCCTGCCTGTCGAGATAGGGCGCATAACGTGCGTCCTCTTCAATTTCCAACATTAGCGCGGGATCGCTACCGGCCAAACATGCTTCCAAATCTTCCAATGACGCGATGCTGATATTGGGAAAACGGAGCCACTGGAACAGACTTTGGCGGGTTCCGTCCCGCCGCACCTCGATACCCGCCTTCACCAGATCCTCGCTGGAATATATATTGGCCAGCGCATCCATTATAGCGTCGCGCGACTGCTGCCGGTGAGCGAACCAAACCGAACGCTGCTCCGCTACGCAGCCAGCTTTCATTGCGATCGGGGTCAAACGCGTCGACGCATTATCAGCGCGCAGTCGCAGACGATATTCCGCCCTCGCGGTGAGCATCCGATAGGGTTCCGTGACCCCTTGCAAAACGAGATCATCTATCATCACCGCGATATAGCTGGTGCCACGATCCAGAACCGGAGCATCCTTCCCCTGCACAGCACAAGCCGCACCCAGTCCGGCGATCAGCCCCTGCGCAGCAGCTTCTTCATAGCCGGTAGTGCCGTTGATCTGGCCCGCACAATAGAGCCCATCAAGATCTCGGACCTTCAGCGATCGGTCAAGTGCACGCGGATCGATATGATCATATTCAACAGCATAGCCCGGCACCAATATCTCGGCATTCTCCAGACCTTCCATGGTCCGCACGAACGCCAGCTGAACATCAGCCGGAAGCGATGTACTGATACCGTTGGGATAGACAAGATTGCTGTCGAGACCTTCCGGCTCGAGAAAGACCTGATGGGAATCACGGTCGGCAAAGCGGTGAATCTTGTCTTCGATCGAAGGACAGTATCGCGGCCCCTGCGCGTCAATGGCACCGCTGAACAGGGGAGATCTGTCCAGCGACCCGCGAATGATTTCATGCGTCTCTGCGGTCGTCCGGCTGACGGCGCAAAATGTCTGGGGCACCGAGCGGCCTTTCGACAGCGGTGACATGGTCCACTGGTCACTATCGGATGGCTGCTCGGGCAAGGCGGCCCAGTCAATTGTCCGGCTATCAAGACGCGGTGGCGTTCCGGTTTTCAGCCGGGCAATCGGCAGACCCGCATCACGGATCTGTTGCCCAAGCGATACTGAAGCGGCCTCCCCTGTCCGGCCTCCTTCGACCGTCTCTTCACCCCGGAATAATTTGCCGTTGAGAAAAGTCCCTGTCGCCAGGATGACCGCCTTTGCCGTAATCGTCGAACCGTCGGCCATGGAGATACCGCTGACGCGTGATTTCTCTATCAGCAGACTGGCGACCTCACCCTCCACGATCGTGAGATTGTCCTGCGCATCTAACATACGGTGGATCGCCGCCTTGTACAATTTCCGGTCGGCCTGAATTCTGGGCCCCTGCACGGCGGTACCCTTGGACAGATTCAGCATCCGGTAGTGGATGGCAGCGGCATCGGCGGCGCGGCCGATCAAGCCGTCAAAGGCGTCGACTTCCCGCACCAGATGACCCTTGCCAAGTCCACCAATGGCCGGATTACAGGACATCGCCCCGATACTGTCCTTGGTAAAACTGACGAGCGCGGTAGACACACCCATGCGTGCGGCCACGGCAGCTGCCTCGCAACCGGCATGGCCGCCGCCCACAACGATGATGTCAAATGTCTGAGTCATAGCGCGGCCCATAGCGGAAGCGGGATTGCAGGTCAAAACCTACCGAGCGTCGCGCCCTGTTCCACGTGGAACAATCACTTCCCGATGCAGAATTTTCCGAACAGGCCATCAAGCATATCTTCGGTACTCGCCTTGCCCGTAATCTCGTCAAGCGACTTGCGCGCCATGCGCAGTTGTTCGGCCAATATCAGATAATCATCTTCGTCGATCATCGCGGCCAGGCTGTCGCATGCAAGATGAAGCCGGTCGGCCTGGCGGGCGTTGATGCTCACCTGATCCGCGTCCGGCAATATGTGCCGGGCGCGCTGCACCAGATGGTCTACGAGCCGGTCCATGCCCTGCCCGTTCACCGGCGACAGAGTAAAGGCCGCTCCGGCTTTGGGCTTGTGATCCGGATGATCGGAGCGCGAACTGATTTCGATCAGATTGTCGCGATCCGGACCCTGCCCTTCTTCTCCCAGCCACAAAATTATATCTGCCTCGGCAAATTGCTGTCGCGCACGGTCGATACCAATCTGCTCGATGGTTTCCGCGCCACTTTCCCGCACGCCAGCCGTATCGATAAAAAGAAAGGGAACCCCGCCAAGACCGATGGGCACTTCAATCACATCGCGGGTGGTGCCGGCAATATCCGAAACGATCGCCGCTTCCCGGTCGACTAGCGCGTTGAGTAGAGTAGACTTGCCACTATTGGGCGGACCCCCAAGCACGACCCTGATGCCGTCACGCAATTTTTCTGCACGCGGACGCTGCAGCAAAGTCTGCATCTCATCAACCAGCGGACGCACCGCTTGCCGGATCGCAGCAACCTGTGACGGCGCAACATCATCCTCATCGGAAAAGTCCAGCTCCGCTTCGACCTGAGCCGAAAGCTGCAATATCCGCTGCTGCCAGTCGTCGACCTTGCGCGAAAGCGCGCCGCCGGCATTGCGTACCGCTGCCTTGCGCTGCAACTCGGTTTCCGCGAATAGCAGATCCGACAGACCCTCGGCTTCTGCGAGATCCATCTTGCCCGAGGTGAAGGCCCGCCGTGTAAATTCTCCCGGCTCCGCCCGGCGCAGACCGTCCATCTGCTCCAGTGCCTGTTCAATCGCCCGGATAACCGCCCGGCCACCATGGCAGTGAATCTCGGCCAGGTCTTCCCCGGTTGCACTGTTCGGTCCGGGAAACCAGAAAGACAGAGCAGAATCCAGTAAAGATTTACTAACCGGATCGGTTATATTAGATAGGCTTGCAACACGCGGTTCTGGTAAATTACCAGCAAGAGATTCAAGCGCCTGTCCGGCCCCGGGACCGCTGATACGCAGGATTCCGATCGCCGCCGGCGGTTGTCCGCTGGACAGCGCGAAAATGGTATCATCAGCGGTCATGATGGCTGTAATTGGGCGCTAGTCCGATTTTTTCTTGGTCGACGTCGATGATTTTCCACCACCCGATGCCGCGCCCATGGCGCCGGTCAGGAAGGAGGAAAACATTTTCAGGCCTGCTTCTCCCATCGGCGCAATAATCTTGGTGAAATTCTGCAGCTGCTCGACCGAATTTGCACCTTGCAGGAATTTCGACATTTCCTGCACATAGCTTTCGTTCAGTTTCGCCACGTCCGGCAGTCCGATCAGGCGGCGCGCCTCTTCCGGTGTGCAATCCAGTTCAACGGTAACTTTCATTATGATTTCCTCTGTTTGACCGTCGCAGCGAGTTCCCCCCTCACTCAACAGGTTGTTGTTCCACCTTGTCTGAAGCTGATATGGGGATAATGTAGCCAAAGAATCAAGTGATGATGCAAAGGAGCTGAAACGATGGGCGCGATGGAACAAATCAAGACACTGAGCGGAGACGCTGAATTCCCCTGCTATATCGCCCGACCTCAGGGCGAGATCAGCGCCGCGATCATCGTCATTCAGGAAATATTCGGCGTCAACAAGGGGATCAGGGCTAAATGCGATCACTGGGCCAGCAAAGGCTATCTCGCGATTGCCCCGGACCTGTTCTGGCGGATCAACGAAGGCACCGATCTCGACGCCGACGTCGAAGCTCAATTCCAGCAGGCGCTGGATCTCATGGGCAAATTTGATCAAGATCAGGGCATTCGCGACATTGAAGCGGTCATCCATTTTGCCCAGAACAGCATTGGCAGCCACAAGGTCGGCTGCGTCGGTTACTGCCTCGGCGGTCGCCTGGCGTTCATGACCGCCTGCCGCACCGATATAAGGGCCTCTGTCGGCTATTATGGCGTCGGCATCGACGGCCTGCTGAGCGAAAAACAGGCGATCGCCCATGAAGTAATGCTGCATATCCCCACCGCGGACGGCTTTGTGCCCGCCGATGCGCAGGCCGCGATGCACGCGGGTCTGGACGACCACCCGAAAGTGACGCTGCACGATTATGACGGCCTCGATCACGGCTTTGCCGCCGAGTTCGGCGAGCGCCGCGATGAAGCAGCCGCAACATTGGCCGACAACCGCACCGAAGCCTTTTTCGCCGAGCATCTGGCATGAATGCACGCGCCAATCTGAAAGTCTGGCACGACCATTTCAAAGACAAGACCGGAACCGATCTGGCCGATCAGATCGCCGATGATGCCGTTTTCCATTCACCGGTTGTCCACACACCGCAAGTCGGCAAGCCGATGGTCGTCGCCTATCTCAGCGCCGCTGACCTGGTGCTGGCCAATGACAGCTTCCGCTATGTCCGCGAAATCGTCGATGAATCGCAGAATATGGCGATGCTGGAGTTTGAACTGGAGCTCGACGGGATCCAGGTCAACGGCGTCGATATCATCAGCTGGAATGAGGACGGCAAGATTCAGGATTTCAAGGTGATCGTCCGGCCGCTCAAGGCGATCAACAAGGTCTGGGAAGAAATGGGCAAGATGCTGGAGAAGATGAAGGGTTAAGCTTCTCCGCTTACATCAAGAAAATATTCGCTGCGGCCCTGCGGATTAACCGGAATCCCCAAAACAGAAAGCGCGATGGCAAGGCTTGGATGCCAGAATTCCGGATCGTAAAGAATCCAGGGAATGGCCAGAAAGGAGATGATACCGACCCAAAGTAGCAGGAATTTAACCACTGCACGTCGCAAACCATAACTGTAGCTGAACTCGCCAAGTCCGGGAGTATCGAGAATGACTGCACTGGCCTGGGCATGTTGAAACGCTGGAACCGTCAATCGAAATCCACCCAGTGCGAGCGGATAGATCGACACTGAAGCATGGTTATATCCGCCAATATGAACCAATATTCCCGCTGCATCCAGCAACGACGCGACAACCATGGTTTCGCTTCGGGAATTAATAATGGCGATCGGGATCATTTGGTCTGACACGACCAAAGACTATTGGAATATTAAACCTGGTTCAACAATCTTCAAAACAGCGTCAGCACCCCGATCGTCTGCTCATCACCCATCAGTCCGGAATAGATCATCTTGCCGGCGACATAGACGATCACCGCCAGACCCAGATAGGCGATCCATTTGTAGCGCTCGATATATTTGGCGATGACATTGGCCGCCAGACCCATCAACGCGACAGACAGTATCAGACCGATCACCAGAATGCCGGGATGTTCGCGGGCGGCACCCGCGACGCCGAGCACATTGTCGAGGCTCATCGAGACGTCTGCGGCCATCACCGCCCAGGCGGCGGCCCAGAAAGTCTTGCCTGACTTGATGCCGCTATGCTCATCGCCCTCGATCTCGGGCGAACCGGCGGATTCTCCTTCGTGGAAAATCTCGCGGTAAAAATTCCATGCAACCCAGAGCAGCAGCAAACCACCAGCCAGCACCAGACCAACAATCTGCAGCAGCTGCACCACGATCAGCGCGAACAATATCCGCAATACCAGAGCCGCGCCGATACCGATCAGGATGACCTTGCGCCGTTGCTCCGCCGGTAGTCCGCCAGCCAGCGCGCCGACCACAATCGCATTGTCGGCCGCAAACACCAGATCGATCAGGATGACCTGGCCGAATGCTGCTAGCGCTTCTGGGGTGCCGATCTTCGCAAAATCGGTGAGGATCGCTTGCCAGATGTCGGCAGGCGAACCGAGCCCCGAGGCGGCGGCGGAAAAGATGGAAATCAGGTCAATCATCGAAAATACTCGCTCCGTAATAAGCTATCTCGGGCATCGGGTCGTAAAAAGCGTGGAGCAAGGCGCGCCAGCGCTGATAATCTCCGGACCGGCGAAATCCGTTGCGATGCGATTCCATCCGGTCCCATGTCACCAACAACAAATATCGCTCCGGGTTCCCTGATTCCGGTCGAACCTCGATCGAGTGGAAACCCGTCTGCCGCGCAATGATCGATCTGGCTTGCCCCATCGCCGCTTCAAAAGCTTTGGATTGCCCCGGTCGAACCTGCAATAAGGCATGTTCCAAAATCACCGGGACAACGCGGTCGGTTCTACTGGTTCATACTGTCGAAGAAATCGTCGTTGGACTTGCTGTCCTTCATCTTGTCGAGCAGGAATTCCATCGCGTCGATCGTGCCCATTTGCATGAGAATACGGCGCAATACCCACATTTTCTTGAGCTTCTCGTCCTCGACCAGCAGCTCTTCCTTGCGGGTGCCGGACTTGCCGACATCGAGTGCCGGGAAGATACGCTTGTCGGCGACTTTCCGGTCAAGCACGATTTCCGAGTTGCCGGTACCCTTGAATTCTTCGAAGATAACCTCGTCCATCCGGCTGCCGGTATCGATCAGTGCGGTGGCGATGATCGACAGCGAACCGCCTTCCTCGATATTTCGCGCTGCACCGAAGAAACGCTTCGGCCGCTGCAATGCATTGGCGTCGACACCACCGGTCAGCACCTTGCCGGAGCTTGGTACGACAGTGTTATAGGCGCGGCCGAGACGGGTGATCGAGTCGAGCAGGATCACGACATCATGCTTGTGCTCCACCAGACGCTTGGCTTTTTCGATCACCATTTCAGCCACCTGCACGTGGCGGGTGGCGGGTTCGTCAAAGGTCGAGCTGATCACTTCGCCCTTCACCGAACGCTGCATGTCGGTGACTTCTTCCGGCCGTTCGTCGATCAGCAGGACCAGCAGATAGACTTCCGGATGATTGTCGGTGATCGCCTTGGCAATATTCTGCAGCAGCACGGTCTTACCGGTCCGTGGCGGTGCCACGATCAGGGCGCGCTGGCCCTTGCCCTGCGGCGAGATAATATCGATCACCCGGGCGGACTTGTCCTTCTCGGTCGGATCGAGACTGTCGAGCTTGAGCTTCTCGTCCGGATACAGCGGTGTAAGATTGTCGAAATTGACCCGGTGGCGGACCGCGTCCGGATCGTCGAAATTGATCGAGGTCAATTTGGTCAGCGCAAAATAGCGCTCGCCGTCGCGCGGTGCGCGGATTTCGCCTTCGACGGTATCACCGGTGCGCAGGCCGAATTTGCGAACCTGGTTGGGAGAGACGTAAATATCATCGGGACCGGCCAGATAATTGGCATCCGGCGAACGCAGGAAGCCAAACCCGTCGGTCAGCACCTCGATCGTGCCGACGCCCATGATCTGCTCGTCATTGTCCGCCAGTTCCTTGAGGATCGCGAACATCAGATCCTGTTTGCGCAGGGTGGAAGCACCCTCGACGCCCAGCTCTTCAGCCATAGAGACCAGATCGGCGGGCGATTTTTCTTTTAATTCTTTTAAATGCATGGAGGATTATCCAAAAATGTCAGGAGGTCATTTGTCAATTCTGCATGTGCGCAGCTGCGTGCTGTCTTCGATTCACATGAAAATTAGCCCGGACGGGCTTTGGCGTCTAATTACGCCTTTGTGATTTCGCTGTCAACAAAACCTGATCAGAAGGGCTTGACGATCACCAGTATGACAATGATCGCCGCAGTGATACCCGGCACTTCATTGACCAGCCGCAGCGCCTTGTCAGTCATCGTCCGCTCGCCTCTGGCCAGCTTTTTCAGATAGCCCATCATCCAGCCATGATAGCCTGTCAGCGCCAGCACCACGAGCAATTTGGCGTGAAACCAGCCCTGGCTGAACGCCCCGATATTATAGGCGAGCGCCAATCCGATCACCCAGACGATGATCAAAGACGGGTTGAGAATGATCTTGCGCAGCTTGCCCTCGCGCTCGATCCATTTCCCGTCCTCTTCGGAACCGACGGCGGTTTCCTGATGATAGACGAAGAAACGCGGCATCATGAACAGCCCGGCCATCCAGAAGATCACGAAGATCAGATGGGCCGATTTCAACCAGAGATAGAGCATGGACAGAATTTCATTCATTGCCTCACAAGTGTAAGCAGCTTTTCAACATGTTCAATGGGCGTGTCCGGCAAAATCCCGTGACCGAGATTGAAAATATGCGGACGATCTTCAAAAACCTGAAGGATGTGACGGACCGATTGTTCGAGCGCGGTGCCCCCGGCGATCAGGGCCAGCGGATCGAGATTGCCCTGCAGCGGAAGCGACGCCGGCAGATTGTCATGCGCCCAGACGGGGTCCACGGTTTCATCAAGACCAATCGCATCCGCACCGGTTTCGCGGGCATAAGCGACCAGTTTGGCACCCGCGCCTTTCGGAAATCCGATAATCGGAAAATCGGGATGAACCGCCTTCAGCCGTGCTATGATTTCCGCATTGGGCGCGATCACCCATTTTTCAAATTGCGCTGGCGAGAGGGATCCGGCCCAGCTGTCGAACAGTTGCACCGCATCGACGCCGGCCTCGATCTGTCCAAGCAAATAGGTGACCGTATTGTCGACGATGGCGGCGATCAACTCGCCGAAAGCCGCTTCATCCCGATAGGCAAAGCGGCGCGTGGCTGCCTGGTCCTTGCTGCCCTGGCCGTTGACCATATAGGTCGCGATCGTCCACGGACTTCCGGCAAAGCCCATGAAGGTCGTTTTGTCGTCGAGCTGCGCAGCGACGGACCGGACCGTGGCATAAATAGCCTCGAAATGCTCCGGAGCAGCCTCCAGAGAGCTTAAAGACGCGTCCAGTAGCCTTGGGGCCAGCCGGGGCCCTTCCCCCGTCTCAAACCAAAGCTTCTGGCCCATCGCATGGGGCACGATCAAAATGTCGGAAAACAGGATTGCGCCGTCGAAACCAAAGCGCCTGATCGGCTGCAAGGTGACCTCGGCCGCTGAATCGGCATCGTAGCACAGTTCGAGAAATCCGCCCTTTTTGGCTCGCAACTCCCGATATTCCGGCAGATAGCGGCCTGCCTGACGCATTAGCCAGACCGGCGTCCGGTCGCTTTTCTTGCCGAGCAATGTCTGCAGGAGAATTTTTTGTGATTCATTTCCATTCGGCATAGCGAGACGGTTACCCATTATATTATCTTATATATTATATTAGATTGTTGTTGATGATAGAGCGTGGAAAAGGCGGTAACCCGCGAGCGCCGCAATTACAAACAGATTGACAGGCGCTGGTTAATGAAAATTTGACCGATTCCAATTTGTCATCCCCGTTATCCACAGACTGTTGATGAAATCGATCAATGTTGATCCGCTGTGGATGAAATTGCGGACGTCGGGGAAGAATATTGTCCGACCGGTTATCCACATTTTCATCCCTTGCTTTATCCCCCGTGAAATCACAAAGCTTAGGCCATGAATCGTCTCCACCTGCATCTCTTGTCGGATTCCACCGGCGAAACTCTGGAAAATATCGCGAAAGCGGCACTGGCCCAGTTTGATGGTGTCGAAATTATCAAGCATTTCTGGCCTATGGTCCGCTCCGAAAAGCATCTCAACCGGATATTGGCCGAGGTTGCCGATAATCCGGGGCTGGTGATTTTCACCATCGTCAACCGCGATATCCGTGCCAAGCTGGAACGCGAATGCCGCCATCTGGGTTTGCCCTCGGTACCTGCGCTTGATGCCGTCACCGATGCCCTGTCCAATATGCTGGGCCAGGAAGCCAAGGCGCGGCCGGGACGGCAGCATATTCTTGATGCCGCCTATTTTGCCCGGGTGGAGGCGATCCAGTTCACCATCGCCCATGACGACGGGGTCGGCTGGGAAAACTGGGAAGAAGCCGATATTGTGCTGGCGGGTGTTTCGCGTACGTCGAAAACTCCGACTTCTATTTATCTCGCCAATCGCGGCTACAAGACCGCCAATATTCCGATCGTTCCGGAATCCCCGCCGCCGGATTCTCTTTTTCATCTGAAAAACCCTCTGGTGGTCGGTCTGATTACCGGTGCCTCGCGGCTGGTCCAGGTCCGGCGCAACCGTCTGTTATCGCTGAATCAGGCTCCGGAAACCGACTATGTGAACGAAGACAAGGTCAAGGCGGAAACCCAATATGCACGGCGGATGTTTGCCGACAATGGCTGGCCGATGATCGACGTCACCCGGCGGTCGATCGAGGAATCGGCGGCGGCGATCATCAATCTCTATAACGAACGCCATGTTGCAGGCGAGGATGACCAGAAGGCCGGCGGAGATGCATGAAATGCCGTTGATACTGGCCTCGAAAAGCCGGGCGAGACTGGCCATGCTGACCGCAGCCGGTATCGCGGTTGAAGCCGTAGCCCCCAATGTGGACGAGGAATCGCTCAAGCACGGTTTGAAGGATGAGGGCGTGACCGCCCGCAATCTTGCCGACGCGCTGGCCGAGGCCAAGGCGGTCCGGTTATCGCGGCGGATCGGCGCCGGATTGGTGCTGGGTGCCGATCAGGTGCTGGCGCTTGAAGACGGCAGCATGCTCGACAAGCCCGTTGATCAGGCCGACGCGGTGGCCCATCTGAAATTGCTGTCCGGCCGCAAGCACAAGCTGTTCAGCGCCGCCGTGATCGCCGAACAGGGCCAGCCTCTATGGCGCCATGTCGATATCGCGACGCTGTCCGTGCGGCCATTGAGCGACACTTTCATCGAACATTATGTCGAAACGGAGTGGGACAATATCCGCTATTGCGTCGGCTGCTATGAAATCGAGGGCAGGGGCGCGCAGCTTTTTTCCGCCATCCAGGGCAGCCAGTTCACGATCATGGGTCTGCCGCTTCTGCATCTGCTGGACTATCTTCGCATCCGGGGTATCTTACCGTCATGACTACAGAAATGCCTTATGCCGAGGTGATCGGAGATCCGATCGCCCAGAGCAAGTCGCCGCTGATCCACAAATTCTGGCTCGATCGGCTGGATATCGAGGCCGATTACCGTGCCTGCCACGTCACGCTTGACGCGCTGCCCGGCTATATCGAGAGCCGGCGCGATGACCCGGCCTGGCGGGGTTGCAACGTGACGATACCGCACAAGATCGCCATGCTTGACCTGGTCGCCGATCCGGGCGGCGTGCGGGACAAGATCGGCGCGATGAACACGGTCGTCCGGCAGGATGATGGCAGTCTGATGGGAACCAATACCGACGCGGCAGGATTTTTGGCACCGATCGCCGATTATGACTGGTCGGGTAAACATGCTGTGGTCATCGGAGCGGGCGGCGCGGCAAGGGCCGTGCTCTTCGCGCTGAAACAGGCCGGCATTGCCGAAACGACCATTCTTGCCCGTAACGGCCTGAAAGCCAGCGGTCTGCTGATGCAATCGTCCATGAAGGGCGGGGTGCTTCCAATGGATGCCCGGTTGCCCGGAGCCGATCTGCTGATCAATGCCAGTCCCCTCGGGATGATGGGACAGCCGGCCCTCGAGGTGGATCTCGATCCCCTGCCCACCGATTGCCTGGTCTATGATCTCGTTTATGCGCCACTGGAAACCGGATTGCTGAAGGCAGCCAAAAAACGGGATCTGGCGGTAATCGACGGTCTCGACATGCTGATCGGCCAGGCAGCGCTTGCTTTTGAACTATTCTTTGGCGCCACGCCGCCGATGGAAGATGATGACGAACTGCGCAAGCGGCTGACGGCATGAGCGGCCGGACCCGACCTTTCATTATCGGCCTCACCGGCTCCATCGGCATGGGCAAATCGACGGTGGCCAAAATGTTTGTCGAAGAAGGCGTGCCCCTGTTCGACGCCGATGCTGCCGTGCACCAGCTGCAGGGGCCGGACGGCGCGCTGGTCGAAGCGATCGAAGCGCTGTTTCCCGGCACCACGGGCCGTGAAGGCGTGGACCGGCAGAAACTGGGCGCAGCGGTGCTCGGCAATCCGGACGCCATGCAAAAGCTCGAGAAGCTGATACATCCGGCCGTCGGCGAGATGCGGCTCGCTTTTCTCGAGGAGAATCAGGACCGGCCGCTGATCCTGTTTGATATCCCGCTGTTGTTCGAGAAATCCGGTGCAGAATCTGTCGATCATATCGTGGTGGTCTCGGCGGGCGAAGAGCATCAGCGCGAGCGGGTTCTGGCCCGGCCCGGCATGACAGAAGAGCGGTTTTCCCACATAAAGGCATTGCAAATGCCGGACGCGGAAAAGCGGGCGAAGGCCGATTCCGTGATTGATACATCGCTGCCGCTCGCAGAAACCCGTCAGCAGGTCGGTAAACTTGTTCAAAAACTGAAAGCGGCTCTTGCGTAACCCGGAGATCGGTCCGATATTGACCTTATGCGAGAGATAATTTTCGACACCGAAACTACTGGCTTTGATCCTCAAAATGGTGACCGGATGGTAGAAATCGGTTGTATCGAAATGATCAACCGGGTCGAAACCGGGCAAACCTTCCACTGCTATTATAATCCCCAGCGGCCGATGCCGAAGGCAGCCGAGGAAGTGCACGGACTTTCCGACATATTTCTGTCCGACAAGAAACTGTTTTCCGAAGGCGCTACGGAATTGCTGGATTTCCTGCAGGATTCGAATCTGGTGGCCCATAATGCGCAATTTGATTTCAAGTTTCTCAACGCTGAGCTGGTCCTGTGCGGCTACAAGCCGATTTCCCAGTTTCGCATGATCGACACATTGGCGATTGCCAAATCCAAACATCCCGGTGCCAAATTGTCGCTCGATGCCTTGTGCTCGCGCTACGGCATCGATCGCAGCCACCGCGTCAAGCATGGCGCGCTGCTCGACGCAGAGTTGCTGACCCAGCTCTATATCGAACTGACGGGTGGCCGGCAGATCGGTCTTGGTCTGGCCGAAGACGGCAAAACACAGGAAGCCGCGCGGGATATGCGATCCGCATCACAGCGGACAGAGCGTAAACAGTTCATGGCACCGCGCGAGCATCGCGCCAGTGATGAAGAGCTGGCGAAGCACAAGGTTTTTGTCGAGGGCATCGAAAACCCTCTTTGGTCCGAGGTTTAGCTGTGCCGCAGTTTGCTTAGCGGTACAGAAGCAAAAGGAGAGTGAATATGGAAGTTCGTGTTTCAGGACATCAGGTCGATACCGGCGATGCGTTGCAAACCCATGTCGAGGATCGGATGAACGCGATTGCCAGCAAATATTTCGCCAAGGCGATCTCAGCGAACGTCACCGTGAGCAAAGCACCCCACGCCCATTTCAAATGCGATATCGTGACTCACGTGATGCAGGGCCTGACCCTGAAATCGGATGCCGAAGCCGGTGATGCCCATCAGGCGTTTGACCAGGCCGCCGACAAGATCGAAAAGCAGCTGCGCCGTTATATGCGCCGGCTGAACGACCACCATGTCCAGGCGCAATATGCGGCAAAGCAGGAAGAAGCGGCCTATCGCGTGTTCGAATCGTCTGAAGACGAAGAAGAAAGCGAAATGAACGGCGATTCTCCGGCAATCATTGCCGAAACCAGCACTGATATCCCCGAAGCCAGCGTATCCAACGCGGTCATGATGATGGATTTGCGCAATACCAGCGCGCTTTTGTTCAAAAACTCTGGCACTGGCGCCCATAATATGGTTTATCGCCGTTCCGATGGCACAATCGGTTGGGTCGAACCACATAGCTGACCAGGCGGAATCGCTTCAAATGCGGCGTTTAGCCGGGATTTGAGGCAGCGGGTTCGACACACACCAACATCCAGTTTCACGCGATGTTTGCCAAATTGGCTGAGTTTTGCCGGGACAAAAGGAAAGTTTCATGACTGATTTGCCCGTTCGACTGGAGCTCGCTGCCGTGCGGGACTGTCAGGATATTGGCAACAAGAGTGATATCCTGCGAACGATCGCCCGTATCGGCGAGGAATGTTATCGTCTTGATGCAGAGGCTATCCGCACCGGGCTCGAGGCGCGCGAGGCGCTCGGATCAACCGGTTTCGGTCGGGCGGTCGCGATACCGCATGCCAAATTGCCGGATATCGACCATTGTATCGGCATTTTCCTCCGTCTCTCCGAACCGGCGCCGTTCGAAGCCCATGACGGCAAACCGGTGGATCTGATCTTCGCGCTATTGTCGCCGGAAAAAAGCGGTGTCGAGCATCTCAAGGCGCTGGCCGCTGCATCGCGCTTTCTCCGCGATGACAATATGGTGGCAAAGCTGCGCGGTGCATCGGGGCAGGATGCGCTGTATGCGCTGTTGAGCAAACAGCGCGAGCAACGGGCGGCCTGATCTTTGGCTGTGAACGATAAGCCGGCAGAGGAGCCGCAAGACGGGGGCGGCGCCCAGGAACATTTTCGGGCCCTCGAACGCCTGTATGCGCAAGCACCGATAAACCGGCTGTTCAATTCGCGTCTGGAAATCCCGGAAGCCGGCACGGCGCGCATCCATTTCTCGGTGGACGAGCGCTATTATCATGCCGCCGGGGCCGTCCACGGTACCTCCTATTTCAAGATGCTCGACGATGCCGCCTTTTACGCGGCCAACAGCCTTGTATCCGACCGCTTCATTCTGACGACCGCCTTCAATCTGCTCTTTACCAAGCCGCTCAAAACCGGTCCCGTCACCGCCGAGGGCCGTTGGGTCAGTGGTAAACGACGGGTGTTCGTCGCCGATGCGCGGCTGATCGACAGCGAAGGCGACGAAATAGCGCGCGGTACCGGGACTTTCATGCGTTCGCATATCCCGCTGGCATCCCTGCCCGGGTATAAGAAGGATGATTGAGCCGCGGCTTTCCGCGGAAATCAAGGTCCAGACGCTTCTCCGGCTGGTCAGCCAGAAGGGTGGTTTTGGCTCGGTGCTGAAAAAGGGGGACCGGATTTCCGGCGCCATTCTTATCCAATGCATGGAAAAGGGCGCAAACCCAAGGCTTCTGGAGAATATGCCAAGCCTGGACGGTGCCCCGAACTGGCAGCGAATATGGCCCCAAGATACTGAAAACAATAAAGAATTGTCCGAATATATCGATCAGAGATTTCGGTTTGACCCCGATATGTGGTTAATTGAACTGGACATCCCGGATGCGGAACGGCTCATCGCCCTAATGGGTCAGTAAACTTGACTTTATTCCTCAAAACCATAATTGGCGCTCAACTTTGATGCGCAGGTTGCCGCTCGTTTGTCGAAATGACAGGCGGTAAACACGCAGACGGGGAGAACAGAAATGGACCGTGGTTTATTGTTTTTGGGTCCATTTTCGGCAGTCTGGACGGGTTTAGTCCTGATTGGCTCTGGTCTCACTGCATAACAAAACAGGTTTATGAGAAAAATTTTTCGTGCCACGAGCGTGTTATCGCTCGCACTTACTGTCGTCGTGGCCTTGTCCGTGACAGATGCATCATTCGCTCTGGAAGCGAATGACGAGATTCCTGAATCCGAAATTTTTGTTGATCCGGCCCTGCTGGAAGACGATGAATCCGATCAGGCCATTATCTTTGGCGAACAGCAGGAAGTTGTCGCCGATATTCCCCAGGATGTCATAGAGTCGGACAAGATCGCCAATGGCGAAACGGAAGCCGGTTTCCAGGCGACCAGCGATTTCGTCAATGACGGCGCAAAGACGTTGCGCCAGCTCGTCCGCCAGCAATCGGTGGCCGGTACGCTGGACGAGGAAATGCACTGCCTTGCCGGTACCGTCTATTTTGAATCCAAAAGCGAATCGCTGAAAGGCCAGCTGGCTGTAGCCCGTGTTGTTCTGGCGCGCGTCGCGTCACCCCGGTTCCCGGACACGATCTGCGGCGTGGTCTATCAGCGCAGCCAGTTTTCCTTTGTTCGTGGTGGCAAGATGCCCCGCATCAACAAGGGCCATCGGCAATGGCGCAACGCTGTGGCAATCGCCAAAATCGCGGTGAATGACGGCTGGGAAAGCTCGGTCGAAGGCGCTCTGTTCTTTCACGCCCGCTATGTTTCGCCGGGTTGGCGTCTCAAGCGGCTGGCCACGATAGACAATCATATCTTCTATCAATAAGCGGTCCTGCAGAGAATGAACCGATGAAGGCTCCCTCACGGGGGCCTTTATTTTGTTCTTTTTATGTTCTAGTTGAATCTGATGACCTTCCTGGATGATTCTTCCGGCTTGCTCGCGACGAGCGAACCTCTGACCGGTGCACCGGCGGTGGCCCGCGGCGTTGCCCGGATGTTCATGCGTCACGATATCATGGTGCTGCCCGAAGTCAGTTTGCGCAATCGTCGCCGGGCCGATCTGATGGGCATTGATGCCAAGGGCCAGATTGTCATCGTCGAGATCAAGGTGGCGCGGAGCGATCTGCTGGGCGACAGCAAATGGATCGAATATCTGGATTATTGCGACCGTTTCTACTGGGCCTTGCCGGTCGGCTTTGATGCCTCTCCGGTCGAGGGACCCGCATTTCTGCCCGAACGTACCGGGTTGATCATTGCCGATGCCTATGATGCGGAAATGGTGCGGGCGGCGGCGACCAAGGCTCTGGCACCGGCGCGGCGCAGAACCGAGACGATGCGGCTGGCCCGCCGCGCAATGCAGCGCTCGGCGATCTCTGATGGCTGGATCAGCCCGGGCCGGGGTCAGCACGAACCGGGTAGCTATTGAGCGGCGGCTAGCCTTCCGGCCCGAAAAACCGGCTTTCCGTTTCCGGTTTCTGTTTCGCGTCCGCCTTCTCAATCTCCGCCAATATGGCGGCGCTGCGACGATCCTGGCTGGCATAGTCGCGAGCCGATTTTCCGGCGAGCGAATCGGTGTGGTCCGGATCGGCACCATTCGCCAGCAGCAGACGGACCAGTTCGCTGTCACGAAGCTGGACCGCTCGGATCAGCGCGGTTTCCCCTTGCCGGTTCGGCTCATCGACTTTCGCCCTTTTGGCCAGCAGGGTCCGGACTCCGTCGACGAAGCGCAGCTGGGTAGCCAGCATCAGTGGCGTGACACCCTCCTTGTCGGCAATATTGGGATTGGCACCTTTTTGCAGCAGGAAACCCACCCAGACATTGTCGCGACGCGCTACGACGATGTGCAGGGCCGTTTCTCCGGACGAGCGATCGCGGGTATTGACGATAACCGATCCCGGCTGGCTGAGAAATTTTGTCGCCTCCTCGCCATCCCTTTCCTTGACCGCTTTCAGAAAATTATAGCTGTCCGAAAACTGGGCGGCGGCCGGAGCGGAAATCGAAAATGCGGCAACGGCCAGCAATGCCAGTTGCACGAATCTGCCCAATGGGCCGGACGAGCGGGTGACCGAAGAGATTTTTCTGAACATTTTTAGCCCCGTTTTACTGACCGGTGACTTGGCGCACCGATGCACTGCAATTGCTGTCGATCAATTATCTGTTGAAATTGATTCACTAGCAGACCATGTCTGGCCCCGTAATGAACAATATCAAAAATGTCGCCAAAATGATCCTTGCCACAGGATTACTGACAGTTCTGGCCGCCTGCAACCCCGCGTCCGAAGCGTCTGCGGAACCGCCGCTTGCCGGAGCGGACATTGGCGGTTCCTTCACCCTGACCAATCAGGACGGCGGTAAAACCTCGGAAAAAGCGTTCCAGGGCCAATATCGTATCATCTATTTCGGCTACAGCTATTGCCCTGACGTCTGTCCGGTCGATCTCGCCAATCTCATGCTGGGATTGAAACAGGCAGAAAAAGAGGACCCGGCTCTGGTCGAGAAAATCCAGCCGATTTTCATCTCCGTCGACCCCGGTCGCGATACACCGGAAGTCCTCAAACAATATGTATCCGCTTTTCACCCCCGGCTGATCGGTCTCACCGGTACTCCGGACGAAATCGCGGCGGTCGCGAAAGAATATCTGATTCTCTATGATGTTCGCGATGACGAGAGTTCCAGCGAGTATCTCGTTGACCACAGCCGCCAGGCCTATCTGTTCGGGCCGGATGGAGAACCGCTGGCGCTGCTGCCCTTTGATGGCACACCGCAGCAGGTTGCCGACGAAATAGCCCAATGGGTGGGCTAGACGCCGCCCAGCCGTTCTGGGAAGCGCCGCTTGAATCGCTCGATCGCGGCCAGTGGGAGGCCTTGTGCGACGGCTGTGGAAAATGCTGTTTGCTGAAGGCCGAGGACGAGGATGACGGTCAGATATATATGACCAATATCGCCTGCAAGCTGCTCGATCTGCAGAGCGCGCAATGCAGCGATTATCGCCACCGCAAGTTCCATGTGCCCGATTGCGTCCGTCTGACCCGCAACAAGCTGGAAGAATTTGACTGGTTGCCCGACAGCTGTGCCTATAAAATGCGTGCCCGGGGGCTGCCGTTGCCGGACTGGCATTATCTGGTTTCCGGAGATCGTGAATCGATTCACGCGGCGGGCCAGTCGATCCGGGGCAAGGTCATTCCCGAGAGCAAGGCCGGGCCGCTCGAGCAGCATATTCTCGATGCGCCTCTTTAGTTCATCACGGCCCGAAGCGCTCACCATCAACCTCGGAGGGGCCAGCTATCCGCTCCAGCTGCGGCGGTCAAAGCAGGCCCGGTCGATCATCGTTTCGGCCGATACCGTAAAAGGCGTCGTCCGCCTCACCCTGCCCCCCTATGCATCGGAGAGTCAGGCGCTGCGCTTTGCCCGGTCCAAGTCCGACTGGCTCAATGCCCGCTTTGCCGAAGCCGTCCCTCCGGTCCCGGTGGAGGATGGCAGCCAGATCGCATTTCTGGGCGAGCCCTATATTATCCGGTGGTCACCGGATTTTGCCCGGACACCGCGAATCGTGGGGGGCGAAATCCGGCTGGGCGGACCGGCGGAACATGTTGAGTCCCGGGTCCTTCGCTGGCTCAAGGCCGAGGCTCGCAGGATATTTGCCGACGATCTGCAATATTATTGCGACAGGGCCGAAACCGAATTGCCGCGTCTCGCGGTTGGCGACGCGCGCCGCCGCTGGGGCAGTTGCTCGGCGCGCAAGTCGATCCGGCTGAGCTGGCGGCTGGTCATGGCGCCGCCGCATGTTCGCCGGTCGGTGGTCGCCCACGAAGTCGCCCATCTCACCCATATGGACCATAGCAAGCGATTCTATGTCTTGCTCGACCGGATATTTGAATCGGATCGTCGCAGTGCCGATCGCTGGCTCAAGGACCATGGACGCGGTCTGCACATGGTCGGAGCGGTACGGCAATCGCCTCCGGCTGACTGAGCGCGGCTATTGCGGTTCCAGTCTGGCCCCTTCGGGGAGCAGGGACTCGGGCGGGTTTTGCGGTGGCTGTGGCTTGGGTCTTTTGGCCGGCGCGGGTTCCGGCTTGCGCGGTCCGGGATCCTCGCCGCGACCGAGGACCGAATCGATCCAGTCCTGATCGAGTCGCGGACTATCGGCCGCTTCCCCGCCTTCCAGATCATATTCGATCCCGCGACCGGTTTCGATCGGCATGCCGTTTTCATCCACATAAATGCCGTCTTCGGGCGCGCCGAACAGCTCGTCTTCATCCGGTTCCAGCTGCCATTCCGGCAAGACCAGTTCCGTATCGAACTTCTCGACCTTGCGATTGGCGACAGCCATTTTCATGAATTGCGCGAAGACGCTGGCCGGCGCCCGGCCACCCTGCAATCCGCCAACCGGCTTGGCATCGTCACGGCCCATCCAGACACCGGTCGTCAGTCCGCTGGAAAAGCCGAGGAACCAGCCATCCTTGTTGCTGCTGGTGGTTCCGGTCTTGCCGGCAACCGGCCTGCCGATCTGGGCAGCCCGGCCGGTGCCGGTGGCAACCGCAGTCTGCATCAGGTCGGTGATGCCGGCGGCAACCCAGGGGTCAACCAGCACGCGACTGCCGTCGAATTTGCTCTGGTACAGGACATCGCCGTTCATCGTCTGCACCTTGGTGATTCCGAAGGGTGTGATCGCAATGCCCTTGCCGCTGATCGAAGCAAAGGCGCGGGTCATGTCAAGAAGCCGCACATCGGACGTTCCAAGCACCATTGACGGGTTGGTGTTGATCGGGGTGGTGATCCCGAAACGCCGCGCCATATTGGCGATCGACGAGGTGCCGATATCATTGCCGATTGCTGCGGCGACGGTATTTTTGGAAAAGGCGAAAGCGGTGCGGACATCAATGTCGCCGGCGTAGCGGTCACCGCTGTTGCGCGGAGTCCAGTTGCCGATGGTGATCGGTTCGTCGGTCACCGTGTCATTGGGCGTATAGCCCGCTTCCAGCGCCGCCATATAGACGAACACTTTCCACGCCGATCCGGGCTGGCGGACGGCCTGGGTGGCCCGGTTATAATTGGAGGTCACATAGTCGGTGCCGCCGACCATGGCGCGTACTGCGCCGTCGCGGTCAATCGCCACCAGCGCGCCCTGGGCGCCGGCCGGTACACCGGACTGGATCGCCGCGGTGGCGACGCGCTGCATGTCGAGATCCAGCGTTGTCCAGACCTCGATCGGTTCAACGCTCTCGTCGATCAGCAGGTCGAGCTGCGGCAACGCCCAGTCGGTGAAATAGCGGACGCTGTTCTGCCGGGGTTCGGGGGCCAGCTTGACCGATGCAGGGTTGGTCTTTGCCGCTTCCGAGGCGCTTATCGCTCCGGCGTCCTGCATCACTTCCAGCACCACGGTTGCCCGCCCGATCGCAGCCGTCGCGTCGGCGGTGGGTGAATAGCGGGATGGTGCCTTGACCAGACCGGCGATGATCGCGGCCTCGGCCAGGTTGAGGTCTCTTGCACTATGCGCGAAAAAACGCCGTGATGCCGCGTCGATGCCATAAGCACCGCCGCCATAATAGACCTTGTTCAGATAGAGTTCGAGAATCTGTTCCTTGGAAAATTTCCGCTCCATCGCCAGCGCGAGCAATATTTCCCGGCCTTTCCGGCCAAAGGTCCGGTTGTTGTTCAGAAATACGTTGCGGGCGAGCTGCTGGGTGATGGTGGAACCGCCCTGCGCCCAATGGCCACGCTGCATCCTGACCTGAAGCGATCGCGCGATGCCGATCGGGTCGACGCCGGGATGGATTTCGTAGCGCCGGTCCTCGACCGCGACCATGGCGGATTTCATGACTTCCGGAATTTCCGCATAGGGCAGCCATTCGCCGTAGCTCGGCCCCATGGAAAACAGCTCTTTGCCGTTAACGTCGAGAACCCGTATCATCTGGCCGTTGGGAGAGGATTTGAGATCCTCGAAGCCGGGGAGCGAAGAGCGGACCACCAGAACCGCAACCACCAGGGCAATAGCCGCGAGAAGTCCGACGACCAGACCGGCCTTGGTCAGCCGCCAAAGCCATTTGCGGATGGGACCCTGTTTGTTGCTGCGTTTTCTGGCCCGCGCCATATTGATCCACCCACTAAATACCAAACCAGAATTTTTCTAGCGTTCCGGTGCCTTACCGTAGGCTGAACAGGGAAGCACAGAAAAAAGTCAGTCGTCTTTGGGTTCGAACGCCATGGCCGCGCTATTCATGCAATAGCGCAGGCCGGTTTCGGTCGGCCCATCGGGAAAGACATGGCCAAGATGTCCGTCGCACGTGGAGCAGCGTATCTCGATCCGGCGCATGCCATGACTATTGTCCTCGATCTCGGTAACCGCTTCGGAATCGGCGGGCGCGGAAAAGCTGGGCCAGCCACAACCGCTGTCGAACTTGCTGTCTGACTCGAACAATTTGCTGCCACAGCCGGCGCAGAAAAATTCACCGTCTCGATATTCGGTGTTCAATGCGCCGGTAAAGGGCCGCTCGGTGCCCGCTTCGCGGAGTACGTGATATTGCTCCGGAGACAGCCGTTGCCGCCATTGCTCGTCGCTCAATATTGTTTTTTCCATAGTCGCTAAATGGGGGTTTGATCGCGGACGGTCAAGGCATCTGAAAAGGCCATCCCGGGCGCCAATCCTTATGCTTAACCGGATATTAGGCATATCCGGCGAAAATGGCGGATTATGAAGATGGCGGTAAAACTTGTGCTGAATGCAGCAATGGTCTGCGCTTCCCTTGCGATTCCGGCGGCGGAATTGCAGGCGCAATGCCGCCTGTGCGCCGCCAGTGCCCCGCCTGACGGATCCTCCGGAACGGCGGCCGGGAAGCCGGAAATTCCGCTGCAGATCGAAATTACCGCCAATCTGGATTTTTCCCGCATGGCCCTGTTGAGCAGCAGCGGCGGCGTGGTCAGTATCGATCCTATGTCGGGCGACCGGCAAATCCGGGGCAGTATTGCCAATCTTGGCGGCATGGCGTTGCACGGCGAAGGACGTCTGACCGGCGAACCGGGCCGCAGCGTGCGGATATTCCTGCCCGAACGGATTCAGCTCAGCGCGCCCAATGGTTCGACGGCCGAGCTGGAGCGGCTGCAAACCAATCTGCCGACGCTGGCACGACTGGATCCGTCCGGACGGCTGACCTTTTCCTTCGGTGGTCAATTGCGCGTCCGTGGCGATGCAAATGGCCGGTTCCGTGGCCGGATCGCGATTACCGCTGATTATGAGTGAACCCGTCCGCCGGTGCTAGCGTCCGCTGGCGGCTTTCCGGGCAATCAGCAGCAGTTCTTCCTCGAGCAGCACCTGGTCCGGCTGGCCGCTGCTTTTCATGACAATCTCCAGTTGCAGAATTCGTTCGATCAGCCGCGCGATATGGGCGGATGACCAGATTCGCAGCTGCCGCTTGAAATGTTTCTGCTCCTTGAAAAAGACGCTGGGGTGACTGGCGACGGAATCGACATTGCCGCCCTTGTCCACCTTGCTGCGCAATTCCGCGAGCTTGGCAAGATGCCGGAGCATGATCCGGATCAGGCCGATTTCGCTGATACCCTGCGCGCGGGTAGCGGCGATTTCCCGTGCCAGCCGCGCTGCATCGCCATTGAGTGCGGCGTGGATCAGCAGGTTGATATCCTCTTCGTCATTCTCGGCACCGAGCAGAAGCAGAATATCCGCTTCCGGGGTCATCGGATTATCCGCTGACGCATCCAGGTAGAGCGCGATTTTTTCGACTTCCAGACGGGCCAGAACCAGATCATTGCTGGTCAGGGCCGCGATTTCCTGGGCCATTTCCCGGCTCAGTCGCAGGCCTTCGGTCTGGGCCATGGTCAGGATTTCCGCCGCTGCCTGCTGGGGTGTCGTTTCATAGCAGGTTGCGATCAGGGCATCCGGCGCCGCAATAATGGTCTTGGCCAGCGCGGTTTTGTCGCCCATGCCGGGTGCGATGACAAATACCGGATCGCCGGCGGTGTCGCTCGCCAGCAGATTGTCTATCGCCGCAGTCGCGCGGACCGCTTCGCCGCTGTTCAGCCGCAATACCAGAAAGCGCTTGTCGCCGAACAGCGATGCGGAATTGGCTTCGTCGTTGAGCCGCGCGGGGCCATCGGTAATATCGCTGATTGTCAGGTCTACCCGCTCGGCACTTTGCGCCAGCGGTTTGACCAGCTCCTCGACCAGCGCCTGGCAGCGGGTCACATTCGGGCCGCACAGCAGGACCAGTCGAAATTGATCGGGAGCGGCATGAAAACGCCTGACAATCTCTTCCGGCTTCGCCTTCATGGCTGCGGCGACGCGCTGGCCTCATTCCGGGCAAACAGGGACAGCCGGGTTACGATCTGGTTGGCCACGCGCGTCGCCAGGTTTTCCAGTGCCGTATCTTCGGCGGCCAGCGTGGCATATTCCGATGACACCACATCGATGCCGGCATCCGAACCGGCTGTGGCATCGAGAACGACCACGGAATCGGAGATGCGGACCAGTTGATAGCGGGCGCGCAGGGTTCTGCGTTCGCGGGTGATCCGGTCATCGCTGCGCACGCCGAATCCGGCAATCTTGTCTTCCAGCGCGACGGTCAGGCGATATTTGGCCTGCTGTCCCTCGAACGCGCCCAGCTGGTCCTTCAGTGCATTGCGGGTCAGCCAGCCTGCCTTGCCGGCAATCGGTTCGATCTCGACCTGGCCCAGCTCCTGCGCGACCACACCGCTCGTGCCGCCGGCGTAGAGCGGCCGCAGGTTGCAGCCGGCCAGCACCGCCGACAATGTCACGGCCAGCGTGATCCGGGCGATCAGGGATGTCATATGACGATATTGACCAGTCGGTCGGGCACGACGATTACCTTCTTTATTGCGGCTCCATCGAGGCTACGCTGCACCTTCTCGGAGGCGAGAGCAAGCTCTTCGAGCCGATCCTTGCTGCTGCCCTTGGCCGTGGTCATCGTATCGCGCAACTTTCCGCGCACCTGAATCGCGATCGTCACTTCATCATCGACCAGCAGGCTTTCGTCCACCTCCGGCCAGGGCGCGTTGGCGATCAGGCCGCTTTCACCGAACAGGGCCCAGGCTTCCTCGGCAATATGCGGCACCATCGGCGCGACTATCCGGGCGAGCGCCTTGATCGCTTCTCGTTTATCGGCAGACGGATTTGCTTTTTCTACGAGATTGACTAGCTCAAAAATTTTCGCAACGGCCTTATTAAAGGCCAAGGCTTCCACGTCGTCAGCGACACCCTTGATAGTTTGATTTAGCTTTCTTCGAACTTTTACATCTTCATTTTCCAGCGTTTCGAACTCGACGGATATAAACAGGCGCCAGAGCCGCTGGACAAAGCGCCAGCTACCCTCGATGCCCGCTTCGGACCAGGGCAGGTCGCGCTCGGGCGGGCTGTCGGAGAGCATGAAGAAACGCACCGCATCGGCGCCATATTGTTCGATGATCGGATCGGGGTCGACGACATTTTTCTTCGACTTCGACATTTTCTCGACCCGGCCGGTGGTGACCGGCGACCCGTCGGCAATCACCGTCCAGTCGGTGCCGTTTTTCTCGACCTCGTCGGGCGACAGCCAGCTGCCGTCGCCATGCTTGTAGGTCTCGTGCGTCACCATCCCTTGGGTGAACAGGCTCTCGAACGGTTCGGCGAAATCCAGCTTGCCGATGCTCGCCAGCGCCCGCGTCCAGAAACGCGCATAAAGCAGGTGCAGGATCGCATGTTCGACGCCGCCGATATATTGCGTCACCGGCAGCCATTGCTTGACCACTTCCGGATCAAAGGGCCGGTCGTCCGGCTGGCTGGCAAAGCGCAGGAAATACCAGCTGCTGTCGACAAAGGTGTCGAGCGTATCGGTTTCGCGCAGCGCCGCCTTGCCGCATTTCGGGCAATCAATATGTTTCCATGTTGCGTGCCGCTCGAGCGGATTGCCCGGCGTTTCGAAATCGATATCTTCCGGCAGGACGACGGGAAGCTGGTCCTTGGGCACCGGCACCGGACCGCAGTCATCGCAATGGATGATCGGGATCGGCGTGCCCCAGTAACGTTGCCGCGAAACGCCCCAGTCGCGCAGCCGCCAGGTCGTCTGGGCCTTGCCCCAGCCTTCGACTTGCGCGCGATCGATCACCGTCTGCTGCGCCGCTTCGACGGTCAGGCCGTCGAGAAATGCGCTGTTCACGATTTTTCCCGGACCGGTATAGGCTTCATTTCCGACATATTTCGCGGCTGTTTCCTCGCCGTCGGAAACCACGCGTTTGACCGGCAGACCATATTTGCGGGCAAAATCGAGGTCGCGCTGGTCATGCGCCGGCACGCCGAAAACCGCGCCGGTACCATAATCCATCAGCACGAAATTGGCGACATAGACGGGCAGTTGCCAGTCGGGATCGAGCGGATGGGTGACGGTCAGGCCGGTATCGAAGCCTTTTTTCTCCATCGTCTCGAGCTCGGCTGCCGTGGTGCCGCCTGCCTTGCATTCTTCGGCGAAGGCCGCGAGCGCTTCGTTCTGGCCGGCCAGTTTCTGGGTCAGCGGATGATCGGCCGACAGCGCGACAAAGCTGGCCCCGAAAATCGTGTCCGGCCGGGTCGAGAAGACCTCGACGCTGGCGATATCGCCCTGCGCTTCGGCCAGAGCGAAATGAAATTGCAGACCCTGCGACTTGCCGATCCAGTTTTCCTGCATCAGCCGCACTTTTTCCGGCCAGCCCTTGAGGTCACCCAGTCCGGCGAGCAAATCCTCGGCAAAATCGGTGATCTTCAGGAACCACTGGCTGAGCTTGCGCTTTTCAACCTGCGCACCGGACCGCCAGCCCTTGCCGTCGATCACCTGTTCGTTGGCGAGCACGGTCATGTCGACCGGATCCCAGTTGACCGCCGATTCCTTGCGATAGACCAGACCGCCCTCGAACAGGTCGATGAACAGCGCCTGTTCCTGGCCATAATAGTCCGGTTCGCAGGTCGCCAGTTCGCGGCTCCAGTCGAAGGCAAAGCCCAGAGTCTTCAGCTGGCTGCGCATCGAGGCAATATTGGCTCTTGTCCACTCGCCGGGATGGACCTTCTTTTCCATCGCCGCATTTTCCGCCGGCATGCCGAAGGCGTCCCAGCCCATCGGATGGAGCACTTCAAAACCCTGCATCCGCCGGAAGCGGGCGAGCACGTCGCCCATCGTATAGTTGCGGACATGGCCCATGTGGATGCGGCCCGAGGGATAGGGAAACATCTCGAGCACATAGCTGCGCGGCTTGCTGCTGGCGTCATCCGCCTCGAAAGTGCCGGCGGTTGACCAGCGCTCTTGCCAGCGTTTGTCCGCCGCCAGTGGATTGAATCGCTGATCGGTCATTGCGGCCCCATGAAGTGGCAGGAAGGTTTAGTTGGTGATCGCACCGCGCCGCAGGTCGCGGGCCTTGGTGAGGATGATCTGTTCCAGCTTCTGCGTGGTCGCGGCCTTGACCGGCGCATCCACCCAGGTGCCATTCTGTGCGACCTGCCGCGAAGCAGCGACACGCAGGGCGTCGGCGCGCAGATCCTGGTCGAGAATCGAAACGTTGATCTTCATTCGCTCGCCCGGATTTTGCGGGTTCACATACCAGTCGGTCAGGATCACGCCGCCGTTGCTGTCGGTCTGGGTCAACGGCATGAAGGACAGGGCATCGAGCGATGCGCGCCACAAATAGCTGTTCACGCCGATGGTGGTGACCTGGGACGCCGCCAGATCAGCCTGCGGCCGCTCTTTGCCGCCGCAAGCGGAAAGCAGCGACAATGTCAGCAGGCTGGCGGTTGCAGACCGCAGGAATGAGGATGTTTTGAGGCGGGACATGAAGCGCTCCTGGTTGCATTTAGCGCCGGCACGAAATCTTTTTCGCAGGATTTGTTCCGGACATGAAATCATTTCAGCGCTCTCTATAAATGCTTTGCCGCGAGGGGCAAGCATAAGCGCATGAATCGCTCTTGTGCGGCGCGGACTGAACGCCGGTTGAATGGCCGTGAAATCATCTCTGGTTCATGTTTTTCATGCTAGCAAGTGAAACCATGTCCGGACAAAAGCGTAACCGAACTGCAACAGAAAATTGCTAGTTTGGGAAAATCGGACAAAAACAGGATGTTGACTCGTGTAGTTCAACGGAATTTGTTATATCCAAAGCCAGAATTAAGGGAAGCGGCTTCATCATGGCGAAAAAGGTCAGTCATTTCGGTTGGTTAGCGACGGGACTCGCGGTCTCTGGCCTCGCCATGACTCCTGCTTTGGCGAAGGTGATTTCCGGCGACAGCGATTTGGTATCGCTGAAGACGCTTGGATCGATCGGTTCCTTTACCGTGGCCGGTGCCGATCCTGACCTGGTGGCCAAGTATAATATCAGCGCCTTGCGTGGCAACGCGAGTTTCAAATTTACTCCGTCCGGCGGCACCCGCGATGGTGAACGTTCGGTCACTGTGGTGGTTCGCCAGAAATCAGACGCGGTTTCGATTCGCGAAAATATTCTCGCTGCCGCCCCCGGATCGGGCGTCGCAAGCGCGGCAAAGATCGCTCCCGTTTCCTATAGCCTCGGTGCTGCAAAAGGTCTGAAGAGCTTCGCAATTCCGGTCAAGAAACTGAACGGCAATATGCCCGATCTTTCGGAAATCGGTGGTGAAAGACTGCTGGGCGAGGAAGAGGGTGGCAAGAAGAGCCGTTTCAATCCGCGCATGTCGATCGATGCTTCGGCCCCGATCAACGCTGCGCCGCGCGCTCTCGACGCCAGCCAGAAAGATTATACGCTCGATGTCGGCGGCAGCTATTCGCTGACCCGTAATCTCGACGTGACCGCTGGTGTCCGGATCAACAACGAGCGTGACCGGATGGCCCCGCTGACCGACAGCCGTCAGGATAGCCAGGCCGTCTATGTCGGAACCCAGTTCCGCTTCTAACAGAGCAGAGCCAGCGCAATAATCAACGTAAAGCGTCAATTGCTGCCCATCCGTGGGACAGCCGGTTCTTGCGCGCGTGATAGCGATGCCGGTTCATTCCGCCGAGATAGATCACCGGGCCATGGCACATCGCCGCCAGTCGACGGGTTTGCAGGGGACTCAAGGGCCGTTGGCCGGGGTGCGAACGGGTCGTGAATATCGGGGACAGAAAAAACAGGTCGGCGCCGGCGCGATTGGCTTGTGCAATCTCCCTGCCATTGTGCACCGGGGCGCTGTGCAACAGTCCATGCACCAGCGTCCGGCGTCCTGTCCGGCCGTGCAGGCCATCGGCTTTCCAGGCCCGTGCCAGTGAAGCGGATCCGGCGAGAAGCAGCACATGACCACGCCGCCGCACGAGCTTCCTGACGGTTTCAAATCGCACGCGCCGTTCGGCTTCCGGCAAATGATAATGGCGAAAGACAATGCCGCAACCGCGCGGGAGTTTCCGGATGCTTTGCTCGAGCAAAGCATCATTACGTTCGTCGGTGAACAGCCATAGCGTCGGCAGGGTCGCACCCGTCTGGTCGGGCAAATGGGGGCGGGGCTGGTCTCGCAACATAAGCACGCCTATAGACGCACATCTGGCGAAAGAGAATGATTGAGAGAGATTCACCCTTGGCATATTCCCCCCTTGAAGAGATCTGCAGCAAAATCGACAAAGCGGCCGGAATAGCCGACCGCAAGCCGTCGGATATCGCGCTGATCGCGGTGTCGAAAACCCGCAGCGGCGACGAAATCCGGCCGCTGCTGGAGTCCGGTCACCGTCTTTTCGGGGAGAACCGGGTGCAGGAAGCCATGGAGAAATGGCCGGCGCTGAAAGCGGACTATCCGGATATCGAACTGCATATGATCGGCCAGTTGCAATCGAACAAGGCGGGTGAAGCAGTCACTCTTTTTGATTATATTCATTCGCTCGACCGCCCCTCGCTGATCAAGGCGCTGGCGAAGGAAATGAAGCGGCAGGAGCGCCACATTCCCTGTTTTCTGCAGGTCAATATCGGTGAGGAACAGCAAAAGGGTGGCTGCGATATCAAGGCTGTTCCAGACCTGCTCGACCAGGCCCGGTCATCCGGAATAGAGGTCGTCGGCCTGATGGCTGTACCGCCGGACAATGCAAATCCGGTCCCCTATTTCGCCCTGCTTGCCAAACTGGCACGCGAGGCGGGACTGGACGGCCTGAGCATGGGCATGTCGGGAGATTTTGAAAAAGCGGTCAAGCTGGGCTCTACCCATATCCGGGTCGGTACCGCGCTGTTCGGTCCGCGGACGACACCGGCCGGATAATCAGCCTTCGCTATTCTTTTCGCCGTTCTTCTCGCTGTCCTTGGCCGCCCGGTCCGCCTTGCGCTCCTCCGGCGTGTCGGCAGCAACATAGCTGATCACGACATCGCCATTTTCGATGACCGGCCGGGCATCCGTGGCGAAGAATAACAGCCGCCGGTCCGGCTTGAAGACCGCAAGTGGTTCCTCGTCCTTGTCCAGGTTCTTGCGATAGTCTTCGGCTGTGAATTTCTCGGTGATATTGGTCTTGCTGAACCGCCAGCCGGCCAGATCACGATCGAGCAACGTGCCGAAATCGGAACCGGATTCGAATAACAGACGGCCCCGGCCAACCCGGCTCTTGCTCTGGCTGTCATTGGCCAGCCGACTGATCTGTTCATAGCCCATCTCCGGGCCCAGATCGGCGGTGATCAGCTGATTCTGGCTATCATTGTCGGTGGCGGCAATGAGATGCTGGTACTCGCCCATGTCGATATTGTCATTATGCGCTTCGTCGAGCACGTCGCCATGGTGGATATCCAGCCCCTCGCTGCGGGCCCGGCGCAGGGCGAACTTGCTGCCGTCGGTTACCAGAACGGGGATATCGAGAGATTTAAGCATCTTGCCCAGCGCGATCGACCAGCGGTTGGCGCCGGCAATCAACACGCCCTCGCCCTTGCCTTCGGAAATGCCCAGTCGCTCGGCCACCCAGGATGCGGAAAAACCATGGGCAAATATGGTCGCAATGACGACGGCAAAGCTGAGCGGCACAAGCGCCTCCGCACCCGGCATGCCGTAATCGACCAGGCGGATCGCAAACAGGCCGGTGATCGCGACTGCGACAATACCGCGCGGGGCAATCCAGGCGATGAACAACCGTTCGCGCCAGGGCACCGAACTGAACAGCAGGGCGACCAGCACCGAAACCGGCCGGACAATGAACAAAAGCAATATCAGGAAAATGACAAATTGTGGCCGGAACTGCTGCACCGTTTCCCAGTCCAGGGTGGCCGAAAGGATGATGAAGACGCCGGAAATCAGCAACACCGCCAGATCTTCCTTGAACCGGTAGAGTGCCTGGCTCGAGTAGATTTGCCGGTTGCCCATGACAATGCCCATGACCGTGACCGTGATCAGCCCCGTTTCATGCTTGATCAGGTCGGCAATGACAAAGCCCGCGATCACGGTGACCAGCAGAAAGGGGGCTTTCAGATATTCGGGCACCAGCCCTCTGGGAAACAGCCATGTCAGCGCAAAGCCAAGGCCTGCACCGATCAATGCGGCGATGAAGGAGGCGGCCAGCACATCCATGCTGATGACCGCGATATTGGCATCGGCACCTTCATAGGTGATATAGGCATAGATTCCGACCGCGAGCAGTGCACCGATCGGATCGTTCACAATGCCTTCCCATTTCAGGATGTTGCGGACCCGGGATGGCACGCGCAAGGTGCGGAGCATCGGACCAATCACGGTCGGCCCGGTGACAATCATGATCCCGCCGAGCAGCGCCGATATTTCCCAGGACAGGCCGGCGCCATAATGCGCCGCCGCAGTGCCCAGGACCCAGGCAATCGGTCCGGCGACCAGCACCATCGCCGAAACCGCGCCGCCTGCTTGTCGCAGTTCGCGGAAGTTCAGGCTGAGGCCGCCTTCAAACAGGATCACCGCGACCGCCAGCTTGATGATCGGCTCCTGCAGCGCGCCGAAATCGCGTTCGGGATCGATAATGCCCAGAACCGGACCAGCGATAATGCCGACGATCAGCATCAGCGCGATGGCCGGGCGACCCGTTCTCCAGGCTATCCATTGCGCGCCGATGCCGAGCAGGCCGATCAGCGCAATCTTGACCATCAGTGAATCTATTATTTCCATGATCTATCCTTGGCGGGTTTTTCGCCCTTATGCAAAAAACTTTCCGGGACCCGGGGATCAGGTGCTGCCGAAATGGCCAATCGCTTGCTCAATAACGCCATAGACGGAATCCAGTTCCTCGCGGCTTATACAATAAGGTGTCATGATGTAGATCGTATTGCCCAACGGCCGAAGTAAAATGTTGCGATCCCGGAAAAAACGGAGGAGCTGCGGGCCGAGGCTGGACATATAGTCGCCCGCGCCATCGTCGATTTCAAAGGCCAATATGGTGCCGCACTGGCGCAATCCGCTGACATTGGACTTTTGCTTCAGCCGCTCGGCAAAGGCCTGATGCGAGGCGATGATGGCGTCGATCCGCTCCTGCACCGGTTCGTCGCGCCAGATCGCCAGATTGGCATTGGCCGCTGCGCAGGCGATCGGATTGGCGGTGAAGCTGCTGGAATGGAAGAACATCTGTGCGCGGTCTTCAGAATAATGCGCCTGATAGATCGGATCACTGGCAGCGGTCACCGCCAGCGGGATGACGCCGCCGGTCAGCCCCTTGGCCATGCACAATATATCCGGTTCGACGCCCGCCTGTTCGCAGGCAAAGACGGTGCCGGTGCGGCCCCAGCCGGTCATGACCTCGTCGGCAATGAACAATACATCATGTTCCCGGCAGATTGCCGCCATTTGCGCCAAAATTGCAGGGCTGTACATCTTCATCCCGCCCGCACCGAGAACCAGCGGTTCGACGATCAGCGCGGCCGGCGCATTGTCACAGTCCGTGCTAAAGGCCTCCAGCTGGTCGAGCGTCTGCTGCTCGGCCCCCGCTTCGGGGAAGGAAATGGTGCCGACATCAAACAGCAACGGCGCATAGGCCTGGTTAAACACGCCGCGCGCGCCGACCGACATCGCGCCGATCGTATCGCCATGATAGCTATGCTCCATCACCAGGATTTTCTGGCGTACCTCGCCGCGATTGTGCCAATAGCCGAGCGCCATTTTCAGCGCGACCTCGACCGCGGTCGAGCCGCTGTCGGAGAAGAAGATATGCTCCAGCGAATCCGGCAGAAAATCGGCAAGACCTTCGGCCAGTTCCTGCGCCGGGCCATGTGTCCATCCGGCAAAGATCATCTGGTCCAGCTTGGCGCTCTGCGCCTGAATGGCGGCAGTGATTTTCGGATGGCAATGGCCGTGCGTCTGCACCCACCAGCTTGATATCGCGTCGATGATTCGCGTGCCATCGCTCTTGTACAGGCAGGTGCCTTCCGCCCGCGCGATTTCCGGAATCGGTTCGCCGAGCCCGTGCTGGGTGAAGGGATGCCAGATATTGATGCTCATGCTCCGAAGTCCGCCAGGTTGAAATGGGCACCGAACGCGTCCCGCAAGGCGTCCGGCGTCAGCGCATCGAGCATCGGCAGGCGCCCGAGATGCGACACGGCGCCGATCCGGCAGATGGTCTGTTCGCTGTCGACAATTTCTTCGCCGATAAAGGCGATGCCGTGGATCGGCACGGCGCGGGCGCGCAGGGCCTCGATCGTCAGCAGGCTGTGATTGATGGTGCCGAGGCGGGTCGACGCGACGACGATCACCGGCAGGCCCCAATGGGCAAAGAGATCGGCGAACAGCAGCTCCGGATTGACCGGCACCAGCGCGCCGCCGGCGCCTTCGATGACCAGCGGACCATCGACCGGCGGGATGGCGAGATCGTCGAGGCCAATGGTAACGCCTTCCTGTTCCGCCGAATAATGCGGCGAGGCAGGAATCGCCAGCCGGAAGCGCTCGGGCAAGATCCGCACGGGATCCACGCCGCCGATCCGCGCCACCGTCTCGCTGTCGGTGCCTTCGGCCAGTCCTGCCTGCACCGGTTTCCAGTAGCTGGCGCCGAGGGCAGCGGTCAGCGCTGCGGCAAAGACACTTTTCCCGATATCGGTATCGGTGCCGGTGATGACAAATTTCTGGCTCATGCCGCTTTCGCCAGCGCCAGCGCCGCGTGCAGCGCGGCGGCGAGATTTCTTATGTCTTCCTGCGTCACGTTGAGGGTCAGCGAGACGCGCAGACGCGCGCTTCCGGCCGGGACTGTCGGCGGGCGAATGGCGCGAACGTCATAGCCCTGCTGCTGCAGCATCGCCGCGACGCGCACCGCCACCCGGTCTTCACCGAGAATCACCGGAAAAATCTGGCTGTCCTGATGGTCGCCAAGCGACAGACCTTCAAAGCAGTCCCGTGCAAGCGCGATATGATCCGCCAGACCGGCCTGCAGCGCAGGATTGTTCGCAACATGGGCGATCGCCTGCTGCGCCAGATGCGCGGTCAGCGGGCTGGGCGCGGTCGAGAAAATAAAAGGCCGGGCGCGGTTGATGAAAAATTCGCGCAGGATTTTCGGCATGGTCAATATCCCGCCTTCGCCGCCCAGCGCCTTGCCGCAGGTGCGCAGCAGGATCGCGTTTTCCTGGCGGCCGATGGCGCCGGCCAGACCGCTGCCACCCTCGCCAAAAACGCCGACCGCATGGGCTTCGTCGATCACAAGCATCGCGTCATGGGCATCGGCGATCCGGGCCAGATCAGCCAGCGGCGCCCGGTCGCCATCCATGCTGTAGAGGCTTTCGACCGCGATCCACACGGTCCCCATGCCACCGGATTGGCGCCAACTCCGAATGGCCTGCTCGACCGCATTGCAGTCACCATGGGCAAAGGGCTGGAAGGCGGCGCGGCCCAGCTTCATCCCGTCATGGACGCTGGCGTGGACCAGCGCGTCGTAGAGCACCAGATCGCCGGTTTGCGGCAAGGTGGCGAACAAAGCGCTATTGGCGGCAAAGCCGGAGCCGAAAAACAGGCTGGCTTCCGCGCCATAATGGCTGGCGGCAAATTGCTCGAGCGCTTCATGTTCGGGATGATTGCCGCCGAGCAACCGTGATCCACCCGATCCGTGCGCCATGCCATTGGCGATCGCGGTCTGCGCCACTTCCTTCAGATAGGGACTGCGCGACAGGCCGAGATAATCATTGGAGGAAAAATCCTTGCCGGCGGGAATCAGAAGCCGCCGCTTGCGACCCGCCTGATCGAGCGCGTCCAGCTGATCGCGATAGGGTTTGAATCGATCCATGAATGCGCCGTTAGCAGTCAGCGACCCGTGGTGGCCAGAGGCAATGCAAACTGGCTGTCATCGACCGCTTCTATCGGGCTATCGCGGAACGGCAGGGGGAAACAGACCGGCTTTTCCTTCAGCCCGATGATCGCTTCCGCCGGACCCCCGACGCAGGCCTCGATCACCGGGTCCTGCGCCGCCATGCCGCCGGTCAGCGCGCCGAAAGCGGGCATGATCAGATGCTGGCGCCCCCTGACAAAGCAGCGCCGCGACAGATGGCGGCCGCGCGTCGCGATGCGGATTTTCGGATGATAATGGCCGGATATTTCCGGCAGCGCGCTATCGGCAGTGGCCTGATGGCGCAGCGCCAGCCCGGCACCGGTCCATTCGTCGACCACCTTGCCACCCCAAAGGCCGGCCACATCGCGGTCATGATTGCCGGTGATCCAGATCCACTCCAGCGTTGCGGTCATGGCGCTGAGTCGCCGGGCCGCTTCTGCTTCCAGCCGTGCCTCGCCCTCGCCATCATGATAATTGTCGCCGAGGCAGAAGACCCGCGTCGCGCCGGTGTTGCGGACCAGATCGGCCAGTTCAGCCAGCGTTGCCTGGCTGTCATAGGGCGGCAGCATCTGTCCCTGCCGGGCAAAGAAACTTGCTTTTTCCAGATGCAGATCGGCCACCAGCAGCGCGTTTTGCGCTGGCCAGTAAAGCGCCGCCGGAGCGACGATGGCAAAGCGATGCTGGGCGAACAGAAGGGGAACCATGGCGCTGCTATGCGATGAACATCGGCGCTATGCAAGCGGCTCTATTGGAAATTCCTGCCCGGCCGCCCTATATGCGCTCCCATGACCGAATCTCAAACTCCTGTAAAAGTCGCCGCGCTCTATCATTTTGCCGTGGTCGACGATCCTGCAGTCCTTCGCCTGCAGGTGCTGCCGCTGTGCGAGCAGCACGGCCTCAAGGGCACGATTCTGCTGGCGCATGAAGGCATCAACGGCACGATTGCCGGCGCGCCCGACGCGATTGACGCGGTGATCGAAGGCCTGCGCGAGCTGCCCCGCTTTGCCGATCTCGAGGTCAAATATTCCGAAGCCAGCACGATGCCCTTCCTGCGGATGAAGGTCCGGCTGAAGAAGGAAATCGTCTCGATGGGCGTCGAGGGCGTCGATGCCGCGACCGAGAAAGGTGCCTATGTCGACCCGGCCGACTGGAACGATCTGATCGCCGATCCGGACACGATCGTGATCGATACGCGCAATGCCTATGAAGTGGCGATCGGCAGTTTTGACGGCGCGATCAACCCGAACACCGAAAGCTTCCGCGATTTTCCGGCCTGGTTCGACGATTTTTCCGAGAAGCTGCGACAGGATTCAGAAAAAGCACCGAAGATCGCCATGTTCTGCACCGGCGGCATCCGCTGCGAAAAGGCGACCGCCTATGTCAAGGCGCAAGGGTTCGAAGATGTCCAGCATCTCAAGGGCGGCATATTGAAATATCTCGAACATGTGCCCGAATCCGAAAGCCGCTGGCAGGGCGACTGTTTCCTGTTCGACCAGCGAGTCGCCGTCGGCCACGGCTTGCGCGAAGCCGATTATGGCCAATGCTATGCCTGCCGGATGCCGCTGAACGCTACCGATCGCGCCTCGCCCGACTATATTCCGGGTGAAGCCTGCCCGCATTGCATCGACCAGCGGAGCGACGAACAGCGTGCCCGCTATCGTGAACGCCAGCGTCAGGTTGAAAAAGCCGCGGCCGAGGGTCGCCAGCATCTCGGCACCGAATGACGGACTTGCCGGTCCTCTACAGCTTTCGCCGCTGCCCCTATGCGATGCGCGCGCGCATGGCATTGCTGGTCAGCGACACGCCGGTGCGCCTGCGCGAGGTGGTGCTGCGTGACAAGCCGGAAGAAATGATCACCGCCTCGCCCAAGGGCACGGTACCGGTACTGGTGCTGCCCGACGGACAGGTCATCGACGAAAGCCTGGCAATCATGCGCTGGGCGCTGGACCGCAACGACCCGCAAGGCTGGCGGCAGGGAAGCGCGACCGAATCCGAACTGATCGCCGAGGCCGATGGTCCGTTCAAACACGCGCTCGACCGCTATAAATATCCGACCCGCTATGAGAATGTCGACCCGCTGCAGCATCGCGCTGCCGGACTGACCTTTCTCGATAAGCTGGACAGTCTGATTCAACCGTCAGGGCAGCTGATGGACGCAAAGCCGACGCTGGCCGACCACGCGATCTTCCCGTTCGTCCGCCAGTTCGCCAATAATGACCGCGACTGGTTCGACGCTCTGCCCCTGTCCGCCCTGCAGAATTGGCTGGCCGACCATCTCGCCTCGCCGCTGTTTGCCACCACGATGCAAAAATATCCGCAGTGGAAAAACGGGGATGAGGAACCGGTTTTTGCTCTGGACGTGGCGGTGTAGCGCGGCCCCGAGACAGGACATGGGACCGGCGTCGATTCGGGCGACGCCAAAATATTGCGGGAACAGCTGCACCGGCCAACGCTATCTGGACTCGCACGAAGCCACGAAGACGCAAAGCGCCCCGAGATTGGAGCACAATTGTGCGCCATCTTATAGCCTTCGTGGCTTTGTGTCTTCGTGCGAGTCCATTCCGTGCCTGTCGCGGGAGCGGTAGACGGCAAGCGATCGGCGCGGGTGTATGATAGCGCCTCGATCAGATCCCGACGCGCAATTTCAGTCCGACCCTCGTGTCCGGCGCGGCGTCCGACAGGCCCACGGCACCATCGACGCCGATCCGGACCGAGCGGGTCAGATTGGTGCCGAAGCCCATGTTGAGGCTCTGGCTGTCGCCGATGCCGGTCGTGGCGGATTGTTCGTAGCTATAGGAAGCGGTGAGGGCGCTGCTCTCGCCGAGCAGAACATGACTCCCCGCCGTGCCCGATAGCCGGTTGCGGGTTTCGAATTCATCCGGCTCGCCGACGATCGTATAGCCGGCACCGACAAATGGCACGACCGCACCCATTTTCTTTGAGAGCTGACCGGAGACTCCGTAATCGACCTGACCGGTTCCCAGCCCCTTCTCTTGTGATGCGGTGGGCAGTTTGACAGAAGCGCCGACAGTGGCGTTGACGCCGGAAACTGGCAGTTGATAAGCGGCATTGAGCGACAGATCACCGATTCCCTCGCGCTTTACCTGTCCGGTCTGCGATCCGGTCGACCCCAGCAGCGGCGTGCCGAACAGCCCGCCCTGATTGACGATCACTTCCTGCGGGGCGGTCGACACAATATAGGGAAGCGATGCCGAAGCACTGAACCGGCCCTTGCTCATCGCCACGCCGGTGGTGGCAAATGTGGTCTTGTATTCCAGCCCCTCGCCGACATCGCCCTCGACATGATCCACGTCAGCGAGCAGATAGAAACGGCTGTCGTCTCCGGCGCTGTCATTCTCCCGAACGCTGGCGTCCTGAAGATCGGAATTCTGCGCCAGAGCAGGGCTGGCGGCGGCGAGAAAAATCGGCACGGTGAGAAAAATACGCATATCGGGTTCGCTCCTTGAGGACGTGGCAAGCATGGCTGTTGCTTGCCTGTGCAAGGGGAACGAACCGCAGCGGCGGTTTAATCCACATTATTTTTCGAAATTGTTTCCCGGCCCAGGTTCGCCAAACCCGAACAGTGGTCATGGAGCGTCGTTCAGTCCGACCTTCAGAAATGGATTTTGCTGTTCAGCGGCTTGTCGACAAACTCCTTGGTGTTCTTGGGGGTCAGGAAGTGGATTTTCCGTCTGGGAAAGTCGATCGCGACCTGATCAAATTTCCGCAATACGTCCATTCCGATCAGCACGGTCGGCTTGTCAGTGAGACCAAAGCGTTCGAAGGGCGGGGAATCCGCGAAGGCAACAGTCAGGCGCGGGAACCGGGCGCGGCCGATACGAAAATCGCGAACCATGCCAAATTCCGCACCCAGGGTCGCGCCGGTGACGGATATCAGCAGGTCGGCATCGTCCAGTTCGCTGGCGCGCCGCTGCAGTCTCTGGCGCAAAGCCAGATTGCCGATCGACATCTGCGCTCCGGTATCGACGATCACGTTGACCTCTATTCCGGCGATCTTCGCGTCGGTGAAAATCAGCTGGCCGGACCGCCGCTTGGCGGTCACCACGATTTCCCGGGATCTTGCGCGGCCGCGCGCTTCCTCCGCGTCTTCGACAATGATCTGATCAGTGACGAAATCGAACAAAATCCGCTGGTCCTGCAAGCCGTCCAGCCCCAAAATGCCATCGGCCCCGATATGCTGGGCCGCCAGGACCGGTGAAATCAGACCATCATAATTTTTGCGGCCCATGGTCAGGCGGGGCACATAGACCATATCGACCGTGGTCGTGCCGGCGATGCTCATCAGCTCGGCCGGTTTTTCCCCTTCGAGCGCCAGGCTGTCGGCGATTCTCCGGGAGATCACGCTTCGTTCGGCGCCGGTATCGATGACGAAGGAAAACGGTCCCTTGCCCTCGATACTGACCGGAACGGTCATTCTCTTGGCCCGATCCTGATCGATATCGACGATCTCGCCTTCGGGACTGGTCAGGCTGCCGGGCTTCACCGACTGGCCGAGAGGAAGGGGATAGGCCAGCGTCAGTGCATAGGCCAGAATCGCGGGTGTCATGCTGGTAAAAAGGGCTGACATCGTCTCTCCAATCTGTTTCTGCCGGGCAGCGACAGCTTGGTGTCTGGCGACCGGCTTGCCATGACTATAGCATGAATCGACCTTCTGTTTCGACCATGAAGATTTTCAGGCATCTTCCGGCAGCAGAAAATAGATTTTCCGATTGGCGAAATCGATCGCCACCCGATCAAGTTGGCGCAGCGCGTCCATACCAAGAAACAGTGCCGGTTTCTTTTCCAGCTTCAACGCCTTGAACGGGGCAATATCGGCAAAGGCGATAGGGATGATGCCAAAACGCGCGCGCCCGATCAGCAATTCCTCGGCGATGCCGTAATCGGCTTCGATCGAGCGGCCGGTGACATCGACCAGACTGGTTTTGACAAGCGCGGAAGACTGGATGCGCAACCGCCGTTGCAGTGCCTTGTTGCCGATCGAAAGCTCGCCGCCGGTGTCGATAATCACGCTGGTTCTGATTCCGGCGATAGTGGCATTGGCGAAAATCAACTGGCCGGACCGCCGCCGCGCGGTCACCACGATCTCGCGGAGGGAGCGGCTTTTCAGCTTCTGCTTCGTATCCTCGACCGAGATATTCTTGCCCAGAAAGTCGAACAGAATGCGCTGCCCCTGCAGACTGTCGAGGCCGAGAACGCCATCGGCGCCAATGTTGGCCGCCCGGAATGTCGGTGAAACCAGGCTGTCATAGCTGCGTTTCCCCAGCGTCAGGCTGGGGACATAGACGGTCTCGACAATGGTGGTTCCGGCCAGCGCGATTATCCGGACCTGATCTTCCACATCGAGGGCCAGCGCACCGGCGATTTCCTTCGACAATATGGTGCGCTGCGAGGCCGTATCGATGATGAATTGATAGGGGCCGGTGTCAGCGATGCGCACCGCAACCGTCATTCGGTCGAGCCGGTCCCTGGCGATCGCAATCTGTTCCGGGTCGGACTGGAGAAATTCGTCCGGCAGGCGGTCGGCGATACGGGCTTCGGTTTCCGGTTCGACCGCCAGAGGCACAACGGGCTGGGCCGCAAGAAGCGACGCACAGACGGGCAATAGCATCGTCGGACAAGCCATGGCGTCACTCTACGCTATATCCGGCTTCTCTCCAAATTTCGCCCGATGTGTCGACCGGTTCAGTCGATTGTCATCGCCTCGTTGATCAGCGATTCCGCCTCGATCAGCAGCGCGTCATCGGTCGCGCCCTGCGCCACATGTTCGCGCCCGATCATCACCAGCACCGGCACTGCCAGCGGGCTGACCCGCTCCAGTTCGACATGGATTAGCGAGTCCGCCGCCCGGTCGAGCAGGTCGCCCAGCCGTCCGACATCGGTCATCCGTGCTCTTGCATCCGCCCAGGCCGCCTGCATCAGCAGATGATCCGGCTCATATTTGCGCAACACGTCGAAAATCAGGTCGGTCGAGAAGGTGACCTGCTTGCCGGTCTTGCGCTTGCCGGGATGCTGACGCTCGACCAGCCCGCTGATCACCGCCACCTCGCGGAAGGCGCGCTTGAGCAGATGCGACCCCTCGACCCAGTCGAAAAATTCCTCCTCCAGGATGTCGGCGCTGAACAGCGGGCGGGGATCGGTGACCGGCTCGATGCTGTAGCAGGCCAGCGCATAATCATTGGCGACAAAGCCGATCGGCTTGAGTCCGCGATCCTCCATCCGCCGGGTTAGCAGCATGCCGAGCGACTGGTGCGCGTTCCAGCCTTCGAAACTGTAGGCGACCATATAATGCAGCTTCTTGTGCGGAAAGGTCTCGACCAGCAATTGCCCCGGTTCGGGCATGACCGAGCGATGGTCCTGCATTTCCAGCCATTCGCGGACATCGTCGGGAAAACGCGACCAGCCGGCCCGGTCGGTCAGGAAAGCGCGCACCCGGTCCGACAAATGGGTGGTCAGCGGCAGCCGCGCGCCGCCATAGCTCGGGATCATCGCCGCTTTCTTGGCCGCGCGGACAATCACGTCGCTGGCATCCATCTTGATCAGCTCGAGACTCAGGCCGGCGAAGAAAAACGTGTCGCCGACCGACAGCATGGCGGCAAAGCCTTCCTCGACCTTGCCGAGATTGCGGCCGTTCTTGAACCGCACATTCATCATCGCCGCGTCGACGATGATCCCCGCGTTCAGCCGGTGCTGGGCGGCGAATTTCGGATGGGTCAGGCTCCACACGCCCCTGGCATCCCGGCGCAGCCGCTTGAACCGGTCATAGGCTTTCAGCGCATAGCCGCCGTCGCGGGTGAAATTCAGCACCCGCTCGAACTGTTCCCTCGACAGGGCGCTATAGGGCAGGGCGCTTTGCACCTCGTCGAGCAGATCGTCCTCCTGGAACGGCCCGGCGCAGGCGCAACTCATCACATGCTGGGCGAGCACGTCGAGGCCGCCGGCGCGGAACGGCTCGCCATCACGGCGGCCTTCATTGACCGCATCCAGCGCCGCCTGCGCCTCGAGATATTCAAAGCGGTTGCCGGGCACGAGCAGCGCTTTCGACGATACGTCCAGTCGGTGGTTGGCGCGACCGATCCGCTGCAGCAGCCGCGACGAGCCCTTGGGCGCGCCCATCTGGATGACGCAGTCGATATCGCCCCAGTCGACCCCGAGATCGAGCGAGGCGGTGCAAACCAGCGCCCGCATCTTGCCTGACGCCATGGCGTTCTCGACCTTGCGCCGGGCTTCCTTCGACAGGCTGCCGTGATGGACGCCGATGGGCAGCGTCTCGTCATTGATGTCCCACAGCTGCTGGAAGGTGAACTCGGCGAGAAACCGGGTGTTGCAGAAGATCAGGGTCATCCGGTTCCTGCGAATCTGCTCCATCACCTGCGGGATCGCATAGCTTCCGGCATGGCCGGACCAGGGCACGCGCACCGGATCGCCCTCCGGCGTCTCGGGCAGCATGATCGACAGATCGGCCGGCGCGCCGTCCGCGCCCCGCACATGGGTGACGCTGTCGATATCGCCATATGGCGCCAGCCAGGCGCGGAAATCATCCGGCTCGGCCACCGTCGCCGACAGGGCAACACGCTGCATTTCCGGGGCAATTTTCTGCAGCCGCGCCAGCGACAGGGCCAGCAGGTCGCCGCGCTTGCCGCTGGCAAAGGCGTGCACTTCGTCGATCACCACACGCCTGAGATTCGCAAACAGGGCAAAGCTTTCCGGCTGGCTGAGCAGCAGGTTGAGCGATTCCGGCGTGGTCAGCAAAATCTGCGGTGGCTTGACCCGCTGCCGTGCCTTGCGCGCCGCCGGCGTATCGCCGCTGCGCGTCTCGACCGTGATCGGCAGGCCCATTTCCGCGATCGGCGTCAGCAGGTTGCGCTGCACATCGACCGCGAGCGCCTTGAGCGGCGAGATATAGAGCGTGTGGAGGTCTTTCCGTTCGCCCTGAGCCTGTCGAAGGGTCGATTGCGTCTGGCCGGGTGCTTCGACAGGCTCAGCACGAACGGGTTTCCTGTCCGCCTGTTCCACAAGCTCTACCAGTGTCGGCAAAAAGCCCGCCAGCGTCTTGCCCGCCCCGGTCGGTGCGGTCAGCAGGGCGTGACGCCCGACCCGGGCTGTCTCCAGCATCGCCAGCTGGTGCGGCCGCACCTGCCAGCCGCGCGCGGCGAACCAGTCGCTCAGGATAGACGGAATATTGTCATCGGCCATTGCGCTGATCCTGCTCCGTCCTGTCTCTATCCCTGCGCATGCGCGCCTGTCCTATAGTATAGATAGTGCAGATAATAGGACTGACAATGACGTCCGATCCTTGCCCGCCCCGGAATATTCCCGTATCTGCCGGGCACAGCTATTTTCACGCGGCGGCGATAGCCGGCCCAACAAGAGCGCCAGATATGGACAACCGGACAGCATCGAACAACCGCGTCGAATGGGGTTTCATGATCACGCTGCTGGTCATCATTTCGCTGGCCTTCGCGGTGCTGATCGAGCCGTTTTTCGGCGCCGTCGTCTGGGGCGTCGTCGTCGCTGTCCTGTTTCGGCCGGTCTACGAACGGCTGCTCGACTATCTGCCGGGCCGGGCCAATCTGGTCGCGGCGGTCACGCTGATTCTGATTCTGCTTCTGGTCATTGTTCCGACGATCCTGCTCGGCATGGCCCTCGCGCAGGAGGCCGCGACCATTTATGTCCGGATCCAGGAAGGGGAAATCGATTTTGGCGCCGTCTTTGCAGCTTTTGAAAATTCCCTGCCGCAATGGGTGCAGAATCAGCTCGCCGCTTATGGCTATGGCGATTTTGCCAGCATCAGGGCCGAAATCGAACAGTCGATTACCGCCATTCTCGAATTTCTGGTGACCCAGTTGCTCAGCGTTGGCCAGGGCGCGTTCCAGTTCATGCTTGGCCTTGGTGTCATGCTCTATCTGACCTTTTTTCTGTTGCGGGACGGCCGTGCGCTGAGCGACCGGATCGAACAGATGGTACCGCTCGGCGAGGAAAAGCGGCGCATTCTGATGGATAAATTTCTGGTGGTGATCCGTGCGACGATCAAGGGCAGCCTGATTATCGCGATCATCCAGGGCAGTCTCGGCGGCCTTGTCTTCTGGGCGCTCGATATCCGCGGCGCCCTGCTATGGGCGGTGCTGATGGGGATATTCTCGCTGATCCCGGCGATCGGTACCGGCTTCGTCTGGGTACCAGTGGCCCTCTATCTGTTCATCACCGGAGATATATGGCAGGCCGTGGTGCTGGTTCTCTGTGGCGTCTTCGTGATCAGCATGGTCGATAATCTCGTCCGGCCCACGCTGGTCGGCCGGGACACGCGGATGCCCGACTATGTCGTGCTGATCTCGACGCTCGGCGGACTGCAGCTGTTCGGGATCAACGGCATCGTCATCGGCCCGCTGGTGGCGGCGCTGTTCATCGCCATCTGGAGCATTTTTTCCGATATGCAGGCGGGACCGGCGGAGCCGGAAAAAGCTAGCGAATAACCCCGCCGCGTTTCGCTTCGTCCGCCATGATGATCATCGAACGCGCGTGGCGCAGCGCCACCGCGCGATGGTCACGGCCATAGCCGCCGCCCAGTGCGCTGGCGACCGGGATCCCGAGATCGCGCGCGCTGCGGATGACCATCCGGTCGCGCCGCTCCAGACCGCTGTCGGTAAGCGCCAGCCGGCCCAGCCGGTCATCAACATGCGAATCGACACCGGCCTGATAGAGCAGCATATCCGGTTGAAAGCGCTTCAGAATGTCCGCCAAAGCTCCGTCCAGTATCGCGAGATAGGCATCATCCTCCACCGCATCGGGCAGCGCAATATCGCAACTGGAACGCGCCTTTCTGGTCGGGAAATTGCGTTCGCTGTGGATCGACAGGGTGAAGATATCCTCGCGCCCGGCCAGCAGCACCGCGGTGCCGTCGCCCTGATGCACATCGAGATCGACAATCAATATCCGGCGCGCATCGCCTTCCGCCAGCAGCCGGTTGGCGGTGATCGCCAGGTCGTTGAACACGCAATAGCCCGCCCCCGTGTCGGCCAGCGCATGATGGCTGCCACCGGCGCTGTTCGCTGCATAGCCATGCTGCAAGGCAAGCTGCGCCGCCAGCCAGGTACCACCCGATGTATATTGCACGCGGCTGGCAATATCCGCAGACACCGGAAAGCCGATCCGTCGCTCTATTTCACGTGGAACAGTGGCGGTCAGCACCTGTTCGACATAGTCGGGATCATGAACCGCCTCGATCCAGCGGCGCTCCATCAGCGGGGGCCGATGGGCCTGATGCAAGGACGCATGGGCGCGGATCGCCTCCATCACCAGCTGATATTTGTCAAAGACGAAGCTGCCGCTGGCCGGGCGCGGCGCGACATAATCGGGATGGTGGACGATATGGAGCATCGGTGACCTAGGATTGCCTGCGCAGATGATAGGTCAAAGCCATGGCGATACAATGCCTGGCCGCATCGACGGGCAGTGCGTTGCGGCAGTCAAACAGCACTGCGCGATTGCCGTCAAAGGTCAGCTCTTGATCATAGAGCTGTCTGTAGCGGGCGATCAGATCGGTCTGGCAATGCACATATAATCCATAGATCGCTTCAGATTTTTTGTGCCGGTTGATCCGCACCGTCGTGCCGGACCCGGTGGCCGACGTCAGAAACGCCGCTTCTCCCCATTTGAGCGTTTCCTCCAGAGGACCGATCGCCGGATTCTCGCTCGCGACATCCAGAATCAGTCGCCGAAGCTGCACGAGTCTCACGGTCAGCGGTTCCGGAAGCCCTTTCCAGGCGGCGCGCACGGGTTCGGGAATGTCCTCTGTCATCCCGACCCAATATCAGCCGACCCGACTTGTTGTCACGCGCCGCGTATCAGCCGTCCGGGTCTTGCTCCGGTCGACTGGTCGAACCGCCGGATGATTTCGCCCGACACGATCGTCGCATCATAGCCGGTTGCGCGCTGGTGCAATCTTTGCCCGCCCGCCGGCAGATCCTTTACGATTTCGGGAAGATGCAATTGCAGATTATCGAGATCGATCACATTGATATCGGCCTTGGCACCGGGCCGGAGCAAGCCACGCTGGTCGAGCCCCACCGCTTTTGCGGCCTTGTGCGACAACATATGCACCGCCTGCGCCAGTTCAAAGCTTTGCGCGCCCGGATTGCGGACATATTGGGTCAGCAAATAGGTCGAGTAGCTGGCGTCGCAAATCGCGCCATAATGGGCACCACCATCGCCGAGCCCGGGGATGCAATGCGGGTGGCTGAGCATTTCATGGGCGCTGTCCAGCGTGCCATTTTCATAATTGCCGAGCGCGGCGAGGAACAGGCCCTTGCCATCCGTTTCGAGCAACCGGTCATAGGCAATTTCCTGCGGCGTGCAGCCCTTGGCCGCGGCCTGCCCGGCCATGCTCATTTCCTTCGGCGGCGCATAGTCCGGCGGATTGTCGAGCGGGAACAGCCAGTTCCAGTCGCGGGCCAGCGCGTTGAACGGATGGCCGGGCGCGAATTCCTCGCTCAGCAAGGCTTTGCGCATCTCCGGATCCCGCATCGCCGCGACCTGCTGATCGACGGGCAGGTCGGCAATCCTGGCCCAGCTCGGGCAGAGAATGAACGGATGGACCGTCAGCTCCAGCCCGGCGATCAGGCCGATCGGACGCGGCATGATCTGGGCAGTCGCCTTGCCGCCATTGGCATGGGTGCGGTCGATCATCTCGAGCACCCTGCGCCAGCGCGGTGGCCCGTCATTGCCGGAAGCCAGCGTGAAGGTGGCGGGCCGGCCGGAGCTTTCGACCACCCGCTCGATTACCTGATATTCCTTGTCCCAGCCGACAAAGGCGTCGAGTACCACCTGGAAAGTGCCGGTGCCGGCATCCTTCATGCCGCCACAAATGGCTTCCAGTTCGGCCACATCGGCCTCGAAAGTCGGGATGGAGCCGCCATCGGCGGTCTTGTGAATCGAAAGCCGTGACGTCGCGAAACCGATCGCGCCGGCTTCCATCGCTTCTCGCGCCAGTTTGCGCATCATCGCCAGATCATCGTCATTGGCTGGCTCCCGCGCAGCACCGCGCGCACCCATGGCATAGACGCGCAAGGGCGAGTGCGGCAGATAGGCGGCGATATCGATATCGCGCTTGCCCTTCTCCACGGTGTCGAGATATTCGGGAAATGTCTCCCAGCTCCAGGGCAAACCGTCGGCCATGACCACGCCGGGAATATCCTCGACCCCTTCCATCACGTTGATCAGCATGTCGTGATCTTCCTTCCGGCAGGGCGCAAAACCGACACCGCAATTGCCCATGATCGCGGTGGTCACGCCATGCGAGGAGGAAGGGCTCAGCTCTTCTGCCCAGATGCACTGGCCGTCATAATGGGTGTGCACGTCGATAAAACCGGGGGTGACAATCTTGCCGCTGGCGTCGATTTCCTCGCGGCCTGAACCCGAGACCTTGCCGATTTCCGCTACCTTGCCGTCGCTGACCGCGATATCCCCGTCAAAGAGATTATCGCCGCTGCCATCGGCAATAGTGCCGCCGCGAATTACCAGATCATATATTTCTGTCATATTCTGTATCACCCTCTCACAAGCTGAACGATGCCACCGATCAAGCTGCCCAGTACGAAAATATAGATGGGCGGCATGCTGACGTAGAGCCAGAGCAGCCGCTTCTTCGGCTCCTTGTGATAGCCCAGAGCATAGCCGACCCGCATCAACGGCCAGATCGAACCGATTCCTGCCGCCCAATAGGGACTGACGACATAGGCGAACAGCCACAGGCCGGGCAGAAACAGCACCAGATGTTCCAATGTGTTGTGATGCGCCCGGACGTGGCGTTCATATTCCGGTGGTCCGCTGTGCGATGGCGGTTCGATCTTGAACCGGCGGCGCGCCAGCCCGGCCATCAGCAGCGTGAAATAATAAGCGAGCAAAGCCAGTGCGCTGACGATTGCCACATAAATATACGGGTCCATGATCCGCTATCCCCATCCCTTTTTCAGACTGTCCTGAACGATCGGGTCGGGCCTGGCCATAGTGCATTTCGATAAGACATGGATGCAGAGCGGAATTTTCTGGACGCCGTTTGACAGCGCGCTCGTGCCTCTATGGCTCAACAATCCGCATTGCGGTCGGGTCGGCCAGAGTCCTTGGCCAAATAGTAGCAATATTTGCCACTAGTCAGCATCTGGTAAATTTGGCGATCAAGCAGAAATGACTCAACCCATTAAAAAATATGGATTTTATGAAACTGGCACGGCCCGTGCAAAGCTGTTGGCATCTTCGCTAACAACCCGTTTCGAAGGCCAGATTTTGAAAAAGGAATGAAAAATGTTGAACGCAAATATCCAGAACCACATCGCCGCCGCCGTTGCCGCTCTTTTCTCCGCTGCTGTCCTGGTTTCCGCCAGCGTTGGTCCTGCGGTTCAAAATAGCGCTGCCCTGATCGCATAAACCCGCTTATCGGAAGGAAGAAAACATGCCCCGCTTCACATTTCGTCAGGAAATCGCCGTCGGTTTCGCCGCTCTGGTCTGTTCAGCCATATCCGTGATCAGCGCCATTGGCCCTGCGACTCATGGCAGCCTTTCGACCTTCATCTGATAACCATCGGCCGGCGACAATCCTGCAATCGAGCCAGCGGGAATCAGTGCCCCACGCTTTCCCCGCGCTCCAGCCCCGACAGGGCCAGCTGCTCGTCAATCTGCGCCATCAGCCGGTCGAGACCATCCTGTGATTTGGCTTCGGCCCGTGCGACCAGAACATCCTGGGTATTGCTGGCGCGCAGCAGCCACCAGCCGTCCTCGGTATTGACCCGCGCGCCGTCGGTGTCGTTGACATCGGCGCCACTGGCCGAAAGCCGCTCCAATATTTCGTCGATCACGGCAAATTTCCGGCTTTCATCGACCTGAAAGCGCATTTCCGGCGTGTTGATCATATCCACCATGTCGCTGCGCAACTGGCTGACGCTCTTGCCGATATTGGTCGCTGCCTGAATCAGCCGGATCGCCGCATAAGGCGCGTCGTCGAAGCCGTAATAATCATGTTTGAAAAAGACATGGCCGCTCATCTCGCCGGCCAGCGGCGAACCGGTTTCCTTCATCTTCGACTTGATCAGACTGTGGCCGGTTTTCCACATCAGAGGCTTGCCGCCGCATTCCGCGATCCGGTCATAGAGCGCCTGCGAGGCTTTCACGTCCGCAATGATCGTCGCGCCGGGCTCGCTTTTCAGCACATCCTCGGCGTAGATTTGCAGCAGCTGGTCGCCCCAGATCACCCGGCCCTCGCCGTCGATCGCGCCGATGCGGTCGCCGTCGCCGTCAAAGGCGACGCCGAAGTCGAGTCCCTTCTCCGCGACCAGCGCTTTCAGATCCGCGAGATTCTTTTCCTCGGTCGGATCGGGATGATGGTTGGGGAAGCTGCCGTCGACCTCGGTGTAGAGCAGGTGATGCTCGCCGGCGCCGCGCTCGCTGAGCAGCTTGGTCAGTTTCTCGATCACCGGTCCGGCCGCGCCGTTGCCGCAATCCCATCCGACCTTGAACGCTCCGCCGGTAAAATTCTTCAGCAGGCGCTCGACATATTCATCCTCGATATCGATCCGCTCGAACGTGCCGCTGCCCTGGTCCCAGTCGCCCTCGGATGCCATGGTGCCCAGTCCCAATATGTCGGCACCGAAAAAGGGCCGGCCCTGGAACACCATCTTGAAGCCGTTATAATTGGCAGGATTGTGACTTCCTGTAATCATTATGCCGCCCTGGACCGTTTCCAGTACAGATTCGGCATAATATAGCATCGGAGTGGGGCCCATTCCGACAGAAATGGCATTGATTCCGGCATCATTGAGACCGCGCACCAGCGCGTCCTCGAGCATCGGGGAACTGGTCCGTCCGTCAAATCCCGTGGCTACCGCAGTGCCGCCATCGCGCGCGATCAGGGTCCCGAAACCCCGGCCTATCGCATAGGCATCTTCCTCGCCCAGCGTCTCGCCGATGATGCCGCGAATGTCATATTCGCGCAAGGAGGTGGAATGGAACTGGTGGGAAGTCGGAGCGTTCATGGTCATGGCCTTGGCTGGTTGGACTGGCCTGTGTTTCTAAGGCGCAGGTTCCTGAAAATCCAGCAATAGTATGAAAATATGCCGCAATGGCTAGCGGCGGGAAGATGCTTCCAAATCTTCCAATAATATGTCGCGCGCGCGGTTGATCATCTTGGCCAGTTGCTCGTCCCCGCCATTGTCGGGATGATGTTCGGCCAGCCGCTCTTTCCAGGCTGCATTGATTTCGAGAAAGCCTGCGTCATCGCTGACGCCCAATAAAGACCGCGCCCGGTCCAGCTCGAAATTGCGCGGCTTGCGCTTCGGTTCTTCTTTGTCGCGCACCGGAATCAATATCCGCCAACCGCTCAGGAAAGCGGCGCCGGCCAGCATCGCGCCGCCCATGATCCAGCTCCCGCCGCGCAGGAAATTCGCGCCGATCAGCGCCACCACCAGCGCCAGCCACTGGTTGGGAGTCATGGCCTTTGCCTTGCCCGACAAGATCAGCCACGCCAGAATCGCGCCGCCAAAGATGAGCAGGGGTGTCATTGGTCAGGCGACCAGCTTGGGTTTCGTCGCAGAGGCCGCCGTACTTTCGGCGATCTGCTCCGCTGTTTGCGGCAGCGCCAGATGTTTGATGAGCTCGCGCAATTCCTGACGTGCCGCGAGGTGACTGGTGGCGAGCCGGCCGAGATATTTCTTGTCGAGCATGGTCAGGCCGGCCGGAAACAATTCGCGGTAGATAACACGCTCGCTCAGGCCGGGAATGATTCGAAAACCGACGCGTTGCGACAATTCGGCCAGTGCGGCGACGATCCGCTTCATATTATGGGCTTCGACATATTGCGTCCGGTTGCGCAGCAATACCCAGTCGATCGTCGTGCCATCCGCCTTGGCTCGCGCCTTCCGCGCATCCCAGATCAGTTCGGCGTAAAAGCTGAGCTTGCGGACCTTGTAGGTTTCCGGATCGACTTGTCCGATAAGGTCGAAATCGACGAAGCTGTCATTGATCGGGGTAACCAGCGTATTGGCTCTGGTTGCAACGAAGCGGGCAAATTTGTCGTCCCGACCCGGCGTGTCAAACAGCAGAAAATCAACATTTTCGGCCATTTGCGCCATCAGTTGTTCGAGGCGGGCAAGATTGTCGTCCTCGAACACCTCGTAAAAGGGCTGCGGAATATCGATATTCAGCCGCTTCATCGTCGCGTCCCGGTTTTCCAGATAACGATAGGATGTCCGCTGGCGCGGATCGAGATCGATGATCCCGACCTTATGTCCCTGATAGGCCAGAGCAACCGCGACATGCACGGCGGTGGTCGATTTGCCGGTGCCGCCCTTCTCGTTGGCGAAGACAATATGATACGCACTGCTGGTCACGGTCTGATCAATACCCCCTGTTCTTGGCCCTTGCGAAGGACGAAATACCGCCCCATAGCCTACACGAGCTTTACGGAAAAATCTAAACGCAAAGAGTGATCCATGCAAATTGTTCGACAGCTTGACCCGCTGCGGGACGCTTTGGCGGCGTTCCGCACAGCCGGCGCCAGAATCGGTCTGGTTCCGACCATGGGCGCTCTGCACGCTGGTCATATGCGGCTGGTGGAAAAAGCGATGGAGCAATGCGATGTGGTGGTTGCGTCGATTTTCGTCAATCCGACACAGTTTGGAGCGGGAGAGGATCTGGACGCCTATCCGCGCCAGGAAGCCGCCGATGCGGCTCTGCTGGAGTCTGCGGGGGTAAAGCTGCTGTGGGCGCCCACGGCCGATCAGGTCTATCCGGACGGCTATGCCACCAATGTCAGTGTTGGCGGGATCAGCGACGGTTTATGCGGTGCGGCACGTCCGGGCCATTTTGACGGTGTCGCCACGGTGGTGGCAAAACTGTTTAACCAGATCCGCCCCGACGCCGCCTATTTCGGCGAAAAAGACTATCAGCAGCTTGCGGTCATCCGCCGGATGGCGCGCGATCTGGATTTTACCCATGATATTGTCGGCGTGCCGACGGTCCGCGATCCCGACGGTCTCGCCCTGTCCTCGCGCAACGCCTATTTGACCGAAGAGCAAAGGGCCAATGCCGTGGCGCTGCCTGACGCCATGCGGGAAGCCGCCAGCGCAATCGCGGCGGGCGGCGATATTGCCGATATACTGGCGGCCGCGAAGGCCAGAATACTGGGTTCCGGCTTCCACAAAGTCGATTATCTGGAGCTTCGCGATGCCAATCGGCTGACAATTCTCGATATTTTTACGAAACCTGCCCGCCTGTTCGCCGCCGCTCATATCGGCAGGACACGTTTGATCGACAATATCCCTGTTTCCTAGGTCTACAGCGCCGCCCGGTTAACCAAATAAATCGGGAAAAACCGCTGATTTCACGAAGTTTTGAAATCGTAAAACCGGATTGTTGCGATTCGCGTTAACCATTTCTTTAGCAGATTGCGGTGAATGTCGGCCTGTCGCCAGGAAATGCGGCAACAGGAACAGGGACTGATGATATGGGCAACAGCATGAAAAGCGCGGCCTTTCTGATAGAAAGCCGCCTCGCCGAGGCATCGCATGGCAGCAGCAATGCATATTTTGATCTGGGGGTGATCTATTCGACCGGCTCGGATGGCGTCGAGGTCGATTTGATCGAAGCGCATAAATGGTTCAATCTGGCGGCATTGTCCGGCCATGACGAAAGCAAGATCTGCCGCGCGGAAATCTCGCTCGATATGACAGCGCGCGAAATCGCCGAAGCGCAGCGGGAAGCGCGCAACTGGCTGCAGGAAACTTCGCGCCGCGCGGCTTGATTCTAGCCCGTTTTCTTGAATGGCCCCATTTCGGCCAGAAACTCGATATCGGCGGCAACCGCTTGTCGCTCGCGTTCGAGATAGTCGGCAATGGCCGTGCGGAACCCCGGATCGACGATAAAATGCGCTGACCAGGTCGGCACTGGCTGATAGCCTCGGGCCAGCTTGTGGCTGCCTTGTGCTCCGGCCTCGACCGTCCGCAATCCGCGCGCGATAGCCGCGTCGATTGCCTGATAATAGCAAATCTCGAAATGCAGGAACGGGATATTGCGTGTGCAGCCCCAATAGCGTCCGTAAAGCGTGTCTTCGCCGATGACATTGAGGGCCCCCGCGACCGGAACGCCCTCCTGCATCGCAAATATCAGCAGCAGCCTGTCGCCCATCTTCTGATGCAGCAGATCAAAGGCATCGCGAGTCAGATAGGGCTGTCCCCATTTGCGCATCCCGGTGTCCTGATAAAATTCCCAGAAATAATCCCAGTGGAGTGGCAGAATCTCGTCTCCGGACAAGTGAATGATATCCACTTCTTCCTGCGCTTTGGCGCGTTCTTTCCGGATCGCCTTTCGCTTGCGGGAGGACAGAGCGGCGAGAAAATCGTCGAAGCTGTCGTAGCCGTCATTGCGCCAGTGGAACTGGCTGTCTGTGCGGATCATCCAGCCTGCTTCTCGAAAATGGTCGAGCTGGTCGTCGCTGACAAAGGTCGCATGAACAGACGAGATTCCGTTGTTCTCGGCCAGTTGCTCAGCCGCCTTCAACACTGGTCCCGCCAGAGATTTTTCTCGCAGCAGCAGGCGAGGCCCGGGCACCGGTGAGAAAGGCGCGGCGATCTGGATCTTGGGATAATATTGGCCGCCGGCATTTTCATAGGCATGGGCCCATTGCTGATCGAATATATACTCGCCCTGACTGTGCGACTTGAGATAGCTGGGCAGGCACGCGGCGATTTCACCTGCAGCATCCTCGATGATGATGGGCAGCGACTTCCAGCCGGTACCCGGGCCGACGCTCCCCGATTCCTCCATCGCGGAAAGAAAGGCGTGCGAGACAAAGGGATTGGCAGATCCTGCACAGGCGTCCCACTGGGCTGCCGGAAGGCTGGCGATATCATCGGCGACGCGTGCGACTATTCCGCTGGAGGAGGGTGGCGTGGCGGGCATGCTGATCAGGTGTCCGGTATCTCGTAAACCGGTTCGTCCGCATATCGGGATGCGGTTTTTTCCTGCTCGGCGGACCGCACCGTCCAGGTCACGACTGGCAGACCCCGTGCCCGCTGGGCGGCGGCAAAGCGCGATGGGAGGTCGCGGATATCATAAGCCAGAAAATCAGGCTTTGCTGTCCAGAGATTGCGGTGGCGTGCGATCCGGCCCCGCCAGTTCCTGCTGCCCTCTTCTGTGACCACCAGACCGCGGACGACATGATCGGCATTTTTGCGAAACCAGGCGCCGACCAGCGGATTGAATGACATGATCGCAGCCTTTCCGCCATAGCCTTCCAGAGCCCGGCGGACCGAGAGGCAGAGCGGGCCGACCCGCAAGTTGCGCGACTTGATCTCGATCAGGATCGGCACCTGGCCGGCCACCTGTGCCAGCGTTTCCCGCAGGCGCGGAATCTTGCCATGACCGTCATTCAATTGAATCCGGTCGATATCGTCCGCCCGCAATGTCCCGATCGGACCACTCTGGTCCGTCAACCGGTCCAGCTCGTAATCATGGAATACAAAGGCGCGACCATCTTCCGCGGCCTGGACGTCGCATTCGATCCCGTGGCCCAGTTTGATCGCTGCCTCGAAGGCGGCGGGACTATTTTCCAGCACACTCCGGCCGTGCAGTCCCCGATGGGCATACGGCTGGCCTTTCAGAAATGCGACACGGCCGGCGGCCGGAGCCGGCGCAAGCATATTGTCTAGCAGCGTCCCGATCACTCGGGCTTCAGGGCAATGATGGCGTCAACCTCAACCGCTACGCCAAGCGGGAGCGAAGCCACGCCAACAGCGCTTCTTGCATGCTGTCCGGCGGCACCGAAAATCACTTCCATCATGTCCGAACAGCCGTTGGCGACCTTGGGGTGATCGGTATAGTCGGGGATGCTGTTGACGAAAACGCCTAGCTTGACGATCCGGTCCACCCGGTCGAGTGATCCGGCTGCTTTCTTGATTTGCGCTGCGATCATCAGGGCACAGGCCTTGGCGGCCTGCTGCCCATCTTCCAGCGACATAGTGTCGCCCAGCCGTCCCGTGATCAGCTTGCCATCCTGCATCGAGACCTGTCCGCTGATATGGAGCAATCCATTCACTTCCACGGCCGGAACATAGGAAGCGACCGGAGCTGCGGCCGTGGGTAATTCTATGCCCTTGGCTGTCAGGGCTTGTTCAATATTATCGGTCATAAGGCAGAATTCTCACGCATGGTTGGCAGGGTCAAGCTCCTGCGACGGCAAGTCCATCGCCGGAGCGGGTAAGGCATTTTCAAATTTGTCCAATATCCACGCCGTAGCCTCGTTCCAGAGATCAATGCGGGCGTGGGCGGCGGGGTTGGTCGTGACATGTTTCGCCATGATCGGTTCGCCAACCATCTGCAGACGCCAGACATCGGGGGCATGTTTGGCGACGCTGCCATGCTGGTGGCCCAGATCATCGACAAACACGGTGACGCTGGGTTGATACTCGGCGAGGATGCTAGTCAGAAGTTCACCCTTGCCGCCCTGATTGGTATAGACGGGAAAATCGATGCCCACGGCCTTGAGCTGTTCGGCGCGCGCTTCGCGACGATCATCGAGCAGGTTGGTCAGGATTACGACATCGGCCATTTCAGCGAGCCTGTTGATCGATTCGACGGCGCCCTCGATCGCACCCTGCCGGTGCATTTCATTGTCAAAAAACTCCTTCAGCATCGGCCAGATCTGTTCCGGCAACACCTGTGTTCCGTCGTGTTTGTGGCGCAGCGCATTGGCAAAATTATTGCCGTTTTCCAGATCGAAATGGATATGCTTGTCGCTGTCCAACCATTGCTGGAAAGGGACGACCATATGCAGCAGGACTTCATCGCAGTCGCTGATCAGAAGCGGCTTGTTACTCATAAAAGTCTCCGGGAGAGTTTAAACGCTGCGCTGCTGCAGCGAGCTTTGCGGGGGCGATGCCGATCGCTTCGGCACAGGCGATCAGATCGGGTTCGTGATTGGCGAGAAAACCGAGCAGTGACGAGAGCATCGCTGGGTCTTCGAGACCCGACCGCAATTCGCGGGGATCCAGCCCGGTCAGGGCCAGCAGACGTTCCGCGCGATCCTGATCCTGCAGCACCCATCCGAGCGCCCGCAAGGCGATGATTTCACTATCTGGGATTTCGCTATCCGGCCCGAGATTGGGATTTGTTTCCATTGCCGCTTTCGCCTAATGGTTTGGCAGCAAGTTTGAAAGGGCAAATCCGGCAGTGGCAAAAAGAGTATTGGTGGTTGAGGACAATGAATTGAACCTCAAGCTGTTCTGCGACCTGCTGCGGGCTCATGGCTTTGTTGTCGAGCCGGTCAGCGATGGCCGGGAAGTGCTCGAAAAGGCGCGCAGCTTCGTACCCAATCTGATTGTCATGGATATCCAGTTGCCGCATGTCAGTGGCCTGGAGCTGATCGAGCAGATCAAGAAGGACGGTCAGCTCAAGATCATACCGATCATGGCCGTGACCGCTTATGCAGGCAAGGGTGACGAGGACCGGATATTGAGTGCCGGGGCAGAGGCTTATGTCTCAAAGCCGATTTCGGTCGCGAAATTCATCGAATCGGTGCAGAAAGTTCTGCACCGCTAAAGACTGGCCAAAGCCTGATTATTTGATTTTGGCTTCTTTGAACTCGACATGCTTCCGGACAACCGGATCATATTTGCGCTGCACCATCTTTTCGGTAAGATTCCGCGGGTTCTTGCGGGTTACGTAGAAAAAGCCTGTGTCCGCCGTGCTGACGAGTTTGATCTTTACATTGGCTGGTTTCGCCATGGTGCATTCCTTAAGGCAGAAGCTGAAATAAAAACAGCGACGCTATCGGGCGCCGCATTCGTTCCCGCGCTAATGGTGAAAAGACCGATCAATGTCAAGAAAAAGCCTTCGCGGTTCTGACGGTGGCAAAGCCAGTGCCATTTACGACTATTTAACCATGTTTGACCATGTTCAGGCGTAATCAGGGGCCATTGTAATGAATCATGATCAAAATCCGTTCGTGCAGACCGAAATGCTGAACCTGCTTGATGAAATGTCGGCAGATCTGGCCGTCCATCATCCGCTGCAATTTCTGATGCATCTTGATCATGTTCGCCAGAAAGCGACGGAACACAGGCTGTCTGCCCTTCGCGACCTCAGCTGTGCACTGGAGAGTGCATTGCAACCGGCCATGCACCATGGTGGCGCAAGAACTATCGCGCTCTCCTATCTCGAAGCCATGCGTGCGACGCTTGACATGGGCGAGATCGACCCGGCGATGACCGAAGCGCTGTTGGCCAATGTCGCGCTTCGCCTCGGCGGCCAGGCCTGACGTCGGCCAAAGTGGATGCATTTCTAACTTCGCTTTTTGCCCTGGCTGTCGCGGAATTTGGCGACCGGCCACAGATATTGTGCGCCGCGCTGGCGATACGGTATGGCCGTGTCTCTCCTGTCCTCTGGGGCCTCGGTCTGGCCACGCTCTGCAATTGCGCGATTTCCGCCTTTGCCGGATCGGCGGTCCACCGGTGGATCAGCGAGGATGCCCTTCAGCTTTTCTATGCGCTATCGCTGATATTTGCCGGCCTCGGCATGGTGGCATGGCGGCGCCCGGTCGACTTGCTGCAAAATTGGCGATTGGCACCATTCTGGACCTCATTTCTGGGACTGTTCATCTTGCAATTGGGGGACAAGGGCCAGTTTATTCTGATGGCCACCGCTGCGCGGACCGACATGGCCGCTTTTGCAGCGGCCGGAGGATGGATCGGGGTGATGATTGCCTGCCTGCCCGCGATATTGTTCCGTCGGCAACTGGCCGAACATGTGCCCATGGCGTCCATCCGCTATGCTGGCGGTGCGGGTTTTCTGGTTGTCGGCGCGATTCTGGCGCTCGGCGCATGGGGCATATTCTGACGATCCAAGATCGATATTATCAATCTTAGATAGAAAATCTTCCTGTTTTATCGATTTATCGATCTGTCGTAATGATCATTGCATAACATGATGATTTCGAAAGAGGAGATTGAAAATGACCACGGGCGACAATGCAAAAAAGGCCGTAGCCGAAGCACTCAATGGAATATTGGCAGACAGCTTTGCCCTCTATCTCAAGACCAAAAATTTTCACTGGCATGTTTCCGGCCCCCATTTTCGTGACTATCATCTGATGTTCGACGAGCATGCGGCGCAAATACTCGCTACCACTGACCTGATTGCCGAACGCGTCCGCAAGAACGGGCACCGGACTCTCACCTCGATCGGTGATATCGCCAACCGGCAGAGCATTTCCGACAATGATGACGCGAAGGTGAAAGCACCGGATATGCTGGAAGAGCTGCGCTCTGACAATCTGAAGCTGGTTGAGAGGTTGCGCGAAGCGAAGGAGCTGGCAGGAGAAGCCGGCGACAATGCTACCGATGGTATGCTCGACGACTGGACCGATCAGGCGGAAGAGCGGGCATGGTTCCTGCTCGAGATCGCGCAGAAAGACTAGGCAATGCGACTCGCTTAGCGCCGGACCGGATTGAAGGCGCTTGTCAGACCACATTTTCGCCGCTCGTTTGCTTAGGTAGGCGGGCGGCGAAGTCTTTTCCGGTCCGGATCCGGACATTTCTGTTGCCAAATCATCACAGATGTAACCAAAATTTTCGTGTCTGTCGCCCGAAAGCCCCTTAAAATCGTCGATTTCGCTGTGACAGACGGCGATTTGGTAAATTTCGCTTTGATTCATGTCGCAAAAGCAAGCACAGTAACGAAAGGGGTCTATTCTAATTCAATATTTCAAGGGGCATTCTTCGATGAACAAGAATTTCGGACATTCCAAAAGATCGGTACTATTGCGGACAGCTGCGGCAGGGGCAATTGCCACGCTCGCACTGGCTACTCCGGCACAGGCCATTGTGCCGAATGATAATTATACGCCAGGCGATATCAGCGATCCGGAAGATAGCGTAAACGGTATCGGCCAGTTTTTCCGGAATGACGGCTTTGTTTGTACGGGTACCCTGATCAATCCGCGTGCCGTCCTGTTTGCAGCACACTGCGTCAACGACCGCCCGGAAACGGATTATGAAACCAATGGCGTAATCTCGTCCGCATTCTCATTCAATGGCAATGCGCTTCCGGGGTTCGTCGACTGGATCAACAACGGATTTGCATCCAACCCGGACCTGTTTGTCTACAATATCAGCCAGATCGCTTACCACCCCGATTCCCTGGTCGATCCTAACGCTTTTGGTTTTCTCGAAGCCGATATTGCCGTAGCCACTCTTTCTGATCCGGCCGCCAATATCCCAACCTGGGCGTTGCTGTTTTCCCCGCTTCCCGATCCCGGCGAAATTGATGATGTCGACGGTACCGGCTATCATGTGAAAATTTCCGGCTATGGTCGTAGCGGCAGTGGTACGACAGGGGCGTCGGTGGGTATCGACTGGCGGCGGAAATCTGCCGAAAATATGCTGGGTGCGCTTACCACATTTGATGACAGAAACACCTTCCTGTTTGGTGACCCTTTCGGGGATTTGCCACAGGTTTTGTACCGGCTTGATTTTGACGATCCGAACAAAACCAGCCCTTTTGATTTTAACCTTTACAAAGATGAGCCTCGGGAAGTCGAAGGCACAACCGCAGGCGGAGATTCCGGTGGCCCGTTGATCCTTGACGCCGCAAATAACAGCCTGTCGACGGAAGATTTGCAGATCGGCGTGCTGTCCGGCGGTTCGCGCTTTTTTGGAGCTCAGGTCTTCAGCTCTTACGGCACGGAAAGCTTTTACCAGCCGCTGTTCCTGTTTGCTGAATATATCGCGGCTGTGAATCCCTATCGCTATGTCAGCGCGAAAGCGGGTGACGGCGACTGGGAGGATGCCACCCACTGGCAGACCGATCTTGATCCGGCCTATCGCATCATCGATGAAAACGGTAATGTGGTAAATGGATTCCCCGATACCCAGTCCGGCGGCGTCGAGCAGTCTACGCCGCAATTCGGTGAGGTCTGTTTCGATCTTGAGGGCGATAATCCCGGAGACGAATGCTACGATTTGGCGACCGGTACTAGCACGCCGCCAGCACGTCCCGCGCCCACACCAACGCCTGCGCCTACGGCAACGCCAGCCTCATCCATCGGTGTGGCGCAAATCCCGAACGCGGAAGCTGTCTCGCCTACCGGCGAAACTCAGGTTGCGGCAACTGCCGTACAACCGGCTGGCTCGCCCCAGTTGCTTGCCAGTGCGGCCATTCGCGGCGAGGGCATGATCGTTGAAAATATTGCAATCAGCGGTGGCGCATCGATCGTCGAGGATATTGCAATCAGCGGCGGCGCGACCCCAGTTGGCGAGCTTGCCATCAGTGGCGGTGCCACGCCCGTTGCCATTACCGCTAATGGCGGTCCGGAGGGCGCGGAGGAAGCCCCTCAGGCAGAAGGCGATCCGCTTCCGGAACCCACTCTGGATAATGGACTTGCCGGAGCAACCGATTTTGTGCCGGATAATATAGATGCCGATGTCGCAAATGGCATTAAAGCTCGCTATTTCGAAGTGACGCTCAGTCAGGCGGGTACCACGTCGTTGAACAGCGATGTCACGATTGACCGACTCAATGTTGGCGGCGCTGCTGGATTGTTGATCAATGGTGGGGCAAGCCTTTCGGCATTGATCGACGTTAACCAGACCGCCGGTCGCGTCGCAGTCAACGGGACGCTGAACAGCGTAGGTGATTATTCCCTGTTTTCCGGATTGCTTTCGGGTACTGGCACGATCAACGCTCCGTTCCTGACCAATATCGCGGGCGGTATCGCCCCCGGTTCGATTGGTACGATCGGAACATTGACCGTGAACGGAAACGCAATTCTGTCGTCCGGTTCGACCTTGATGATTGACATTGGCGCATCCGGGGATTCCGATCTTCTGGCCGTCAGCGAAGAAGCCAATATAGGCGGCACGGTGATGTTTTCGCCGGTTGACGGCTTCCAGACGGCGACTCCGAGCACCTACCGCATTCTAACAGCGGCTGGCGGTGTGACCGATCAGTTCGATAGCGCAGCACAGATTTCGGCGATCCTGCTTTCCGAATTCAGCTATAGTGCGAATGCCGTTGATGTCACCATCAGTGCGCAAAGCTATCGGAACGTTGTCGACTCGGGCAACCCGGTCCAAACCAGCTTTGCCGACCTGATGGACAACAACCGTGGCAATGCAACGGTCGCTGGCCTTTTCTCCTTCCTGGACTTTACCGATGCCGGTACCATTCAGGCTACCTTTGACAGCTGGGCGCCCACAACGGAATCCACTGTTCAGGCCATGGGGCAAGCATTTCTCGGCAATGTTTCCGATTTCTACCAGAACAGGATCAGTCTCGCCGACCGGTCCTCGAACGGCGGCACCATTGCTGTGATTGGTCGCCCGATGCAGCTGGCGGCAACGTCGCTGGGCGGGATTGCTATGAACGGTGCAAATGCTCTGAGTGATGCTGCTGCGAATGCAGATGATACCGAAGTCCGCTCCGGTGGCGTCAACGAGGACATGGCTGTTTATCTCGCCGGTGGTTTTGTGAATGGTGATGGCGGTTCCATGCCATTGACCAATCCTGCGGCGGGCTCTGACGGAGAAGACGAGTTTGACGGTTTCTTCATCGCCGGTGGCCTCGAATATTATTTCGATGAAGGCTCTTTCCTCGGGATTTCCGCCTATTATTCGGATGTCGATGCGACGGCTGCTCTCGGTAATTCGGCGCAATCCAAAACCATCATGGGGTCGATCTACGGCAGGAAAGCAATGTCGGGTGGTCTGGTTCTAGATGGCCGCGCTACACTGGGTACCTATAATGCCGAAACGCTGCGGAACGTGTCGCTTGGTACGCAATCCTTCAGCCTGACAACCGATGACGACAGCATGGTATATGCCGCTGAAGTTGGTCTGTCGAAAGAGATGGAACTGAACGATGTGATCGCGGCACCCGGCATTCGGGCCCGTGCAGCCAAGATCAACTTCAGCAATGTGGATGAGCAGGGCGGTGGACCGGCTTTGACGATCATTCGTCCCGACTACAGCAGCATTCAGGGTCTGGCCGGTATCGAGTTCAAGTCCAAGCCGGGCCGTAAACTGCAGATGCGCGCATCCATGAATTATGTTCATGAATTCGAGGATAACCCGAACAGCTTCGGTGCGAATTTCGTCGGTGGCAATGGTGCAGTAGCACCATTCGCGCTGGCTGGACGCGACAAGGACTGGGGCGAAGTCGGCATCGGCTTGCGTTACAATATGGGCAATGTCTCGATTGACCTTTCCGCTGATTCAACGGTCGGCCGTTCGGATGTGTCCAGCCAGGTCTATTCGGGTGCGATCAGCTTCCGCTTCTAGCGATTGAAAGTTTTTAAAAGCCCGCCGGCGAAATCCGGCGGGCTTTTTTGTGTCCGACTTCCGTTGCAGCACTGGAGCGATCCGCGTGGCGCAAAAAAATGGCGGGACAAGGCCCGCCATTTTCAGAATATCCTGGGAAGCAAGAATCGTTATCTGGCAACCAGATTGACCGCAGCCGTCTTGCCGCGCTGATCCACTTCCAGTTCGAACTCCAGCTTGTCGCCTTCTTCCAGTCCGCGCATGCCGGCGCGTTCTACGGCTGAAATATGGACGAATGCATCGGGTTGTCCGTCATCACGCTGGATGAAACCAAAGCCCTTGGTGCCGTTGAAAAATTTTACGGTACCTGAAGCCTTTTCTCCCGTCAGTTCCCTGCGGGGAGGGCCACCGCGATCATCGCGAGAAGAGCCTCCGCCAACCGGCACCTCGATAAGATCACCTTCGATCTGGATGTCCGAAGCGGAAACTTTTCCGCCGCGATCGACCAGCGAGAAGCGCAGCTTCTGGCCTTCAGCGAGGCCCTTGAGGCCAGCACGTTCAACCTGGCTGATATGAACAAAAACATCTTCGCCGCCACCATCTTGCACGATGAAGCCAAAACCTTTTTGCGCATTGAAAAATTTTACGGTGCCGCTGCTTTCGCCGACAACCTGATCCGGCATTCCGCCGCCTCTTCTGCCGCCGGAATCGCTGTCCGGCCGCGTATATCTCTCTACGGGTGGACCGCTGTCACCTTGATATCCATCGAAGTTTTCGTCACCGAAGCCGTCGCGCTTGTCCCGGCCTCTACCTCGCCGGTTTCTGTCAAAACCCATTCTTAAATCGTCACTTTCAATTCGCCCTACCAAATAATTTCAATGACACAGCGGACGATCTCCGGACCATTGTTTTGCGCGAATCCTATTACCGCGCTCCCCTACTATATAGAAAAATCGTGGATTAAGCGAATGAATTCGGTGTTTTGCCAGCAGGTCGTACAAATCTGATATTCGAGCGGAGCGCTTTAGAACAACCAGGTTTCCGGATCGGCAATGGCTTCATGTTTTTGCGCTTTCAGCAACGCAACCACCGAGCGAACCAATATCCAGACCGCGAGCGCCAGAAGAATCGGAATCCCGATCAATATGAACGCAAGAAGTGTCCCCGCTATCCCGACCGCGAATCCGATGACAAATGTTCTGACATGAAATTGCAGATGGCTTTCTTCCCAGGTGCCGGCGACTTCGTCTTTCCAGATCAGGGCGAGTACAAAGCCCACGAGGCCGGTGACACCAACTGCAAATCCGGCTATATAGAGAAGCGAGACTATGGTGGCCTTGTTGAGATCGAAGCCGGGGGCGACCGGCTCTGGTGATTTCTCTGTCATTTTGTCCAACCCCTCCGTTGCATCCCGCAATTCCTGTGCCTTTCGCAGCGCAAACTAAACTTGCTGTTTGAACCGGCCTGCGGCACATAGCATATTCAATGATGCGCTGCTGTCAATTTTCGCAGCCGGAGATCTGGCCGAGGTTCGAAACCCGAGGCCGGACAAGGTGTCAACGCGACGCCTCGGCCGCGACAAAGAAGGTGGCCCAGAGCAAAGATAGACAGGCAAAAATAGATGGCAGTTTTTTTTCACGAAGAAGATATTCCGGCAGGCGTTCTGGCTGACGGAGCCGTCGCTGTGGACACGGAAACCATGGGGCTCCAGACCCCGCGCGACCGTTTGTGCCTGCTCCAGATATCCGATGGCGGAGATGACGAACATCTTGTTCGCTTTGGGCCCGATAGTGACTATTCGGCACCCAATCTCCGGGCGATTCTGTCGGACCCCGACCGATTGAAGCTTTATCATTTCGCCCGTTTTGATCTCGCTGCCATTGAACATTATATGGGCGTGATGGCAGAGCCTGTCTTCTGTACGAAGATCGCTTCGCGACTCATCCGGACCTATACCGATCGACACGGGTTGAAGGAGTTGGTCCGCGAACTTCTCGGCCAGGATATTTCGAAGCAGCAGCAATCGAGCGACTGGGGGAATCCCGTGTTGAGCGATGCCCAGCAGGAATATGCCGCATCGGATGTTCGTTTCCTGCACCGGTTGAAGGATGAGCTGGACACCCGGCTGGAGCGGGAGGGGAGAACAGCTCTCGCCCAGGCCTGTTTCGACTTTTTGCCGGACCGGGCGCGGCTGGATCTGGCCGGCTGGCCGGAAACCGATATTTTTGCGCATGCCTGAACGGAAAACAATCCTGCCCGGTCGCTGCGATAACGACCGCGGGAGTGAGGCCTAGCTATGCCGGCCACCGTCAATCCTGTCCGAACCAAGCGTCAGGAGTTTGCCGCTCCCAATAGCGCGCATGACCGCAACATAAAATTGCTGCGCTTCATATTGCCTGTGGGAGTAGGCCTATTGGGCGCAATGCTCGCTCTGGCACCCTTCACGACCAGCGGCGAACTGAGTTTCGTTCTGGACAAGAATAGCGTTGATGTTGCCAAGGAACGGATGCGCGTTACCGAAGCATTGTACCGGGGTGAAGATAGCCAGGGCCGGCCCTTCTCCCTGAAGGCCGGATCGGCGGTACAGAAAAGCTCGAGCGAAGCGATTGTCGATTTGCAGGATCTGTCCGCCCGGATATTGCTGAAGGAAGGGCCAGCCCAGATTCGCGCCAGCGAAGGCCGCTATGACATGGACCAGGAAAATGTCCGGGTACCAGGCCCGGTTCAGGTCGAAGCGGCCAGCGGTTATCGCCTCTCGACCAGCAATGTCACGGTCGATCTCAAACAACGCACTTTGCAAAGTGCCGGCTCGGTCGAAGGGCGGACTAATATCGGAACATTTGGTGCGGACCGTCTCGAGGCGGATCTGGCTGAGCGAACGGTAAGTCTGGACGGTAATGCGCGTTTGCGGATCGAACAAAATGGATTAAGAAGACCCTAGATGAAATCATATTCCTTCCTTTCCCTCTCGGCTGGCAGTTTTGTTCTTGCTTCGGCTTTTCTGTTGTTCGCGGGTGCAGCTCCGGCGCAGGTGTTCGGAAGCCATGACAGCAATGCACCGGTCAATTTCAACGCCGGCCGGATCGAGGTTCAGGATCGGGCCGACCGTGTGGTCCTGTCGGGTGCGGTCCGAGTCGAACAGGCCGGATTGACGCTCAATTCCGCGCGCATGACCGTAGCCTATCGCAGCACCGGGGGGATCGAAATCGACCGGATTGACGCATCCGGCGGTGTCACCATTCGCAAGGCCGGTGATACCGCTTCAGGCGATGTCGCGATTTATGATCTCAACCGGCGGCTCATCACCCTGATCGGGAATGTAACGCTTACCCAGGGGACAAATCGTCTGTCCGGAGGTCGCGTCATCATCGATCTTGAATCGGGCCGGTCAACGATAGACGGGCGTTCCACCGGCGGTTCTTCCGTCGGCTCGCAAGACTCCAGTGGCCGGGTCTCCGGCACCTTCACGGTCCCGCAACGGGAAAACTGACACCCCGACCGGTGTTCCCGGATAGTCCGGTCGATTGCAGCTGCGCGAGCGCCTGGCCGGTTTGGCACAAAATGCCACTGGATTTTCAACCGCTATCGGGGCATCTCAATCTTCCATGCACAAAGCTTGCCAATTCCGACAAGAATGGGGCATGTTGCCCGCCGACAGGCGAGCCCGCCAATGCTAATGAGGACCAGTGATGAATGATGTAGCCGCGAGTGAAGCGACGACGATGGCCGATCCCGGTGCCGCCATGGCCAGTGATGCAATGGAGCACGGCCTGGCGGTGGTCTCGATAGCCAAAAGCTATGACAAGCGCTCGGTTCTGTCAGATGTATCGCTATCGGTTGGTCGCGGCGAGGTCGTCGGATTACTGGGTCCGAACGGGGCCGGGAAAACCACCTGTTTCTATTCGGTCATGGGTCTGGTCCGGCCGGACGCCGGACGGATCATGCTCGACGGCGAGGATATTACCCCTCTCCCCATGTATCGACGGGCGATCCTTGGTATTGGCTACCTCCCACAAGAGACTTCGATTTTTCGCGGCATGACTGTCGAGCAGAATATCATGGCGGTGCTCGAAATGGTTGAGCCTGATTCCAGCGTGCGCGCGGAGACGCTCGATCGGCTGCTCGACGAATTCGGACTGATGAAATTGCGCAGTTCCCCGGCAATGGCGCTGTCGGGCGGTGAACGGCGGCGATGCGAAATTGCCCGTGCGCTTGCGGCCAGCCCTTCCATCGTGTTGCTTGACGAACCCTTTGCCGGTATCGACCCGCTGTCGATCGCGGATATTCGCGATCTGGTCTGCCAGCTGCGCGAGCGGGGCATCGGCGTATTGATCACGGATCACAATGTCCGCGAGACACTCGATATCGTAGACCGCGCCTGTATCATTTATGACGGACAAGTCCTCTTCGCCGGCAGTCCTGAAGACCTTGTCGCGGATGCCAACGTTCGCAGACTCTATCTGGGTGAGGGGTTTGCGCTCTAGCTATGGCACTCGCGCCTCGCCTCGATTTGCGGCAGAGCCAGTCGCTGGTGATGACGCCGCAACTGCAGCAGGCGATAAAACTGCTGACATTGTCCAATCTCGAGCTCGAAACCTTTATTTCCGACGAGATTGAGAAAAACCCGCTTCTCGACACGGGGGAAATTTCCACCGAGAGCGGGGAAGGAAGCGATGGCGAAATTGGTGGCGAGCCGGCTGCTCAGGGCAGTGACGAGATATTGTCATCTGGTCCGTCGGACGCTGAAGCACCTCTCCATATGCATGGTGATACGGACAGTTTCTCCAATAATAGTCTTTCCGACAGTGACGGAGCACTGGATGGGCAGCTCGGTTTGAATGGCGCCAGCTCAAACGCGATGGCCGGGGGCGAAGCACCGGATTTCGAGAATATGCTGGTCGCTGAAATCACGCTCACAGAGCATCTGATGGACCAGGCGGGGGCCATTCTTTCCGGCATGGACCTGTTTGTGGCGCAGCATATTATCGACCAGATTGACGAGTGTGGCTATTTGCAGGCCGAATTGCTGGAACTGGGCCAGCGGCTGAACGTCGGAATGGTCGACGTTAAGCGAATATTGGGTGTCGTTCAGACACTCGACCCGGTCGGCATTGGCGCGCGCGATCTGGCAGAATGTCTCGCGCTGCAAGCCAAGGATGCCGACCGTTATGATCCCGCCATGGCCCGGCTGATCGACAATCTCGATCTGCTGGCCAAAGGCGCATTGCCGCAACTCAAGCGGATATGCGGCGTCGATGACGAAGACCTGATGGATATGATCAGCGAACTGCGCAACTATGATCCGAAGCCGGGTTGCAAGATTGGTGGCGGGGCGGTCGAGTCGGTGGTGCCGGATGTCTTTGTGGCGGAACGGGCGAACCGCTGGCTTATCGAAGTGAATAGCGCCACCTTGCCGAAAGTACTGGTCAACCGCAGCTATTATTCCGAACTGAAAGACGGTGCGCAGGACAAGCAGTCGAAGGAATGGCTGAACGAATGTCTCGCCGACGCCAACTGGCTGGTCAAGGCGCTCGATCAGAGACAGCGGACGATCGTCAAGGTCGCGACCGAGATCGTCAAGCAGCAGGAAGAATTCTTCCGCAAGGGCGTCGCGCATCTGCGACCGCTGACGCTGAAGAATGTCGCCGAGCAGATCGAGATGCACGAATCGACGGTCAGCCGGGTGACCTCCAACAAATATCTCTCCTGCTCCCGCGGGACATTCGAGCTCAAATATTTCTTCACCAGCGGGATCCAGTCTTCGACCGGTGGCGAGGCGGCTTCGGCGGAGGCGGTGAAAAGTCATATCAAGTCCCTGATCGACAATGAGGACCCCAAGAAGATCCTGTCCGATGACAAGCTCGTGGCCCTGCTCAAGGATCAGGGCTTCGATATTGCCCGCCGTACGGTGGCGAAATATCGCGAGGCGCTGGGCCTCGGCAGTTCGGTGCAGCGCCGCCGCCAGAAGGCGCTCGAAGGCAAGGCCGCCTAGATCGGCTTGCGTAGCACCGCAAACTCCAGTGCTGAAGTCTTGGGCAGACCGAACCGCGGGTTCCCGTGCGGGAAGGGCCTATGCTCGCCGGTCCGCGCATAGCCGCGCCGTTCATAATAAGCGATCAGGTCTTCGCGCTGCCGGATGACGGTCATCTCGATCGCTCCGGCCTGCCATTGTTCGCGGACAAATTGCTCTGATGCCACAAGCAACTGTTTGCCTAGTCCGGCCGCCTGCAAAGCCGGGTCGACGGTCAGCAGCCCGAGATAGGCCAGTCCTTCCCGGATATGGGAGAGTTGTACGCATCCGGAGATTGCATTCCCGTCCCTGGCGAGCAGGATCACCTGATCGTCCGATGCAATGATCTCTCGCAGCGCCTCGACATCGGTCCGTTGTCCGTCGAGCAGGTCTGCTTCATGGGTCCAGCCGCGCCTGGCGCTTTCCCCGCGATAGGCCCTTTCGACCAGCGCATGCAGCGCGGGGATATCGCTTGTCTCGGCGCGGTCAAAATTCATGCCAGCCTTATCCCGTCCGCTTCCAGAACCGAACTATCACCAATCCGCCCGGTTACCACCACCCGCTTTTCGACCCCGTCGATCGGCGTGCGCAGCAGTTCGAGCCGGTAACGCTGGCCATCATCGCATAGCAACAGAAAGCCGGCCGCATCGCGTTGCAGCAGACCGGCAAATTCCGTGGATTCCTGCTCATTGGTCACCATCATGCAGAGGTGAGTAATTCTTCGCTGATCTCCCACAGGCGTTCGGCATCATCATTCACCGTGATATGCGGTGCGCAATGCTGATAGGGCAGGCTATCCTCGCCCATCAGCTGCGCGACGTCGCAATCCTCGCAATAGACCCCCGGCATGTCATTCAGCAGCGGTGACGTCGCCGCCCACAGGCTGGTGGTGCAGCCCTGTGCCGGCGTCTTGAAGATTTCGGCGACCGCCGGTGGCACGCTGCCGTCCTTGTTCAGCCAGCCCAGTTCGACCTGCTCTTCGACCGGCAGGTGGCGCTGCAAGGGCGTGAAAATACCGCCCGGATGGACCGAGAAGGCGCGGCCTCCAAAAGCCTGCATCCGCCGGCTGAGCGCATTGGCGAACAGGGCGTTGGCACTCTTTGCCTGGGCATAGGCGACCCATTTATTATAGTCGGTCTTTTCGAACTGGATATCATCCCACAATATGCCGTTGCGCTTGTGGGCAACCGACGAGAGCGCAACGACGCGCGGCGCGCTGGCCTTTTCGAGCAGGGGCAGCAAGGCCTTGGTCAGCGCGAAATGGCCCATATGGTTGACGCCAAACTGGCTTTCCCAGCCAGGCCGCACCCGTTCCAGCGGGCAGGCCATGATACCGGCATTGTTGATCAGCAGATCCAGAGACTCGATGCTGTCATAGACCGAAGAGGCAAAGCCACGCACCGAATCGAGATCGGCGAGGTCCATTTTTGCCGAGGATATATCGCCCTCGATGGTCGACAGATTTTCCTCTGCCTTGGCCGGATCGCGGACCGGTACGATCACCGTGGCGCCGGCCTCTGTCAGCGCCCGGGTGGTTTCCAGACCGATCCCCGAATATCCGCCGGTGATGATCGCGGTCTTGCCGGTCAGATCGATATCGGCGAGTATCTCGTGCGGTTCGCTCTTGGCGTGGAAACCCGATCCTAGCGGTTTCTGGTCTGCTGCTGCCATGTAGGTTCGTCCTTCTTGTTATGCCGTTCGTCCTGAGCTTGTCGAAGGACATGTTTCGTTCGAGAGATGTGGTTCCACAAGCTCACCACGAACGGATCAAGCAACTGTCCTACAACCAGATTATGCCTTCAATCCCACAATCTCCGACACCGGCATATAATCATAGCCCAGATCCTCGGCGACCGCCTTGTAGGTCACATGACCATTCCACACGTTCAGTCCCTCGGCGAGATGCCGGTCATCGCGCAGCGCCTGTTTCCAGCCCTTGTTGGCGATTGCCAGCGTGTGGGGCAGGGTGACATTGTTGAGCGCATAGGTCGAGGTGCGCGAAACCGCACCCGGCATATTGGCGACGCAATAATGGACGATATCGTCGACCACATAGGTCGGATCTTCGTGGGTGGTCGGTTTCGAGGTTTCAAAACAGCCGCCCTGATCGATTGCGACATCGCAAAGAACCGAGCCGGGACGCATGGTCGAGAGCATCTCGCGGGAGACGAGCTTTGGGGCTTCTGCGCCCGGGATCAGCACCGCACCGATCACCAGATCCGCCTCGGCGACGCATTCGGCCAGATTGGCCTTGTTGGAAAAACGTGTCTTGGCCCGCGATTCAAAATGGGTGCCGACCGATTCCAGCACGTCCGGATCGCGATCCAGAATGGTGACATCCGCACCGAGCCCGGCCGCCATTTGTGCGGCATTGAAGCCGACCACGCCGCCGCCGATGATCGTCACCTTGCCGGGGGCAACACCGGGGACCCCGCCGAGCAAAATGCCGCGGCCACCATGGGCTTTTTCCAGCGCGGTGGCGCCGGCCTGGATCGACATGCGTCCGGCGACCTGGCTCATCGGCTTGAGCAGCGGCAGTCCGCCGGTGCCGGTGACCGTTTCATAAGCAATACAGATCGATTTGGACTGGACCAGATCGGTGGTCTGCTCCGGATCGGGCGCGAGATGCAGATAAGTGAACAAGATCTGGCCTTCGCGCAGCATCGCCCGTTCGACGGCCTGCGGTTCCTTGACCTTGACCACCATCTCGCATTTCTCGAAGATTTCGGCAGCGGTCGTGGCAATGGTGGCGCCTGCGGCGACATATTCGGAATCCTCGGCGCCGATGCCAAGGCCGGCGCCGGTCTCGACCAGCACATCATGGCCGCTGGCGGTCAACTCGCGAACCGATTCGGGGGTCAGGCCGACCCGATATTCGTGATTCTTGATTTCTCTGGGGGTACCAACGCGCATGGAGGAGCTCCTGTTCTATCGAGTCTAACCCTGTTGCATTACCAGCAAATGACGCTCCGCGCGAGACGCTTTGTAATATTATTACCCTATTGTGAAACTTTCCTAATTGGCACCGGTACGGTGCAGATATTGCCATAGCCACCATGGGCCTCGATATATTGCAGCAGCGCCGGGCTGTAGCTGGCGAGATATTCATAAGACGGCTGTTCTGCCAGTGGCAGCTCGCTGGCCAACCGAATCGACTTTATCCGGATATAGTCCGACTTGTCGGCATAAAAACCGCCCGGATCGGTGCCAAGCGGCAGATTCTGTAAATGCTCCAGTCCCTCGATCACTCGTCCGACCATGCCAAAGGTCGTGTCGAGGCTGCGCGCTGCTTCGCCGGTGATCACCGACATTTCCGCGCCGCTGCCGGTGTCCGGCGGATCATAATGGGCAGGGGACAATGATCCGCGACAGGTCAGAGGATAATATTTCGTCTCGCCGTCGATGGTCTGGCTGCCGATCGGCCAGCCGCCGCCAAAGCCTACTGTCTGCGCGCCCATATTCTCGTAAATCATCTTCGTGAGCGGCTCGATTTTCGTACCCTGATATTGGTTGCTGTAATCCACCGCTGCCTTCAGTGCCGCCATATCGGTGTCGCGTTTCGCCCCGAGCGCCTGGTTGAAATATTCGCTCTCCGGCACGGTCTCGAGCCCTTTGGGCAGTATCTTGGCATCGGGATTGCCGCCGAACTGGGTGACGAAATCCTTGGCGACGCGATAAATCTTGGTGCCGTCCCACCAGCGTGTACGGGCCAATGTCCGCACATTACGGACATGCCCGCCGGACAGGTTCGTCGGGAGCAGCTGGATTACTGTCTGGCGATTCGTGCCGTCCGCCGCATCGGGCAGGGTGAGGACCATCAGGTCGGTGAGGGGGATGGGCAGCCAGTGTTCGGCCGGGGCAGCAGCGAGGATTTCGGAGGGGCTTTGTTCAGCTTCTTCTTCTTCTTGCGCCAGGACCGGAGAGGAGAATGAAAAACACGCTGCGGCCAGGGCCCAAAAGGCGATATGCGCGGATCGAAAATAGTTTTTCATGCGATTCTTTCCTTGCTGAACTTTACAAACTTTACACTGTTAAGAAAAAGAAAGCTTTCTGTCCCTGTGCAGTGCCATTTGGCGAGAAATGCTCTCGGGTCACACAGGGTCACACCCCCTGTGGCGAAGGATATCTTACGGGCGCAACTTGCCGAAAACCGCCGATGGCTGGACGAGGGCAGGGATTGGATCATGCGGCCAAACTAGCCGATGTAGCGTGATGTAGGAAAGCGGCAATTCGCCAATTCTGTCCCCGTGAAGGCGGGGATCCTTCTCCCGGGCAAGCGGCTGGACGCCATGACTGGAGATGGGCACCTGCCTCCGCAGGTGCACTGCACTCCTCACTCTTCCGTCACCCGTCGCACCGGCACCGGGATATTGCAGATATCCGCACCACCAGCAGGCTTGATGAAAAACGGATCGCGGCGATTGGCGCGGGCGTCGGCATATTGGGCGAAGACCTCGCTTTCGGTATCGAGATATTCGAACGCGGGAGACGGGTCTTCGGCCAGCGCATTACCCAGGCGGATGGACGTGATCGGCACGCGCTTGCTCGCATCCTCGTAAAATCCCAATTGCCCCTTGCCGCGCGGCAGGCTGGAGAGATGTTCGATACCCTCGATGACCCGCCCGACCACGGCAATATTGCGATCGAGATGGCGCGGCGCGTGGCCGATGACGGTGTAAAGTTCGGCGCCGCTGCCGGTGTCCGGGGAATAGTTGCGGCCGACGCCGACCGCGCCGTAGCAGTGGACGGGCCACCGGCTGAGTGTACGTGTGTCATCCCCAATTTCTTGGGCCAATGGCCAACCAGATTCGAACCAAGTCCAATCTGAATAAGAATCCGTAAGTTGATTTTTGGGATGCCATAAAACTATGTTCCCTTGTTTTCCTGCCGTTGCCTCTGTCTCATAGCCACTCTCCGGTACCGTCTCCAACCCCTCCAGCAAGGCCTTCTGCTCCGTTTCACCCGATTCCGGATTGTCGTAACCGGCGTCGCCCCATTGCACGACATAATTGTCCTGCACCCGGTTGATGCTGGTGCCGTCCCACCAGTGCGCCGCGGCAAGCTTGCGGATATTGCGGATCCAGCCCTGCGAGAAAGGTTCGGGCATCAGCTGGATGACCACGCGGCGCGCGTCGCCTTGCGCATCGGGGGCGAGATCCATGACCAGCAGGTCGCTCGGCGCGATGGTCAGCCACTCACTGGCCGGGGCGGTATCGACGATGGCATTGGGGCTGGGATAGTCCGGTTTTTCGTTGTCCTGGGCGAGGACGGGCGTCGTGGCTGCAAAGGCTGCGAGCAATGCTATTGCGATTATTCTGTTCATCGTGGGGCCCCGCCTCATGCCGATAGTCCTGAGCCTGTCGAAGGACGCCTCGGGTCTTGAGGCGGGGTTCGGCAGGCTCACCCCTAACGGGTTTCATTTCCGACAATCCGTTCTCTGCCACCCTAACCGCACACTATCGCTTGCGAAAGCGCGAATCCCCCATTAGGGAAGCCTCGCTGTCTGATATTCGACCGGATTCACGGATCAGACAGTATTTGCGGAGCCGTGGCAGAGTGGTCGATCGCGCACGCTTGGAAAGCGTGTATAGGGCAACCTATCGAGGGTTCGAATCCCTCCGGCTCCGCCATCATCCGGACAATCTAGATATCGTCGATCATCTCAGCCAGCGTCGCCAGGCATTCGCGCGCGAGCAATATGCAGCGCTCCGGGGACCAGCCTTGCTCGGCATCCGGCAAGTCGCGATTGTCCTTGAACGGCATTTCCAGAGTCATGGCCACCGCGCCGAAGCGTTCGGCCAGCTGGTTGGTCGACATCGACAGATTGGCCTTGCCCTCGGCTGCGGTCGGATAGCCGAGCGTTGTCTGGAAATCCGGGGTACGCTGAGCGAGTCGGTTGCGGAAACCGTGATATTTCTCGAGCTGTGCACCGGTGATCGAAGGGATGCCTTCAAAACCGGCAATAAACACCGCCGGAATGGCTTCGTCGCCGTGGACATCCATGGCAAAATCGACGCCGCTCTCGTCCATCGCGTTGCGGACGCACAGGACTTCCGGAGATTTCTCCGGCGTTGGTTCATGCCACTCGCGATTGAGGTTGGTTCCGGCAAAATTGGTTCGTAGATGCCCCCGTGACGAACCGTCCGGGTTCATATTGGGAACGATATGGAAGCGGCATTTCTCCAGCAGCAGCCGTGCATGCGGATCTGCGGAATCGGTGAGCATTTCCAGCGCCCCTTCCATCCACCATTCGGCCATGCTTTCGCCGGGATGCTGGCGGGCATAGAGCCAGACGTGCTTGTCGCCGCTCCCCATCTCGAGACAGTCGATCGGCTGGCCTTCCAGGCTGTGGCCCAGCGCGCGGGCAGTGACGCCGTCGATTCCCGCCGTTTCCGCGACCAGATCGTGATGGCGCTCGATGCTGTAGGGCGCGAAATAGGCGAACCAGACGATATTGCTGCTGGCGGTGTAGCGGATCGTCAGGGTGCCGCTGGCCTCGTCATAGCTGCTTGGCGCGCGGCCCCAATAGTCGCGGTCCTCGCTGACGCAGGCGTCATAATCGGGCCAGCCTTGCGGATAGGCCGATTCTTTCAGGCCGGTGATGGCCAGTTCCAGCTCGTCGCCAATTTCGCAGGTCACCCGGAAATGGAACCACTGGAAAAACTCGCTGTCCTTGTCCTTGCGGATCGACAGTTTCGCAGAGGTGCCGGCGATGGAACGGACTTCGATATTGCCACTATCGAATGCGCTGCTGATATACATGGTCATTTCACCCTGATAGTGGTTCCGGACTCGCCGGGAAAGTCCCTGAATAGGGCCTCTGCCAGTTTCGATGCCGCCAGCCCGGGCTGGGAGGCCGGAGAGCCTTCCTTCGCCTCTATCGAGGCGCGGCCTTCCCAGACGACATTGCCGTCCAGCCGATTGGCGATCCGGACAGACAGATCGGTAACAATCTTGTCTTTTGGCGGACCGCTAAGGTCGATACCGATGCCCAGGCCAACGCCGGAGCCATAGCTGCCGGTGCTGCCGCCGACCCCGACCGAAACGGGTGAACGGTCGCCGCCGGCACTCAACACCGCCCGTTCGAGCGTATAGCGCGCGACATAGTCGCTGTCTCCGGCATCTACCCGTGCTTCGGTAAAGCCGATGCGCTGCAATTCGCGCAGCAATGCCGCATTGTAGCTGGCATATTCAATGCTGCGGCCGTCATCGGTAATATTGGCTTTGATCGTGACGCTACCCGGGACTATCGGCGCGATCTGGGCGTTGTGGAAACGGGTGACATCGACCGGCGGGGTCATCGCCACGCAACCCGACACAAGGGAGCCTACCAAAAGCAAAATCCCAAATGATTGAAAAGCGGCCATAAAATATACTCCTGAACTTGCCCCCGTCGCATATTAGCGCATAATTCGCGTGACCGTGGCAAAAAAATGCGCGCTCGGCCGGTGGTGCTTAACCGGATGGAGATATTGCCGCGTTAAATGGCCGGTAATGCACAACAGGGGATTATGAAATCATGGCGAAACCCTTCACCATATTGGTAACCGGCGGGGCCGGATATATCGGCAGCCACGCAGTGCTGGCCTTGCAGGACGCCGGCTGGCCGGTAGCGGTGATCGACAATCTGACCACCGGGTTTCGCTGGGCGGTGCCGGAGGGCGTTGCTTTCCATGAAGGCGATATCGAGGATAGCACCCTGCTCGCGCGGATCATCAGAGACGAGAATATTGGCGCGATCATGCATTTTGCCGGATCGATCATCGTGCCGGAATCGGTCGAGAACCCGCTGAAATATTATCACAACAACAGCGCCAAGAGCCGCAGCCTGATCGAATCGGCGGTCACCGGCGGCGTCCATCATTTCATCTTTTCCTCGACCGCTGCAACCTATGGTATTCCGGAGGAGAGTCCGGTCAGCGAAGCGACGCCGCAATTGCCAATCAATCCCTACGGCATGTCGAAGCTGATGACCGAGCATATGCTCCGCGACGTGTCGGCTGCCCATGACTTGAATTTTTGCGCGCTGCGTTATTTCAATGTCGCTGGCGCCGATCCGCAGGCCCGAACCGGCCAGTCGACCGCTGGTGCCACGCATCTGATCAAGGTGGCGGTCGAAGCGGCACTGGGCAAACGGGACAGCGTTGCCGTCTTCGGTTCCGACTATGATACGCCCGACGGCACCGGCGTGCGTGACTATATCCATGTATCGGACCTGGCGGCTGCCCATGTGCTGGCGCTGGAGGCGCTGATCGCGGAGCCGGAAGAGAATCATTTGCTCAATTGCGGGTATGGCCGAGGCTTTTCGGTGCTCGAGGTGCTCGATGCGGTCGACCGGGTCACCAACATGCGAATCAAGCGGATTATGGAAGGGCGGCGTGCGGGCGACCCCGATTCGCTGATTTCTGATAACCGGGCGATCATGGACCGCTTTCCCTGGCAGCCGAAACATGCCGATCTCGATGAAATTGTCGCCCATGCACTGGCGTGGGAACGCAAACTCATCGAAATTCGCGGAGAATAAAGCTGTTCGCTTGACTTTGGGGGCTGCCGACCTTAATTGCCCTGCTTCAACGCAGCTAGGCTGCTTTCAAGAAATTCAGATAATCAAGGCGTGGTACCAAAATGAAAGTCCGCAACTCTTTGAAGTCGCTTAAAAACCGTCACCGGGACTGCCGCGTCATCCGTCGCCGTGGTCGCACCTATGTGATCAACAAGACGAATCGCCGGTTCAAGGCTCGCCAGGGCTAAACGCCTGTCTTTGGCGGGAGTTCTGCCATCACAAAAATTGACACGGTCATCTTCGATATAGGCAATGTCCTGTATCGCTGGGACTTGCGCTGTCTGTTTGAAAAACTGATTGACGATCCGATAGAGCTGGACTGGTTTCTGACTCATGTTGTCACGCCGGAATGGCATTTCCAGCATGACGCCGGAAGACCCTTCGCCGACATGGTTGCCGAACGCAGCCGCGAATTTCCCGCCTATCGCGATCATATCATTGCCTATTCCGAGCGCTTTCCGGAAACCATTCCCGGACCGGTCGAAGGCATGCTGGATATCGTCCGGGCCTTGGCGGAGCGTGGCGTACCGCTTTTCGCGATCAGCAATTTCGGCGCCGAATCCTGGGCCCAGTTCCGGCCCTCGGCCCCGATATTCGACATATTCACCGATATCGTCATTTCCGGCGAAGAAAAGCTGATCAAGCCGGACCCGGCCATATTCGATCTGGCGCTGCAGCGCTTTGACCGGCGCGCCGGTCAATGCCTGTTCATCGACGACCGGACGGACAATATTGCCGCCGGCGAGGCGCTGGGAATTGCCGGCCACCATTTCAGCGATGTCGCAACCTTCGAGCGGGCGCTGAAGGCCTACGGCCTGCTCTAGCCGCTTTTCAGTTCATCGCCGCTCAGACGCACGATATGCAGCAAATTGGTCGAGCCCGGCGTTCCGAAAGGCACGCCCGCGCAGACGATCAGCCTTGAACCGGCGTCGCCCAGCTTGTGCCGCAGCGCCATGCGTTTGGCCTTGGCGATCATTTCCTCGAAATCCTTCACATCGCGGGTGACCACCGCATAGGCGCCCCACAGCAAGCCGACCCGTCTTGCCGTGCGCCGATTGGGGGTGAGTACCAGAAGCGGCACGGCGGGACGTTCGCGCGCCATGCGCCGGGCGGTCGAACCGGAAGATGTATAACAGACAATGGCCGAGGTCTCGATCGTGCGAGCGATATTGTAGCTTGCTGCCGCCAGCGCGTCTGCGGTGGTTTCGTCGGGCACGGTTTCGGTAAAATGCACCCGGTCGGCGTAGGAAGGGTCATTTTCGACCTGTGCGGCGATACGGTCCATCATCGTTGCCGCTTCGATCGGCCAGTCGCCGACAGCCGATTCGGCGGACAGCATGATCGCATCCGCACCATCGTAAATCGCGGTTGCGACATCGGACACTTCGGCGCGGGTCGGGGTGGGCGACTTGATCATCGATTCGAGCATCTGCGTGGCGACGACCACCGGCCGGCCCAGCTTGCGCGCTGCGGCGACGATCTTTTTCTGCAGCGGCGGAACCTGCTCGGGCAACAGTTCCACACCAAGGTCACCGCGCGCCACCATCACCGCATCGGACAGTTCCAGTATCTCGTCGAGCCGGTCGATCGCCGCGGGCTTTTCGATCTTGGCCAGCAAGGCTGCCTTGCCGCGAATCAGCCGCCGTGCTTCTGCGACATCTTCCGGACGCTGGACAAAGCTCAGCGCAATCCAGTCGACATCCTGCTCCAGCGCAAAGGTCAGGTCCTTGCGATCCTTGTCGGTGAGCGAACTGACCGGCAGCACGACTTCCGGCACATTGACGCCCTTGCGATCGGAAATTTCGCCGCCGACGATCACCTTGGTCTCGACGCTCTTGCCATCGGCCTTGGTCACCTCGAGCCGGATTTTTCCGTCATCAAGCAGTAACGTGTGACCTGGCTGTAGAGTCCCCAGAATTTCCTTGTGCGGTAGCGTGACGCGCTTTGCGTCCCCCGCCTCCTTGCGCATGTCGAGCGTGAAGCGTGCGCCTTCCTTCAGCATCACCGGTGGCTTGGCAAAGGTGCCGATACGCAGTTTTGGCCCCTGCAGATCGGCCAATATGGTGATCGGGCGTCCGACCTTCTTTTCCAGTGCCCGGATCGATTTGACATTGGCGGCATGGGCCTTGTGTTCGCCATGACTCATGTTCATCCGAAAGGCATCGACGCCGGCGCGGTACATCTGCTCGATCATGTCGGGGCTGCCACTGGACGGGCCGAGCGTTGCCAGCACTTTCACTTTGCGATTTCGGGAGAAAATTGGCGATGCCATGCAAAAAATCCTTAGTGGCGCTTTACCTGCGCGTTTCCTGTTTCTAATTCATGACAGGATAATAACAAATAACAATGGAAACAAATATGACCGATCAAATAACCGATGCCGCTGCCGCTGCAGCCTTTCGCCGTCTGGTCACCCATCTTCAGCATCGCCATGATGCGGAAAATATCGATCTGATGGGCCTCGCCGGTTTTTGCCGCAATTGTCTGGCCGACTGGGTGATGGAGGCGACCGTCGAGGCTGGTGGTTCAATGACCAAGGAGGAAGCCCGCGAGGCCATTCACGGCATGCCGGCGAGCGAATGGAAGCAGAAATACCAGACCGAGGCGACGCCGGAGCGGCTCAAAAAGATGAAGGAAAGCGTGGCCAAAAACGCTGATGCGTCTTAAAGGCAGGCTCCGAATCCGAATATAGATTTAAAGGAATGAAAGCATGAGCGAAGGCAATGTTGCCGCAGACCAGCTGCGTCTGTTTATCGAGCGTATCGAACGGCTGGAAGAAGAGAAAAAGGGCATGGCGGATGATATCCGCGACGTTTATTCCGAAGCGAAATCGCAGGGCTATGATGCCAAGATCATGCGCCAGATCGTTCGTCTGCGGAAGATGGAAACCCATGACCGTCAGGAAATGGAAGCCATTCTTGACACCTATAAGGCGGCGCTTGGCCTCGCCTGAGCAATAGGCTAATAGCCAGTCTTTAGCGGCGGGAGAGCAATGATGATCGTTACCACCACACCCACTGTCGAAGGTCGTGCGATCCGCGATTATCGCGGGATCGTGATTGGCGAGGTCATCGTTGGCGCAAACCTGTTTCGCGATCTGTTTGCCAGCATTACCGACATTGTCGGTGGCCGCTCGGGCAAATATGAAAATGTGTTGAAACGCGCGCGCGACGAAGCGCTGGCGGAGATGGAGGCCGAGGCGGCCAAGGCTGGCGGCAATGCTGTGGTCGGTGTCGATCTCGACTATGAGGTCGTTGGCGATAAGGGGTCGATGCTGATGGTATCGGCATCGGGGACTGCTGTGGTGGTCGGTTAGACCAGCGCCGGCTGCGTCAGCAGGACATAGACCAGTCCGCTGGTGACGATAAGATTATAGGCCATGTGCATGACGATGCTGGACCACCAGCCATATTGGACTCTGGCATAGCCCCAGATCAGGCCGCCGACCAGTTGCGGCAGCACGAATGGCAGCAGTGCGACGGGATTGTCGCCGGCATAGTTGAACACATGCACAAAGCCAAAGAGCAGCGCCTGGCTCCAGAACACCAGCGGAAAGATCCGCCGGTACCACCGGGGCACCGGCGATTTCCAGAAGCATATCACGCCGACGAGCATCGCGACCGCAATGACAGCGACCAGCGCGATGGTCGCGGTTTGTAACGATCCGGCAGGGGCGAGGGTCGGGATATAATAGGATCCGGCAAACCACGCGATGATCGCGAGAAAAATGATCAGCAATCGCGGTTGGCCACTGATCCAGGTTCGAAAAATCAATTCTTCGGTGATCGGCCCCACGATTACCACCAGCAACAGGATTTGCGGCAGCGGAAGATTGAACAGGTCCGCCATGCCGCCCGACATCTCGACACCAAAAACCGCCATCATCGGGAACAGCACCATCGCGATGGCCAGAACGATCAGGCAATTCAGCAGAAACAGCCAGCCGATATCTGCAAGCCGCCGGTGCTGCCCAGACATATGTGCGATAGTTGTCGGAGCGCGAATGAAAGCGATCAGATCAGCAGCGGTGGACCGCAATCGACCCATTGGCCATCCAATGGTTGAGTTGGGGTCAAACATGCGCCAAAGAGCCTCGATAAAAGTATAAACCAGCAACGGACGAATCGTATGGCAGGCCATAGTAAATTTAACAATATCAAGCATCGCAAGGGCGCGCAGGACAAGAAGCGTGCGGCGCAATTTTCCAAGCTCTCGCGCGAGATCACCGTGGCGGCCAAGTCGGGCATGCCGGACCCGGATTTCAATCCGCGGCTGCGGCTGGCGGTCAACAGCGCCAAGGCGGTGTCGATGCCGAAGGACAATATCCAGCGGGCGATCGAAAAAGCCTCGGCCAACGAAGGCGATGACTATAGCGAGATCCGCTACGAAGGCTTCGGCCCCGGTGGCGTGTCGCTGATCATCGAAACGCTGACCGACAATAATAACCGCACTTTTACCAATGTTCGCACAATCATGTCGCGAAATGGTGGCAATCTGGGTGAAAGCGGCTCGGTTTCACACGGTTTTGACCGGGTTGGCTATATCCAGTATCCGACCAGCGTCGGTGACGAGGAAAAGGTTCTCGAAGCGGCGATGGAAGCGGGCGCGGAGGATATTTCTTCCGATGAGGACGGCCATGAAATCTGGACCGCGATGGAAGACCTGCACGAGGTTTCCGGTGCGCTGGAAAAGACATTGGGCGAAGCGGCCAGCGTGAAACTGGCTTGGCGTCCGACGGTCCAGGTCGAAGTCGACCAGGAGCAGGCCGAGACCCTGCTCAACCTGATCGATCTGCTGGAAGATGATGATGACGTCCAGACCGTCTGGGGCAATTATGACGTGTCCGACGAGATCATGGAAAAGCTGAACGCCGGCTGATGTGGGAATTTGCCGCCAAGGCCGCACTCGCTGGAGTGATCGTGGCTCTGGTGGCAACCATCGCCCAGCGCCAGCCCAGCTTCGGGGCGCTTGTCGCCTCGCTGCCCCTGATCTCGATACTGGGCATGATCTTTCTCTGGTATGCGCGCCCTGACGCGGAAAACATGGCGCTGCACGCCGAGGCGACCTTCTGGTATGTGCTTCCATCTCTTCCAATGTTCCTGCTGATCCCGGCGATGCTGCGCAATGGCATCGGCTTTTTTCTGTCACTGGCGGCCGGATCCGCGCTGACGATCAGCCTCTATCTGATCATGGCCTTTGTCGGGCGCCGTATCGGGCTGCCCCTCTGACATGATCATCCTCGGTCTCGACCCGGGTCTTGGCACCACCGGCTGGGGGGTGATCGTCGCGGACGGCAATCGCCTGTCCCACATCGCCAATGGCCAGATCAAGACCGACAGCAAGATGGCGCTGGCCAGCCGGTTGCTGAAGCTCGATCTTGAGCTGACCGACCTGCTGCTGGAATATAAGCCGGATGCGGCAGCGGTCGAGGAAGTGTTCGTCAACAGCAATCCGCAGAGCACATTGAAGCTCGGGCAGGCGCGCGGCGTCGTGCTGCTCGGCGCTTCGCGCACAGGAATCGAAGTCGGCGAATATTCGGCGAAAACGGTCAAGAAATCGGTGGTCGGTGTCGGCAAGGCGGACAAGGACCAGGTGCAGGCGATGATCAAGATCCTGCTGCCCGGCGTAAAACTGGCCGGCGCCGATGCCGCCGATGCGCTGGCGGTGGCTATCACCCACGCGCATCACAGGAAGAGATAGATCGGCAAGGCACCGTTCGTCCTGAGCCTGCCGAAGGACAGCCTCTGGCGGATAGGTGCACTTCGACAAGCTCAGTGCGAACGGAAATTCGCACGAAGACGCAAAGGCACCAGGACAGGTCTTTGACACCATAAACCTGGCGCCTTCGTGTCTTCGTGCGAGTCCCTTTCATTACCGCCCGCTGGCGCGGCATTGGTCAAAAGAACAAAACAAAAACTCGACAGATTCGCCTGCTGCGCTAAAACGACAATATGATCGCAAAACTGACCGGCACCATCGACGAAATCGGCACGGACACTATCGTGCTCGACGTAAATGGCGTCGGCTATCTGGTCTTCTGTTCCTCCCGCACCATCAGCACGATTGGCGGCAAGGGCGATGGCGCGACCATCTATACCGAAATGCAGGTCAGCGAGACCGACATGCGGCTGATGGGCTTTGCCAGCGGCTCGGAGCGCGACTGGTTCCGCTTGCTGATCTCGGTGCAGGGCGTCGGCGGCAAGGTCGCGCTGGCGATCCTGTCGGCGCTCGAACCGGGCGAGATTTCCCGCGCCGTGGCGACCGGCGACAAGGCAATGGTCAGCCGCGCCAACGGGGTTGGACCGAAACTGGCGCTGCGGATCGTCAACGAACTGAAGGACAAGGTCGGCGGCATTGCGACCGATCCGGTGGCTGGCGCTGGCGGGGCGGTGCATGCCCCTTCGGACAACAGCGCCGACGCGGTCAGCGCGTTGCAGAATCTGGGTTTCAAACCGGCGGACGCGAGCGCAGCGGTGGCAGCGGCCGATGCCGAGATAGGCGATGGCGCGACTCTGGATGCGCTGGTGCGGCTGGCGCTGAAGAAGGCGGCGAAGTGATTCAAATGAGGGAACACGGACATTGGCAGCCGAGCGCATATAATTTTTTCGGCTCTACAGGATCACGCGAAGCCGCGACGGCGCAAAGGGGGCAGGACTTGCCGCACTATCTTTGCGCCTTTGCGGCTTCGCGTGGAAAAATATCCATTGGTTATGCCAGAAACCGGCTTCCCGCTTTCGCGGGAATGACGGATGGCCTAGGCACCTCATCATGACTGAAGACCGCCTCCAATCCCCCGAACGCAAAGTTGAAGATATAGACGCCGCGCTGCGGCCGAAAACGCTCGACGAGTTTATCGGGCAGGAGGCGGCGCGCGGCAATCTCCGGGTGTTTATCGAAGCGGCCAAGGGGCGCAGCGAGGCGCTGGATCATGTGCTGTTCTTTGGCCCTCCCGGTCTGGGCAAGACCACGCTGGCGCAGATCATTGCGCGGGAACTGGGGGTCGGCTTTCGCGCGACTTCCGGGCCGGTCATTGCCAAATCGGGCGATCTGGCGGCGCTGCTGACCAATCTCGAAGAAGGCGATGTCCTGTTTATCGACGAAATTCACCGGCTCAATCCGGTGGTCGAGGAAGTGCTCTATCCGGCGATGGAAGACCGCGCGCTCGATCTGATCATCGGCGAAGGCCCGTCGGCGCGCAGCGTGCGGATCGACCTGCCGCAATTCACCCTGATCGGCGCGACCACGCGCCAAGGGTTGCTGACCACGCCTTTGCGCGACCGGTTCGGCATTCCGGTGCGGCTCAATTTCTATACCACCGAAGAGCTGGAGAAAGTCGTCCACCGTGCTGCGCGCCTGCTTGATCTCGATATTGCGCCGGATGGGGCCACCGAAGTGGCGCGCCGTGCGCGGGGTACGCCGCGGATTGCCGGTCGCCTGCTCCGCCGGGTGCGGGATTTTGCCAATGTCGCGGGCACGAGACTGGTCGACCGCAAAATCGCTGATGAATCGCTCGTCCGTCTCGAAGTCGACAGCATCGGTCTCGACGCGATGGACCGGCGCTATCTTTACATGATTGCGGACGTCTACAAGGGCGGTCCGGTCGGTGTGGAGACACTGGCGGCGGGTCTTTCGGAACCGCGGGATACGGTGGAGGAAGTGATAGAGCCCTATCTGATCCAGCTCGGCCTGATTGCCAGGACCGCGCGCGGCCGGACGCTCAATGATCGCGGGTGGAAGCATCTCGGCCTGACGCCGCCTGCCGGCAAAGAGGTGGACGGGGAGTTGTTTGACTAAAACCTTTCCTCTCCCACAGGGAGAGGCAACAAGACTTGCTGCTTTAGCAGCTTAGTCGCAGTCGGTGAGGGGTTGCACTTTTCAGAGGTTCACAACCCCTCACCGAGTTCCACTAATCAGCAAGCCGATAAGTTCCACTTGCCTCTCCCTTAGGGAGAGGATGAAGTTGCTTAACCCAACTGCTCCGCCGAAGCCCAGGTCGCGTGGGTGCCACTCGATATCCGGTGCGGCAAAATGATCGTACAAACCGGACCGGCCGAAATATTCTGCGCATCGAGGATGACACATTCCGACCGGTTCTGCTTCATGTCGGTGATGAAGCTGATCAGATAGCCGTCATCCTCGGACGTGGCACTGGGACGCGGAATGAAGGGCGCTTCCGAACCGAAGCGTTGCTCGCCAAAGGAAATATGCTCCGCTTCGCCGGTCTCGAGATCATGTTTGGTCAAGCCGTTGAACAGGAACCAGCCCGGCTCGCCAGTGACGCTATAGACATAGCGGTAGGGCCGGCCGGCATATTGCTGGTTGGTCATCCCGAATTCGACGGGATAGTCGTTGAACAAAGTCTCTTCGCTGGTTTCGCCGGTCTTCATATTGAAGCGCCAGCGGTGCAGTTCGGGCTTGAAACTGTGCAGGTCGATGCTCGCGCCCATGCTTTCATAGCCTGCCGGGAAATCCGTCAGCGGTGGCGGCACCGGCTCGTTCTGGAAATAGCCGTCGAGGACGATTTCATCGCCATCTTCATAGGCATTGGTCCAGTGCAGCACGTAGGTCGGACTGGCATCGAACCATTTGATGTCCTCCGGCTGGCCCCTGCGCGGGATGATGCCGAAGCGGGTCGGTTCGTCCGGATGATAAGCGGGAATATAGAGATTCCGTTCGATCAGTTCCGGCTTCCAGTAGAGCGGGCAGTCGTTGAAAATGGCAAAATTCTCGGTGAACGCCATATCATGCGGCAAGCGCGCGCCGGGCAGCTCGACGGGTATGCAATGCTTGAGCTGATTGTCCGCGCCGACCACACCATAATGGAGATAGGGCGGCTTGGTGGAATAGTTGAAGAACAGCAGTTCGCCGGTGGCTTCGTCGACCTTCGGGTGGGCCGAAATGCCGTCCTCCGGCACCCAGTCCGCCGTGCCCAGTGTTTCCAGCGTCTCCGGATCGAGCCGATAGCCTTCGCCACATTGATAGAATGTCGAGAGGATCGCGCCGGCATGGACCACGACATCGGTCGAGCTGCTGTCCTTGACGCTGCCATGCGCGCCCCAGCCCGGGCGTCTGGAGTCATCGGGCTTGCCCATGATTCCGACCCACAAGGGGCCGCCTTCCTGCTGCTCGGCCTCGAAGCCTTCGGTCCGGACAAAGCGGTTGCGATAGCTGGCCTTGCCGTCCCGGATCCGCAACGCGTGGATCATGCCGTCGCCATCGAACGGGTGGTAGCGGCCGATGCTGTCGTGCACCGGATTTTCCGTGTTGCGGATGTACAGGCCGTCGATGTCGGCCGGAATCGTGCCGATTATTTCGAGATCGTCCGTATTCAGTTCTTCGAAAACCGGGGTCCAGGCCCCGTTGCGATAGGGGTGGTCATTGGGCTCCAGCGTCACCTTCACCTGGTCCACCCCCGTTGCCATCAGTCGCGCAGCAATTCGTTTATACCGGTCTTGGACCGGGTCTGCGCGTCGACGGTCTTGACGATCACGGCGCAGTAGAGCGAGGGCTGCGGCGCGCCATCGACAGCGACTTTTGGCGGCAATGTGCCGGGCACAACGACCGAATAAGGCGGAACTTCGCCCATCCAGATCTTGCCGGTGTCCCGGTCGACGATCTTGGTCGACGCACCGAGATAGACGCCCATGGAGAGCACCGCGCCCTCGCCAACGCGAACACCCTCGGCGACTTCCGCCCGGGCGCCGATGAAGGCGCCATCTTCGATGATCACCGGATCGGCCTGCAGCGGTTCCAGCACGCCGCCGATACCGGCACCGCCTGAGATATGGACATTCTTGCCGATCTGCGCGCAGCTGCCGACTGTCGCCCAGCCATCGACCATCGTGCCTTCGTCGACAAAGGCGCCAATATTGACAAAGCTGGGCATCAGCACGACACCGCGGCCGATATGCGCGCCCTGACGGACGATCGAACCGGGCACCGAACGGAAGCCGGCCTCGCGGAACCGGTTTTCACCCCAGCCGGCAAATTTGCTCGGTACCTTGTCCCAGTGATTGGCGCCGCCGGGGCCTTCGATGACCTTGTTGTCGTTCAGGCGAAAGGAGAGCAGCACCGCTTTTTTCAGCCACTGGTTGACCACCCACTGGCCGTCCTTTTTCTCGGCGACCCTGCCGCTGCCATTGTCGAGCATGGCCAGCGCGGAATCCACGGCATCGCGGATCTCGCCCTGCGTTGTCAGGCCGAGGGATTCCCGTTTGTCCCAGGCGTCGTCGATGATGGTCTGCAATGCTGCGGTCATGTCGGTGTTTCTTCCTTCTCTTTGTGGAGGCCGGTGACCCAGCTTTCCAGATCTGTAATTTCGTGGTCAATATAGGCGGGATCATGCTCGCGACCAGCCCATTCTGCGCCAGTGTTGATCCACACAGTGGTCATGCCCAAATCTTTCGCCGGGCGCAAATTGCGTGCCATATCCTCGACGAACAGCGCACGGGTCGGGTCGATGCCGGTGGCGGCGATCAGACTCTCGTAAGCGGCTGTTTGTGGTTTTGGCACGAGACCGGTGTCCAATATATCGTGCATCTGGTGAAACAGGCCATCCAGTCCGCGTCTTTCCAGCACTTTGAGGGCGTATGGCCGGTCAGCATTGGTGAAAACCAGCTTCTCGCCCGGCAGAGCGGCAATGGCATCGCGAACCAGCGGAGCCGGCGCCAGACGATCCATGTCGATATCGTGGACAAATTCCAGAAAGTCTGCCGGATCGGTACCGTGATGGTGCATCAGGCCGGCAAGCGTGGTGCCATGGTCATGGAAAAAAGCCTTCTGGATTTTGCGCGCCTCAACCAGATCACATTCCAGGGTCTGGGCGATATATTCGCCCATCTTGACGTCGATCAGCGCGAACAGATCACACTCGACCGGATAGAGCACATTATCGAGATCAAAAATCCAGTGATCGATATGGGAGAGTTCGGGTGGCATGGCGAACCGCCTAAAGACCGTTTCCAGCAATCACAAGCAGCAATATAGCCTAGGCGCGCGCTCCTGCATCCTCAACGCTGGCACTATTGTGACGGAGCGCCTTGAGCACAGTATCGACAATGCCATCGGCATCCAGTCCGGCTTCGGCATATTGCAGGTCCGGCTTGTCCTGCTCCTGGAATATATCGGGTAAACGCATGGTGCGAATTTTCAGGCCGGCGTCGGTCAGGCCATTGTCTGACGCATAGGTAAGCACATGCGCGCCGAGGCCGCCAACGGCCGCTTCCTCTATCGTGACCGCGACTTCATGGCTGGTCAGCAATTTGCGAATCAATTCTTCGTCGAGCGGTTTGGCGAAGCGGAGGTCCGCAACGGTTGTGCTCAGGCCGCGCGCTTCCAGTCGTTCTGCCGCCTTTTTGGCTTCTTCCAGCCGGGCGCCGAGCGACAGGATTGCCACCTTGCTCCCTTGCTTGACGATCCGGCCCTTGCCGATTTCCAGCTGTTCCAGCTTTTCGGGGATCGGGACGCCGGTGCCATTGCCGCGCGGATAGCGAAAGGCAATCGGGCCGCTGTCATGCAAGGACGCCGTGTAGGTCATATGCGCCAGTTCGGCCTCGTCCGCTGCCGCCATCACTACCATATTGGGCAATGTGGCCAGATAGGTGATGTCGAAAGATCCGGCGTGGGTGCTGCCATCCGCACCGACCAGGCCGGCGCGATCGATAGCAAAGCGGACCGGCAGATTCTGGATCGCCACATCATGGACGACCTGATCATAGGCGCGCTGGAGAAATGTCGAATAGATAGCGCAAAACGGCCGCATGCCTTGCGCCGCGAGGCCGGCGGCGAAGGTCACGCCGTGTTGTTCGGCAATGCCGACATCAAAGGCCTTGTCGGGATGCGCCTTGGCAAATCTGTCAACGCCGGTGCCCGATGGCATGGCTGCGGTAATCGCGCAGATGCGGGAGTCGCTGTCGGCAAGCTTGGCCAGCGTTTCGCCGAAGACATTCTGGTAGGCCGGCGGTCCGCCACCCGGGCCCTTGTTCTGCTTGCCGGACACCACATCAAACTGGGCAACGCCGTGATATTTGTCGGCGGCTTCCTCGGCGAATTTATAGCCTTTGCCCTTTTCGGTGACGACATGGACCAGGCAGGGCCCCTCAGCCGCGTCGCGGACATTTTCCAGCACCGGAATCAGATGCTCCAGATTATGCCCGTCAATCGGGCCGACGTAATAGAAGCCCAGCTCTTCAAACAGGGTGCCGCCCATGGTCATGCCGCGGGCGAATTCGTCGGTCTTGCGGGCGGCGTCGTGCAGCGGTTTCGGCAGCTTGCGCGCGATGCGCCGGGCAAGCTGCCGCACGCCAAGAAATTCGCGCGAGGATACGATCCGGGCGAGATAGGCGGACAGGCCGCCGACCGGCGGGGCAATCGACATGTCATTGTCATTGAGAATGACGACCAGCCGGTTGCCGGCTGCTTCCGCGTTGTTCATCGCTTCATAGGCCATGCCGGCGCTCATCGCGCCGTCGCCGATCACGGCGATACCGCGGCCCGGCTTGTCGTTCAGTTTGTTGGCAATGGCAAAGCCGAGGGCCGCACTGATCGAGGTCGAGCTGTGCGCGGCGCCGAAAGGATCATATTCGCTTTCCGAGCGCTTGGTGAAACCGGAGAGACCGCCACCCTGACGAAGGGTCCGGATCCGGTCGCGACGTCCGGTGATGATCTTGTGCGGATAGCATTGGTGGCCGACATCCCAGATCAGGCGATCATCAGGAGTATTGAAGACATAGTGGATGGCTGTGGTCAGTTCGACAACGCCCAGACCGGCACCCAGATGACCACCGGTGGTGGATACGGTGTCGATCACTTCCGTGCGCAGCTCGTCGGCAAACTGGCGGAGTTGCGTGGGCTTCAATTTGCGCAGATCGGCTGGAAAGGAGACATTATCCAGCAATGGTGTATTCGAAACTGGCATATTTACTCCCTGTTTGATTCCAGTTCTAACGGCATTGCCATGCTCTGTCGAACTTTCAGCAGGCTGCGTGTTAACATTTGCTGACGAGTGGACCGGATCAACTGCATTTCTGGCAGATGCCGCGTACCTCGATCACCGGTCGGATGGAATTGAAGCCTTGATTCTTTGCCACTTTGCGCACTTGCTGGGACAGTGGGTCGTCATCGATGTGGGTGGCCTCACCGCAGCTGTCGCAGACCAGAAAAATGCAATCATGCTCGCAACCGGGATGGCTGTTTGCGAGATAGGCGTTGGCGCTTTCGATCCGCATCGCGAGATTATTCGCTACAAACAGATCGAGTATCCGGTAGACGCTGTTCGGTGCGACGCGCTTGCCGCGCGCGGCAGAAACCAGCTCGGCAATGTCATAGGCCGATGCCGGACGGGAGAACCCGGCCAGCGCTTCAAAGATTGCGGCTCTGGTATCCGTCCACTTCTCACCGGATTTCTCCAGATTGGCGCGCGCTGCGTCGGCCAAGGATTCGCCGTGATGCTCATGATGATCATGTTTTCCCATAAGGGCAATTTAGGGATGTTTCGCCGCAAGGGCAATGGGCAGAAACTTAATGGGTGGCGCGGTAATTCAGGTCATGGGCCAAAGCCAGCAAACCGACGCCCAACATGGTATACAGGACCTCGCGACCATCATGTCCGCTTTCATGTCCGAGCGTGATTGCGCCCATCATCATTCCCAGTCCCAGGCTGCCGACCGCAACCGGCATGATATAGCCATGATCCAGCACGCCGCGACCCAGAGCAAAGAAACCAAGGGCAATAGCGATTCCCAGACCAATTTCATGGACCAGCGGATTGAGGAACATGCCGCCTGCCGATGAGAGAAGCGCTACAAAGGCGATGGTTGCGACACAATGCGCAAGGCACAGGCCGGAAACAAGCACTGCGATACGGTCCCAAAGGCCATCCCTGACCATCAGACCATCTCTGTCCCAGAATTTCGCTGTCGTGAACACGACTCACTGTCTCACTTGTTTGTTGCGTGTGCCGGATATAGGAAAAAGCTTGTTAAGATACAACATATCATTTCTAAATTATGGGATGGTTCCGCGAATCTGGTTGTCAGGCCGCTGATTTGATTCCAAATAGCATGGGATGATGCAGCCTATCCCCGCAGAGCAGCTAGAAAGCATGGCCACTTCCTTTCGCCCCGTTGCCATATCCAACTGGCTCTACTCCGTTGCCTTCCTGGTATTCATCATGGTGGTGGTTGGCGGTATTACCCGGCTGACGGAATCGGGCCTTTCGATAACGGAGTGGAAACCGGTAACCGGCGCGCTGCCGCCGCTGAGTGAAGCAGACTGGCTGTCAGAGTTCGAAAAATACAAGCAAATCCCCGAGTATCTGGAAATTAATGGGCCGGCGGGCATGACGCTGGCGGATTTCAAATTCATCTATTTCTGGGAGTGGGTCCACCGCCTGCTCGGGCGTGTGATCGGCGTCGCCTTTGCCTTGCCGCTGCTCTGGTTCGCCGCAAAACGGATGATCCCCTCGGGCTATGGCTGGCGGCTCGTGGCTTTGCTGGCCCTCGGCGGTTTGCAGGGGACGATCGGCTGGTGGATGGTGAGTTCCGGCCTCAGCGAACGGACCGATGTCAGCCATTTCCGGCTGGCTGTCCATTTGCTGACGGCGCTTTTCATATTGGGCGGCCTCGTCTGGACAGCGCTTGACCTGCGGCAGTTGGCGGTCGGCAACATAAAGCCGTCGCGGCTGACGGGATTTGGTCTGGCAACCATTGCTGTGCTGTTTGTGCAGTTGCTGTTCGGCGCCTATACCGCTGGTCTGGACGCTGGCTATGTATCGAGCAGCTGGCCGCTCATGAACGATTATTTTGTCCCGGGCGGGATCGACTGGGGCGCGGGAATCTGGAATGCGCTCAATAACGACCCCTATCTGATCCATTTCATACACCGCTGGTGGGCATGGGTCGCGGTGGGTTTTCTCGTCGTTCTAGCCCGAAATGTTCGAACCATCGACCGCAGGGCATCTATCGCGATCCATATTGCCTTTGGCAGCCAGATATTGCTCGGAATTGCGACGGTTATGACCGGGATCAATATTCATCTGGCAGTATTGCACCAGGCGGTGGGGGCGCTGGTCGTGGCATCGACGGCCTGGGGCGTGCATTTGATTGGTCGTACGCCACGACAAGCGAAATCCCGGTCCTGACTCCGGTAGATTGCTGATCATCAAGGGGCGCCCGGTCGGGTTTTGCTCTAGCCAGCCGACGGGCAGGAAATTGCTGTTGGTAATATTATACCCGCCAGCAAAGCCCCGCTTTCGCTTGACTTGCGGGAAAAACACCGCCAATAGCGCCGCAGCCGGCCGGAACTTCGTGTCCGGCTTTTGTTATTTCTGAATCTATCCATCTCCAAGAAGGAGCCACCCCATGAAGGGTATCACGAAACAGACACAGTCGGCCAAGCCTGCTGATGTCGAAAAGAAGTGGCATATCATTGATGCCGAAGATCTGGTCGTTGGCCGGGTTGCATCGATTATTGCCAATATTCTGCGCGGCAAGCACAAGCCAAGCTACACTCCTCACGTAGATTGCGGCGACCATGTCATCGTGATCAATGCCGAGAAGGTGAAGTTCACCGGCAACAAGACCAAGCAGAAGACCTATTACAAGCACTCCGGCCATCCCGGCGGTATAAGCGGTACGACTGCAGAAAAGGTCCTCGAAGGCCGTTTCCCCGAGCGCGTCATGGAAAAAGCTGTCGAACGGATGATCCCCAAAGGCCCTCTTGGCTTCGCCCAGATGCGTGCACTGCACGTATTTGCCGGCACCGAGCATCCTTATGCTGGCCAGAACCCCGTGGCGCTCGACGTCGCTTCGATGAACCGTAAGAACAAGGTGGGCGCATAATGTCTGACGTAAAAAACGATCTCGCTGATCTTAAAGATATCGCTGGCCCCGCTGTGGTCGATGCGCCGGCTAGCGCCGATGCGGATGCCGAAGTTGGAACTTCCGAGCCGCCCGTATCCACCATGCCTTTGCGCGAGCAGGAGCTGGACAAATTCGGACGTGCCTATGCAACCGGTCGCCGGAAAGACGCGATTGCGCGCGTATGGCTGAAACCCGGCAAGGGCAAGATCACGATCAATGGCCGTGATCAGGAAACCTATTTCGCCCGCCCGACTTTGCGTCTGGTTCTCAATCAGGTCTTCGCAATCACCGAGCGTGAAGGTCAATATGATGTTGACGCCACGGTCAAAGGCGGCGGTCTTTCGGGACAGGCTGGTGCCGTCAAGCACGGTATCTCGCAAGCCCTGACAAAATACGAACCGGCTTTGCGTTCCGCCGTGAAGGCAGAAGGCTTTCTTACCCGTGACAGCCGTAAGGTTGAGCGTAAGAAATATGGTAAGGCAAAAGCGCGTAAGAGCTTCCAGTTCTCCAAGCGTTAAGCCAACCGGAACCGAATTGCGAAAAAGGCGGCCTGCGGGTCGCCTTTTTTATGGCCGGTGCAATTTCGGAACGGGTTGCCGGGGTTTGCTGATCACGGCCCTGCTTGAAACGAGCAGGATGATGCTGGTCACTACTGCAGATATCAGCATCGCCCAGGCTGCGCCAATCGTGCCGAAATTTGGCAGCAGGAAGGCCATAAGAAGCCCGAGCGCGATCAGGCCGGCCAGCCGGACCAGCAGCGCATTCCTGGCTCTTCCGGCGGCTTGAAGCAAAGGTTCCAGGCCCAGCCCGGCCAGGCTGATGATGGTCGCGGCCCCCAGCAACAGCAGCAGCGGGAAGGCGGCAAGATATTCCGGGCCGGAAATCAGGCTGATGATATTTTCACCGAACAGCAGCAGGCAGAGGAACAGGACACCGCCGCTCAGCGCCGAAACCTTAAGGGATCGCCAGAAAAGAGCCCTGGATTTGCGGGACTGACCGATGGCGAACAGGCGGGACAACTCGGAAAAAAGCGGGCGGGCAAACACCTCTGCAAGCCGGTTGAGACTGTTGGCGATCTGGTCGGCCAGACGAAACAGTCCGGCTGCCGCGGGACCGACAAAGAAACCGACGATGACGACCACCAGCCGTTCGCGGATCACACTGATCAGAAAGACGAGATTGGTGAACAGCAGAAAGGCGGCAAATTCCTTGAGACCGGGCGAGACTGCCGGCCGGGTCGTGGTGCTGCGAAGCGGATGGTTTTGCTCGTGCCGGCGCCAGACCATCAGCCACATGACCAGGAAACTGACAAATTCCGAAAGGCCCCAGACAATCAGGAAACCGGTCATCGACGGCAGGGTCAGGAACAGCGCCAGAGATCCGGCGAAACGGATGATCGGAATGATGGCATCGCCAAAGGCATTGCCGCCAAAGCGGTCCTGTGCCCGCAATATGCCGGTAGGTGTCGACCGGACCGACAGGAATACGATCACGCCATAGCCCAGAATCGCCTGTTCTACCGGTTCGCTCCAGCCAAATTGGTCCGCACCGTACGGCAGCATCAGCCACAGGGCCGCGCAGGCAACCAGGCCACCGGTCAGTTCGATCCAGAAGCTTTGAGCCGACAATTTTCGAAAGGCCAGCTGCTGTCCGGCAAGCAGATAGGGCACGCCAAATTGTACCACTGCCTGCCAGGTCTGGAGTTTCAGGACCGCTGCCAGTACCTGGATCGCTCCGACGATGACCATGAATTCACCAAAGCCGGCAACCCCGAGCGTACGGGTCAATATCGCAAGATAGAAGATGCTCAGGACCGCACCGACACCCTTGGCGGAGAACAGCCAGCTACTGTTCCGGAACACGCGGACCAGCGAATCTTCGCTGCTGAACCATCTGAAAAGCCTATTTTCTGACACGGATCTCAACTTTTCCTATTCATCATCAGACGGTTGAGCCTCTCTTTATCGCAAAATTCGGCTTTTTCTATCTCTCGATTGTCATGCGCAGCTTTGCGTCATCGTTTCGCATATCGTTCGGCCCCGGGCAATGAGCAGGCGGATCAAACCTCTGTCCTGCATAGTCACGGCACTTCCATATCCCTAACAGCCGCGCGGTCTGAGCGCCATTGCAAGCGCCCGAACGTCTGGCTAAGGCCATTTATATGAAATGGCTGTTCACGATTCTGGCGCTGATCCTCGTCTGCGGGGGATTTGCCTGGTGGTTCTTCGCGCAGCCGGGACCGAAGCAGCTGGATATGGTCAATAATGTCATGCCGGGCGACAGCGACGCCAGGTTGCTGGTACAAGACCAGATCTATGACGAAAACCTGGGGCTGGCGCTCAACATCTGGGCCCCGAAAACTGTTGCGCAGAAACCGCTGCCGGTCGTGTTTTTCATTTATGGAGGCGGTTGGCGCGCCGGCGCGAAGGATCAATATGCTTTTACCGGACGGGCGCTGGCCAATCGCGGCTATATGGTCGTGCTACCCGACTACCGGCTCTTCCCTGACACCCGCTTTCCAGGCTTTCTGGAAGACAGCGCCAAGGCGCTGGCCTGGGTGCACGACAATATCGAGCCATACGGCGGTGACCCGGAGCGGATATTTCTGTCCGGCCAATCCGCCGGCGCCTATAATGCCATCATGCTCGCGCTGGACCGCCAGTGGCTGGGCCGGCACGGCAAGTCACCGGACCTGATACAGGGCGTGGCGGCGCTGGCTGGCCCCTATGATTTCTATCCGTTTGATTCCGAAACCACGAAGCAGAGCTTTGGTCAGTATCCGGCGCCGGAAATGACTCAGCCGGTCAATTTCGTGCGGCCCGATGCCCCGCCCCTGTGGCTTTCCAGTGGCAGCAATGACACCCAGGTGAGGCCCCGGAATAGCAAGATTCTGCGCGACAAGATTCTCGCTGCGGGCGGCGATGCTGAATATGTCGAATATCCCGATATCGACCATCTCGAGATCATGATGGCCCTGGCCAAGCCGTTTCGTCACAAAGCCCCGGTGCTCGATGACATGGTCGCCTTTTTCGACCGCCACCGGTGATTGCAGGAATTGGAAGCCCCCTAGTCTTTTTTGCAGTGCAAAACTGTTGAGATAGCGACACTTCTTGGTTATGCCGATCCGCAGAACAAGGGAATCCGACAGACATGGCTACTTTCACGCTCCCCAAGAATAGCAAGATCCGCAAGACGGGCGAATTGCACCAGGCGTTGACCAACGGCAAAAAGCGACCTTTCAAAGTCTATCGCTATGATCCCGACAAGGGCGAAAATCCGCGTTATGACACGTTTGAGATCGACACCGATGATTGCGGACCGATGGTGCTCGATGCGCTGATCAAGATGAAGTCGGAGCAGGACGCCACGCTGACCTTCCGCCGGTCCTGCCGCGAAGGCATCTGCGGTTCCTGCGCGATGAACATCAATGGCAAAAATGGTCTGGCCTGCACTACAGCGATCGAAGATTGCGGGAGCAAGGTTACCATCACGCCACTGCCGCATATGGAAGTCATCAAGGATCTGGTTCCGGATTTCACCCATTTCTACGCGCAATATGCGTCGATCCAGCCGTGGCTGAAAACGGTCACGCCGACGCCATCGGGCAAGGAACGCCTGCAGTCGCCGGAAGATCGCAGCAAACTGGACGGCCTGTACGAGTGTATATTATGCGCCTGCTGCCAAACCAGTTGCCCGAGCTACTGGTGGAACAGCGACAAATTCCTCGGACCTGCGATTCTGTTGCAGGCCTATCGCTGGCTCGCCGACAGCCGCGACGAAATGACCGGCGAACGGCTCGACGAACTGGAAGATCCATTCCGGCTCTATCGCTGTCACACGATCATGAACTGCGCCAATGCCTGTCCCAAGGGCCTGTCGCCAGCCAAGGCTATTGCCGAAATCAAGAAGATGACCGCTTCGCGCGAAGTCTGATTCGGACGCCGGCGCCCATTCATGTCTGAAGCAGAGCGTGATTTTGTTATTACCGATCCCGATCCGGACAATCCGGACTGGAAGATCTGGCAGCTGAACGATCCCGATTGCTATAACAGTTTTCTGGGGAAGATGATCGTTCGGCGCGGCGGTGACGGGCTCGACGAGACTATCGCCCGGGTCCGGATGTTTCCGGAACGCAAGCACCGCAATCTCGGCGACGCGGTCCATGGCGGAACGATGATGGGCTTCATCGACTGTTCGTTGTTCGCCGCCATGCAGGTGCTCGATCTCGGCCCGTCCGGCTATGCGGTCACGCTCGAATTGCAGACGCATTTTCTCGGTTCTGCCCGAATGGATGAACCGCTTGAGGCGCAAGTCGAGATTACGCGCGAAACGGGCCGCTTCCTGTTCATGCGCGGACTGGTGGTGCAGGGCGAAGACGGGCGGGACAATATGGCCTCTTTCACTGCCATTGTGAAAAAGGCCCCGCGCCAGAAATCCGATATCCGATGAGCAGCTTCTACCAGCGCTATCTGAATCTGATCGCGCAAGGGGAACTGAAACCCGATCCCGATCAGGAAGCCTGCGCCAAACGGCTTGCCCGACTGCAGGAGGAACTCGAAGCCGTCCCGCCGAGGGGCAGCATATTGTGGCGGGCCTTTGGCAAGAAACCGCAGGCGCCGGAAGGCATTTACATGTGGGGCGGGGTCGGGCGCGGCAAGTCGATGCTGATGGACCTTTTCTACAATGGTCTCGACATTCAGCGGAAAAAGCGGGCGCATTTCCACGAATTCATGCTCGATGTGCACGCCCGCATTCGTGAGGAGCGTAAAAAGGAACTGGGCGATCCGATATTGCCGGTTGCTGCCGCTTTGGCCAGCGAAGCGCGCTTTCTCGCCTTTGACGAAATGGTGGTCAACAACAGCGCCGATGCGATGATCATGTCGCGCCTGTTCACCGGACTCGTCGAGGCCGGGGTGACGATTGTGACCACCTCCAACCGCCCGCCCGATGATCTTTACAAGAATGGACTCAACCGCGAGCATTTTCTGCCCTTCATAGAATTGCTCAAGACCAGGCTCGATGTCATTTCGCTTAACGGGCCGACCGATTACCGGCGCGAGCGGCTGGGCGATGTGGACCTGTGGCATGTGCCCAATGGCGAGGCGGCAACCCGGGCGTTGAGCGAAGCCTTTTTCCGCCTGACCGACTATCCGCCCGAGGATCGCGCCCATGTGCCTTCGGCCGAGATAGAGGTGCAGGGCGGGCGGATGCTGACCGTCCCGAAATCGCTGAAGGGTGTCGGTGTCTTCTCGTTCAAACGTCTTTGTGCAGAAGCCCGGGGCGCGCAGGATTATCTGGCGATTGCGCGCCATTATCACAGCGTGATCATTGTCGGCATACCGGTACTCTCCAAGGAGAATCGCAACGAGGCGGCGCGCTTTGTCACGCTGATCGACGCGCTCTACGAATATCGGGTCAAGCTCTTGGCCAGTGCGGACGCCGAGCCGGATGCTCTCTATCCGGAAGGGGACGGGGCTTTCGAGTTCGAGCGCACCGCGTCGCGGCTGCTCGAGATGCAGTCCGATGATTATCTGGCTCTGGGCCACGGGGCCGCCTCCTAGAGCAGGCTGAGGCTGTCCAGATCGAGCGCCATTTGCGCCGGTCGTTCCGCCATCGCCGCAAACATCCGGTCGCCGCGCTCGGTCTGCTCGACGTGCAGCGAGGCGTTGATCGCCATCAGGAAGCCGGAAAAGGCGTGGCGGCGATATTCGTCCCAGAAAATCTCGTAAGCCGGTGCATTCGACCGTCTCAACAGATAGTCTCTGACCAGTCTTTGTTCCTGATCCCGCCGCTCCGCCGGATCGGCGAAGCTGGTCCCGATCAGATAAGCCACATCATTGGCCGGATTGCCGAGAGAGCAGGTCTGCCAGTCGACCAGCGCTGCGATCCGCCCATCGGCATGGAACAGGATATTGTCGAGCCGCATATCGCCATGGGTGACGGTCAGTTCCGGCGGTTCATGCGCAATATAGGAGCCGATGCGGTCAACCAGCTCCTGTCCTAAGTCCAGTATTTCCGGCGAGAGCAGGCCCGAGAATCGCTCGCGAAAGACGGGATAGCCGGTGGGCAGGCTGGACTCGAGAAACTGGCTGTTGCCGGTGCCATGATCCAGCCATTCCAGATTGTCGAACCCGCTGGCCGGTTTAAAATTATGCAGCGCGGCGGCCTCCGCCAATGTTGTCTCCACCTGAAGCAAGGACGCGCCGGCCAGCTGGTCACCTTGCGAAGCGGGTGCCATGTCTTCCAGAAGCAGAACAAATTCCTGCTCGTTTTCCGCGATATCGGCATGGTAGGATTTGGGGCAGAGCGCGGCGCAATCTTTGGCGATATCGCGATACCAGCCCACTTCCATATCGTAGAGATGAAAGATCGCGGCGGCGCCCCGGCTGACCGGATCGGCGCTCGGGCATTTGGCGATGAAGGCTTCCGGATGGCCTTCTTCCGCCCAGTCGCAGATGAAGCGGTAGCTGTCGCAGACCTGCCCGGTGCCGACCGGTTCATGGGCCAGCGATTTGAGCGAGCCGGGAGAGGCGTCAAAAGCCTGCTCGATGAATGCGGGTTCGAACTCTTCGGGGCGCAGCGGAAAGCGGGCGCTCATGCGGCCGGATCCATGAGACCGGTCAGGCCGCTGCTGGCGTGGGGGCCGATGAACAATTGCTCGACCACGCCAATGCCGTGATGCTCATGGCCGTCGATGGTGAGCACGGCATCGCTGAGCGCCTGGATATGGATGGTAGTCATGTCGATGGTTGGAGCGGGGTCAAGGGTGATGACATCATGCGCGACCTCGAGATCGCCGTGGTCCATGCCATGGCCCCAGACCGGGTGGAGATAGCCGAGGCCGGACATATAGAATGTCCGTGCCGCGTCGCCTGTGCGCGGCGTGATCGACAGCGAGCCACTGGCGGTTTCGGTCTGCACCGTCCTGATGCGGCGGGAGCCGGAATGATAGGTGAGATCAATGGTTTGCGGGTCAAACTCCACCGCCGTCCCGGCAATAGCATCAACCACCCCGCGCCGGTTCCACGGCAAGCCCTCGCCATCGTCATTGCTGTGGAAGAAACAGGCATGGTCATCGAAATTGAGCGGCGTCCAGAGCCACCAGAATTGCGGGAATTCTCCTGCCGGTGGTGGCTGCGATTCGGATGCTCCGACCTGTCTTATGCCCCAGCTGCGGTCGCGGGTGCCACGGCAATGGCCGATATCGATATCCTGACCCTCGACGCTGACCGTGCCCGACCAGTCGCCGTTCTGCGTCATTCTGGTATAGTCCATCATCAGCCGGGGCCCCTCGCGGCGGATGAAGCGGGGCTCCTCGATCGGATGGTGGCGGGCGGAAAACAGGATGTCGGCGGCGACAGGACTGTCGTTTGCGGCGACCGTCAGGCGGAGCTGCTGCAGCGGTTCGACGATGGAGACGGTGATCGGGCCGACGGTCAGATCGAGCCGCTCGCTGGCCATTCTCTTGGAGGCGCGCAGATTATACTGCTTGCCGTCGATGCTGACGCAAAAGGCGGCGTCCATGATGTCGAGCTGGGGATAGATGCCGAGCGCGGCGGCGAAGAAGATGCTGCCGTCGGGCGAATAGCCGTTGAAGAAATAGCGATCGTAGAAATTGCGGTTGCCGCCCGACAGCGCCATCGGTTCCGGCGTCTGGTGCAGCGGATATTCGTCGCCTTTTGTCAGCATGTTGCATCCTCTTTTTTCTTTGCATCATGGCATTTGAATTTCACTTTGCAACGCAAAAGATTGGAAGATTTGGAAGCATGTTTTGCTGTTTCGTCATCCTGAACGTGTTTCAGGACGCCGGGAGAGGGAGTGCCGTTGGAGGTCCTGAAACACGTTCAGGATGACGAGGCTGTGCCACTGTTATTGCTACTGCGAACCAATTGCAAAGATAGCGGTCAAAATGGTGCTTTCTGCGGTTGAATTTGTCCGAATAGGGGCCTAATCCAGCCCTTAATATCCTTTTCGACTCTATTCTTAGGAGAATTTCCCACATGGCCCGTAACAAGATTGCGCTGATTGGCGCAGGCATGATCGGCGGCACGCTCGCCCACCTCGCAGCTTCCAAGGAAATGGGCGATGTCGTCCTGTTTGACATTGCCGAGGGCATGCCAGCCGGTAAGGCGCTCGATCTGGCGCAGGCCGCTCCGGTGGACGGATTCGACTCCAACCTCAAGGGCACCAGCGACTATGCCGATATTGCCGGCGCCGATGTGATCATCGTGACCGCAGGCGTCCCGCGCAAGCCTGGCATGAGCCGCGACGATCTGCTCGGCATCAACCTGAAAGTGATGAAGGCCGTTGGCGAAGGCATCAAGGCGAACGCGCCGGACGCTTTTGTCATCTGCATCACCAACCCGCTCGACGCGATGGTCTGGGCCTTGCGCGAATTTTCCGGACTGCCGCACAACAAGGTGGTCGGCATGGCCGGCGTTCTCGACAGCGCCCGCTTCCGCCACTTCCTGGCTGACGAATTCAACGTCTCGGTTGAAGATGTCACTGCCTTCGTTCTCGGCGGTCATGGCGATACGATGGTTCCGGTCCCGGCTTACTCGACGGTGGCCGGTATCCCGATCCCCGACCTGATCAAGATGGGCTGGACCACACAGGACAAGATCGACGCGATCGTCCAGCGTACCCGTTCGGGCGGCGGCGAGATTGTTCAGCTGCTCGGCAATGGCTCGGCTTATTATGCGCCGGCGACCAGCGCGATCATGATGGCGGAAAGCTATCTCAAGGACAAACGCCGCGTGTTGCCCGCTGCGGCGCATCTGACCGGCCAATATGGCGTCGATGATCTCTATGTCGGCGTACCGGTCATCATCGGCAAGGACGGCGTCGAGAAGGTCATCGAAATCGAACTGAGCGAGGAAGCGCAGGGTAATTTCAACGTGTCGGTCGACGCGGTGAAGGAATTGCTCGAAGCTTGCAAGGGGCTGGATAGCTCGCTGGCATAAGCCCGCTCGTTGCTCCGGAATTATCCCGGAGGGCACGCGACAATAAGGCGCGTTGGAAGAATTCCAGCAGATGCCGGAATGAAGAGGAAGCAATTTTATGAGTATCTTGATCGACAAGAACACCAAGGTCATCACCCAGGGCATGACCGGCAATACCGGCACGTTCCATACGGAACAGGCTCTGGCTTATGGCACCCAGATGGTTGCGGGCGTTACGCCGGGCAAGGGTGGCACGACCCATATCGGTCTGCCGAACTACAACACCGTGGCGGAAGCCAAGGATGCCACCGGCGCGACGGCCTCGGTTGTGTATGTTCCACCGCCATTTGCAGCGGACTCGATCCTTGAAGCGATTGACGCCGAGATCGAACTGATCGTTGCGATTACCGAGGGCGTTCCCGTTCTCGACATGGTCCGCGTCAAGCGCGCGCTGCAGGGCAGCAAGTCGCGCCTGATCGGCCCGAACTGCCCCGGCGTTCTGACCCCCGACGAATGCAAGATCGGCATCATGCCCGGCAGCATCTTCAAAAAGGGTTCGGTCGGCGTGGTCTCGCGGTCCGGTACTTTGACCTATGAAGCGGTGCACCAGACGACGGCGGTCGGCCTCGGCCAGACCACGGCGGTCGGCATCGGCGGCGATCCGGTCAACGGCACCAACTTCATCGACGTGCTGGAACTGTTCCTGGCTGATGACGAAACCAAGTCGATTATCATGATCGGTGAAATCGGCGGCAGCGCGGAAGAAGAAGCGGCGCAGTTCATTGCCGACGAAGCCAAGAAGGGCCGCAGTAAGCCGATGGTCGGCTTCATTGCCGGTCTCACGGCACCTCCGGGACGCCGCATGGGCCATGCCGGTGCGATTGTCTCCGGCGGCCAGGGCGGCGCGGAAGACAAGATCGCGGCGATGGAAGCCGCCGGTATCCGGGTTTCGCCTTCGCCGAGCGAACTCGGCATCACGCTCGACGCTTTGCTGAAAGAGACGGTTTGACGCTTATAATATGGACTGGCGCCCCTGCGCGAGCAGGGGCGCCAGTCCAGATACGGCCGGCGAGGAGCAACCGGAAACGATAGTCCTCTTGCCGTCCGGCGGTAAAAAAGACCGCGCTATGAATAGATCCGGCTTTGTCTGTTTCGCGACGAGCCGAAAACTTGGAGCGACTGACTACTGGTCATCATATGTTTTGATGGAACAGCATTGCATTTGACCGGTAGACAGATGGGCGTGAACAGAGCTCATGCCAGCGCAGGGCGACAGGCAATGGCGCAGTGGAGTGCAGTAGATTATGGGTTTTGAACAGCAGGATTTTAGCGGCTCTGAGAAAGAGCAAGGCCCAAGCTGGCAACGCAAGCATTGGCCGATTGATGACACCGACGAGCTGAACAGCGCGCTCGATCCGACGAAAATGGGCATCGAGATCAAGGCAGCGGCGGCAAAATCCGGCAAATCCATGTCCGACGCCGAGGTCGCCGAAGCGGCCGAAAAATCGATTCGCGCGATGATGCTGATCCGTACCTATCGGGTGCGCGGTCATCTCGGCGCCAATCTGGACCCGCTTGGCCTTTCCAAGCTGGAAGAGCCGGCCGATCTGACTCCCGAATTTCACGGCTTTACCGCAGACGAAATGGACAAGCCGATTTATCTGGGCGGGGTATTGGGGTTTGAAACCGCCTCCGTGCGCGAAATCGAAGCGGTTCTGCGCGCCAATTATTGCGGACCGGTCGGTCTGGAATATATGCATATCGCCGATATCGAGGAACGCCGTTTCCTGCAGCAACGGATGGAAGGCAAGGATGCAGAAATCCACTTCACGCCGGAAGGCAAGAAGGCGATCCTCAACAAGGTGATCGAGGGCGAGGAATATGAAAATTTCCTCGGCAAGAAATATGTCGGGACCAAGCGTTTCGGTCTCGATGGCGGCGAATCGATGCTGCCGGCGCTGGAAAATGTCATCAAATATGGTGGCCAGTCCGGCGTGCGCGACATTGTCTATGGCATGGCCCATCGCGGCCGCCTGAATATTCTCGCCAATGTGATGGCCAAGCCGTACAAGGTGATCTTCCACGAATTTCACGGTGGCTCTGCCAATCCGGACGATGTCGGCGGTTCGGGCGATGTGAAATATCATCTGGGTACCAGCACCGACCGCGAATTTGACGGCATCAACGTGCACATGAGCCTCGTGCCCAATCCGTCGCATCTCGAAGCGGTGGACCCGGTGGTGCTCGGCAAGGTCCGGGCGCAGCAGGTGGCGCGCGACGATCTGGAAAAGCATGACCAAGTGCTTCCCGTGCTGATCCACGGCGATGCCGCCTTTGCCGGTCAGGGCATTGTCTGGGAGTGTCTCGGCTTCTCCGGCATCCGCGGCTATAATACCGGCGGCTGCATCCATTTCGTGATCAACAACCAGATCGGCTTCACCACCAGCCCGCAATTCGCGCGCTCCTCGCCTTATCCGTCGGATGTGGCCAAGGGCGTGCAGGCGCCGATTTTCCACGTCAACGGCGACGATCCGGAGGCGGTGACCTTTGCCTGCAAGATTGCGATCGAATTCCGCCAGCGCTTTGGCCGGGATATTGTCATCGACATGTGGTGCTATCGCCGCTTCGGCCATAATGAAGGTGACGAACCGAGTTTCACCCAGCCGATCATGTATGCCGCGATCAAGAAACATCCCAAGGTCAGCAAGCTGTACGAAGCGCGGCTGATCGAGGAAGGGATCATTGACGCGGACTGGGGCGATGCCACCCGCAAGGCTTTTGCCGACCATCTCGAAACCGAATTCCAGGCCGCCGCTGATTATAAAGCCGACAAGGCCGACTGGTTTGGCGGCCGCTGGCAGGGGCTGCATATTCCTGCCGATCCGGAAACCGCGCGGCGTAACGTGGAAACGGCGATCGATCCGAAACTGTTCGACAGCCTCGGCCGGACGCTGACCACCGTCCCCGAAGGGCTGCAGATTCACAAGACTCTGGGCCGGGTTCTCGACGCCAAGGCGAAGATGTTCGAAAGCGGCGCAAATTTCGACTGGGCGACCGGCGAAGCGCTGGCTTACGGGTCTCTGGTGGCGGAAGGTTATAATGTGCGCCTGTCCGGACAGGACAGCGGGCGCGGGACCTTTTCCCAGCGTCACGCGGTCTGGGTCGACCAGAAGACGGAAGAGAAATATGTGCCGCTGAGCACGGTGCGGCACGGCCGCTTCGAAGTGCTCGACAGCCCCTTGAGCGAATATGGCGTGCTCGGCTTTGAATATGGCTATGCCGGTGCCGATCCGAAAACCCTGGTGCTCTGGGAAGCGCAATTCGGCGATTTCGCCAACGGCGCGCAGATCATGATTGACCAGTTCGTCGCCTCGGGCGAAGCGAAATGGCTGCGGGCCAACGGTCTGGTGATGCTGCTGCCCCATGGTTATGAAGGCCAGGGTCCGGAACATAGTTCGGCGCGGCTCGAGCGCTTCCTGCAATTGTGCGCGCAGGATAATATCCAGGTCGCGAATATCACCACGCCGGCCAATTATTTCCATGTCCTGCGCCGCCAGATGCTGCGTAGCTTCCGCAAGCCTTTGATCATCATGACGCCGAAATCGCTGCTGCGGCACAAGATGGCCGTGTCAAAGGCGGAAGATTTCCAGGGCGACCATCATTTCATGCGGATATTGTCCGACACCAATCCGCCGGCCGACAAGGACGTGAAGCGGCTGGTATTATGTTCGGGCAAGGTTGCCTATGACCTGATCGAGGCGCGCGACGCAGCGGGCGACAAGAATACCGCGATCGTCCGGATCGAGCAGCTTTATCCGTTCCCCGGTGAGCCGCTGGTGGTGCGTCTGAAACGGATGACCAATCTCGAGACCCTTGTCTGGGCGCAGGAAGAGCCGAAGAATAACGGCAGCTGGCATTTTGTCCGCTCCTATCTGGAAGACTGTCTGGAGCAGGCTGCTGTCGGCCCGGTCAAACCGGTCTATGCCGGACGTTCCGCTTCGGCTTCGCCGGCAACCGGCCTGGCCTCGCGGCACAAGCAACAGCAGGAGCGGCTGATTGCCGAAGCCCTGGGCCATGGTGGCGAATAGGGGACGCGGTCCCGATTGATAGACGACGCGGCGACGGGGGACGGGCTCCCGGCCTCGCAGAAGCAGGATGAAAGCAGAGTAGAAATTATGGCTACAGAAGTAACAGTCCCGGTATTGGGCGAATCGATCACCGAAGCCACTCTGGGCGAATGGTTGAAACAGCCGGGCGATGCGGTTGCGGCTGATGAGCCGATCGCCAGTCTGGAAACCGACAAGGTGGCGCTGGAAGTCCCGGCGCCGGAAGCCGGTGTGATGGGCGCGCACCAGGTCGAAGTCGGCGATACGGTCGAGGTTGGCGCGGTCATCGCGACGATCGAGGCAGGCGGCGGTGCTGCGACGGCGGCGAAGGCCGCTCCGGCTCCGGCCAAGAGCGAGGCGAAGGCGGAGGAATCCGATGCTTCGATCACCCTGTCACCGTCGGTCCGGCGGCTGGTCCTCGAACATGGTGTTGATCCCGGCCAGATCACCGGCACCGGCAAGGACGGCCGGCTGACCAAGGCGGATGTCGAACAATATGTGAAATCCGGCGCACAGCAGGCGCCGAAGGCCGAAACCAGCAGCGCTAGTGCGGGTCAGGCTCCGGCAACGCCATCGCAGGGCGGCAACCGCAACGAGGAACGCGTGCGCATGACCCGGCTCCGCCAGACCGTGGCTCGGCGGCTGAAAGAGGCGCAGGATACAGCGGCCTTGCTGACTACGTTCAACGATGTCGACATGACCGCGGTGATGGAGACGCGCAGCAAGTACAAGGATCTGTTTGCCAAGAAACATGACGTGAAGCTCGGCTTCATGGGCTTTTTCGTGAAGGCGGCCTGCATGGCGCTGAAGGACGTGCCCTCGGTCAATGCGCAAATCGACGGCGAGGAAATCGTCTATCATGACTATGCCGATATTTCGGTCGCGGTCAGCGCGCCCAACGGGCTGGTTGTTCCGGTCATCCGCAACGCCGAAGCGATGAGCTTTGCCGATGTCGAGAATACGATCGGCGACTTCGGCAAGCGGGCCAAGGACGGTACCCTGACCATGGCCGATATGCAGGGCGGTACCTTTACCATTTCCAATGGCGGGGTGTTCGGTTCGCTGATGTCGACGCCGATCATCAATCCGCCGCAGTCCGCGGTACTCGGTCTGCACCGGATCGAACAGCGTCCGGTCGTCATGCCGGACGGTTCGATCGAGGCGCGGCCTATGATGTATCTGGCGCTCAGCTATGACCATCGCCTGATCGACGGGCGCGAAGCGGTGACTTTCCTGGTGCGGATCAAGGAAGCGATCGAGGATCCGGCGCGGCTTTTGATTGATCTATAAAAAGGTAAACCATTGCCCGTCATCCTGAACTTGTTTCAGGATCTCGGGAGGTCCTGAAACAAGTTCAGGATGACGGAATGAGAGACAGAATATGACCGACAATTTCGACTATGATCTTCTGGTAATCGGCTCCGGCCCCGGCGGCTATGTTGCTGCGATCCGCGCCGCGCAGCTCGGTCTGAAGACCGGTTGCATCGAGAGCCGCGAGACACTGGGTGGCACCTGCCTCAATGTCGGCTGCATCCCGTCCAAGGCGATGCTGCATGCCTCGGAACTCTATCACGAAGCCCATAGCGGCGCGCTGGAGAAATTTGGCGTCAAGCTGACCGGCGCCAAGCTCGATCTCAAGCAGATGCACGCCGAAAAAACCACGGCGGTCAAGGAACTGACGGGCGGCATCGCGATGCTGTTCAAGAAGAACAAGGTCGACTGGATCAAGGGCCGTGGCGCATTTGAAGACGCCAATACCGTCAAGGTCGGTGACAAAAGCTATACCGCCAAAAATATCCTGATCGCCACCGGCTCTTCGGTCACCCCGTTGCCGGGCGTCGAGATCGACAATGGCAAGCATGTCGTGGTCGATTCGACCGGCGCTCTCGATCTGCCCAAGGTACCCGGCCATATGGTCGTGATCGGCGGTGGCGTGATCGGGCTGGAACTGGGCAGCGTATGGCTGCGGCTCGGTGCGAAAGTCACGGTGGTGGAATATCTCGACCAGATCCTGCCCGGCATGGATGGCGCCATCCGCAAGGATGCCGCACGCATTTTCAAGAAACAGGGCTTTGATATCAAGACCGGCACCAAGGTCACCGGCTGCTCGGTCAAGGGCAAGAAGGCGACGCTCACCATGGAACCGGCCAAGGGCGGTGACAGCGAGACGCTGGAAGCCGATGTCGTGCTGGTGGCGATTGGCCGCAAGCCGAATATCGACGGGCTCGCGCTGGAAAATAGCGGCGTCGAAACCAACGACCGCGGCCAGATCGAGGTCGGTCACGATTTCCAGACCAAGGTTCCCGGCGTCTATGCGATCGGCGACGTGACGCCCGGCCCGATGCTCGCGCACAAGGCCGAGGACGAAGGCATTGCCGCGGCGGAATTTATCGCCGGACAGCAGGGTATCGTCAATCACGACCTGATCCCCGGCGTCGTCTACACCTATCCCGAAATTGCCAGCATCGGCAAAACCGAGGAAGAAGTGAAGGACAGCGGCACCGAATATAAGGTCGGCAAGTTCATCTTCGCCGCCAACAGCCGCGCCAAGACCAACCGCGACACCGAAGGCTATGTGAAGGTCATCGCGGACGCGAAGACCGACCGTGTGCTGGGCTGTCACATCATCTCGTCGCTCGCCGGCACGATGATCGCGCAGGTGACGCAGGCGATGGAATTCGGCGCGACCAGCGAGGATATCGCCTATACCTGCCACGCCCATCCGACGCACAGCGAGGCGATCAAGGAAGCGGCGATGGCGGTGCAGGGCAAGCCGATCCATATGTAGCGTCCGCGCTCCGCACTTGATGTGGAACCCGGTCAGCAGTAGCATCTCTCCCCAAAGGGTCACGGCTTCCCGCCCGGAACCCGGGGGGAGAGACTATGGCGATTGCATCACTGACCACCGAAGCCACAGCGACGGAGATCGCGGCCGATATTGCTGGCGGCAAACTTTCGGCGCTGGAGGCGACGGAAGCGGCTATCGCCCGTATTGAAGCACTGGATGGTCCGATCAACGCGGTGGTTGTGCGCGATTTTGATGCCGCGCGTGCTGCCGCCAAAAGGCTGGACAATGAAGGACCACAAGCGGGCCAGCCGCTTTTCGGCGTGCCGATGACGGTCAAGGAAAGCTTCAACCTCGCCGGCCATCCCTCGACCTGGGGTCTGGAGCATGCGCGTGACAATATCGCGCAATCCGATGCGACCGTTGTCCAGCGGCTCAAGCGGGCGGGCGCCGTCATCGTCGGCAAGACCAATGTCCCGCCAGACCTTGCCGACTGGCAGTCGAACAATCCGGTCTACGGCCGCACCAACAATCCGCATGACCTCGACCGCACTCCGGGCGGCTCCTCCGGCGGCGCAGCGGCCGCGGTCAGCGCGGGGATGCTGCCCTGTGAATTCGGATCCGATATTGGCGGGTCGATTCGCGTGCCGGCGCATTATTGCGGCATCTGGGGGCACAAGCCGACCTTCGATGTCATCAGCCTGGAGGGTCATGGCTATCCCGGTACCGACTCCGCGCGACCGGCGCTGTCAGTGTGCGGTCCGCTGGCCCGCTCGGCGGAGGATCTGGCGACCTTGCTGGAGGTTACGCTCGACCATCCGCTGCAGCGGCGGGATGTCGCGATCAGGGGCGGTCGTTTTCTGCTGATCGATGAGCAGCCGACGGTCGGATGTTCGCGCGGCTATCGCGCCGAACTGGACCGGGTCGCCGGCCGGATCGAGGATGCCGGGGGCCAGGTCGAGCGGCGGTGCACATTGATTCCCGATCTCGAGGCAGCCCATGACGGCTATCTCAAGATGCTCAACATTGCGATGGCCGGTGGCCTTCCGGCACCCGATGGCACGCAAGCCACGGTGCGCGACTGGTTTGACCTTTGCGATATTCAGGCGCGTGTCTATCGCCAATGGCGCGACCTGTTCGGCACATTTGATTTTGTGCTGGCTCCGGTGAGCGCAACCCCGGCCTTTCCGCATCATGACGGGCAGATTTTCCAGGGGGATATTGCGATTGACGGCGAAAATCTTCCCGCCAGCCCGCAGCTTGCCTGGGCGGGACTGGTGACCTTCCCCGGCCTTCCGGCAACCGTGCTGCCTGTTGGCACCGTCGACGGCCTGCCCGTCGGCATGCAGGTGATCGGTGACAAGTTTCAGGACTATCAAACAATCGATGGTGCGCGACAGATCGGGGCCCTATTGGCCAGTTAGCCATTTTGCAGAAAGGCCGGGGCGACGATATGAAACATCATAAACTCATGCGCTGGCATGTCTGGCTGGGCTGGCTGATCGGGGTGCCGATCATCATCTGGACCGCCAGCGGCTTGCTGATGGTGGTGCAACCGATAGAGACCGTGCGCGGCACCCATTTGCGCAGCGCGACGCCGGTGCTCGATGCCATCAGGCCGGTGCCACCGATGCTGGACGGGCGGCAGGCGAAGAGCCTGACCCTGCAGCAGAACAGCGCCGGTCCCTTTTGGGTGATTGCCTATGCCGACGGCGGCAGGCGTCGGGCGGACGCAGAAACTGGCGTCTTGCTGCCGCCGGTATGGGGTGCCGAAGCTAACAGGCTAGCGAGCGCGGCCCGGGCCGGGGAAGCGGCGATCCGGTCGGTTACCCTGTTTGCTGCCGACCAGGCGCCGATGGAACAACGCAGCGGACGGCCCTCGTGGCAGGTTGTATTCGACGATGACGCGCGCTTTTACATCGATGCGGACACGGGCGAGACCCTGGCCGTAAGGACGCGGTTCTGGCGGGCCTTCGATTTCATGTGGGGCCTGCATATCATGGACCTGCAGACGCGCGAAGACACCAGTCACCCGATATTGATCGGTTCGGCGGTACTGGCGCTGCTCGGATCGATTCTCGGATTTGTCCTGCTGTTCACCCGTCGCAGACGAAGGAAAAGGGCATGAATTCCGGTTTTCTCTACAGCGCGCTGGGCTGGCTCGACCTGTTCGGGATTGCGGTCTTTGCCATATCCGGAGCGCTGGTCGCGGCGCGCAACCGGCAGACGCTGGTGACTTTCGGCTTTTTTGCGCTGGTTACCGGTGTCGGCGGCGGTACCGTGCGTGATCTGCTGATCGGCGCGCCGGTCTTCTGGGTGCAGGATGCCCGCGTACCGATATTATGTCTGGGGATTGCCTTGCTGATATGGGTAACACCGGTCAAATTCTGGCGACCGGCGGCGGTCGACTGGTTCGACGCGATCGGTCTGGCGGCGTATTCGGTGTTCGGAGCCGCCAAGGCGATGCAACTGGGGATTGATCCCGTCCCCGCCGCGATCATGGGCATTATCACCGCCAGCGTCGGCGGCGTGATCCGCGATCTGATTGCCGGCGAGCCCTCGATCATCATCCGGCCCGAGCTTTATGTGACCGCCGGGGCGCTCGCGGCGTCGGTATTCGTGCTGCTGGTCCAGATCGGTGTGCAGGGATTCATCGCCGCGCTGATCGCCTTTGCCGCAGGTTTTTCCCTCCGCGCGCTGGCCATTGTCAAGGGACTGTCGCTGCCGGCCTATCGCGGAGCGGAAGACAGGGAATAGCCCAGCAGCCGGTCGAACCAGCTGGCCGACGCGCTGGCGTTCCGGTGCACGCCGGTTCCGCATTCGAGGCACAATGCCTGGACATCCTCGCGGGCCAGCAAGCCCTGCGCAGTCGCCAGCGCTTCGCCGGCGATTGCCTTCTGGCGCTGCGCGGCCCAGCCGATGACCCCAGTGACCGGCGCAGATTGCTGCCGGACCAGGGGCAGGACTTCAAACGGCAGCCAGGAGATTCTGCTCTGTGGATCGAGATATTGCGGGTGATAGGAGCCTTGAGCGAGGCCCGCGCGCTCGGCCGCCTCGGCCAGTGCCTCGGTCATGCCGCCAAAGCTGTCGACCAGGCCCAGTTGCCGGGCGGTGCCGCCGTCCCAGACGCGGCCCTGTCCGATCGTATCGACCTCTTGTGCTGTCTTGCCGCGCGCTGCTGCGACCAGTTTGATGAAGTCGCCATAGCTGTCTTCGACACCGGCCTGCAGAATCACATCAAGATCGTCGCTGAATCCCCCGACAAAATCGGGCTCGCCAGACAGCGGCGTGGTCTGGACGCCGTCGGCCGTGATCCCCCATTTCGCAAGCGCCTTTTCAAAGCTCGGCAGAACCGCGAACACGCCGATGGACCCCGTGATCGTGTCGGGCTCGGCAAAAATATGGTCGCCGGCGGTTGCGATCCAATAGCCGCCGCTGGCCGCGACATCGCCCATCGAGACGATGACCGGCAGGTTCTTCTTCTTTGCCTCCAGCAGGGCCAGACGAATTTCTTCGCTGGCGAAGGCCGAGCCGCCGGGTGAATCCACACGGACCACCAGCGCCTTGATGTCTTCTTCTTCCAAGGCGCTGTAGATGAGCTCGGCAATCCGGCCGCTGGCGGCCATGCCGGGACCCGTCTTGCCGCCGACAATCTCTCCGGCAACGGTGATCACGCCAATCGCGGAGCCGTCCGTCCCGACCGGATGGGCGGCGACAAAGTCGTCATAGTCGATCGCGTTGAACCGGTCCGGCGTGGCCGTTTCGTCCAGCCCCACCTTTTCGGCGACAAAGCGGTCAAAGGCGGTCTTGTCGCCCAGTTTATCGACCAGTTTCTGTTGCATGGCGACCGCAGCATAGTCGCCACCGGCGGCAGCGATGACCGTCGCGGGATCTTCGGCAAAGCCTTTGACCATGGCTTGGGGCCGCGATTTCCTGATGTCGGCAAGCCAGCCCTGCCAAAGCACGTCGTAAAGCGCCTGCGATGCCTCGCGGGAGGCGGGCGACTGGTCGGCGCGCATATAGGGTTCGACGGCGCTCTTGTAGGTGCCGACGCGATAGATATTGGCGGTCACGCCGAGCCGGTCGATCAGGCCTTTGTAATAGAGCCGGTTGCCGCCGGGGCCGGCAAAGATGATTCCGCCCATCGGATCCATCCAGATTTCCGTGGCATGGGCTGCAAGCTGGTAGCTGTCATCGCTGTAGAAATTGGCAAATGCGTAGACCGGCTTGCCCGCCTTTTTGGCGCGGGCGAGCGATTCGCCGATATCGGTCAGACTGGTCTGGCCGCCGCCGGCGAAGCTGCTGAGGTCCAGAACAATGGCTTTGACGCGGTCATCCTCCGCGCTGGCATCAATCGCACGGACGACATCGCGCAAGCGATATTCGCGCGGGCTGTTGCCGGCGCCCGCCAGGAAATCCTCGAAGGTCGGCGCTGCCGGCTCTTCGACAATCACGCCATTCAGATCGAGCAGCAAGGCGCCGTCGCGGATCGCGCCACTATTGGGCTGGGCCGACAGCAGGGCATAAAGCGCGCCGAAAAACAGCAGCATGGCGATCAGGACCATAGCGTCCTTTATCGCGACCAGAAATTTCCACGCCGCTCGCGCAAATTGCATATTCATATCCCTGTTTTGACCGGATTCATCCCACTATATGGGATCGCGGCCCGATATTACCAGCGGATAAGCCGGGGCACCAGCAAACGCCCGCCAATTGCACATAATGCCACGGCCAGAGAATACCACAGGCCGACATAGAATATGCTGTTGAACGGGCAGTGCAGACTGTAGGCTGCGGCGCCGAGCGCGCCGGACGACATGCCGACCAGCCAGCCCGCCCGTTCCAGAGCCACCGGCGCGCCGCGGCGCAGCCAGAGCACCTGGGCCGCCGCGATGCCAAGACCGGCCAGCATGCTGACTCCCAGGCATTCCATGCCATAGCGCGGGACCAGTATCGCCATATCGTCGGGCCTCGCGATCACTGCCATGACCGCTGCCGTGGCCGGAAAGAGCAGGGCTGCGGCGAGAGCCCAGATCCAGCCCTTGAAGCTGTTGCCGACGGCCGGCTGGCTCATCGCGATGACGGCATAGCTGCTGGTCAGACCCAGCAGCAGCAGCACTCCGCCCCGTAGAAAGAACATCGGATGGGGCATGCCCATCAGAATATCCCCGCGAATTCCGGCGATCATGACAACCAGCGCCGCCACGATCGCGGCCATCGCCAGTGTAAGGGCAAAACCGTTGCGGTTTTTCAATGGTTTCACGGGCGTCAAATCTTCAACGAGACGATCTATCATCATGTCCGACATTATATATACTCTTCTACTGTCATTCTGATTCGACCATCGAGGAGAGCTTTTTCAGTCCCCGATGGATATTCACTTTGACCAATGATTCCGACTGGCCGGTCCTGGCCGAAGCCTCGATGATGCTGAGCCCTTCGATCTTGACCAGGCTGATCACCTCGGCCTGTTTCGGCGGGAGCATGTCGAGCAGGCGCGCGAGGCTAACCTTGGCGGTAACCGTTTCGTCCTGCGGATCGGCGACCATATCTTCATAGAGCTGGTCATGTTCGTGCCGGTATATCTTGCGCAGGCTGTCGATCCAGCGATAGCGGCCAATAGCGGCGAGCCATGGCAGAAAGGGCCTCGCCGGATCGTAGCTCGCCCGCTTGCGGTGCAGCGATATCAGCGTTTCCTGAACCAGATCATCGATCGCCGCCGGGTTGATCTTGCGCGCATAATAGCGCCGCAGCCATTTTTCGCATTCGGTCAGCAGGCTGGAATAGCAGAGCTTGTCGCCAGCCTGGGCCTTGGTCATCAGACGCCGGAATGTTTCTTCGCTGGCGATCATCGGTTCAGCCGAACTTGTGACCGGTCAGCCGGTCGACCGAAAACAGGCCGCCACCCCGCACGATCAATATGCCGGCCAGCGCCACCCAGAGAATATGCACCTGCCACCAGGGCTCGGGATAGACGAAAAACTGGATGACCAGAGTCATTACCAGCAATCCGGCGGCGCCGATTCGGGTAAACAGGCCGAGCACCACCAGGATGGGCAGAAAATGCTCTGCATAGGTCGCCAGCAGGCCGGTGATTTCCGGCCAGGGCATGCCATATTCCTCGCGAAACAGCAGAACCGTGGTATCGCTCACCTGCAGCCAGCTGTCCTCCTCGACCTTGGTCCGGGCGGAGCGCCAGAAAATGCCGGCGAGCGCCAAGCGGACGAACAGCAGGGCGATGCCCTCCGGCAGCGAACCGCTGACCAGCCGGATCATCTTCCTGACCATGGATTTCATATCAAATTCCCTCGACTGGTGTCAGCGCCCCGGCCTGGATCAGCTTGATAATGGGCTGCATCGCCGTGGCTTCATCCCCCAGTTCGAGCGCATAGGCCAAAAGGTTACCGATATTTGCGCACGCGGGAATTTTTTCCGCAATCGCTCGTTCGGTCGCGGTCAGCGGATGGAACAGGACCTGCGCTTCCGGCCGGGCGATCATCAGCGCATCGGGGTCCATGCCCGCCAGTTCGGGCAGTGCCGGCGACAGCGGCGCGGTCAGTCCGATCAGCCGCATCGCCGGATGGGCGGCCAGGGGAAAGGCTAGCAGGTCCGCTTCGCCGAGCGTGGCGATATCGGTCAGCGCCAGCGGCTGGGTATCGGCGCTGCGATAGCTTTCCAGCCAGGCCCATTCGATCCGGGCAAGATCGGTTTCCGCGCCGCGATATCCGCGCTCCTCTAGAAATTCGGGAAAGCCGGCGCCAATATGGTTGAGATCGCTGGCCATGACCGTCTGTTGCTCGACATAGGCACGCGAGAGGCCGAGAAAATCTTCATGGCCGATATGCTCGTGCAAGCGGGGATAGCAATCTTCCAGCGCCACCAGCCGGGCGTGGGAGATGGTGTTGGCATGGGCCTTCAGACCGAGCAGCGCGCGCGCCTTGTCCTCGGCGAACAGGTCATCGGGAAAATGCGCCGGGCCTTTTTGCAGGCAGGCGATGAATCGCGACTGGCTGTCAGCGAGCGAGGGCATGGCGCGGCTCCTCCGGCAGGGGGTCGGCCAATATGGTTTCGGCCTTGGCGACCTCTGCCATCAGCACATCATAGTCCGGAATGTCCGTGTCCCATTCGATCAGCGTCGGCTTCGGTCCGGCACGGGAGATGAAGCGGCGGTAGAGGTCCCAGGTGATATCGCTGACGATCGATCCATGATCGTCGATCAGCAGCGGTCCGCTGTCATGACTTTCCGTGGCATGGCCGGCGAGGTGGATTTCGCCGACGATTGCCGGATCGATCGCGTCGATATAGGCGGTCATGTCCAGCCCGACATTGGTTGCGGTCACCTCGACATTGTTGATGTCGAACAATAGCCCGCAGCCCGCTTGCCGGCAGAGCGTGTGGATGAAGTCGGTCTCGCTCATGCTGTCATCGCGATAGGACAGATAGCGCGACGGATTTTCGATCAGGATCGGGCGTTGCAGCCGGTCCTGCACCTTGCCGATCTCGCCGGCAAAATGATCGAGCGCTTCGCGCGTATAGGGAATGGGGAGCAGGTCGGGGTAGCGGTCATGGGCATTGCCGCTCCAGCTGAGGTGGTCGGAGACCATGGCGGGCTGATAGCGGTCGCAGAGCGCGGCCAGCTTTTCCAGGTCATCGCTGTTCAGCCCGCCGGCGCTGCCGAGCGACAGGCCGACGCTGTGAAAGCTCAGGGGATAGACCCCGGCGATGGCGGTGAGCCAGCGGTGCGCCGGTCCGCCATCGCCGAAGTAATTCTGTGGATGGACCTCCACCCAGGAGGGGCGTTTCGCTGGCGTCTTATCGTCCAGCACATGGCTGTAATGGACCGACTTGAGACCAATGCCGCCCGACGGGGGGAGGGAGTTCGGCATCGGGGTCACCGACGAAACATGAGGGGCAGGAATAGCGGCCATCCACGGAATTTAGCGGGTTCAGCCCTTTTTGGGAACCGGTTTCGCATTGCCCTTGTGCGCGGCCAGCGTACCGCCCATTTTGACGCAGCTGCCCTTGGCGACATATTTCCAGGCATCGCCCTGATAGTCGGCCGTCGAAGTGCCGGCGCAGCTCGTGCCCGGACCGGCCGCGCAGTCATTCTTGCCGGCGAGTGCGACGCCATAGCATTTTTCCTTCGCGCCGGCGGCCTGCGCGGCGGTGGCGGACAGGGACAGGGTGGCGGCGGCGGCGAGGGCGGCGGCTGCGGCGGTTGTTTTGACCAGAGTAGACATAGATTTTCCTCTTCTTGGAAAGGGGGAACAAGGCTGAACCCGCCCAATCGGGTTCATATTGCCATTCGGCCGGGGTCATGATCCGGTTACACAATGCCTCCGTAGCACTACGGATTGTTGGCGAAACGATTCGCAATGCCTTGGAAATCCAACAAAAACGCAAAGAAATATTTTCTGTCCTTTCCCTTGACGGCGGATGAATAGCCATTACATGGGCCCTGTTAGCACTCGAAAGGAGAGAGTGCTAATCCACACAAATTCTGCTCTGCCGACCGGCCATAGTGGCTGGTTCGAAGAGATTTGGATTGGACAAGAAAGGGAAATCTATGAAATTTCGTCCATTACATGACCGTGTACTGGTGCGTCGCGTCGAAGCGGATACCAAGACTGCTGGCGGCATCATCATTCCGGATAGCGCCCAGGAAAAGCCATCTGAAGGCAAGGTTGTCGCTGTCGGCAATGGCCTGAAAGACGACAATGGCAAAGCCACCCCGCTCGACGTCAAGAAAGGCGACAAGATCCTGTTCGGCAAATGGTCCGGCACGGAAGTCACCGTTGACGGCGAAGAACTGATCATCATGAAGGAAAGCGATATTCTCGGCATTCTCGAGAAATAAGCCTTTTCCCCATCATCATTTCAATCAACTAAGCAGAGGAAAATATCATGGCTGCTAAAGACGTAAAATTTGGCCGCGACGCTCGCGAACGCATCCTCAAGGGTGTGAACACGCTGGCTGACGCCGTAAAAGTAACCCTCGGCCCGAAAGGCCGTAATGTTGTGCTCGACAAGAGCTTTGGCGCACCGCGCATCACCAAGGACGGTGTTTCGGTTGCCAAGGAAATCGAACTGAAAGACAAGTTCGAAAACATGGGCGCACAGATGCTTCGTGAAGTCGCATCGAAAACCAACGATGTTGCTGGCGACGGCACCACCACTGCCACCGTATTGGCTCAGGCGATCGTCAAGGAAGGCATGAAATCCGTGTCGGCCGGCATGAACCCGATGGACCTGAAGCGCGGCATCGACCAGGCGGTTGAAACCGTTGTGGCTGACCTGAAAAAGCGTTCGAAAGACGTCAAGGGCAGCGAAGAGATCGCCCAGGTTGGTATCATCTCCGCCAACGGTGACCGTGAAGTCGGCGAGAAAATCGCCGAAGCCATGGAAAAAGTCGGCAAAGAAGGCGTTATCACGGTTGAAGAAGCCAAGGGCCTCGACTTTGAACTCGACGTTGTTGAAGGCATGCAGTTCGACCGCGGTTACCTGTCGCCTTACTTCATCACCAACCCGGACAAGATGATTGCGGACCTCGAAAATCCCTACATCCTGATCCACGAGAAGAAGCTGACCAACCTGCAGCCACTGCTCCCGATTCTGGAAGCTGTTGTCCAGGCCGGACGTCCGCTTCTGATCATTGCCGAAGACATCGAAGGCGAAGCGCTGGCTACTCTCGTGGTCAACAAGCTGCGTGGTGGCCTGAAGATCGCAGCGGTCAAGGCACCTGGTTTCGGCGACCGTCGCAAGGCGATGCTCGAAGATATCGCGATCCTGACCAAGGGCGAAATGATCTCCGAAGATCTCGGCATCAAGCTGGAAAGCGTCACGCTGAACATGCTCGGTGAAGCCAAGAATGTCACGATCGACAAGGATAACACCACGATCGTTGACGGCGCTGGCAAGAAAGCCGACATCAAGGCACGTGTTGAAGCGATCCGTTCGCAGATCGAAAACACCACCTCCGACTATGACAAAGAGAAGCTGCAGGAACGCCTGGCGAAACTCGCTGGCGGTGTTGCCGTGATCAAGGTCGGTGGTGCTACCGAAGTGGAAGTGAAAGAGAAGAAAGACCGTGTCGACGATGCGCTGCACGCAACCCGTGCTGCCGTTGAAGAAGGCATTGTCCCGGGCGGCGGTTCCGCTCTGCTTTATGCGACTTCGGCGCTCAAAGGTCTTGAAGGCGTCAATGATGACCAGACCCGCGGCATCGACATCGTTCGCAAGGCGCTGCAGGCTCCGGTTCGCCAGATCGCTGAAAATGCGGGCTTTGACGGCGCGGTTGTTGCCGGCAAGATGCTCGACCAGAAGAGCAAGGAATTCGGCTTCAACGCATCGACCGATGTTTATGAAGACCTTGTCAAAGCTGGCGTCATCGATCCGACCAAGGTTGTCCGCGCAGCATTGCAGGACGCATCCTCGGTTGCCGGTCTGCTGATCACCACCGAAGCGGCTGTTGCTGAAACACCATCAGAAGACAAAGCTGGCGGCGGCGGCATGCCCGACATGGGCGGCATGGGCGGCGGCATGGGCGGCATGGGCTTCTAAACCCTGCCGTTCGGCTTGCGCTGAAAATATCAAGGGGGGCTGGGAGGAAACTTCCGGCCCCTTTTTCATTGCCTCCTGCGCCAGGCTATGAATGTCGTCGCCCATTGTTTGGAAATATAAAATAGACTTTTTCTGCACTGGCCGATTATCCAGCCGGGATATTATTCTATCGCGGATGTTCTGCCGGCCCTCCGGCACCAGCACGAGGAGATCAGTCATGAAAGCCGTAGGTTTAACCCGCTACCTGGCCATCGAAAATCCGGAATCCCTGATCGATGTCGATCTGGACCGGCCTGTTGCCGGGGGACGAGACATATTGGTCAAGGTTCACGCCATAGCCGTCAACCCGGTCGACGTGAAGGTCCGCGCGCCCAAGGATGATGTCGAAGAAACGCCCCGTGTTCTCGGATGGGATGCCGCCGGCGTCGTGGAGGCGATTGGCGAGGATGTCACATTGTTCCGTCCCGGTGATGCGGTCTACTATTCCGGAGATATTACGCGGCAGGGCGCCTATGCCGAATATCAGCTGGTGGACGAGCGTATCGTCGGGCGCAAGCCGACATCGCTCGGCTTTGCCGAAGCCGCCGCCATGCCGCTGACCACCATCACTGCCTATGAAGCCTTTTTTGACCGGCTCGATCTTGATCGGGACGGCGGTAACCGGGGCGAGACGCTCCTGATCATCGGCGGTGCCGGCGGCGTTGGCTCGATTGCCATCCAGCTGGCCAGGGCGGCTGGTCTCACGGTGATCGCGACCGCGTCCCGCGAAGAGACATCGCAATGGGTGCGCGATCTGGGCGCAGACCATGTCATCAACCACCGCGAACCGCTGCGGCCGCAGGTTGAAACGCTGGGGCTCGATTTTCTCGATCATATCGCGATTTTCAACGATACCGATGGCCATTGGGATGCGGTGACCGACCTGATCCGGCCACAGGGACGCATCGTCAGCATTGTCGAAAATGAAAGGCCGCTGGACCAGTCTCTGCTCAAGACCAAGGCCGCCGGTCTGGTGTGGGAATTCATGTTCACCCGTTCGATGTTCCAGACGCCGGACATGATCGAGCAGCATGAACTGCTCAACTATGTTGCTGACGAAATCGATGCGGGCAGGATCCGTTCGACAGTCAATGAGGTGCTGACGCCGATCAATGCCGAAAATCTGCGCAAGGCCCATGCGGCGCTGGAGACACGCCGTGCTACCGGCAAGCTGGTGCTCGAGAATTTCGCCACCTGACCGCTGGCGGTCGCGCGGTCATCGGGATGACCAGCACCAGCGCCGCAAACTGGTTGCAATAGCTATCATCTCCCAGCCGGCCTTGTTATAGGCATTTCCTCAGGAGACGGATTCCGGCGGTTGCCGGGGCCAGGGTGAGGGACGGGATATATGGTCGCCAGCACATTTGATCTGTTCAAGATTGGCGTCGGCCCGTCGAGTTCGCACACGATGGGGCCGATGCTGGCGGCTGCCATATTCGTCGAGCGTCTGGCAGAGGCCGGCAAGCTGGATTCGGTTACCCGGCTGGAGACCCTGCTGTTCGGTTCGCTGGCACTGACCGGCAAGGGCCATGCGACCGACCGGGCAATCCTGCTGGGGCTTTCCGGCCAGCGTCCGGAAAATATCGAACCGGATGCTGCGGACCGACTGATCGACCAGATCCGCTCCTGCGCGACAATCAAACTGCACGGCACGCGCGAAATCGCGTTTGACGAGTCGACGGATGTCATTTTCGACCAGAAGAAGCGGCTCGATTTCCACAGCAATGCGATGCGCTTCAATGCCTATCGCGCCGATCAGATCGTCGAAACGCGAGTCTATTATTCCGTGGGTGGCGGCGCGATACTGGACGAGGAGCAGATCGGCAGCAACAATCCGGAAAGCGGATTGTGGGACGTGCCGCATCCCTTTTGTTCGGGAGCGGATCTGCTCAGGATTGCAGAGGAAAAGAGCCTCTCCATTGCCGATATCATGCGCAACAACGAGCGGACGGAAAAATCCGATGACCGGATCAGCGCCGAAATCCACGCCATTGCCGATGCGATGTCGGCCTGTATCGATCGCGGCATCATGCAGAGCGGTATCTTGCCCGGTGGCCTGCGCGTCAAGCGGCGGGCGCCGCTCATCCATGCCCGGCTGATGGAACGGCAGGAACGGGCCTTGTCCGATCCGCTGACCATTCTCGACTGGGTCAATCTCTGGGCGCTGGCGGTCAACGAGGAAAATGCCGCGGGTGGCAAGGTGGTGACCGCGCCGACCAATGGCGCGGCCGGAATCATCCCCTCGGTATTGCGTTTCTATGAACGGTTCGCGCCAAAGGCCGATGCCGCCGGGGTCGAGACATTCCTGCTGACCGCCGCCGCCATCGGATCTCTGTTCAAGGAAAATGCCTCGATATCCGGCGCCGAGGTCGGCTGTCAGGGAGAAGTCGGTGTCGCCTGTTCGATGGCCGCAGCCGGTCTGACCGCAGCCTGGGGCGGGACGCCGCTGCAGGTGGAAAATGCCGCGGAGATCGGCATGGAGCATAATCTCGGCCTGACCTGCGATCCGGTCGGCGGGCTGGTGCAGGTACCCTGTATCGAGCGCAATGCCGTGGGCGCGGTCAAGGCGATCGAGGCGGCCCGCCTCTCGATCCTGGGCGACGGAACGCACCGGGTCAGCCTCGACGAGGTGATCGAAACGATGCGCAAGACAGGTCTCGACATGTCCGAGCGCTACAAGGAAACATCGCAGGGTGGACTCGCCGTCAATTTGGTGGAATGCTGACCAAAAGGGGAGGCAAGATGATGATGAAGCTGGGTCTGGCGCTGGTGATGCTGACCCTGTTCGGGATGGGAGCGGCGTTGCTGTTTCAGGAGCCGATCGGCAAGCGGCTGTTCGCCGGTGCCGCTGAAAGCGCGGTGACGCGCGATGTTATCGGCGACCTGCCCGACGGCATGCATGTGGCGCTCTGCGGTTCCGGTTCGCCACTGCCCGACCCGACGCGGGCCGGGCCCTGCTCGGCGGTCATCATCGACGGCAGGATGTTCATCGTCGATATCGGTGGCGGCGCGGTGCGCAATCTCGGCCTGATGGGGCTTAATCCGGGCGCGACCGAAGCCCTGTTGCTGACCCATTTCCACAGCGATCATATCGACGGCATGGGCGAATTGATGCTGCAGCGCTGGGCCGGTGGCGGCCATGACACGCCCTTGCCGGTGATCGCGCCGGACGGAGTAGACGCGATCGTCGACGGCCTGAACGCCGCCTATGCGGCCGATGTGCGATATCGTATTGCCCATCATGGCGAAGCGACGATGCCGGCGGCCGGGGCCGGCGGCGCGGCAATGCCCTTCTCTTTCCCCGAAGGGCAGGAGCAGATGGTTGTTTACGAGAGGGACGGCATCAGGATCACGGCCTTTTCCGTGGCGCACAAACCGATTGCGCCTGCCGTCGGCTATCGGTTCGATTACAAGGGCCGCTCGGTGGTCTTCAGCGGTGATACGGTGAAACTGCCTGCGATTGCCCAGGCTTGCAATGGCTGCGACCTGCTGGTTCACGAAGTGCTGAACGCCGAAATGGTCGGTACGCTGGCAACAGCTTTCGAAAAAGCCGGGCGCAAGCGGCTGGTCAAGATCATGGCGGATATCCCGGACTATCACACCACGCCGGTCGAGGCGGCGGAGACGGCGCAGGCGGGCAAAGCGAAGATGCTGGTCTTCTCGCACATCGTGCCGGCACTGCCGATCGGCTATCTCGACGCCTATTTCATGAAGGGCGCCGCGGCTGCCTATGATGGTCCGCTCATATTGGGGGAGGACGGGATGCTGTTCAGCCTTCCCGCCAATAAGGATAGTATCGAACGGGACGATCTTCTCTAAGTTGCTGCCGATTCAAGGAGGAAGCAGCCGTGACCACAAACCGTTTTTGGCAATTGAACAGCCGCCCCGAAGCGCAGGATGTCTCGGGCGCGCTGTCACTGGAAAGCGAAGCGATGCCGGAGCTTGCCGAGGGCGAGGTGCTGGTGAAAGCAGCCTATCTGTCGATGGACGCGGGCACGCGGATGTGGATGACCGAGCGCGAGGACAGCTATCAGCCGCCGCTGGAACTCGGCACGAAGATGGTCGGGCTGGTGCTGGGCCATGTCGCCGCATCCCGGTACGACGGTTTTGCCGAGGGCGATCTGGTGCGCGGCTTCGGCCAATGGGCGGACTATAGCGTGATGCAGCCGGAACTGGCCGGGCTGGTCAGGGTCGATGACAGTATCGATGATATCAAGCAGCATTTCGGAGTGCTCGGCTTCAACGGCTGGACCGCGCTGTGGGGCATCAAGGAAACGGCGGGCGTGAAGGCAGGGGATAATGTACTGGTTTCCGCCGCGGCCGGATCGACCGGCATATTGGCCTGCCAGGTCGCGAAGATATTGGGCGCCAATGTCTATGGTCTGGCCGGAGGCTCCGACAAATGCCGCTGGCTGGAAGACAATCTCGGCATCACCAGGGCGATCGATTACAAGAATGAAGATATCGCTGCCGAGCTGGCCAAGGTCGAAGGCGGGATCAACGCCTATTTTGACAATGTCGGCGGGCCGATACTCGATGCGGTATTGCCCAATATGGCGCTCTACGGCCGGATCGCGCTATGTGGTCTGCTCGCGCAATATGAGGGCGACGGGCGCGGTCGCGGGCCGGAACAGTTCGACCAGATATTGATGAAGCGGCTGCGCATCGAAGGCTTTTTCTCGCCCGATTTTGCCGATCAGGGCGAGCGGCTGACGGCGGAATTGAAAGACTGGCTCGACCAGGGCCTGATCGACACGCCGTTCGACGTGACCGGGGGAATCGAGAATGTCCTGACCGCTTATGGAAAATTGTTCAGCGGCGGCAATATCGGCAAGGTGCTGGTGAAACTCTAGGCGCTGGCCTGCCGGAAGCGCAGCCCCCAGAGCGACAGTCCCATGATGGTCAGCGCATAGCAGAAGGCCATGATCGAAATCCCCGACCATCCGGCATATTCATAAGTCGCGGCGCCGAGCCAGCTGGAAATGCCGCCGCCGATGAACATGATCACGATATAGATGGTCATCAGCCGGGTCCGGATGTCCGGGGCGCGGCTGAACAATATTGTGCGGCTGCAAATATCGACCGATGCGCCGCCAATTGTGTTGAAGATGACCGCGATCACCAGAAGCCCCAGGTTCTGGCCGGCAAAGGGCAGGATGCAGACACCGGCCAGCTGCGCCATACAGAAATAGATGCGCGCGCGTTCGGCGCCGATACGGTCGGCGAAGCGGCCGGCAAAGGGAGAACCGAAGACATTGATGATGGCGATGATGGCGAGATAGCCGACGATATCGACGCCATAGCCGTTGCGCGGCAGATGCAGGCCGATCGCCAGCCAGATGGCCAGAAACAGGCCGAAGGACAGCGCCTGGATGAGGCCGCCGAGCGGCACCTCCGGCAGTGACTTCATGATCGGCCAGAGCGACCGGAGCAGCTCGCCATAGCGCGGCGGCAGCACGGCACCGGGCTGCTCGTCCCGTCTGCGCTCCATGATCAGCGGCAGCAGGATGACCAGCAGGGCCATGCTCGCCACACCGACCCAGTAAGCGGAGCGCCAGCCAAAATAGTGGCCGAGCAGGCCGCCGCCGACCCGGCTGCCCAATATGCCCAGGGTCACGCCGGCGGTCATGATCCCGGTGACATGGCCAATGCGTTCCGGCGCCACGCGCTTCGTGACATAGGCCGGCAGCAGATAGGGCGCGATGGTGACAAAGCCGAGCAGGGACGAGGCGGCGACGAAAAGCGCGAAGCTGCCGGACAGGGCCATGGCCAGCATCGCCAGAAATTGCCCGCCGACAAAGATCGTCACCAGCGTGCGGTTGTTGAACCGGTCGCCGAGCGGCAACAGCAGCAATATGCCCAGCGCCAGGGCGATCTGGTTGAACGCGGGAGCCAGTCCGACGGTCGCGCCGCTGACCCCGAATTCTTCGGCCACCGGCGTGATCAGCGGATGGATATAATAGCCGTTGGCAATCACCGCCGCCGAAGACAGCGCGAACAGGAAAAGCTTGAGCTCGCTGATCCGGGCGGGCGCATTGCCTGCATTTGGGGTGGGACTGCTCATGGCCCTTTGCGCTTACGCGATTAGCGGGAAAGCGGAAAACAAAATTGCCGGATCACAGCCTATCAATAATGTCTGCCAGGTCCCGGGCCGCTTTGCCATAGACCCTGTCCTGCAGGGCGCTGAGCGTTTCGGGGGCGGCGACATCGGGATGGCCGCTGTTGAACGGCGGGTGCGGGTCATATTCGAGGCTGAGCTGGATCGATTCGGCCCATTCCCGCCCGGCAATCTCCGCCACCACGGTCAGAGCAAAATCGATACCCGAAGTCACGCCCCCGGCGGTAATCAGATTACCATCCTGCACCACGCGCGCTTTGTCATGCGTCGCCCCGAATTTTTCCAGCAGACCCGTATAGGCCCAGTGGCTGGTTGCCCGTTTGCCCTCCAATAACCCCGCCGCGCCAAGCGCGAGCGAACCGGTGCAGACCGAGGTCACATAGCGGGCTTTGGCGCCCTGATCGCGCAGAAATTGCAGCGTCTCTTCATCCTCAATCACATCTCTGGTGCCAAAACCGCCGGGAACACACAGCAGATCGGCCTGCGGACAGTCGGCGAGAGTGGTCGAAGGGAGAATGGCAAAGCCGCTGTCGGTCTGGATCGGCTTTTTGGCCTTTGCTGCCGTGTGGACGACGGCGCCGGGAATGCGGCACAGCACCTGCGCGGGTCCGGTAAAATCCAGCTGGGTGATGCCGTCAAACAGCAGGAAGACGATGTGGAAGGGTTTGGAGCTGTCGGTCATGGGCGTATTTCCCTTGCATAGTGAAACGCCCAGGCGATCGGCTGTAAAAAATCGTCCGCTCCCCGATGGTAGGCCATCCTGATCTCGCCAGTCACGGACGCGCCAGCCATAGCAGAAGACAGGGGCATCAACAATTCGGAACCGTCTGCGGCCAGTATCTGTTCAGGCTTGTCGTGCTAGACATTCAAGCATGAACTATCTGGCGGACACCGGCTGGCAGCAGCGCGCCAAATCGATGGCGGGCGTGATCACCATTCACGTCGCGATCGGCTATGCTCTGGTCCTTGGTATGGGCACGGATGTGGCAAAGCGCGTCACCGCCGGGTTCAAGGTCATCAACCTCAGCCCGCCGCAGCCACCGGAGCCGCTCCCCGCCGAGAAACCGGCCGAAGTCCTGCAGGAGGCTGCTTCGCCGGAAAATCTGCGGGCTGCGCCGACCGAGATTGTAGTACCGGAACCGGAAATCAAACTGGAGATCAAATCGCCTGTGCTGGCGGCCCCGGTTGCCGGACCCGGGAATGACACGAGGGCCGGTGCCTCTGATCAGGCCGGTCCGGGCTTTGGCAGCGGCGGGCAGGGCGATGGCTATGGAGGTGGCGGAATTGCAAGCGGTCCGCGGCATCTGTCCGGTGCGCTGAATCGCAAGGACATTCCCCGGGCGGTCTGGAAGGCCGGAAATCGCGGCAATGTTCTGGCGCATTTCACCGTCGGTACCGATGGCCGGGCCAGCGATTGCCGGATCCGGCAAACCAGCGGCCACCCCGAACTGGATGCCGTCACCTGCCGGCTGATCGAGGAGCGTTTCCGCTTTGAACCGGCGCGCGACCGGCAGGGCCGGGCGGTAGCGCAGCCTTATGGCTGGCTGCAGGAATGGTGGAAGGATGGCCGCGGGCCACAGGCCGTCAACTGAGCCGGTCTATATCCCCGGACAATCTCGATCGCCAACCGCGACACCCCGCATGCGCAGCAGAGCGTGACGCGCCTGAACCATGGAGCCCTTGAGGATTGGCGAGAGCGCCGTGATCGTGAGATATCTTTCCGAAAGCGGGGTGCGCGCGATTGTCTAGAACAGACCGGCGAGCAGATAGCCGCCCAGTGCGATAAAGCTGCCGAAAGTGCTGAAGGCCCCGATGGCTCTGAAAGCCTGAAAAATCTTGCCGGTTGCCGCGCCATGCGATCCAGACACCGTCGACAGGGCAATAGCGTGCAGGATACGGCCGACGAGGAAGACGATGGCGATGATCCGGACAATATCATTGGGCACTACAGTCATTTCCGCGAGCGTCAGCACGACGACGAACAGCGCGGCATTTTCCGCAAGATTGCCATGCCGCCGAATCTTGCGCTCCAGCGCCAGATCCTCGCCCGTGCCCAGGGCAATGCGGTTGCGGATGCGATGCGTGCCGACCAATATCATCAATATCGCCTGCAGGATAATGAGCAGAGCGCCGGTAAAGGCAGCGATTATCGGAATGGTCATCGGGCAATCTCCTGGTCCGCGATTTCATCTTTGCCGAAGCCGGGCCAGAGAACAAGCGTAACAGATTAAGTCTTTGAGAAAAAATCGCAATTCAAGCTGGTCAATGGCCGGTCCGGCCAGTGCGGACCGGCAAGAATCTTATACGCATGCCGAAGCGCGAAAATGCGGTGGAGTTGCAGGGGTTTCTGTCCGCCCAAGCTCCTGTCAGATAGCCGCCACGCATTCTCTCTGCCCCAGATTTGAACAGTCGTTCCGCCAATCAAGACCAGAGCGTTAACCATTCATCTGCACAGCGGCTCAATATATGTTGGCTATGGGACAGTTTCATGAACACAAGAATGTCCAGCTTGTCGCCCGTCCGACAGACAGCCATTATTTCGGCGATCGCGGCATTGTTGTCGGTTGCGTTCACCGGTACCGTCTACCTGCTGTTCTTCGGCATGGACGAGCGGTTCTGGTCGGCGATCAACATGTCCTTTCTGATACCCTGGGCGATCACCATTCCGCTGGGCCTCTACATGTCGAAACAGCGGTTCAAGCTTGTTCAGCTGACCAACCGGCTCAAGGAAACGCAGATCAAATTGCGCCAGGCGAACAAGGCGCTGGAACAGCGCGTCAATATCGACGGCATGACCGGTCTGCTCAGCCGGGACAGTTTTTTCAGTCAGCTCGATGCGTTGCGGGCCGATAGTGAAGCCAGTGTGCTGATGATCGTCGACGTCGACCATTTCAAGAAAATCAATGATAATTTCGGTCATCTTGTGGGCGACAAGGCTCTGGTTCTGCTCGGCGACATATTCCGGAAAACGCTGCGCAAAAATGATGTGGTCGGCCGCATCGGCGGAGAAGAATTTGGCATATTCCTGCCTGATACCAGCGCGTCGGAAGGCCAGATCATCGGCGAGATAATCCGGCACGAGATCGAGAACACGATCTTTGAACCGCATCACAAGATGCGCCACGTCATCACCGTCAGCATCGGCGTTACCGATATTGCCCCGCATCAGGACCGTGCCGCGTTGATGGGCAATGCGGATACCGCACTGTTTACGGCCAAACGGTGCGGACGCAACCAGGTGGTGCTGTTCGAACCGGGGATGAGTGCCAAGCCGCGTCCGGTCCATGACAGGGTACAGGATTTCAAGCCCATTCTCGTCCAATCAAATTTCCGCTGAAGCAGAAATTGAAATGACGAGGGCCGCTGGCGCTGCTAGTGCTGGCAGCCATGACGGACCCTACAGACAACAAATCCAACCATCTCTATCTCGTTGACGGCTCGGCCTATATTTTCCGCGCCTATCACCGCCTGCCGCCGCTGACCAATGTCCGCGGCGAACCGGTCGGCGCAGTCTATGGTTATACGACAATGTTGTGGAAACTCGCCGACGAGCTGAACAAGGCCGACGGCCCGACTCATATGGCGGTGGTGCTGGACAAGGCGGGGACCAGTTTCCGCAATGATCTCTATGACCAGTATAAGGCCAACCGCCCGGAAGCGCCGGAGGATCTGAAGCCGCAATTCCCGATGATCCGTGACGCTACGCGCGCTTTTTCGCTGCCCTTGATCGAGGAAGAAAATGTCGAGGCCGACGACATGATTGCTTCCTACACCAAGGCGGCGCTGGCCGAGGGCTGGAAGGTGACGATCGTTTCGTCCGACAAGGATCTGATGCAGCTGATCGAGCCCGATGACGACAGCCGGGTCGACATGCTCGACACGATGAAGAACGCCCGGATGAACCGCGCCACGGTCGAGGAGAAATTCGGGGTAGGACCGGAGAAGCTCGGCGATGTGCTCGGCCTGATGGGCGACAGTTCGGACAATATCCCAGGCGTGCCGGGCATCGGACCGAAAACCGCGTTCAAACTGATCAACGAATATGGCGATATCGAAAGCGTACTCGCCGCCGCGCCGGAGATGAAAAAATCCAAGATGCGCGAGAATCTGATCGAATTTGCCGATCAGGCACGGCTGTCGCGGGAGCTGGTGACCCTGCGCGATGATTGTCCCTTGCCCGACACGCTCGAAAGTTTCCTGATCCAGGATATCCCCGACGGGCCGCTGCGCGCATTTCTGGCGGATCACGGGTTCAACAGCCTGCTCCGCAAACTGGGTGGCGACGGTCATGCCGAACCGCAGGATCCCGATGTCGCCGACGATAGCGGCGCTCCGGATGCCGCAAAATTGCCGGACGCCCCGGCGATAGACCGTAGCCAATATGAATGTGTGCAGGATATCGCCGCGCTCGACCAGTGGATCGCGCGTGCAACGGCGCAGGGCGTCTGCGCGGTCGATCTCGAGACCGACAGCCTCGAAAGCGTGACCGCGCGGATCATCGGCGTCTGTCTGGCCACTGGTCCCAACGAGGCCTGCTACATCCCGCTCGGCCACGGCAGCGGCGACATGTTCGGCGAGACACCGGAGCAGATCGGCCTCGAGGACGCGCTGGCGAAGCTAAAGCCGCTGCTCGAGGATGACGCGGTGCTGAAGGTTGGACAGAATCTGAAATATGACATGGGCGTATTGGCCCAGCATGACATCAGCATCGCACCGTTTGACGATACGCTGGTGATGAGCTTCAATCTCGATGCCGGCCTGCACGGCCACGGCATGGACGAACTCAGCAAGCTGCATCTCGGCCATGAATGTATCAGCTTCAAGTCGCTCACCGGCACCGGCAAGAAGGCGATCGGCTTTGCCGAAGTGCCGCTCGACAAGGCGACCGAATATGGCGCGGAGGACGCCGATGTCACGCTCCGCCTGTGGGAAATATTGCGCCTGCGGATGGTGCCGGAACGGGCGACCCGCGTCTATCAGATGGTCGATCGGCCGCTGGTGCCGGTGATTGCCGGGATGGAAGCGACCGGCGTGCTGGTTGACCGCGAGGAGCTGGCGCGGCTGTCGAAGACATTTGCCGAGGAAATGGAGAAGCTGGAAGCAGAGATCCACGAACTGGCCGGCGAAAGCTTTTCCATCGGCAGCCCCAAGCAGCTCGGCGAAATCCTGTTCGGAAAGCTTGGCCTGAAGGGCGGCAAGAAGGGCAAGTCGGGCCAATATTCGACCGATGTTACCGTGCTCGAGCGGCTGGCCGGTGACGGTGAGCCGATAGCGCAGAAGGTGGTCGACTGGCGGCAGCTGGCGAAGCTCAAATCCACCTATACCGATGCGCTGCAGGAGCAGATCAATCCGGGAACCGGGCGGGTCCACACCTCCTATAGCCTGAGCGGCGCGCAGACCGGGCGGCTGTCCTCGACCGAACCCAATCTGCAGAATATCCCGATCCGGACCGAGATCGGCCGGCAGATACGGCAGGCCTTTGTCGCTGCGCCCGGCAATGTCATTCTTGCCGCCGACTATAGCCAGATCGAGCTCCGGCTGGCGGCACATATCGCCGATGTCGAGACATTGAAGGAAGCGTTCGCCAATGGCGAGGACATCCATAACCGCACCGCGCGCGAACTGTTCGGTGCCGAAGACCGCGACGCCCGGGCGCGTGCCAAGACGATCAACTTTGCCATCCTCTACGGCATTTCGCGCTGGGGTCTGGCCAAGCGGCTGGAGGTCGATGCGGATGAAGCGCAGGCGATGATCGACACCTATTTCGAGCGTTTTCCGGGCATCAACCAGTATATTTCCCGGACGCTGCAATCGGTGCGCGAGGCCGGCTATACCGAGACGCTGTTCGGTCGCAAGACATGGTTCGAGCGGATCAAGTCGCCCAATCAGGCGGAGCGGCAGGGCAGCGAACGCGCCGCGATCAACGCCCCGATCCAGGGAACGAGCGCCGATATCATCAAGCGCGCGATGGCACGCATGCTGCCCGCGCTGGCCGAGGCGGGGCTGCACGATGTCCGGATGCTGATGCAGGTGCACGATGAACTGGTGTTCGAATTGCCCGAAGCTGATGTGGAGGCCGCCAGCGCGGTGATCCGGTCGGTGATGTCGGGCGCGGCGGAACCGGCGGTGAAACTATCGGTGCCGCTCGACGTCGATATCGGCACCGGCAAGAGCTGGGACGAGGCGCACTAGGCGCCGGGTCAGGTCTTGATCCAGAGGCGGATGAAATAGCCGACCGTGCCGACGGCCAGCACCCCCATCGCCCAATAGGCCAGCATCCAGAGCAAGCGCTTGGGCAGGGGCGCGCCGTCAGCGCTCTTGCCGTCGGAAGAGAGCGGATCAAAAGCCATTAATGGTAGCCATCCGATCCGACCTTGCCGCGGAACACCCAATAGGCCCAGCCGGTGTAAGCCAGGATGACCGGGACCATGATGGCTGCGCCGATCAGCATGAACAGCTGGCTTTCATAAGGAGCCGCCGCTTCCCAGATGGTGATCCGGCCGGGGATCACGTCGGGCCACATCGACACGCCAAGCCCGATCAGGCTCAGGCCAAACAGGCCCAGCGCATAGAAGAAGGGCGCGGCTTCCTGCTTTTTCGACAGGCTGCGGAAATAGAGGACTGAAACGACCAGTGTCGCCAGCGGAATTTGCGCGGTGGCGAGCACGCCGGGATAGGCGAGCCAGCGGGTATAATATTCTTCCTCGAGAAAGGGTGTGGCGGCGCTGACCGCGATGATCGCCAGCAGCAGCAGGATACCGAGACGGCCGGCATAGCTGTAGCACTGGCGTTGCAGCGCGCCCTCGGTCTTCCAGATCAGCCAGCAGCAGCCGAGCAGCGCATAGCCGGCGAGCAGGGCAAAGCCGGTCAATATGCTGAACGGCGTCAGCCATTCCCACCAGCCGCCGGCATAGGCGCGGCCCTCGACCGTGATCCCCTGCAGCAAGGCGCCGAGCGTGACACCCTGGGCGAAGGTCGCGATCACCGATCCGGCGGTAAAGGCGAAGTCCCAGCGCGCACGGTGCGACGGGTCACGCCAGCGGAATTCAAAGGCAACGCCACGCAGGACAAGGCCGAGCAGCATCGCGATCAGGGGCGCATAAAGCGCCGGCAGGATGATCGCATAAGCAAGCGGGAAAGCGGCCAGCAATCCGCCGCCGCCAAGCACCAGCCAGGTTTCATTGCCGTCCCAGACCGGGGCGATGCTGTTCATCGCCGTATCGCGATCCGGCCCGACCTTGAAATTGGGAAATAATATGCCGATGCCGAGATCAAAGCCGTCCATGATCACATAGACGACCACGGCAAAAGCAATGATCGCCGCCCAGATGATGGTCAGGTCGATACCGTTCATGACGCTGCTCCTTCCTTCTGATCCCCTTCGAGCACCGCCGCGGCCGGGGTGATGCCGGCCGAGCGGATCGGCGCATCGTCGGGTGCCGGTTCGTGGGCTTCGGGCGTTTTGGCCGCCAGCTTGAAAATATAGATGATGCCGGCGCCGAAGACGATGAAATAGACGACGACAAAGGCCAGCAGCGAGCTGGCGACCGCCGGTGCATCCAGCGGTGCGGCGCTCTCGCTGGTGCGCAGCAGGCCGTAGATGGTGAACGGCTGGCGGCCGACTTCCGTCGTCACCCAGCCGGCGAGCACGGCGATGAACCCCGATGGTCCCATTACCAGCGCCGCGCGGTGCAGCCAGGTCCAGTCATAAAGCTTCTTGCGTGCGCGGGCGAGCAGGCTCCACAGGCCGATGCCGAGCATGGCAAAGCCGAGGCCTACCATGATCCGGAACGCCCAGAAGACAATGCCGACCGGCGGCTCGTCTTCGTCGGGGATAGTATCAAGCCCGGCTAGCGGCGCATTCATGTCATGCTTGAGGATCAGCGACGAGGCCTTGGGGATTTGGATCGCATAATCGACCCGCTTTTCCGCGCTGTTGGGTATGCCGAACAGGATCAGTGGCGCGCCATCGGGATGGCTTTCGTAATGGCCTTCCATCGCCATCACCTTGGCCGGCTGATGCTCGAGCGTGTTGAGGCCGTGCAGGTCGCCCATGAATATCTGGGTGGGTGCGACCAGCGCCGCCATCCACATCGCCATCGAGAACATCTTGCGCGCGCCGGGATTGGTCTTGTCTTTCAGCAGATGCCAGGCGCCGACCGCGCCGACCGCAAAGGCGGTGGTCAGATAGGCGGCGAGCACCGTGTGCACGAGGCGGTACGGGAAGCTGGGGTTCCAGACGATATCCCACCAGCCCGCTGCGGGCACGAACTGGCCGACATCATTGATCGCATAGCCGACCGGCGTCTGCATCCAGCTGTTTACCGACAAGATCCAGAAAGCCGAGATGAACGTACCGATGGCAACAGCCAGGGTCGCGACGAAATGCAGCTTGCGCCCGACCTTGTTGATACCGAACAGCATGACGCCGAGAAAACCGGCCTCGAGGAAGAAGGCGGTCAGCACTTCATAGGCCATCAGGGGGCCGATAATCGGTCCGGCCTTGTCGGAAAAGACCGACCAGTTGGTCCCGAACTGGTAGGACATGACGATACCGGACACGACGCCCATCGCGAATACGATGGCGAAAATCTTCAGCCAGTAGCGGTAGAGATTGGCGTAGACACCCTTGTCGGTTTTCAGCCACAGCCCCTCCAGCACGGCCAGATAGCTGGCGATGCCGATGGTGAAAGCGGGAAACAGAAAGTGGAAACTGACGGTGAAAGCGAACTGGATTCGCGCCAGATTGATTGCGAGTTCATTGTCCATCATATCAGGCCTCTTGCCTTCCAAATATCTATGTCAGTGTCGGCTTCGTCTTCGCTTTCTGCAATTGCAATAACCGCAGCATAAGCTTCGTTTTGCGAAAGAAAAACCCGTCCGGAAAGCTGGTCCAGAAAGTGCGAGCGCTGCAATCGGTCCATCACCGGTCCCTTGACTTCCGAAAGATGCAAATGGATGCCGCCGTCCGCCAGACGATGATTGATCGCCTCGATGCTTTCCAGTGCCGAGGCATCGATGGCATTGACCGCCGAGCACATCAGGATGACATGGCGAACATTTGTCTGTTCGGCGACCTGTTCCAGAATGAATTCCTCTAGCCAGCGGGCGTTGAGATAGGTCAGGCTTTCGTCAATCCGGATGGTCAGGATGCGGGGATCGGTGAACACCTTGTGCCGGTTGACGTTGCGGAAATGCTCGGTCTCGGGAACGCGCCCGACGATGGCGGCATGGGGCCGGGAACTGCGCCACAGGAACAGGGCAAGACTCAGCGCGACGCCCGCGATCACGCCAGGTTCGACGCCGGCCAGCAAGGTGACTATGATAGTCGCTGCCATGGCAGCAAAATCCATTTTCGAATAGCGCCAGATGGTTTGCGGCGTCTTGAAGTCAACCAGACTGAGCACGGCAACGATGATCGTCGCGGCCAGCGTGGCGATGGGAAGCGATGCGAGCAGCGGGGTGAGGAACAGCGCCGCCAAGGCGATGCCTGCTGCGGTGAAGGCTCCGGCAGCGGGCGTTTCTGCCCCGGCATCGAAATTCACCACCGACCGGGCGAATCCGCCGGTCACCGGATAGCCACCGGAAAAAGCCGCCGAAATATTGGCGGCGCCAAGGCCGATCAATTCCTGATCCGGGTCGATGCGCTGGCGGCGCTTGGCGGCCAGAGTCTGGCCGACCGACACGGATTCGACAAAACCGATGATGCTCAGCAGCAAGGCCGGTATCGCCAGCGTCTTCCACAGTTCCAGATCGACCAGCGGAACCGAGAAAGGCGGCAGGCTCTGCGGGATATCGCCGACGACCTTGACCCCCTGTGTCTCCAGATCGAACAGGATGGTTGCGATGGTCGACACGGCGACCGCGGCAATCGGTCCGGCTTTGGCCAGCAGTTCGGCCGGGCGCGCGGGCAGGCCGATCCGCATCAGCAGCGGCTTCAGGCCCTTGCGGACCCAGAAGAGAAAGGCGGTTGCCAGAACGCCGATGATCAAGGTCGGGATATTGGTGGTGCCGATCGTCGCGGCAATGCTGGACAGCAGTTCGGGCATGGCCGCGCCGCTCGCCTTGATGCCGAAAATCGACTTCAGCTGGCTGGTGGCGATGATGATGCCGCTGGCGGTGATGAAACCCGATACCACCGGATGGGAGAGCAGATTGGCGAGAAAGCCGAGCTTGAATATGCCAAGAAGCAGCAGGAACAGGCCCGACAGCAGCGCCAGTACCAGAGCCGCAGCGATAAAGTCGGCGCTGCCGGGGGGCGCAATGGCGCTGGCGGCGGTCAGGGTCATCAGCGACACCACCGCAACCGGTCCGACCGCAAGGGTCCGGCTGGTGCCGAATATGGCATAGGCGATCAGCGGCAGGATCGAGGCATAAAGGCCGATTTCCGGTGGCAGTCCGGCAAGCATGGCATAAGCCAGGCTCTGCGGGATCAGCATGATCGTGACGATGATCGCGGCAACGCCGTCATTGGTCAGCGTCGTGCTGTTATAGCGACTGCCCCAATCGAGGATCGGCAAATAGCGGGTGATTTTCATGGGACCGGCTCAGACCGCGCCGATCCGGTGGGGCTTGACCATCCATTCGCGGCCCTTGAGCATGCCATGCCAATAGACCGGTGGCAGGATCGTGTCCTTGAGCAGCCAGGAAAGCCGCGATGGCCGTGTACCGTCGATCAGCCAGTTGGGGAAGCTGGGCAGCAATTTGCCGCCATAGCCGAATTCGGCCAGCACCACCTTGCCGCGCTCGACCGTCAGCGGACAACTGCCATAGCCATTATAGTCGGCAACCGGCGGTTTGCCATCGAGGGCTGCGAGCGCGTTGACGGCAACCACCGGAGCCTGTTTGCGGACCGCCGCCATGGTCTTGGCATTGGGCGCGTTGCACGCATCGCCGAGCGAGAAAATATTGGTATATTTCGTGTGCTTCAGGGTCGCCGGATCGACCTCGACAAAACCGCTTTCGGCGGCCAGCGGGCTCGACCGGATAAAATCCGGGGCCACTTGCGGTGGCACCACATGGAGCATGTCGAACGTCACATCGACGCGCCTGGTTTCCTCGCCACGCTTCTGTTCGAATGTGGCAATTTGCGCCGGTCCGTCGACCGCGACCAGTCTGGATTCAAGATTGAGATGGGCATTATAGCGTTCAACATATTCCATCAGCGCCGGGACATATTCCTTTACGCCGAACAGCACTGCGCCGGTATTATGGAACTGCACGTCAATATTGCCCAGCACGCCCAGCTTTTCCCACTTGCTGCAGGAGAGATACATTGCCTTTTGCGGTGCTCCGGCGCATTTGATCGGCATCGGCGGCTGAGTGAACAGCGCGGTTCCGCCGGTCATGTTCTTGACCAGCCGGAAGGTATAGGGTGCCAGGTCAAACCGGTAATTGGATGTCACACCGTTCTTGCCGAGAGTCTCGGGCAGACCGTCAATCGCTTCCCAGTCGAGCTTGATACCAGGGCAGACAATGAGCACGCCGTACGCGATCTGCTGACCATCGGCGGTGCGGACCGCGTTATTCCCGGGATCAAAGGCATGGACGGCGGACTGGATCCATTGCGCGCCGGCCGGGATCAGGTCCTTCTCCTTGCGATGGGTGAATTCCGCCGAGAAGGCGCCACCACCCACCATGGTCCAGCCGGGCTGGTAATAATGGTCGCCGGACGGGTCGATAATCGCCAGCGATATATTCCTGTCGCGCTTCAGCATGCTGGCGGCGGTGGCGATTCCGGCAGTTCCGCCGCCGACGATGACGACGTCAAAGCGGTTTGCGGTGGTTTTTGATCCATTGTTTCCTGGCATGTCCGTCATCCTCGGTTCCTGCTGCTCATGTCATTGTCTGCTGGTGAAGCGATGGGCGATCATGCCCGCCAGCAAGGCGGCCACGAAGGCGAGGGCGGGCAGCGGATTGATCGCCAGATCGGCCAGGCCCGGTCCCGGACAAAGGCCGCTGATGCCCCAGCCGGCGCCGAAAAGGACTGCGCCGATGGTCAGCTTGCGGTCGATCAGCGTGGTGCCGGGCAGCGAGAAATGCGCGTCGGCAAAGGGCTTGTCGAGCCGCCGCTGAATGACCCAGGCAATCGCCATCGGGATCATCGCGCCGCCCATGACAAAGGCCAGGGTCGGGTCCCAGTGACCGAAGAGATCGAGAAAGCCTTGCACCCGCGCAGGGTCGGCCATGCCCGAAAAGGCAAGGCCGGCACCGAACAGCGCTCCGGCGAAAAGGGCCACCATTATCTGTTTCATAACAGGCCTCCTGCCCGCATCAGCGCGACCGTGACAAAACCGCTGGCCATGAAGATGGCCGTTGCGATCAGCGAGCGCGGCGACAGGCGCGACATGCCGCAGACGCCGTGACCGCTGGTGCAGCCGGAGCCAAGGCGCGTGCCAAAGCCGACCAGCAGGCCGCCGATGACCAAGGGCATGACCGAGGGCGGAAAGCGGGTTTCAATCCCGCCGGTGATCGCGGCGATGATCAGGGCTCCGAGCGGCAGGCCGATGACGAAGGCGATGGCGATGCTGCGCGGCGCACCGCTGTCGGCGATGCCGGTGGCGCGCGCGGCGAGGCCGCTGACTCCGGCAATCCGACCGAGGCCGAGCAGCATTACTGCGGCTGCGACACCGATCATCAGTCCGCCGATCAGGCCTTCCAGCGGCATGGCATGGGGAAAGGAAGCGAGCATCAGACGCCGTTCAACGGAACTTTGAGGTAGCGCACGCCATTATCTTCCTCGGGCGGCAGATGGCCGGCCCGCATATTGACCTGGACCGAGGGCAGGATCAGCCGCGGCATGTCCAGCGTTTTGTCGCGCTCGGTTCGCATCTTGACAAATTCGTCCTCGGTCACGCCGTCATGGGCATGGATATTGTTCTTCCGCTGTTCGGCGACGGTGGTTTCCCAGACATATTCGTCGCGGCCTTCCGGCAGATAGTCATGGCACATGAACAGGCGGGTGCTGTCGGGCAGCGACAACAGCCGCCGCATCGACTGGTAGAGCTTGCGCGCGTCGCCGCCGGGGAAATCGGCCCGGGCCGTTCCGTAATCCGGCATGAACATCGTGTCGCCGACAAAGACCGCATCACCGATCACATAGGCAATATCGGCCGGCGTATGACCGGGTACGTGCATCACCGTCACATCGAGATCGCCGATCTTGAACGTGTCGCCATCGGCGAACAGGCGGTCGAAATCCGACCCGTCGCGCTGGAACTCGGTGCCGGCGTTGAACAATTTGCCGAAGACATCCTGTACCGTCACGATATGCTCGCCGATGGCAATTTTGCCGCCGAGTTTTTCCTGCAGATAGGGCGCCGCCGACAGATGGTCGGCATGGGCATGGGTTTCCAGCAGCCACTGGACCGTCAGGCCCTGTTCCCTGACATAGGCGATCACCTCGTCGGCGGAATCGAAGGACGTCCGGCCGGAAGCCGGGTCAAAGTCGAATACGCTGTCGATGATCGCGGCGCATTTGGTCTCCTTGTCATGCACCACATAGGTCACCGTATAGGTCGGCTGGTCAAAGAAAGCCTTGATAACGGGGAGCTGCAGCTGCGCGCGGGAGATTTGTTCCGTTGCATGAATCAGTGCCGAATCAGTCATGGGTAATTCCTCAAATTCATATTTACATAAACTATGTAATACATTATATGTGTTGCGTCAATATCCGAAGACTGCCAATTCTTGGGAGAGGTGAAATTAATGTCAGACGCGTTGCAGGTAAATTCAGGGTCATTGCGTATCGGGGACGTTGCCCCGGACTTTGAGGCGCGCACGACCCGTGGACCAGTGAAATTGTCCGATTATCGCGGCCGCTGGTTGATCTTCTTTTCCCATCCTGCCGATTTCACCCCGGTCTGCACCACCGAGTTCGTCGCCCTCGCCCGCCATCAGGAGCGGTTTGAGGCGATGGACTGTGCCCTGCTCGGCCTGTCCGTGGACAGTCTCTATTCGCATCTCGCCTGGGTCCGGGCGATCGAGGACAAGTTCGGCGTGGCGATTCCATTCCCGATCGTCGAGGACCCGAGCATGGCGGTCGGTCGCGCCTTCGGAATGATCGACGAAACCGCCGCCGACTCCGCAGCGATGCGGACCAGCTATTTTATCGATCCGCAGGGCGTGGTCCGTGCAACCACCTGCTATCCGCACAATGTCGGCCGCTCGGTCGACGAGATGGTGCGCCTGCTCGCCGCTCTGCAGCTCGCCGACAAGGCCGATGTCCTGATTCCGGAAGGATGGCAGCCCGGCGATGACGTGCTGCAGATACCGCCGCTGTCGGCGACCGATATCGATCGCGAAGACGACTGGTTCTGCCACAAGGTGAAGGCCCCGTGACGGCGATTTACGAAAGCCGAGACCGCGCCGGTGCCGCGACCGAGAAGCTGAAAATCTTTGCCCAGCCGCAACGGCTGATGATATTGTCCTTTCTGTTGCGCGGCGAACGCAGCGTCAGTGAAATCGACGCCGCGACAGGCATCGGCCAGCCGGCGCTCAGCCAGCAGCTCGCGGCCCTCAGGCAAGCGGATGTCGTCAAGACCCGCCGCGAGGGCAAGCAGATCTGGTATGATCTTGCCGACGAGGCCTCGCGTCTCTGCGTGCGGACGATGGAGGCGCTGCTGACCGACGAACCGGATCCGCAGCAGATCATGGAGGCCGCGACAAAGACAGGTGCGCCGACCAGGAAGACCGTGACCGGAACGGGGACCGCCGGCTTCGCCAAAATTTTGTAGATCAGGAAAAAGAGCATGAGCAAGGACAGTAGCCCGTCGGGCCAGCAGCCGGAGGAATTGAAACAGGAAGACTGGGCCGGCGAAATGGGCCTCAAATGGCTGGCCAGCCTTTCGCTGTTCGAGGAAATGATTGCGCCGATAGGCGAAGCGCTGCTGGCGCGCGCCGGCTATCAGGATGGAGAGACGGTCATCGATCTCGGCTGCGGTGGCGGCGCCACGACGCTGGCGATTGCCGACGCGGTCGCCCCTTCCGGCAAGGTCATGGGCCTCGATATCTCGCCCGATCTGATAGCTGCCGCGCAGGAACGGGCGGACAAATCCGGTGCCGGAAATATCGCCTTCACCTGTGCCGACGCCGCCACGGTGCAATTGCCGGACGCGCCTTATGATCGCCTGTTCTCCCGCTTTGGCAGCATGTTTTTCGCAGATCCGGTCGGTGCCTTTACCAATTTGCACGGGCTGGTCCGCAAGGGCGGACGCATCGATCTGGCGGTATGGGGCCCACCGCGCGACAATCTCTGGATGATGGAGATGATGGGCGTCGTCAGAAATCATATCGAAATCCCGCCGGCAGTGCCGCGCGCGCCGGGGCCCTTTGCCTTTGAAGATCTCGAATATCTCGGCGAGATTCTGGATGCCAGTGGCTTCACAAATGTCGACATTGCCGCCTATGAAGCGCTTCAGCCGGTCGGCGGAATCGGTGCAACGCCGCAGAAGGCAGTGGAATTTGCCTTCGCTTCGATGGCCGTCGGTCGTGCGCTGGCCGACAAGGGCGAGGCGGTCATCGATGCGGCCAGCAAGGAGCTGGCTAGTGTTTTCGCCAGGCACCACGTCCCCGGCGAGGGTGTGATGATGCAGGGCAAGGTCTGGCTGGTATCGGCCACAGCGTAAATCGCAACGGAACCGCTTGCTATTGCGTCCTGATTGTCTAAATTTGTCCGGACAAATTATCGGGAGGCCGGGTTGATGGTGACGGGATATATATTGCTTCAGGCAGCCGCTTTGGTGGCCGCTCCGGATAGCGGGGCGGATATTGCCAGCCTGCTGCCTGGCACGTTCAGCAACGAAGAACAGGTCTATTTCGAAAAAGATGCCGGCCGGCCGGCCCCGCCCTGGCTGTCGCTGCGGATCTCGCCGGACCAGGACAGGCTCGTGATGGAACCGATTGATGCGTTCGGCAAGCTAATCGGCAAAGCGGATCCTGTCGTCGTTTCTACCGGTGACCGGCGCAGCGCGGTGCAGGTCGGCAAGTGCAGCCGTTTCTTTGAGCGGTCGGAACAGGGCTGGCTCTATGCCGCAGCGCAGAATCGCATGGCCTGCCGCCAGACCTATCAGATCATCGCTATTGCCAGGGACGGCATCAGATTGCGGCTGGACGACGGGACCGAGACTTTTCTGAAACGCGCCAGACCGGCGCGATGCTGGGCAGCGATACCCAGGACCCAAGTGAAGGAAGACGGCAGCACCGACTGGGTCTTCGCGCGCGATCTTGAACTGCATGACCAGGGCGGCCGAGTGACGGCCGGAGGTGGTGACAGCGGCGCCGAACCGGTCACCTTGCGGATGCGGGCGGTGCACTGGCCTGCGCCCAGCACCAACCGTCCGAGCCTGGTGCTCTATGTCCACAAGCAGGATCCCGACCGCGCGGAAAGCTATAGCTGGGCCGATATTGACGCCCGCCGCGTCGGCCTCAATCTGCGCTGGATGCAGGCCAGTTGCACCATTGACGATAGGCAGGGCAGTGGCAAATCCTCCGACTGATCCTTTGCCGGTTCAGTCTCCCGGCGGGGTGAACAGCGCGCTATCGATTTCGCCATTGACCCGGGTATCGGTCCAGAACACCTCATTGGCCTTGCGTCCGTCATAATAGAGAGTGACGTGGCGAGCTTGCAGCCAACGCGGGTTCTGCAGCTCGACGAAATCATCATAATGCCGCTGATGCCAGCCTTTGGGCGTGCGGAAACCCATCGAGCGTATGGCATGGCTTTGCTGGTCGACGCCGAACAGGGTTTGGCCACCGCCGGGATCGGTCAGTTCTACCATGTAGAGCCGGTGGCCGGCTATTGCGTCATCGGGCAATCGCGTTGCGCTGAAGCCAGGTTTGCCGGCGTGGCGGATGATGTCGAAACCGAAATTGCTCGCCCAGAAACGGTCCGCTTCGGCCTTGGGCGTGATGCCCCGTTCGGTCCAGGTCGTCGCGCCGTCGAAGCCGACTTCGAAAATACGCTTGGCGCCTGACCTGGCGATGATCCTGACCTTGCCGCCGGCGCCATGGGCGCTTTCACGACCGGGATCAAATATCCGCCACATCCGGTAATCATCGGCGATCACGCGCGGTTCATGGCCCGTCCCGCCATAGAATATCGCTCGCCCCGAAAGGCTCAGCGTCCGGGCGTTGGCCCATTGTTCACCGCCAGCGGCCTCTCTAGCCAGCGCCAGTATTTCTGCGCCGGTCAACGGCGTCTCGGCCTGTGCCTGGGGCGTAGCCGTGGCTATTGCAAGAACAGCAAACAGCCATGGCGCCAATCGTCTGAATCTTTCCATCGTCGGTCTCCCGAAACAAGAAAGCCGCCCGAGCGGACGGCTTTCTGTAGCTAATCTTGCAGGCGTTGACGCCTCAATATTTCGCGGACAACACGACACCGAAGCGGCGACCGGGGCGGAGGCCGGCGGTGAAATTCCGCTTGAAGGAGTCATTGCCGTCGGCGTAGCGGAGAATCTGCGCCACGGAATCCTCATCTGTCAGGTTCTTGACATAGCCCTGGATTTTGAAATTCTCGTTTTCAAAACCGATGCGGAAATCGGCAACGGCGGACCCGCCGGTTTCGGCCAGATTGTGAACCTGGGCAAAGCTGGTGGAGACCATGCTGATATTGGCACCGGTAAAGAAGGTCCAGTCGCTTGACCCCAACGGCATCCGATAGTCGACATCGGCAAAGACCTGGTGGACCGGCGCGCGGGGAATTTTCTTCCCCTCGATAGAACCGAACAGTGACTGGCAACCGGCTTCATCGGGGAATTCGTCTCCGGTGGAGCAATTGACCAGTCCGTCATCCAGTACGTCGTTCAAGACGCCCTGATTCTCGTCAAAGCCGGACTTGAACTTGCTGTCGGCCAGTGCGTAATTGGCGGTAAAGGTAAGATTATCGCTGGGCCGGGCAACAATTTCCAGCTCCATGCCGATGACCCGTGCCTTGCCCGCATTGACCACCGCGGAAACCACGCTGATCGGTGACTGCACATTCTGGGTCAGCTGGTAGCCGCTGATCGTGTTGTGGAAGGCAGCAAAATTGACCGTCAGGGCGCGGTCGAGGAACTGGTTTTTCGAACCGATTTCAAATGCGTCGACATCCTCTGCTTCATAGGAGGGGACACCGGCCTGAATCGCCGTCACACCATTGAAGCCACCGGGTTTCTGGCCTTGTGCGAAAGAGGCATAGAGCAGATTATCCGGTGTCGCCTGCCAGCCGAGCAGCACGCGCGGCGAGAATTTCTTGAAGGTCGTACCAACGCTTACCGGTGTGGCGGGCGGATCTCCTGCATTGCGGGCGATGGTCGTCTGCTCGACTTTTTCTTCGGCATAGCGCCCTTCCACGCTCAGGGTCAGGGTCTCGGTGAGATCGAAGCTTGCCGCTCCGAACAGCGCCCAGTTGCGAATATCATAATTATTCTGGTTGCGTGGCACCACCACAACTCCGGCACCGGCAGGATCGGTCAGGAAGCTGAAGAAACAGCCGGCAGCGGGAGAGCATAGTGCTGCCTGGCGCGCTTGCGAATTGGCCAGAGCCAGCGCATTGGCATTGGCCGGGAGTTCGCGAATATCCTTGGTGTCATCGGACTGGTCGAAATAATAGCCGCCGACCATGATATCGAACCGGTCACCATCATAGGCAAGCCGCAATTCCTGCGACCAGTCTTCGGTTTCTCCTGCACTGGCAAAGGAGAAATCGACCGGTCCGCCATTGACGATACCGATGCCGACGGGACCGGCCGGGAAGGTCGCAAAGGTCGAAGCCTGAAAGCTGCCCGGGCTATAGTCGCCATCGGTTACCAGGCTGCTGTTGACCTTGTTATACCCGGTCAGCGAGGTCAGCGTCAGTTCGTCCGACAGTTCATATTCCATTTTCAGACTGGCGTTGAACGTCTTGACATCGAGCCCGACATCTTCGCCATTATTGGCAAACTGCCTCGTATAGTCGGTGTTGATCTCGGCCGGTTTGATCGTGCCGCAGAAATAGCGCCCGCCGCCGGCGTAAAAACTGCCATTGTCGAAATAGCAATTATTGTCGCTGGCGCTGGTCGAGAAAATGGCCGGTTGTCCGTCTTCCGTGCGGTTGTAATAAGTCCGGAGCTGGGCTGTGAAGGGGCCGCCGTCATTATAGGCAAAGCCGCCGGAAAAGGAGTAGGATTTCTGCTTGCCGATCTTGCTGCCGTCATACTGGTTCGTATATTCACCGTCGTTGGTGAAATAGCGGCCCGAGGCGAAAGCGGTGATCGAATCGGTAACAGGGCCCCGGATATTTGCCGTGACATCATAGCGATCATGTTCCGAAATGTCGGCCGAGACGCTGGCGGTCGGGCGGTCCGCGGAGGTTTTCGAAATGATATTGATTGCACCGGAATAGGTGTTCCGTCCGTAGAGCGCGCTTTGCGGGCCCTTCACGACCTCGATGCGTTCGATATTGTCGACATTATAATCGCCGACCGAACCGCTGAAATAGATGCCGTCGATAAAGACCGCGACTCCCGATGATCCCAGAACATTGGCCTGGCCGCGAATGACCGGGCGGTTGGCGTCCCGGCCCAGGCTGTCGTCGAAGGTCAGACCAGCAGTGGTTTTCGATATGTCGGCGACACTGTTGAGCGCCAGATTGTCAATCGATTCGGAGGTGACAACGGCCACGGCGGTTGGCACTTCCTGAAGATTTTCCGAAACCTTGCGCGCCGTCACGATGATCATGTTGGAATCTTCGACACCCTCGGTGGATACGGGTTGCGCGAATGCGGATGCTGGCAGGGTCGCCGCCGCAGCCATGAGCAAATATTTGTAAGAAATTTTCATTTGAGTTCTCCCTGATACCAGCTTCGCTGATTTGCATGTCCTCCAGCACCGGAGTCTCACTGCCATAATAATTTGTCCAGACAAATTATTATTTTCCGTATCTATGGCAACAAACTGTATCAATTTTGCAACGGAATAAAGGATGTGCCGCTGCGCAAGAGCGGTCGTTCGCGGGGGATTATCGGGCCTTCGATCCGGCTGAATTCGGCTGATCATTTAGGCATTGCATTCGCAGACAAAGCAGTTAATTTGTCCGGACAACTTTTAGGAGACCCTTATGCCCGCCTATATGATCGTCACCGCCAATATCAAGGACAGGCACGCTTTTATCAGCGGCTATGGTGCCGCCGCGGGGGCTTTGGTCGAGAGATTCGGCGGCAAATATGTCTTGCGCGGCCCGGGCGCCGAGCTGCTGGAGGGCGATTTTGGTGATGGCGCGTCGATGGTAATTTCGGAATGGCCAGACAAGGCCGCTGCCAAGGCTTTCTGGGATAGTCCGGAATATCAGGAGGCGAAAAAGCTTCGCGCAAATATTGCCGAAGTGCAGGTCCTCCTGATCGAAAGCCCGAAAATCAATGACTGATATTATCAAACGCACCACCCTGATGGTCCGTGACGGCGATAGGGCTTCGCACTGGTATCAAACCGTGCTCGGCATGACCAAGTGGATGGATACGCCCTTTACCCTGACCGGAACCCAGTTGGCGGCAGGCAAGAAGGGCGACCGGACCCGGCTGATCATTCTCAAGTGCGAGGATGACCTGATCGGGATGATCGGTCTGCTCGAATGGCTCGACCCGAAAATGAACGCGCCTGAAGAACTGCCCGAAGAGATCAAGTTCGGGGCTCCGGTGTTCGTGGTTGCTTCCGAAGATGCCAGAGGGGCGCTGGAACGGGCGCGGACGCTGGGTTCGCGGGTTCATTGCGAACCGCGCGAGTGGACCGTAACCGGGGCTGATGGCAAACAGAAGGATATGATCGGCTGCTCCTTCTGGGATCTGGACGGCTATTTTTTTGAAGTGAACCAGGTTGTGAAGGTTCACGATTAGTGAGTGACGATGGTCTCGAGGCTTTCGACTCCCTGTCCGCAGGCAAGCGCATAGACGATGACGCCAATTACCAGTGGCGCGTTGCGGCGCGGCCGGTGGCCAATGTCGTGCCGTCCGACTTTCGATGGACGGTCACCGATATTCCCGAGCCACGGGATGGAGAGGTGCTGCTGAAAACGCATTATCTCGGACTCGCACCGGTCATGCGCTTCTACATGCAGGGCACCGGTGCAGCCGGTGAACGGGCGCTCGAACCGGGGGATGTGATCCACGGCCGCGGCGTTGCGCAAATCGTCAAGTCGCGCCATCCCGACTGGCAGGAAGGCGAAATGGTGCAAGGTCAACTGGGCTGGCAAACCTACAAGGTCTCGGCCATGACCGCCCAGGAGAAATTCTTTAAAATGCCGAAAAACGGACTGCCGGCGGCGCTGGGATCCGGGGTGCTGGGGATGACGGGACTGTCGGCCCATGCCGGGCTTTTTGGCTGTGGCGATCCGGTGCAGGGCGACCGGATGCTGCTGTCCGGTGCTGCCGGAGGCGTCGGTTCTATGGTCAGCCAGATGGCAGCCCATGTCGTTGGCTGCGAAGTTGTGGGCATGGCGGGAGGCGCGGAGAAATGCGCCTTCATCCGCGACCATGGCTGTTCGCAGGCGATTGACTATAAATCGGAAGATATCGAGGAGAGTCTTGACGCATTGATGCCCGGCGGCATCGATCTCTATTTTGACAATGTCGGTGGCGAGACCCTGGCAGCCTGTCTTGATCGGCTCCGCATGCACAGCCGTATCGTGCTGTGCGGATCGATCAGCGAATATATGCGCGAGCAGCCTTTCGGTCTCGTCAACTATACCCGGTTGCGGGCGACCGAAAGCCGGATGCAGGGCTTTTTTGTCTACAACCATCTGCACAAGTGGGAGCGGGTGATGGACGATCTGGCCGGGTGGATCGATGATGGCCGCCTGCAACCGGTGCAGGACATCGAGGACGGTTTCCAGAATATGCCGCGCGCGCTGGCCAATCTATATTATGGCCGGAATGTCGGCATCCAATGTTGTTCGGTTCGCGGTGAACCGGAGCATTGGAATTGAGGAGAATGATATGACCGTTGAGCAGGCAGTCCGGTTCCAGCGCGCAAATTTCGTGGTCGCGGATGTCGACAGGGCGCTGACCTTCTATCGCGACGTGCTGGGTTTCGAGCTAACCTTCCGCAAGGGGCACAATCCGGAGAGCTATTCGATACCCGTATTTGCAATCCCCGACGGTGCCGAGCTGGATTTCGCCATTCTCTCGCTGCCCGGCCAGCCGCGCATCATGGCGCTTTCCGGGATCGGGAAAATCACTCTTGAGCCGGCGCCGCATCCCCGGCGCAGCGCCATCGTGCTCGATGTTGCCGATCCCGACAAGGTCATGGCCGACAGCGCTGCACTGGGTCTGAAAGTATATGAAGAAGGCCGGCTGGAAACGCATGACGGGCGGATCGGCCGCGAGATCGGCATTGTCGATTTCGACGACAATCTGGTGGTCATCTACCGCATTCCGGACGCGCAGTGATGCGTGGCGATGCGGCGCCCGGCGCTGTGCTTCCGGGATCGGAAGACACCGGACCACCGCCAGCGAAGCCCTATCCCAGCTCCGCCGCGGGCTGGTTCCTCGTCGTCATGCTCACCATCGCCTATATTTTTAGCTTTGTAGACCGCTATATTCTCGGCCTGCTGATCGAGCCGATCAAAGCGGAATTCGGTCTGTCCGACCGCTCCATCGGCTGGCTGCTCAGTGCCTTCACGCTGGTCTACGGTTTCGTCGGCATATTCATGGGATGGCTGATCGACCGCGGCAAGCGTATCTGGATCGTGTCGATCGGCGTTGGCCTCTGGTCGATTGCGACCGTGGCCACCGGCACGGCCAAGAATTTCGCGCAACTGTTTGCCGCCCGCATGGGCGTCGGTGTCGGCGAAGCGACCCTGAGCCCGGCGACATTCTCGATGATCGGCGACAGTTTTCCGGCGGAGAAACGCGGCAAGCCGATTGCCTTCTATTCCTCGGCCCTGCCGATCGGCGCCGGCCTGGCGTCCCTGCTCAGCGGTGCGATCATCGCATGGACGGCCTCGGGCGGAACGCAGTCGCTGCCGTTCTTCGGTGCCTTGTCGCCCTGGCGCTTCACCCTGATTCTGGTCGGCCTGCCCGGTCTGGTGTTTGCGCTGTTCTTCCTGCTGATGAAAGAACCCGCGCGGCGCCCGGCCGCTGCTGCCGCCGACGTGATCAGCGGTAGCGGCTTTGGTGACGCGCTCCGATATATCTGGCGCAACCGGCTTCTCTATCTCGGTTTCCTGCTGTTGATCGGCACGATGACCACCATTGCCTACAGTCAGGGATTTCTGGCGCCGACCTTCGAAAGAACCTGGGGCTGGTCACCGCAGAAATATGCGTTCGTCAACGGCGTTGCCTTGCTCGTTATCGGCCCCGCCAACATGCTTCTGATGGGCACGATTTCCGACTGGTGGACCCGCAAGGGCGTGAAGGATGCCGCCCTGCGATTGCTGTTCATCGGTTTTCTGATCATGGTGCCGACCGCCTCGCTTCCGCTGTTCATGCCGACCGCCGAGCTGGCGTTCGCGATCCTGTGCATCAATACCGTCGGCATCGGTATCGTATCCGCAATCGGGGTAACGGCCCTGCTGGTGATCACCCCGGCACAGGTGCGCGGGCAGATTGTCGCCATTTATTATCTCTCGATCAGTTGGTTCGGTTCGCTGGGACCGATTGTCGTCGGTGAATTGTCGAGCAGTGTTTTCGGCGAGGATAATATCCGCTTTGCCGTCGCTGCCGTGCCATTTATTTTCGGTATCATTCCGTTTCTGATGATGCCGCTGACCCGGCGCCTCTACCGCGCCCAGATGGAACGGCTGGGGGATGGTGCAGGATGATCGGCAAAGGCTATTCCGACGGCCCGTTCGGTCAGCTTCACTGGCGGATGCTGGTGCCGGAACAAAAGGTGACGCGGCCCGATCTCTATTGTTTGCACCCGGCGCCGTTCAGCGGCCTGGCCTTTACCACCATCATGCCGTTTCTCGCCTCGGGACGCCGCGTGATCGCACCTGATTTTCCCGGCCACGGCGGGTCGGACCGGTTCCGGCCGGATCCGGGAATTGCCGACTATGCAGAGGCTATGGAAGCGGTGATGGAGGATCTGTCCGGTACGGCGCCGGTCGACATCATGGGTTTCCACAGCGGCAATCTGGTGGCCGCCGAAATGGCGGCTGAAAACAGCGGCCGGGTCCGCAGTCTGGTGCTGATCGATGTTCCCGCTTTCGATCCGCAAGCGCGCGCGCGGTTGCAGCCCGCCGTCGCCGGCCGTTTTGCAATTACCGCCGATCTCCGCTGTCTGGAAAAGCCCTGGGATCTCGGGATGACCAAGCGGGTGGACAGTCAGGGCATTGACCGCAGTTTCGAAATGTTCACCGAACAATTGCGCCACGGGGCGGCGATGAATGCCGCTTTCCACGCCGCCTTCACTTATGATGTGGAAGGACGTTTGCCCCTGCTGTCCCGGCCCGCGCTGATCCTGGCGACGCAGTCCGGCTTGCTCGAAGCCACCCGCCGCGCCGCCAGCCTGATACCATCCGCCCGGCTTGTCGAAAGGCTCGACATCAAGCGTGCCGTGCTTGACGAGGCGGCGGAAAAAACGGCAACAGAAATACTCCACTTCCTGGATGAGGATATTCGATGAAAACTTTCGCCATTTATTGCACCGACAATCCCGATACCGCGCAGAAAAGGATCGATGCGCGGCCGGCCCATTTTGCCCATATGGAAAAAATGATGGAGCATTTCTATGTCGCCGGTCCGCTGCTCGACGAGCAGGGCGAGACGGTCGGCTCGATGCTGGTCGTGAAAGCGGAATCGGCGGCCGAAGCGCGCAAATATCCGGAAGCCGATCCCTATTATGCCGCCGGCATCTGGGCCGATATCCGGATCACGGAATTCATTCCGGCGGCAGGCGACTGGATCGGTGGCAAAATCTGGTAGAACCGGCCCGGACCGGAAGCAAAGGCAAGCAAGCATGACCCGTATCAAGCCCCTGTCGAAGGCAGAGCTTCCCGAGGAAACACTCGCGGCCCTGAACTTCTCGGAAAATCTGATGGGCTATGTGCCCAATTCGGTGATGACCATGGCCCACTGGCCGGAGCTGCTGCTTGCCTTTCGCGGTCTGGTCTCGGTCATCTATGGTGATAGCGCAATTGACAACGGTCTCAAGCGTATGATCGGGGCTGTTGTGAGCGCGGCTGCCGGCTGCCGCTATTGCATGGCGCATAGCACGCTTGGTGCTCGGGATGTCGGCGTCGACGAGGCCAAGGTGCAAGCCGTCTGGGAGTATCAGACCAGCGATCTGTTCAGCGACGCAGAACGCGCCGCGCTGGATCTGGCCTTTGCTGCCGGACAGGTACCCAATGCCGCGACCGACGACCATTTTCTGGTACTGGATGCGCATTATGACGAACGGCAAAAGACGGAGATCATGGCGGTGATCGGCATGTTCGGGTTTCTCAACCGCTGGAACGATACGCTGGTGACCGGCCTCGAGGACAAGCCTTTCGAATCCGCCAGCGCCTTGTTCCGCACCGACCAGTGGCAACCCGGCGCGCATCGCAGCACATGATCGCTGCTAGCCGATCTCGATCAGCTCCAGCAATTCGCCGGCGGGGCCGATGGTCGTGGCTGAACGGCGTCCGTTATAGGGCGCAGCGGTGGAGGTGCGCGGCGGGCTGATCCAGTCGACCGTAATCTTGTCGAGATTATCGACGGCCAGACTCACCAGCGCATTGCCCGGTGGCAACATGCCGTCGTGGTGGAGGCGCGCTGTTGCTTCGGCGGGATAGTCGTCGACCTCGACAATCGGCAATCGATCTTTCTGCACCATCGTCAGGTCGGACAATGTGTCTGCCGGCTTTCCGAAGGCGTCGTTTATCATGCTGTAGGCAAGCGTATAGGTATCGCCCTCGGTCAGATCGAGATTGTCGCAATACCATTGCACGGTCGCGGCCCGATCCGGGGTCGCCAGAATGACGATGAAAATATGATCGGTCAGGCATTGAGCCTGCGGCAGATCGGACGAGGGCGTATTGTCCCGGACCTCGTTGAGATAGACCATCTCCTGTCCGGTCCCCAGCACCTGCATCGGCACAAAATAGGGCAGTCCCGCCAGTTCCTTCGGCGGCCCGACAATATCAAAGCCGCTGCCCTCGAGACGGTCCGGCCAGCCGAACACGTCCTGCACGGTCAGTTCGAAGGCCGCCCAGCCGTAGGTGGTTGTCGGTTTGAATCCGGGATGACCGGGCTGTTCGACAAGCCGGATATGGCAATCGGCCCCGCTGGCCGGCTGCACTATCGCCATGGGCGCGCCGGCGCTGTTCGGGCAGCCCCAGCTGTCCGCCAGAGTGGCGGACAACGGCCCCTGTTCGACAAGCGTCATGCCGAGGATATCGCGATAGTCGTGCAGCGCCGCTTGCAGATCGGGCACAACGGCCACGCCGCCCAGTATCGCGCCATGTTGCAGATCGTGGGTCATATCAAAACTCCGGTTTTCTCTTTTCGAGAAACGCGCTCACGCCTTCCTTGAAATCATCGCTGTCGAACGCGGCGTTGAACAGCGCTTCCGATTCGGCATCATCGTCGGCCTGTCCTTCCAATATGCGCCGGATGACACGCTTGCTCATCCGCTGGCTGTGCGAGGACACCGACGCCATTGTCTCGGCCGTCGCCATGGCCTCGGCATAGGGATCATCGGCAAGTACGGTAATCAGTCCGATCCGCAGCGCCTCTTCGGCGGGCAGGATCTGGCCGGTGAACAATATCCGTTTCGCCTGCGATGGCCCGACTGCGTCGACCAGCAATTTCGTGTCGTGCAGCGGATAGACGAGTCCGAGTTTTGCCGGCGTGATGCCAAATCGGGCCGCCGGACCGGCGATGCGCAGATCGCAGGCCAGGGCGATGCCGCAACCGCCACCGATACAATCTCCGTCAATCACCGCAAGGGTTGGCTTCGGGGCCTGCGCCAGGTCATGCTGGACCTTGCCGATCGCAGCCTGATTTTTTGCGCGCCAGACCGGGTCGCTCGACCCGGTACTGAATTCCCCGATATCTGCGCCAGCGCAAAAGGCGCTGTCCCTGCTGCTGGCATGGACGGCCAGAAGACGGATGGATTCGTCCGCCATCGCATCGGCGAGCAGGTCCGGGAACAATTCCCACATCTGCTGCGTGAAGGCATTGCGCTTCTCCGGACGATCAATCAGCAGGTGCGCGATCTTGCCCTCTTTCTCGAGCCGCAGGGTCATGCCGGATCCACCTTTGCCAGATGCCGGGCAATCTGGTGCCGGCTGGTCACCCAGACATCCTTTTTCGAGCGGACATGCTTGAGAAATTCCTCGAATGCCCAGATGCGGCCGGGCCGCCCGATGATCCGCAGATGCAGGCCGAGCGACATCATCTTGGGATGGCCTTCTTCGCCCTCGCGGTAGATCTGGTCGAAATTATGCTTGGCATAATCCAGCCATTGCTGCGGCGTCATCGCCGGATCGGTCCACATTTTCATGTCATTGCTGTCGAGCTGATAGGGCACGATGGCCAGCGGCTTGGCCGGCACGGTCTGCTTGTCCCAGAAGGGAATGTCGCCCGAATAGTCATCCATATGATAGGCGAAGCCCTCCTCGATCAGCAGGCGCCGCGTATTGTCGGTGTGAAAATAGCGTGACAGCCAGCCATAGGGGCGCACGCCGACGGTTTTCTCGATTGAGCTGACAGCCTTGCGAATGAACTCCCGTTCCTTGTCTTCGTCCATCTTGAACTGGTGCACCCAGCGATAGCCGTGGCTGACCGGTTCATGGCCCAGGTCGGCAATCGCCTGCGCGATCTCAGGATGGTTTTCGAGGCTCATTGCCGCCACCGTCCAGCTCGCCATGATGTCATAGTCGCGGAGCAGTTTCACGATCCGCGGCGCCCCGGCCTTGATGCCGTAGAGATAATTGCTCTCGTTGCCATAGTTGCGGATCGGCGACTTGATATGGATGCCCAGTTCATCCACCGGCTCCATGCCGCGATCGCCGCGCGCGACCGTCATCTCGCTGCCTTCCTCGACATTGACGACGATGCTCAGCGCCATTTTCGCGCCATCCGGCCAGTCCATGCGTTCTTCCTGCATCAGTGCATTTCCTCCCCGCCGGAGACGTTGATCGCCTCGCCGGTCACATAAAAAGCATCATCACTGGCCAGCCAGGCACAGGCCGCGGCCGTGTCGCTCGCCAGGCCCGGGCGTCCCATCGGATTCTTCGTGCTCATATTGGCAATATAGGCCTCGACGGTCTCGAACCCGAGAAGCTTGGAAAAATATTCGTTCTGCTGCGCGCCCAGCCCGGTTGTCACATGGTTGGGACAGACCGCGTTGACGGTGATGCCATGCGCGCCCAGTTCGACGGCGCTCGCTCTGGTCAGGCCGATCATGCCGTGTTTCGAGCTGACATAGGCGGGCAGATGCGGGAAAGCGGTCTTCGCTGCCTGACTGGCGATATTGATGATGCGTCCGCCCTTGCCGGATGCGACCATCGCCCTGGCCGCCGCCTGCGTGCAGTAGAAGGCACCGGACAGATTGACCCCGATCACCGTCGCCCAGTCTGCCGGATCGACGTCCAGCAGCGGCTTCATCATGAAACCGATGCCGGCATTGTTGACGAAAATATCGACCGCGCCAAAGGCCTCGACCGTCTGGTCGACCAGCGCCTGACATTGTGCCGCGTCGCTGACATCGCAGGCAATCGTCGCCACCTCGGCTCCGCGTCCGCGCAGCTCCTCGGC